>CAVOLS010000006.1:0-15812 GCA_963696835.1 uncultured Chitinophagaceae bacterium | reverse complement strand
AGGAAAAACAGGCTTATGCAAAAAGTGACTTAGCCAATAAAACTATATTGAATCAAAAACTTTTTGGCTGGGCACGGATACATTTGGCCGCGATATTCTCAGCCGTTTATTGGTGGGAGTGGAGTAAGCCTGGCAGTTGGATTAATAACCGTTTTAATTTCACTTTCCATAGGAATTATTTTCGGCGTGGCGGGTTATTATGGCGGCAAAACGGATAATATCATTATGTGGTTTATCAACGTAATATGGAGCATGCCTACATTGTTGCTTGTTTTTGGAATCACACTTACTTTGGGAAAAGGCTTCTGGCAAATATTTATTGCAGTTGGACTTACGATGTTCGGGTCAGTGTGGCGCGTGTAGTTCGTGGCCAGGTGTTGGCTTTGCGCGAGATGGAATACATCCAGGCTGCAAAAGCTTTGGGACTAAAAGATATGCGCATCATTATCAGGCATATTTTGCCAAATGTGCTGGGACCTGTGATGGTAATTGCCGCTTCCAATTTTGCCAGCGCTATTATTATTGAAGCCGGATTAAGTTTTCTTTGGTGTAGGAATACAGCCGCCCACACCAAGCTGGGGCGAAATGCCAGTTAGTAAAAGAGAATTACAATTTTATTATCACGCACAATCCCGCGCTCGCACTGGCTCCCGGCGTCGCCATCATGATTTTGGTTTTGGCATTTAATCTTTTGGGAAACGGATGCGAGATGCTTTGGAAAATATGGTTAAATGTTAGATTGCCGCAATTAAAAATGCCTTCCTCGCAATTTAAACGCACGAGATAACTGAAAATATAGATTTTCCTCTTTTTATAATTTACCATCATAAATTAATCACGTCGTATTTTTGGAAGTTTTACCGGATGGTAGTGCTGCCTTATTTTAAGAAAAAATCAGGATGTATTTTGTTCCAGGAAGTAAGAAATCCTGGTAGATTTTTGCAATTGCTAAAATTGTGGCTTCATCATATAATTTTCCAATAAGTGTAATGCTGGTGGGCGTATTTTTTTTATTGAATCCGGTTGGAAAACTGATTGCGGGGTGCCCGGTTAAATTAGTAATAGCCGCCTGGTTGCCGCTCCCATGTAGGACAAATAATCGCATCATATTTTTCAACAACTTCATTTACTTTTTGTATTAGAAGATAACGATGACGCATCGCGTTGATATATTCAACAGCCGGAATAAACCTTGCCGCACGAAAAAAATTGGGCCATTCATCTTTGCCCTGCGGCATCTTGTCATCAAGGCCGGTCCTGGTAAAGCCGTCAAATGCCGCTGCACTTTCTGCACCAATCACCACTCCCATCATATTGAAATGATACACGCGATCCGGAAAATCAATAGGAATTAATTGTGCACCGGCTTTTCTAAAAACTTCCAGCACATTATTTTCATTTCCTAATGTATCTTTTTGTCCGAAATAATTTTTTGCATAGGCGATTTTCATTTTACTAAGGTTGGCCTTTTCTTTATAGTTAAATGGCATATTTACCGCGGCAGCATCCAAGCCATCGGTTCCGTGCAAATAATTAAAAACAATGGCCGCATCTTCGGCGCTTCTGCAAATAGGGCCGGCTTTATCCAAACTCCAGCAAAGTGTCATGGCGCCTGATCTGCTGATTGAGCCGAATGTGGGGCGTAAACCGGTGGCTCCGCAAACGGTGGATGGTGAAATAATAGAACCGTACGTTTCTGTTCCAATGGCAAATGGAACGAGCCCTGCCACGGTAGCTGACGCAGAGCCCGCAGAAGAGCCACTGGATCCTTCCAGCATATTCCATGGGTTTCTTGTTTGGCCGCCAAACCAATAATCGTCCATGGCCAATGCGCCCAAACTTAATTTAGCGATCAGCACAGCGCCCGCTTCTTTTAATTTCGTGTACACATAGCTGTAATTGTCTATATTTCCTGGTCTTTATAAGGCTCAGCGCCCCATGTGGTTTTTGTTCCACGCACTGCAAACAGATCTTTTAATCCATACGGAATGCCATGAAGAAGCCCGCGATACCTGCCGGCAGCAATTTCTTCATCGGCCTTCTTCGCTTCAGCCATCGCAATATCTATAGTATAGGAAATTACGCAATGCAGGGTATCGTCAAATTTTTTCAGCCGGTCGATAAAAAATTGGGTGAGCTCAGCGGACGTGATCTTTTTGTTTTTAATCAACGAAGCCAATTGCGGGATAGAATAAAAAGCCAGGTCGTTGCGGTTTGCCGGAAGATTTACGCCAGCCGGAATATCAAACTTTACCGGTAATTGTTTTTTATTGAGATTCATATATGGCAGCAGCGGACTTTGCGCCATCGACATGGGGATAGAATTATCCAGTGAATAAAGATGCATTTTATCATACACCTTAGCCCTTGATTGTACTTCTTCTAAAAGAGAATCATTTTTTAAATCTGAAAAATGAAGGCTGATTATTTTTTCGGCAGAACGTACATCGTTGAGTGTAATGCTGTCCTGTGCAAAACAAATATTATAGAAAAAAAGGGTGAGAAAAAGGAGAGCAACATTTTTCATTTAAAGTTGTTTTAGTAAACTAAAAATACTCGATTTAATTCATTGGCAACCAAGTAACTCTTTAAATGTATAGAAGATAAAAACGGTAAAAGCTAGATTTTCACTTTTATGGCTTTTGTATTTTTGAAAGTTTAATAATTCTTTAATCCAGATTTTTAGTTTTCGCAGAAACGGCAAAAACTATAAAATGACTTATATGAGAGAATATCGAAATAGGATTGAAACTATTTTTTTTGCATCTCAGGAATTTTTTCCAGTTCCCGTTTTCTCAAAAACCATGCGATGGTAAACGTTGGAATAAAATCAAGCCCCGGAGAAATTTCTTCCAGGAACGAAAAAATACCGCCTAATATGGCGAATCTTTTCATTCCAAATAAAAAATAAAAAATAATGCCTGAAATCGGCGCCCACAGCAGATCTTCCGTTTCCCCGATCACGGGCAAAAGATAACTGGTAAGCCCGATAAAGTCGAGCAAAATGCATAACCGATTTGGAGCCGGTATGTTTTCAACTTCAAAATTAGATGTTTAGTAAAAATAGCGCAAAATGCTGCACCATTCATTGTTACACGCGAAATCCCTTAACTGTTAACTTTCTGTTTTATTCTTGCTGGGCAAATCTGATTTAATGTAACTTTGCACCCTTAAAAAAATTCGGTCATATCAAAAGTTATATGACCAAGGTTAAAACAATTTATGGAGATCAGGAACATAGCAATCATTGCACACGTTGACCATGGTAAAACCACCCTGGTTGACAAAATTTTACACGCACCAAAGTTTTCCGCGACAACCAGGAAACCGGTGAACTGATCATGGACAGCAACGACCTTGAAAGAGAACGCGGTATTACCATTTTCAGTAAAAATGCATCCGTTGTGTATAAAGATGTAAAAATAAATGTAATTGATACTCCGGGTCACTCTGATTTTGGTGGTGAAGTAGAACGTGTTCTTAAAATGGCCGATGGTGTTTTTCTACTGGTAGATGCTTTTGAAGGCCCAATGCCGCAAACACGTTTTGTGTTGCAGAAAGCATTGCAGCTTAAGCCTTCATCCGATTGTTGTTATTAATAAAGTTGATAAACCAAATTGCCGCCCGGATGAAGTGCATGATGCAGTTTTTGAATTATTCTTTAACCTCGATGCAACCGAAGAGCAGCTTGATTTCCCTACTTTTTATGGTAGCGGAAAGCATGGCTGGTTCAATGATTCATTAACACCAACTGAAGATATTATTCCATTGCTGGATGGCATTCTTGAAATATGTTCCGGCACCAAAAGTAAGCGAAGGCACACTGCAAATGCAGATCACTTCGCTTGATTATTCTTCTTTTCTGGGAAGAATTGCCGTAGGAAAAGTTGCCCGTGGCACTATAAAAGAAAGTCAGACTATTGTCGTTAATGCAGGCTGATGGATCAATACAAAAAACCTCGTGTAAAAGAATTATATGTGTTTGAAGGAATGGGCAAGAAAGAAAGTTACCGAAGTTATGCCGGTGATATTTGTGCTGTTGTTGGATTGGAAGATTTTAATATCGGTGATACGATTGCTGATCCTGAAAATCCGGAAGCATTGCCGGTGATCAGTGTGGATGAACCTACCATGAGCATGCTGTTCAGCATCAACAACTCTCCTTTTTTTGGAAGGGATGGCAAATTTGTTACCTCCCGTCATCTGCGTGACCGGTTGATGAAAGAAACAGAAAAAAACCTTGCATTGCGGGTAGAAGATACCGATAGTGCAGATAGCTTTCTGGTATTTGGCCGTGGTATTTTTCATCTTGGTATTCTGATTGAAACCATGCGCCGGAAGGTTATGAATTAACAGTTGGCCAGCCGCAGGTTTTGGTAAAAGAAATTGATGGAAAAAAATGTGAGCCTTATGAAATATTGGTGGTTGATGTGCCGGCTGAATTTAGCGGTAAAGTAATTGACCTTGTTACCCAGCGCAAAGGTGAAATGCTGGTAATGGAAACCAAGGGTGAAATGCAGCACCTTGAATTTGAAATTCCTTCACGTGGTTTGATCGGTTTGCGTTCAAACATGCTTACCAATACAGCCGGTGAAGCCGTAATGGCACACCGTTTTATTGAATACAAACCATGGAAAGGCCATATTCCCGGAAGAAATAATGGTGTATTGCTTTCAAAAAACCAGGAACGAACAACAGGTTATTCTATCGATAAATTACAGGATCGCGGAACATTTTTTGTTGATCCGGGAGAAGAAGTTTATGCAGGCCAAATAATTGCTGAACATATTAAACCAGGAGATCTTAGTGGTAAATGCAACAGAACCAAAAAAATTAACCAATCACCGCGCCAGCGGAAGTGATGATGCTCCGCGCATTGCACCAAAAACTTTAGATGACGCTGGAAGAATGCATGGAATATATTCAGCAGGATGAATGTATTGAAGTAACACCAAAATATATACGTATGCGTAAAGTGATTCTGGATGAAGATGAAAGAAAGAAAACTCAGAAGATGCTGAAAACAGAAGAAGCATAAAAGTAGATGAATTATTTATTAGAATTCCGGCCGATGAGGCCGGAATTTTTTTTGGCCACATAAGCATGGGCCTGCGCCCAATGTTATGATTTTTAGAACATTAGGCGATATAACCCAAATTGTAGAAATCTACATTTCAGCTTATATGAATGCGCTAATCAAACATTGGATTGTTTTAAATCGCTTTATCACATTTTGGCTTGTTTTGATCCTATATCAAAGTTATTTATAATGGAAATACCCGAAGCATCCAGCGGTTGGATACTGTAATCTTTTTCCAGCAAAACCTTTACTGCATTACGTTTCAGCGATAATGAAACCGGTTGCAAGGTGTAGAAGTAATCCATTTTTAATTTCATCCTAAAAATTTTTAAAGATAATTTCAATAGCATCGCTTTTTTGAAAAAGCATTAGGAATGTGTGAAACTGGGCGTACATTTGCCTGCCTATGGAAAATATGGCGTAGGCGTTTTATTTTTCCCTAAAGAAATACGCCTTCGGGAAGAATGCCGGGATATATTTAACAGGTCTGCTGAAAAACTGGGCCTTGAAGTTCTTAGTTATCGAAAGGTGCCTGTGAATCCCCAGGGCATCGGGCCAACCGCATTATCTGTTGAACCTGAAATTGAACAGGTTTTTATTGCCTGTCCCGATCATATCAGCAATTCAGAGGATTTCGAACGAAAATTGTTCGTCCTGCGCAACTATGCGGGCCATACCATCACCAATACGGTTAAAAAAGACCCTATCGGCTTTTACGTTGCTTCATTGTCTTACAAAACCGTTGTTTATAAAGGGCAGCTTACCAGCGAACAGGTGCGTCAGTATTTTCCTGACCTCAGTAACAAAAGGGTGGTATCTGCTTTTGGGCTTGATACATTCCCGTTTTGCCACTAACACCTTCCCGTCCTGGAAACTGGCCCAGCCTTTCCGCTACATTGCACATAATGGAGAGATCAATACTTTGCAGGGAAACCTGAACTGGCTAAGAACAAGCGAAAAAGGCTTTGGTCTCCTTATTTCACAAAAGAAGAGATGGAAATGCTGTTGCCGGATCGACTGAAGGACAATCAGACTCTGCATGTCTGGACAATATGATCGAGCTGCTTACATTATGCGGCCGTTCGCTGCCCCATGTAATGATGATGCTGATCCCTGAAGCATGGGACGGCAATGAGCAGATGGACCCGGTCAAAAAAGCATTCTACGAATTCCATGCCTCATTAATGGAGCCCTGGGATGGCCCGGCTTCAATTTCTTTTACCGATGGAAAGATGATCGGAGCTACATTAGACAGAAACGGCCTGCGTCCTTCCCGCTACTGCGTAACTACCGATGACCGGGTTATCATGGCTTCAGAAACCGGCGTTCTTCCGGTAGATCCTAAGCTGATCAACGAGAAAGGAAGGTTGCAGCCCGGCAAAATGTTCGTCGTAGACATCGAACAGGGAAGAATCATTAGCGATGATGAATTGAAACAAAAGATTTGTTCTCAAAAGCCATATGGCGAATGGCTGAATAAATATAAGATCCGGCTGGAAGAACTGCCGGAACCGCGGGTAATGTTTACCCACTTGAGCACGACCAGATTTTTAAATACCAGAAGGCATTTGGTTACTCAACCGAAGACCTTGAATTGCATCATTGGGCCGATGGCAGTTGATGGCAAAGAGCCGATAGGCTCAATGGGCACAGATGTGCCTCTTGCGGTATTGAGTGATCAACCACAACATCTGAGCAGCTATTTCAAACAATTATTTGCCCAGGTAACCAACCCGCCTATCGATCCGATCCGCGAACGTTTGGTAATGTCGCTGGCAACATTTGTCGGAAACAATGGCAATCTGCTGGAGGAGGATCCCCTGGCTGCCATAGGTGGCCCTTGAAACATCCGATCCTTAAATACTGAACTTGAAAAAATACGAAGTATCGATACCGGAATCTTCCAAGCCAAAACACTGCAAACCTATTTTAGGGCCGATGGAAAACCCGGTTCGTTGCAAAAGGGACTGGAACGTCTTTGCCGTTATGCAGTGGATGCGGTGAAAGATGGCTTTGAAGTATTGATACTCTCAGATAGGGCCATTGATTCTGACCATGCACCCATACCTTCTTTACTAGCCGTTTCCGCAGTTCATCATCATCTTATCCAAAAAGGATTCCGCGGGCAGGTGGGTCTTGTGATAGAAGCCGGCGATGTATGGGAAGTACATCATTTTGCCTGCCTGATTGGCTTTGGCGCTACGGCCATCAATCCTTATCTGGCGCTTTCGACCATTCGTGATATGAAGCTTCAGGGACAGTTAGACTGCGAACTTGATCCTAATCATCTTAAAAAAAATTATGTCAAAGCCGTTAATGACGGTTTGCTGAAGGTCTTCTCAAAAATGGGTATCTCTACGCTGCAGTCGTACCAGGGCGCACAGATATTTGAGATCATCGGTATAAATAAGTCGGTGGTTGATAAATATTTTACCGGTGCTACCTCACGGATCGAGGGTATGGGACTTGATGAAATTGCCAGTGAAACTCTGGTGAAACACTTTTTCGCTTTTAGCAGGAAAAATATTCCTGATCGACCTGCAACGGTGGGCGGTCTTTACCAATGGAAACGTAAAGGCGAATTTCACCTGTTTAATCCCACAACGATTCACCTGTTGCAGTATTCAACCAGGATGAATGATTATAATATCTTTAAAAAATATTCAAAACTCGTCAATGAGCAAACGGAGAAGGCTGCTACATTAGAAGCCTGTTCCATTTGAAAAGCAACCGCCCGTCTATTTCCATTGATGAAGTAGAACCGGCAGAAAACATCTATAAGCGATTTGCAACCGGCGCCATGTCAGTTCGGATCGATTCTCATGGGAAGCGCATACCACCCTGGCCATTGCCATGAACCGCATTGGCGGCAAAAGCAATACCGGCGAAGGTGGCGAAGATGAAATACGCTATGAACGATTGCCCAATGGCGATCTCTATGCGCTCAGCCATCAAACAGGTAGCTTCTGCCCGATTTGGTGTTACCAGCTATTACCTTACCGAGGCCGATGAATTACAAATAAAAATGGCGCAGGGTGCAAAACCAGGCGAAGGCGGACAATTGCCGGGCCATAAAGTAGATGAATGGATCGGCAAGGTCCGGCACTCAACACCCGGTGTCGGTTTAATCTCTCCGCCACCGCATCATGATATTTATTCGATCGAAGATCTGGCTCAGTTGATCTTCGATCTTGAAGAATGCCAACCGCAATGCGCGAATCAATGTAAAGCTGGTTTCCAAAGCAGGTGTTGGAACGATTGCTGCAGGTGTTGCAAAAGCAAAAGCCGATGTGATCTTGATTTCCGGTCATGATGGTGGTACCGGTGCATCACCGATCAGTTCTATCAGACACGCGGGTTTGCCGTGGGAACTTGGGCTTGGCCGAATCTCATCAAACCCTGGTAAAAAATAAACTACGCAGCCGCGTAGTAGTTCAAACCGACGGACAATTAAAAACCGGTCGTGATATAGCCATTGCTACTTTACTGGGTGCTGAAGAATGGGGCGTTGCAACCGCTGCACTGGTAGTCGAAGGTTGCATCATGATGCGCAAATGTCATCTGAATACCTGCCCGGTAGGTGTTGCTACCCAGGATCCGGAATCTGAGAAAACGATTTACCGGTAATGCCGACCATGTTGTGAACCTCTTTAAATTTCTTGACCCGAGGAATTACGCGAGATCATGGCTGAACTTGGGCTTCCGCACCATTAACGAAATGGTTGGCCAGGTAGAGTTTCTTGAAGTAAATGAGAATGTTGAGCACTGGAAATAAAGCAAACTGATCTGTCACCATTTTATACAAGGAGCCAGCCTCAATGTATACCGGCTCTATACAAGCGGAAGAACAGGATCACGGTCATGAAGATGTACTCGACTGGAAATTGCTGGAAGCAGCAAAACCGGCACTGGAAAATCAGGCAGAAAGTATCGGCATCGTTCAACGTAAAGAATACCGACCGTACCAGTCGGTACCATTCTATCCAACGAAATTTCCAAAAAATATAAAGTCGAAAGGTTTTCCTGATGATACTATTCATTTCAAATTCAAAGGAACAGCCGGTCAAAGCTTTGGCGCATTTAATACCAGCGGTGTTACACTTGAACTGGAAGGTGACGCCAATGATTATTTCGGGAAAGGGCTTTTCGGTGCAAAGCTGATCGTTTATCCATCGCGCGATGCCGTTTTGTTCCGGAAGAAAATATCATCATTGGTAATGTAGCCTTTTATGGAGCTACTTCGGGCGAAGCCTTTATCCGCGGTAAGGCCGGCGAACGTTTTGCCGTTCGTAATTCCGGCGCCAACTGTAGTAGTAGAAGGTGTCGGTGATCATGGTTGCGAATACATGACCGGTGGCAGGGTAGTGATTCTGGGTGATACCGGAAGAAACTTTGCGGCTGGCATGAGTGGTGGCATTGCCTATGTATATGATGTACGTGGAAATCGTTTGCCGATCACTTGCAATAAGGAAATGGTTGACCTGGATCCCTATCGAACTGGATGAAGACATTCATCATTGCGCAATGATCAGAAATCATTTCCCGACTTATACAGGCAGTACGGTGCAAAATTTGTATTGGATGATTTTGAAAACCAGTTAAGGAATTTCGTAAAAGTGTTTCCAAAAGATTATAAAAAAGTATTGTTGACCACAGGAATAGACAGTAAAAGCCCAAAAATGAGTCAGATTCAGAACATGCATTGTTAACATTATCAAATTATTAAAGCAAATGGGAAAACCAACAGGATTTCTGGAGTTTAACAGTGAACTTCCCAAAAGCGTCCAGCACAGAACGAGTGAAAGACTACAAAGAATTTGTGAAAGCGTATTCGTGATGAAAAACTGAACCAGCAGGCGGCCCGTTGTATGAACTGCGGCATTCCTTTTTGTCACCATGGATGTCCGCTGGGAAATATGATTCCTGAGTTTAATGATGCCGTTTACCGGAAAAACTGGCAGGAGGCATATGATATCCTAGTGTCAACCAATAATTTCCCGAATTTACCGGCAGAATTTGTCCGGCTCCATGCGAAACAGCTTGTGTGCTGGGTATCAACCAGCCCGCGGTTACCATCGAAGAGATCGAAAAGCATATCATTGAAATTGCATTCGAGAAAGGTTTTGTAAAAGCAACACAGCCAAATATCCGAACCGGAAAAAAAATTGCCGTCATTGGCTCAGGACCTGCAGGACTGGCTGCTGCCGCCCAATTAAATTCTGCAGGCCATACGGTAACTGTTTTTGAAAGAGATGATGCACCCGGTGGTTTACTGCGATATGGCATTCCGGATTTTAAACTGGAAAAATGGATCATTGATCGCAGAATTAATTCTGGAAGAAGAAGGCATTGTATTTAGATGCAATGCCAATGTGGGTGTTGATATCAGTATCAATGAACTGATCGTGATTATCATGCCATATGTTGGCGGTGGCTCTACCATTCCGAGGGATCTGGCGATACCGGGACGGGAGTTGAAAGGAATTTATTTTGCTATGGATTTTCTGAAACAACAAAATAAAAGAGTTCCGGGTAAGGAAGTTGAGGACGAAGATATTTTCGCCACGGGAAAAATGTAATTGTAATTGGTGGTGGTGATACGGGAAGTGATTGTGTCGGCACATCCAACCGTCAGGGTGCCAAAACCATAACACAATTTGAATTACTGCCACAGCCGCCAAAAGAACGAACGCTTATATGCCCTGGCCAACTTACCCAATGATTTTAAAAACCACCTCATCGCACGAAGAAGGTGCTGAAAGGCAATGGGCGATGGCCACCAAGGAATTTATTGGTGACGAAAAAGGAAATCTGAAAGCCCTCAAAATCGTGCAGCTCGAATGGAAACTTCGCGGAGGACGACAAGCCCGCCGAGTTTGACGAAGTCCGGCTCGGAAAGAGAAATTCCCTGTGAACTTGCCCTGCTGGCCATGGGGTTTGTGCATCCTCAACACGAGGGATTAATAAAGGAGTTGGGAATGTGAATTAGATGAAAGGGGAAATGTAAAAGCAACTGAAAAGGCCTACCAGACGAATATTGCAAAGGTTTTTCACTGCCGGTGACATGCGCAGGGGCCAATCGCTGGTGGTTTGGGCTATCAGCGAAGGAAGAGGGATGCACGAAAAGTAGATGAATACCTTGGATATTCTTTACTTGAAGGTAAAGACCATAATTATAATGAACACTATTGCGATCATTTTGCTGTCAGATCGCGACGAATGATTAACCTGACTTAACAGTAACCGTTAGACGATATTATACCAGTTAAAGCCACCCAACAAGGGGTGGCTTTGTTATATTTGTATATTTTATTAATAACATTCCCTGCGTGGAATAACTTTCAAGTGTAGAACTCTTACTTGCCTTCTCAAACTCCATAATAAAATCCAGCACAATTGAATTTGCGTTGTCAGAAACAGCAAATTCATAATAATAATTATCATTTTATAGCTATGAATATCCAAAAAAATGATAGTATTCTAGAAAACTTTTTCACATTTAATTTTTAGTAATGTCTTATTAAGTCTATGTGAAACACAGTTAAATTATTGAAATTTGATTATATTTAGTCACTATCTAATAAAACATCTCAACTAATCATGGCCGTTGGGTAAAATCAGATATTTGTTACAACCTATCCAATAAATCGTTATTAATTGTATTAAGATATTCAAATTATAAATATTTTAATATTTAACTAAAACAACAAGGTATGAGCAAATTAACTTTCAAACAGGCAGTGCCCTTTCCTGGTGCTGGCTATCGTGGCAATTATTGCATTATTTATTCCCTCCCTTCGCAAATTTTAATGACGGAGGCAAATATAACGCAGATATTGCCTGGATTATTGTTGCTACTGCCCTTGTATTTTTAATGACGCCGGGACTGCTTTCTTTTACGGTGGAATGGTTCACCGGAAAAATGTGATCTCACCATGATCAAAAGTGTGGTAGCGGCAGGTGTTGTAAGTATTCTTTGGGTGACTGGTAGGATTTAGCCTTTGCTTTGGGATTCTATCGGTGGTGTTATTGGTAACCCATCTAACTCATCTTTTCTTTAAAGGAGTAGCTCACGGTGCACCCTGGAGTCTGGCGCCAACCATTCCGCTGACTGTTTTTCCCTTTTTCCAGCTGATGTTTGCCATAATAACGCCCGGACTGGTAGTAGGAGCTGTTGCTGAGCGGATCCGTTTTACTGCCTACATACTTTTTATTGCTTTGTTCAGTCTACTGGTATATGCACCCTTAGCACATTGGACCTGGCATCCCGATGGATTTCTGTTTAAAATGGGTGTTCTCGATTTTGCCGGTGGTACTGTGGTACATATTTCTGCAGGTTGTGCTGCCCTTGCCGGAGCATTGTTTTAAAACGCCGCAAATCACATATCGAACACAAAGAAATTCCACCAGCTAATATTCCTTATGTATTGATCGGTACCGGCCTACTTTGGTTTGGCTGGTTTGGCTTTAACGCAGGTTCTGCATTGGTGCAAATGCATTGTCAGTATCTGCATTTGCAACTACCAACACCGCTGCAGCAGCCGCTGGTTTATCCTGGATGTTCTTTGATGTATTAAGAGGTAAAAAACCTTCAGTACTCGGATTTTGTATCGGTGCTGTAGTAGGCCTTGTTGCGATCACTCCTGCCGCAGGTTTTGTGGCAATACCGCAAAGTATTTTCATTGGCGTTGTAGCAGCGATCATTTCCAATATCGCAGTTTATTATAAACAAAATCTACACTGGATGATACACTTGATGTATTTCCCTGTCACGGTATTGGTGGAATGGTTGGTATGTGATGACCGGTATATTCGCAACCAAAGCTGTAAATAGCAGGCGGTACGGACGGTTTGTTTTATGGTAATCCGGCGTTTCTTTTTACACAGCTTAAAGCATGGCAATAGTTGTCGCCTACAGCTTTGTGTTTCCTGTGATCTTCAAATTCATCAATTTGATTTTACCATTGCGTGTTACTGAAGAAGAAGAAGCTATGGGATTGGATGCATCGCAGCACAATGAAAAATATGTACAGGGAACTTTGTTGTTAAGAGTAACGGAACTCTAAATGAACAAGAAAGGGGCATAGCTCAAACGATTAACTTCTGAGAAAAGTTAATCAGCCAAACCCCTTCGATTTTTAATCTTTAAATCTAAAACAATGTTAAGAAAAATTTTGACGTCGTGTGTTATTTTGGGCACGTTTAATTCTGGTTTTGCACAAACCAATTCTATTTCACCAACAAAAATCGATTCCGCAACTTCTCCTCCAATTGCTACTGAGGAATCCAAACCAAAAACGGTTATTTCAGGATCTGTTGATGTTTATTACAAATATGATTTTAATAAACAAGCTGGAAATAATAAAACCAGCTTTACAAATTCACAAAACTCCTTTGAGCTGGGAGCGGCTCGTGTCAAAATAGAAAATACTATCGGCAAAGTAGATATGGTAGCAGAACTGGCATTTGGGAAAAGAGCTGAAGAATTTTCTTATAATGATGCTAACACACTTTCTGCAATAAGGCAATTATATGTTTCATATTCACCCTGGAAAAATATAAAGTTTACGGTGGGCGACTGGGCTACGCACTTTAATAATGAAATTTTTGAGCCCGATGGTAGCCGGAATTACAGCATGTCTTACATGTTTACTTACGGACCTTTTTTTCATACTTGGAGTAAAAGCAGAAGCCTCCTTTGGAAAGCATGCTTTTATGTTGGGAGTAACTAATCCTAATGATTATAAATCATTAAATGATGCAAAAAAATATGTGATAGCTCAATACAGTTATTCTCCAAATGATAATTTCAAAGCATACATAAATTATTTCTCCGGACAGAGGCCAACAGATTCTGCTAAAGTATCACAGTTGGAAACCGTACTAACACAAAAGCTTACTGGTAAATTCAACATGCTTTATATAGGAGGAATAGCTTTCAATAAGAATCAACAATTAGGCAAATATGAAAACTCCCGGAACTGGTGGTATAGTGGGCTTTACTTTAATTATGATCCTACAAGCCTGTTTGGGCTTACACTTCGCACTGAGTATTTTAATGATTATAAACAACAAAATCTTTTTGCTGCAATTCCAGGCGGAGGAAGTGTTTTTGAAACAACACTTTCTGCAAATTTTAAAATTGATAATCTTATCATAATTCCAGAACTCCGTTTGGAGAATGCCACCAAAGAAATCTATACCAGGTCCCACGGAGAAGGTACAAAATCAGATGGGAATTTTTTAATAGCAGCTGTTTATCACTTTTAATTTTTTTCACTCTTATTTCAATACGATTAAAATTTTTTTATGTTACTAAATAAATTAATTAATCAAATGGGTAGAAAATCCGATTCCTCTATTTCAATGGTCAGATTAACAAAAGCCGAAAAATGGCGCCTTGGATTTACGATTTTTTCTGGTAAAATTCTAGAGGTGTACTACTTGTTATTGCAGGCATGAAAATAATACCAGGGATAATAGCAACGAATGCATATGCGGGAGAAAATTATACTCCTCATGAAACAATGTTGATGAATACTGCTAACACAATATGGACATTGGTTGCAGCATTCTTAGTATTTGGTATGCAGGCTGGATTTGTAATGCTGGAAGCAGGTTTTGCCCGTCAGAGAGAAACAGTTAATGTGTTAATGGAATGTATTTTTGATACATGTCTTTGTGGGATCCTTTTCTGGGCAATCGGTTATGCTTTTATGTTTAGTGAAGGAAATGGCTTTATTGGTTACCATTGGTTTTTTCTAATGCGGCGCCTGAAACTTATATGGCGACCGGTATTCCGCTTCTTGCACACTGGATTTTTCAATATGCTTTTGCAGACACCTGCTCTACAATTGTTTCAGGAGCGATGATAGGACGCACAAGTTTTAGAGGAGATATTTTGTATAGCATAGGCATTACAGGCTTTATTTATCCGATTATCGGTCACTGGGCCTGGGGACCAGATGGCTTTTTAGCATTGATGGGAACCGAAGGTCATTTTCTTAAGTCTCTCGGTACAGGTTTCAGAGATTTTGCGGGTTCTACTGTAGTGCATACTATAGGGGGAATTGCCTCTTTAGCGGGGTCAATTGTTCTCAGACCACGTTTAGCAAGAGTTTTTAAACGCGATGGTGGTGGAATGCCGCCTGCTCATAACTTAACTATAGCTGCTGTGGGAGGTTTTATACTTTGGTTTGGATGGTATGGATTTAATCCGGGCAGTACGCTTTCTGCAGTTGATATGCAGGGAATAGGACGAGTGGCAACCAATACCACCCTCGCAGCTTGTGCCGGAGGAATTTCTGCAATGTATATCGCACTCTGGTTTGGAGATACAAAAGGTAAATTTGACCTGGGATATACCATAAATGGTTTTCTTGGCGGCCTTGTTGCAATCACTTGTCCATGTTATTGGGTTTCGCCTTTAGGCGCTATTTTATTAGGCCTTGTTGCCGGAGCGATCGTTTACCTCGTAGTAAATGTACTTGAGTATGCAAGAATTGATGATCCCATAGGAGCAGTTCCCGTACACGGCGCATGCGAAATCTGGGGAACCTTATCTCTAGGTCTTTTTGCCAGGTGTTAATATGGGGCAACAGGTCCTACAGGTGCTGACAACTCTTCTGCTGTCGCCGGCCTTTTTTATGGCGGAGGAACAACTGTACTTAAAGCACAACTTATTGGTAGCGCCACTATAACAATAGCAACTTTTGCGATAGCATTTATATTG
>CAVOLS010000005.1:2500-508147 GCA_963696835.1 uncultured Chitinophagaceae bacterium | reverse complement strand
ATTGGAGAAATTAAAATTTATTTCCTATTTTGTAACTCAGGTGTTTTTCATAGGTTAGCAACGGCCAGCTCTTTTTAGGGCAGGCCTTTTTTTGTTTTGAAAATTGAAAAGTTGGATAGGCAATGTCATGATAGAAAAGAAAAGTCCAGTTTTCTTCTTCCCCCTGTTTGCGCCATTGCTGCCTTAACTCCATGCGATTTTGCCCCGTCATAATCATATTTTGCTTTAAACCTGTTTTTCATTTGATGCAACTGCGGTGCACATCGCCGCCAAAGAAAACGGTTTCACCATCTTCGATAAATCTTAAAAACCTGATGATATGGACAATGTCCACCTGTCATCTCGTAATGAATATAATCATCAATAAGATTTCACCTTCCGTAAAAATAACTTTCCCGCTTTCCAATAAAAATGAAATCGTCTTTCCTGTAGGAAGAGCCGTTTTTCTCCAATGCATAATTCCATTCATTCCCATTTATATGATAAGTGGCGTTTTCAAATGCGGCGATTTTTTTCATTGGGAAAGGCAATGCCTCCGGAATGATCCTTATGAAGATGAGAAATGAGGACTTTTGTTACATCTCCTGCATACGCCGGCTGCCACAGATTTTGGTGAATTTGCATTTGATATGTTGATCTGCAAAACCAAATCCAGTACCGAAAAGAAGAATTCACGGGATGAAATCACCGCAAAGGGCTGAATTCAACCGAGAAGGCTCCTTTATTCCTTGCCTGCAAAACGTAGAATCCTTTTGAAAAGGGATAAATTTTTTAGTCTGATCAACCGTAAAAGCGCCTTCGCTAGTGGAATTATTTTCATGGATTTTTATGTAAAAGCGGCTAGCCTGTTTAAGATTTTTCTCTTCAGAAATATATTTAAAAGATCCGAATTTATTACAATACCATATGCCGGTCGGCATCAAGGCGAGCCATAATAAATATCAGTATCGTGAAAGTCAGCAGTGAAGAGCCCCCATAACTCATAAGAGGCAGGTAATTCCAATAACTGGCGCAAGCCCTACGGTAGTGCAAATATTAATGGTGACATAAAGAAGACATGATCAGCCAGCAACGCTGTAGGCGTAAACCCTGCTAAAAGTGCTTCTCTGTCTTTCGGCGAGGAAAACCACCCGCAACATGAATAGTACATAGAGAATAATTACCAGGGCGCTTCCCCAGAATCCAAAATTCTCGCCGACGGAAGTAAAAATAAAATCCGTATGCTGTTCCGGGACAAAATCACCTTGGGTTTGCGTTCCTTTCAAGAAGCCTTTGCCCCACATTCCTCCTGAACCAATGGCTATCTTCGACTGCTTTACATTATAATTTTCGGCTGCCTTCTTGGTTTTCTTTTGTTTTGCCATTTCCAGTTTTTCTTCCTTGCTCAACTCGGCAGTTTGTGCGTCAGGGAAGGTAATCAACTCCAAAAGTGTTCATGATCCGTTCGACCTGGTAAGGCTGCAAAACGTGTTTGAAAAATATAAGGGACTGCGAACCGCTGCACACTTACGCAAAGGATCCATACGCCAACGATCAACACCAAGATGGCCTTGTCCCGCCGGATAGTGCGTCTCAAAACAAAAGCTGAGAGTGCGGCGATGGCGGTCAGCACCAGTGCCAGCGTGTTTTTCTCAACCAAAATAGTTGCAACCACAAGAACCGCGAAGGAAAAACCAATAATCAGGTAAATTGGCGGAAGGCCCTCCCGGTACATGGGCAAGAGGAAAGCGAAATATACCAATGCCAGTCCTGTTTCGTTTTGCAATATGGAAAAAACGGCAGGGGTGAGGGCGATGACCGCGGCAATCAATTGAGAGCGCGCATTTTGGAAATTGGTTTCCGTCCTGGAAAGATATTTTGAAAGCGCAAGGGCGGTGAAAATTTTACAGGTTTCAACCGGCTGCAGATTAAAAAACCCAAGCGGTATCCAGGATCTTGAACCGTTAATGTTTTTACCGAGAACAAAGGTCGCCATCATCAGCAAAATGCCGAAGGCATAACTAATATTGGCGGTGGCAGTAAAGAACTTGCTATCGGTTAATAGAATGAATATGGCAATGACGGCGGAAATCCCCATGAAGAGCAACTGGCGCGCGTAATTTTTTTTGAGGCCGGAAATGTTTTGGAGTATGTTTTCGCTGTGATGATATTCCACAGAAAAAATGCACAGAATACCAATGGAAACAAAAATTATGTAGAGCCATACCGTCACCCAGTCAATTCCTTTTGATATTATTACCTGGTCGCGCATTAAAATTTGGAGATAGTTTTAGTTTAAATAGTAACAGAAGATTTTTTTTGTTTTTCGGGCAACAAAGCGTGAATAGCCGGTTTGCCATTGCCTTCCTCATTTTTGGAAGGAAGGGAATCCTTTGAAATTTCCTTTTGCCTTGATTTTTTCAGCTTGTCCAATGCCTCAGTATCATCTTCCTCTTCAATTCCCATAGTATCTTTCACGATTTTTATGTAACCCTTTTCTTTCAGATAAAAAGGATCTTTAGCGTGAACGAGCGAATCTCTTACCCTCAAGGCCTGGTAAATTCGCGCAGGCATGAGGTTTAATTTCGCCAATTGCTCAACTTTTGCCTTGCGAACCGGGCCAGCTATAGAATCATTCAGGTATTGTTCAATCATCAGGCTGGCGATAGGAGCTGAAGAAGTAGAGCCGAATCCTGCATTTTCACACACAACGGCTATAGCTATGCGCGGATGATCGCGAGGCGCAAAGGCAACAAATACTGCATGATCTTTTTGTTTTACACCTTTATAAGCGTTTTCAACTGTTCCGGTTTTTCCGCACACTACTATGCCCGGAACTTTCGCAGCCGCGCCTGTTCCACGTTCCATTACTCCCTGCATGCCATCGTGCACAGCCTCAAAAATACTATCGGAAATATCGAGAACCTTGTGACGGAGTTTGAATGAATCAAGCAAACCAAATTTATCTCCCCCATCTATTGAATCTACCATGTGGGGTGTGATGAACCACCCTTTATTTGCAATATAAGCCATTTCGTTCGCCAACTGCAATGGAGTTACTTCTACTTCTCCCTGTCCAATACTCACAGAACGGAAAGTACAAAAATTCCAATGGCCTTCCCCATAAATTTTATTATACGTTTTTGGCGTAGGGATTTTTCCGCCTCTTTCAGAGGGCATATCAATTCCTAATTTATGGCCAAGGCCAAAACCGTACATATAATTACCCCAAACCCTCAAAGCGCTATCCACAGAGCCGTAAGCAGGATTATTAATGCAGCGCTGCATGACGTTGGCGAAATAAGTATTGTCCGAAACCGTAATCGCCTGTTTCAGATTGAAAGTGCCGATGTCAAGGCATTTCATCGGTTTTCCACAGCCATAGAAAGCACCGGTACACGTAAAGGAAGTGGACGGTGTAATGACTCTTTCCTGTAAACCAATTAAAGCCTGCAAGGTTTTAAAGGTTGATCCGGGCGCATAACTTGCATTGATTGCGCGATTAAGCATGGGCAAACGTGGGTCTAAAAGAATTTCTGCAAAATGCTTTTTTCTATCAGAGCCTGTTAAAAGGTTGGGCTTATAGGTAGGACTGCTTACCATCGCAAGCACACCGCCGGTTTTTGGATCCAGGGCTACGATAGATCCGATCTTGTTTTCCATTAAACGCTCCCCCAGCATTTGAAGATCGATATCCAGCGCCAGATGAAGATTTTCTCCCGGAATGGCGGCAGTATCAAACCGCCCGTTTTCCAGCCGGTCAGTCAGCCGGTTTTTATTATCCCTTTTCCAATATTCAATGCCTCGCTGGCCCATCAAAACTTTTTCATAACTGCGTTCCAGGCCGGTTTTGCCGGCATAATCGCCCATTTGATATCCCTCACCGTCGTGTCGTTTTAGAAAGTTTGAATCCACTTCAGACAGATATCCCAGAATATTTCCTGCCGCGTCATAAGGATAATCGCGCACAGGCCTTTCCTGTAAATAGAAAGCAGGCACAAATTTGAACATGCTTTCGTTCAGCCGCGCAATCTTTTCAACCGGAAGCAGTGCCTCAAAAACTGATGGCCGGTAGCTTTTATTTTTTATGATTGCAGTGATAATGCGTTTTCTGAATTCTGCGGTATCAATGTCGAGAATGCGGCACAAGGCAGCTGTGTCCAAATTCATTCCCCTGATTTTTCCCGGTGTTACCATCAGGTCGTAGATCACGGTATTTCTCAGGATCGCTTTCCCATTCCGGTCGAAAAGGATTCCCCTGTCCGGATAAACCACTTTCCTGAATTTTCCCTGCTCGTCGGCCATTATTGAATATTTGGTATTCATGACTTGCAAACTGAAGAGGCGGAAAACGATAACCAGGCCCATGAAAAGTATCATGGCTATAATCATATTTTTTCTGGACTGGTTAAACACGGACAAGGCTTACAAAATTTGGGAAAATGAGAAAGTACAACAGTTTTCGTTGCAAAAATAGCATAGTCTATATTGTATTTGTCCGAAATTTTTGTTTACGAACAAATAATAATTCAACTAATAAAATCAGGATCAAGCTCACCAGCGTAGAAAACACAGACTTCAAAATAAAATATAAATATCCACCCGTTTGCATTGCCTGCAAAAAGAATAGAAAAGCATGGTGAATAAAAGTTAAAATTGTAAGATAGGTGAAATAGGGAGTGAAGCCCATGCTTTTGATCGAAGGTTCGTTATAGTTGCTTTCAGCTCCTTCCTGGGAAATCAACAGGTTAATCAGAAATGGCCTCAGGTAGGCTATGAGTACGCATGGCGCCGCGTGAAGCCCATACGTTTTTGTAAAGCAATCGAGCGTAAATCCGAGCGCGAAGGCTAACAGCATGAGTGTGCGCCGCCCCATTTTAAAAGGAAGCCACAAAATGAAAAGAAAATAAATATACGGCGTAACGAGTTGATTCAATGGCGGTACCTGGTACAGCACAAAAACCTGCACCAGGATAAGGAGGCAGAAACGGATGATATTTTTTACGAGATTACTCATTTTCCTTTAACTTTCTTTAGAAGTTGCGCAGGCTCCTCTTTTTGAAGATTGTTGATGATATAAGAATACTCTAAATTCTGGAAATTAGCGGCTGTCTTTATCCGGACTGTGTATGTAGGAAGAGATTTATCATTAATTATATCCTTTACAAAGCCAACCAACAGGCCGGGCGGAAATTTATCCGAGAAGCCACTGGTGATTACCGTGTCGCCACTGGAGATTTTTACCGTTTTAGGAATGTCTTTGAGCAAGAGGATGTCGGCCATTTTTCCATCCCAGACAACCGAACCCGTTTCGCCCGTTTTTTTCAACCGTGCGCTCAGATTGCTTTGTTCATGAAGCAAACTCATTACGACGGCATAATTATCGCTCACGTCCATCACCGTTCCTATCACTGCGTTGTTCACATCAATTACACCCATATCGGCATGAATTCCCTGCAGCGCCCCCCGGTGCAATTCGATATAATTATTCGGCTGGCTTATGGAATTGCGAATGACTTTCGCCTGCATGTACAGATATTTTCTCTGTTGACGGGATGAATCAATCCTTGTCGTGTCGATCACCAGATTATTCACTGAATCCGGCATTTCAAAATCCTGCTTGAGGCGGTTATACAACATTTCATTCGCCTTTACCAGCGAATCGTTGGTTCTTTTTAACTGAAAATAATACTCAACGTTATTGTATTGCTTGCTGATCTTTCCGGTCACTTCATTGGCAACGCCGGAGTAAACAGTATGGTGAAAGCGGTTGTAGCTGAAAAGCATATAGAAAGACAGCCCCATGAGGAATAAGAAGAAAAGAAAATTGAAATAAATCCGGATAAAAAGAAAAATATTGCGCATGGTCACTTTTTCTCACCTGTAGTGCATGAGGTTATAAAGTTTATAGGAAAAAAACATTTGCTTCTTCAATCGCCCGCTGGTTGAGATATTATAATTATCTCATCACAAAAGGATACCTGTCATAATGTTTCAAGGCGAGTCCTGTTCCTCTAACCACGCTTTTGAGCGGATCGTCCGCAATGTGAACCGGAAGTTTAATTTTCGCGGCTAGCCTCTTGTCAAGCCCGCGCAATAAAGCGCCGCCACCCGTTAAATACAATCCCCTGCGGTAAATATCGGAAGCCAGCTCCGGCGGCGTTGTTTCCAGCGCCTTCAAAATTGCCTCTTCTATCTTGAAAATTGATTTGTCAAGCGCCTCGGCAATTTCCTGGTAGCTCACCATAATTTGTTTTGGAATACCTGTTACCAGGTCGCGCCCGTTTACTGGCATATCCTCCGGCGGGTTGTCAATATCTTTCATGGCTGCCCCGATCTGGATTTTTATTTGTTCAGCCGTGCGCTCTCCAATCAGTAAGCTGTGGTAGCGGCGCAAAGCTTCCATAATATCAGCAGTAAATTCATCACCTGCCACCCGGATAGACTGATCGCAAACAATTCCCGCCAGCGCAATCACCGTGATGCCGGTTGTTCCGCCGCCAATATCAATGATCATGTTGCCGACCGGTTCTTCTACGTCAATGCCAATTCCAAGAGCGGCAGCCATCGGCTCATGAAGAAGATATACTTCCTTCGCACCCGCTTGCTCAGCGCTATCTCTCACCGCGCGTTTTTCCACTTCCGTAATGCTACTCGGAATGCAGATCATCATGCGCCAGCTTGGGGGGAACAAAGGTTTCTTGGGATATATTTTTTTGATCATCTCGCGGATCATCAGCTCAGCAGCGTTAAAATCGGCGATAACGCCATCCTTGAGCGGCCGGACTGTGCGGATGCTTTCATGGGTTTTTTCATGCATCATCAAGGCCTTTTTACCCACAGCCAAAATGTTTTTAGGATTATTCCTGTCTAAAGCTACAATTGAGGGCTCATTTACAACTACAACATCATGGTGAATTATGAGGGTATTTGCTGTTCCTAAATCAATCGCTATTTCCTGAGTAAAAAAATTAAAAAGGCCCATGTTTTATTTAGGTATATTGAAAAATTACTAATGCCTGCAAAGTTGTGGAAATAAATTGAATTTACAACCGGATACTATTGAAGGTTTTTCTATTAAACGCAATGCAAAACGCTAAATTGCTTTAAAGGTAATATTCAATTTTTATTTTATTGGATTATTGAAGTATTATTTTCAGAATTTGCCCCAAAGAGGCAAAACAGATGCCAAAAACACTTTAGAAAACCAGCAAACGAACTTTTTTTTAATTTTTTTTCCCGGGACCCGCCGCAACCCGCTTCTTTAAATTTATTGCCAAATTAGCGAAAGTCTTTCCGGTTTTTTTCACCAACCGTTGTTTCCTCCAGCAGTCGGACTTTTTTTCGATGTTATTTGGAGAATAAAAAAGAAAGAAAGCATTTGGGGCTGTCAGCGAAAGATGCGCTGCTCAGCGATAGTTCGGGCTGCCTGGCAGTATCTTTCCCGCGAAAGCTTTTTTCCCACACATAACATGTTCAGGCGGGAAAGGATACTTGCCTGCATCCCGAGCCCCTCATCAATAGCAACGCAACTCAGCAGAAAAAGGCAAGCGTCGTTCAGGTTGGCAAACTGCATCCCAAGTGAGGGAAAGGATTTTTTGTTTCTTAACCTCTTACCATTTCTTACACAAAAAGACAAAGCCGATATTTTGTATAATAACGCAGCAAGATTTTTCAAATTCAAAGAGGAAATTGCCCCTGATATTGCCCCTCACTCCAAAAAAAAATCCCTGCACAAACCCACTTTTTTTCCATCATTTATTATTAACCAGAAAAATTCTTCTGTCTGATTCAAAAAAATTCTTCCCCTGCACACAGGAATGCATTAAATTAAACGTCAAGTGATAGTTCTTTACTACTTTTCCCCGGCTGAATAAATAATGATGAAAATATTTGTACTCTCTTTTTTTGCCTTGCTGTTTTCTTATGCCTCTTCTGCACAAAAGTCGAGATTGGTGAAAGGAATCGTCACAGATACAGTGGGCGTTCCCCTTTCCGGTGTAACCATTTCTCTTACATCGAAGTTAGAAAATCTCACTGCTGTTACTAATGCACGCGGGGAATTTGAGTTTTCAAAAGTAACCTCATCTGAATTCGAGATAAGTGCCACTTCCATCGGGTTTGAAAATTATTCGCAAACCTATCTGGTTTCCGAAAAAGAAGGCAATGTGTTTGCTATTCACACGATACAACTGAAAGAGAAAATCGCTTTGCTCAATGAAGTCATCATTGAAAGGAACCCGGTTACCATTAAGGAAGACACGATCCAATATGATGCGCAGGCATATAAAGTTCGGGAAGGCGCGCCTGTGGAAGATGTGATAAAAAAGCTTCCGGGCGTTACGGTGGATAAAGATGGAAACGTAACCGCTCAAGGGCAAACGATCAAAAGAGTCCGCGTGAATGGCAAAGATTATTTTGGGGGAGATGTGCAAACCGCAACGCAAAATGTGCCGGCCGATATTATTGAAAGCATCCAGATTATAGATGATTATGGCGACAAGGCCAACCTCACCGGAATCAAAGAAGGCGAAGCTGAAAAAGTGTTGAACATTACCATTAAAAAAGGGAAAAGCAAAGGCAATTTCGGAAATGCCAGCATGGCTGCAGGCACTGAGAACCGCTATGTGGGCGGAGTGTCAGTGAACCATTTTAAAGACGACCAGCAAATTTCTTTTTTAGGTGCTGTAAACAATACCAATGGCAACACATTTAATTTCAATGGCGGCGGAAAGGGCGGAGGCGCGCGCGGTGCTAACCTGGGAAGCGTGGATCGGAGCGGTTCTGGCGGCGACGGCAATACCGTTTCAAAATCTCTTGGGTTTAATTACAAGGACAATTGGGGCGAAAAAATATCTTCTTATGGCAGCTATAGCTACACCGGGCGCAACAATAAAACTATCGGCTCTTCCTTTCAGCAGGATCTGAATCCTTCGAATGTGCGCACCACCAGCAGTTCGTCCCGCAACAAAAACATTTCAAATAATCACCGGCTTACCTGGAACCTGGAATACAAAATAGACACGGCTAACTTTTTAAAAGTGTCGCCCTATTTTTCATATGCCTCTTCGACTGGAAGTAACAGCAGCGTTTCCGACATTACCACCCATAGGGCAGGAACTACTTTTTACACAACAAACAAGAGCCGTTCTTCTTCAGGCTCCTATGCGCCTTCCGGAGGTACTGATTTTTTCTTCAATCACAAATTGAAAAAGCGCGGCAGAAATTATAGCATCAGCGCCGGCATCCATTCTTCATTAAGAGATCAAAGCCGCGATGGGCTGAATGAATATTATGATTCTTCCAGTGTTGCCTTGATTGGTGTAGATTCCATGCGACACCAATTTATTAAAACTAATGCGGAAAACACTGCGGCTAATGTGCGCTTTTCCTACAATGAACCTTTGGGAAAATACAGTTCCCTTGAAGCGAGTTATACCTGGAATATTTCAAGTACTAAAAGCATCAGAAATACGGATGACGTCGATCCTCTTTCCGAAGAAAAAGTTAGGAATGGGTTGCAAAGCAATGATTACAAATACAATTTCATAACGAACCGGTATGGCCTCAGCTTTAATGTGCGGAAACTGAAATATAATTTTTTGATGGCCATTGCCGCGCAACCCGCAAACCTTGTTGGAATGGACAATGGAAGAAAGATTTCTACCTCATCCCGGACTTTCAATTTCAAGCCTTCCCTGAGATTTGCCTACAATTTTGCCCGCAGCCATTCTCTTACTATTAACTACGGGGGATCGGCTAAGGAACCAGCTTTCGCCCAATTGCAGCCCGTGGCTGACAGCTCTAACAGCAAAAATATCGTGATCGGAAATCCCAACCTTAATGCGGAATTTACCAACAAGTTCAACCTCCAATATAATAAAGTAGGGATTTTAACCGGCAGGTCCTTTTTCTCCAACTTATCGTTGGATCAAACACAGAATAAAATTGTCAGAAGCGTAGTGAACGCTACGCAAGGAACCAGCAGAACCTCAACCTATATCAATACAAACGGATTTTATAACGTGAAGGGAAGTGTTTCGTTCACGCAACCTTTCAGCAACAAAAAATTCACGGCAACAGTGAGTGCTGCCGGAAGCTTCGATAACAATATTTCTTTTACAGACAATCAAAAGAACAATGGCCAGAACTGGGTTGTGGCTCCTTCTGCGCGTTTTCGTCTGGACCTGCCTGATATAGTGGATGCGGCCTTAAGCGGTAGCTATTCGATCAATAAAACGGTTACCAATTATGCGGCCTACAAAAGCAATATGCAAGTCAAAACTTTGCAGTTGGGTGTAAATGGAAAAAATTATTTTTTTAAAGACTGGACTTTAGGTTATGACTTTACAAAAATCATCTACACCGGATTTGCCAGTTCGGCCAATATCAACCCGTCGCTATTGAGCTTGTATGTGGAATACCGCATCCTGAAGAAAAACGCAGGCGCCCTGCGAATCCAGGGCTTTGATTTATTCGATCAAAACACAGGCATTACAAGAACGGTAAATGGCACAACGATTACCGACACAAATAATGAGCGCCTGGGCAGATACTTCTTACTGTCCTTTAATGTAAGGCTGCAAAAATTTTCCGGCAGCAGGAAGTTTCAAAGAATTCCTGGTGCAAGAAATCGCGCCGCAGCAAACCGGGACGGGAATAACTTTTAGTGAAGAAACAAATTGCGCGATTTCAAGTCTTTATCAGGAGTGTTGGCTCGGTAAAAAATTATTTCTTCCGGCTTATGTAACTATTCAAAATATGGCCAGCAAACGGATAAAAATTCAGTTTTTTTTATGGAATATGGAAGTGAATCCATTCAAGTTTTTTTATCAGATCAGCAATGCCCTTACCGAGGCTTGAATCTTCAAAAACCGACTATCATTAAAACAAAACCTTCCAGCAGACGCACAAAAATCACACTTTTTTTTTCTTACCTTCATTCCCTTAGCAACAGCTAACCGTCTGCTAAAAAAAATAAATTGCATTCAAATAAATGAAAGAATCCTACTGGTATAAATTAGACAATCCCGGTGAAATCGACACTCCCGCTTTGCTTATCTTCAAGAATCGCGTTGCAGCCAATATTCAAACAATGATTTCCATTGCTGGCGATGCAAAAAGATTGGTCCCCCATGTGAAAACGCACAAGATGGCAGAGGTTGTAAAAATGCAATTAAATGCGGGAATCTCTCAATTCAAATGCGCCACAATCTCGGAAGCGGAGATGCTTGCGGAGGCAGGCGCGAAAAATATTATCCTTGCTTATCAGTTAACTTTTGTGAAGGCGAAGCGCTTCCTTTCTTTAATAAAAAAATATCCGGGCGTTCAATTTTTCTCTTTAATCGATAACCGCGAATCGGCTGAAATGATGAACAACGTTTTTGAAAAAGAATCCTTGAAAGCTCATGTTTTCTTTGATGTCGATGCAGGAATGCATCGCACAGGAATCGCACCGGAAAAACTTCCTTCCTTGTTTAGTGAAATCCGCCACTTAACTCATCTTCACTTTGAAGGACTGCATGTGTATGATGGGCACATTCGGGAATCTGATTTTGAAAAGCGAAAGGAAATTTGCAACACAGGTTTTGAAAAAGTGATTTTGGCAAAAAAGGCATTAATGGATTTAGGATTTTCTGAAACTAAAATAATTGCAGGCGGAACGCCAACGTTCACGGTTCATGCCTTGAATAAAGAAGTGTCTTGCAGCCCCGGAACTTGTTTGCTCTGGGATTACGGGTATGGATCTTTGTTGACAGAGCAACCCTTTGAATTCGCAGCAGTTCTAATGACAAGAATTATTTCCAAACCAGCGCCTGGCTTAATTACGACCGACCTCGGCCATAAATCTGTAGCGGCTGAAAACCCAATTTCAAAAAGAATTATTTTCCTGAATTTAACCGGTTATGAGGTGCGTTCCCAAAGTGAAGAACACCTGGTAGTCCACGTTGAAGATGATAAAAACCTCAAGGTAGGAGACGTGCTTTACGGAATCCCTTATCATGTTTGTCCAACGGTGGCTTTGCATGATGAAGCCAATATTATTGAAGACGGAAAACTGGTGGATAAATGGAACGTTGCTGCGAGGAAAAGAAAGATTTCTGTTTAAGAAAAGGAAGGAGGCCTACTGATATTCTGAGTTAATTTGATACACCTCATCCATGGGTATTTTTAAAGAGGAGTAAAGTTTTTTAAATACTCCATAATATTTTTCATAGATCAAATGATTCTTCAAATTTGGTTCAACAACCAAATTATTTTTCGGTTGTAATGAATCATAATCTTCAATCATTTTCAGTGCTTTCATGTTTATCAAAGCAGCGCCGATGGCAGAGGAATCTTCACTTTCAATTACAGAAAGTTTTTTGCCGGTTATGTCAGCAAGTATTTTCATCCAGGTTTTTGAATGAATGAAACCCCCGCTAACATTGAGCTGTGCAATTTTTTCTGTTGATGTTTCTTCTATTTCCAAAACCTGTTTCATTGAATAACAAATGCCTTCTAAAGTCGCCCGCAGAAAATATGCATTGGTATGAGTAGATTTGATTCCAAAAAATATTCCGCTCGATTTTTCATCCCAAACAGGCGCTCTTTCACCAAATAAATAAGGCAAAAAAATCAATCCTTTACTTCCGGCAGGAACAGTATCAATAATTTTAAAAAGATTTTGAAAATCTTCATCAGAAGGATGGGCGTTATTCAAAATTGCATCAAAGAGCCATTCCACAACGTTTCCGCCATTGTTTACAGGGCCGCCGCAAATAAAAGTTTTTTCATCCAGCAAATAATTAAATGACATCGATGCAAAATCAAAAATTGGTTTTGGCGATGCGATTCTTACCGCGCCGCTGGTGCCAATGGTCAAGGCAGCGGTTCCTTTTTTCACTGCATAACTTCCAACATTTGCCGTACAACCATCACTTGCGCCCACACAAAATAAAGTGTCTGAGGAAATATTTAATAAGGTAGAATTGCTTGTGTCGAAACCTTTTCTGACAAAATTTGCAGGAACAATTTCTGAAAGCTGGTTAGTATTTATTCCGCATAATTGCAACGAAAAATCATTCCACGCCCGCGTTTCAATATTGAATAAACCAGTAGCAGAAGCGATAGAATAATCAATTTCATAAACCTGAAATAATTGGTACCAGATAAATTCTTTGATAGAAATAAATTTAAAAACCGCGGTAAAAATTTCAGGAGTATTTTCTTTTAGCCAGATTATTTTACATAAGGGCGTCATAGAATGAATAGGCGTTCCGGTTGTTTGATAGAGCTTTGTTGCCTCCGGTAACTTTCTGATTCGCTCCGCAATATCGCCACTTCTTGTATCCGCCCAGGTAATCAAAGGAGAAATAGGTTTATTGTTTTTATCCATTACCAGCAAGCTGTGCATTGCGCTGCTGAGGCTTATGGAAATTGGCGGAGCTTTTACATCCCTAATAATTTTTCTGATGCAATCACTAAATGCTTTCCAGATAATTTCAGGGTCTTGTTCTGAAAACCCTGGATGAAGACTTTGAGTTGGATAAAAAAATTGTGAACTGGCGATAACTGTTCCTTCACTGTTCATCGCGACCGCTTTTGCACTGCCGGTGCCAATGTCAATTCCGATAATATAACCTTGAAGCGATGGAATGGCCATAACAAGTAAATAATACCGAATGTAAGTATTATTTAGCGGAGTGTTTTTCTGCCGTTATATAATCAAAAAAACAAAGACCCTGATTATAAAAGCAGGCTTAATAACCCCTCACATCTTTGCCTTCCATATAATTCAGGAATGCCATGTTCACCACCCGGTTTCCGCCCGGTGTTGGATAATTTCCCGTAAAATACCAGTCGCCCAAATTGGTTGGACAGCTATCATGAAGATCTTCTATTGTTTGATAAATGATGTCAACAGGAACCGAAATTTCTGGCGGAGTTATGAGTTCCGCGATCTTACGATCCAATTCTTCCAGGGAAAAGGGTTTATAAACTTCGCGAACCAGGTTAACCGTATGCAACTCATTGTTCTTTTTTAGTTCCTTGCATTTTTCCACAAGCCCGGTGAGCAAAGACTCCATTCCTCTTTCCTTTATCAATTCCATAGCGGCTTTGAAGGCGACAAATTCACCAAGCTTACTCATGTCGATTCCATAGCAATCCGGATAGCGGATTTGAGGAGCGGAAGAAACAATGATAATTTTTTTGGGCTCAAGACGTGACAGCATACGGATAATGCTCTCGCGCAAAGTGGTTCCCCTTACGATCGAGTCATCAATAACCACCAGCGTGTCAATGCCTTTCCTAACAGTTCCATAGGTAATATCATACACATGCTGCACCATTTCATTGCGGCTGCTATCTTCAGTAATAAAAGTGCGGAGCTTAACGTCCTTTATCGCAATCTTTTCAAGGCGCACTTTCCGGTTGATCATCTCGCTTAGTTTCTCTTCACTGATATCTTTCCCCCAACTGGCGATTCTTTCAATCTTGATTTTGTTAAGATAATCTTCGGCTCCTTTGAGTAGTCCGTAAAAGGCTGTTTCAGCGGTATTAGGAATAAAGGAAAAAATGGTGTTTTTCAGGTCATGGTCAATTGCCTTCAACACTCTTTCGCTCAGGTGATACCCAAGAGCAATCCTTTCGCGATAAATCTTTTCGTCACTGCCTCTTGAAAAATAAATGCGTTCAAAACTGCATGCTTTTCTTTCCTTTCGCTCCAGGATCTGATGTATTGAAAACTGCCCGTCAGGCTCTACGATCAATGCGTTTCCGGGCATCAATTCTTTCACCTCATTTTCCCCAACATTGAAAGCTGTTCTAATTGCAGCGCGTTCGCTTGCCGCCACAATCACCTCATCATCGGCATAATAATAACAGGGTCTTATTCCATGCGCATCCCTGACAACAAAGCCGTATCCGCCGCCGGTAATTCCACCAAAAGTGAATCCGCCATCAAAGGAGGGACAGGAATTAGCCAAAATGTTCTTGATTTCCGTTTTGCCAGGAGAAGATTCGTCTTCCTTTATTAAATGATGGTGAATAACATCCATCATCGCGCCAAGGTCGCTTTCACGGTCCTGCCCCGTGCGTGGACTATCAATAAGGTTGAGCAATTCATCCTTGTTAATGAGATTGAAATTTCCGGCAAGCGCAAGGTTGCGCGCGGGAATGGTGTTTCTTTTTATGAACGGATGACAAAATTCCACATTGTTTTTTCCCTGCGTTCCATAACGTAAATGGCCCAGCAAAAGCTCCCCTAAAAAATCGATATGTCCTTTCATCAGACCGGGATGCTGCTCAATATCAGGATGATATTTTTTTATTTCATTGATCTGTTCACCAATCTGAGAGAAAATGTCGGCGATAGCCTGATTGGCCGTACTCCTGATTCTGTTTAAAAAAGGATATCCCGGCTCCGTATTTAATTTTACGGCTGCGATGCCTGCTCCGTCCTGGCCACGGTTGTGCTGTTTCTCCATGAGAAGATACAGTTTGTTGAGACCATAAAGAACAGTACCATATTTTTGACGGTAGTAGGAAAAAGGTTTGCGGAGCCTGATAAAAGCCAATCCGCATTCGTGTTTGATTTCGTCGCTCATGAATTGAAATGAGTTGCAAAATTAGGCTATTATTGCGTGAGGAAATCTTAGAAAGATGATAAAATAACTGTGGGGGCATCAACCTAAGTGTATAGTTTTATTTTAGTAAAGGGTTCTTTTTTGATTTTTAGGCAAATGGTTTTATAAAAAGAAAAACGAAATATTGCCTCTGTTTATTCATCAAAATGATTTGATACCCGGGGCGTCAGATGAGACAACCAGGTTTTATAGCAACTGTGTTTTTAAGTGAAATGCCGGAAATGCTTTTGAAAGAAATAATTGATTTTTATCCAATAAAATGGCAAAATTAAAAACAACATACATCCTGCAGAAGTTCTCTCCGAAGAGTTCCGTATTCCTGTCTGATTACTGTGCAAAACTACCCTTTGAGTAAGCAGGCCTTAAGCAATACATAAAAAATAAATCCTGAAAAAAGACCGTCTGCTGGCAAACGATTTTTTTCAGGATTTTTTATAACAGAGGTATAATTATTTTTGAACAGTTATATGCTCTGTCCACTTTTTCATTTCAGGACAGCTTTCGTATTCAGGAGCGATATTAACATAAAACGTAGGTATTTTTTTATTAAACCACTTTTCGAGGGCATCATTCTTTTTCTCCTCTAGTGCTCTTTGCGCAACTTTATCAAAATCATCTTTCAGGTTTTCACGATGGGGCTGTGTTTTTGAAAGGATTTCAACGATCCGAACGCCTTTTTTGCCACGTTCATCAGTATATTCTGTGGCCATGGAATACTGGCCAACTTTAAGATCTTTCAACATGAGAACAAGGTCTTTATCAAGTTGGTCAATAGTTACGAAAGAGCTTCCGTCTCTTGCCGGAATTCGTCCGCCGGTAAATTTGCTGTTTTCGTCATCACTGTATTTTGAAACGGCTTCGCCAAATTGCAGGGTTCCCTTCACCAACTGCGTTCTGATCGAATCCAGTTTTTCTTTCGCCTGGCTAATTTCAATGGAACTTACCTGGGGTATTTTTAGGATGTGCCTGATAGTAGCATCGTCTCCGTTGCGGCTTACCATCTGAATAATATGGTAACCAAATCTTGTTTTGAAAACATTGGAAATTTGTCCATCTTTCAAGCTGAAAGCTTTTGCCAGAAAAACCGGATCCCATGTTTTTTCATTTCGGTTAATGTCATATTTTCCGCCGGTTTCCTTGCTTCCCGGATCGTCGGTGTATAAGGAAGCCAGCACTTCAAATTTCTTCGTTCCGTCCTCAACTTCTTTTTTATACTCCTTTAACTGGTCTATTGCATAGGTTTCCAGATCTCGGCTTGCCTTCGGATACATTACAATTTGCCCAACCTCAAGTTCCGATTCGTAAAAATGAAGACTGTCTTTTGGAATTGCGTCATAATATTCCTGAACTTCTTTTGGAGTAATTCTGATATCTGAAACGATCTTATCGCGCTCGCCCTGAGCCAGTTTTTGATCGCGGAAAGTCTGCTTAAAATCTTCTTTCAATTGGAAAATAGATTTGCCGGCTATTTGTTCAACAATGTCTTTCGATCCATATTGATTGATGAAATAACGGATCTTGTTGTCGATATCCGCCTCAACTTCCTCGTCTGAAACAGGAATAGAATCCCTTTCTGCCTGGAGAACCAGCGCTTTTAATCCGAGGGCCTGCTCCAGCAAAAGGCAATTTGCATTTGGGGGAATATCAATATTCTGGCGCTGCATATCGTGAATGCTGTTATCAATATCACTTTTTAAAATGATCTTGTCGCCAACTGTGGCGATTATTTTATCGGCTACTACTTTTTTAGGCTGCGCGAAAAGCGTGAAAGCTGTAACGGCAAAGAAAAGAGTAAACAAACTTTTTTTCATGTGACTTGTTTATGTTCGTCGGCGGCGTATTTCTGCCATTCTATAAATAGGTTGCCAAAAATACAATGCTAATGCGTGAGATTTTTTTTTGGAAAGTTAAAAGTTAAAGCGGTTTTGTTAAAGAAATGTTCGTTCTTGAGGATTACAAAGTCCTCTTTACTTCTATTTCTTCAAACGCTTCAATCATATCGGCTGGTTTCAGATCATTGTAGTTTTTAACAATCATGCCGCATTCCATATTATTGCTTACCTCTTTTACATCGTCTTTATAACGCTTCAGGCTTCCCAGTTCACCGGTATGGATAATGATGCCATCCCTTACCAAGCGAATGCGATTGTTTCTGGCGATTTTTCCTTCCACAACCATACAACCTGCAACTGTTGCTTTATCGAACTTATATGTTTCCTTAATCTCAGCAACACCCAGTACTTTCTCCTGAATTTTAGGTTCAAGCATTCCTTCCATCGCGCTTTTCACTTCATCGATAGCATCATAGATGATGGAATAGGTTTTAATTTCCACTCCTTCATGCTCGGCAATACGTGACGCTTGCAATGAAGGTCGAACGTTAAATCCAATGATCACCGCATCTGATGCCGTTGCCAGCATCACATCTGTTTCAGTAATTTGCACCAACCCCTTGATGAACAACGCTTACTGCGATTTCTTCAGTGCTCAGTTTCTGCAGTGAATCACTCAATGCTTCCACCGAACCATCCACATCTGCACCGATAAGACAGGTTTAATTGCTTGAAATTGCCCAATGCAAGACGGCGTCCGATTTCATCAAGAGTAATATGTTTTTTAGCGCGGATTCCTTGTTCACGCAGGATCTGAGCACGGCGGTTGGCCGTGTCTTTCGCATCTGACTTCGTCGGCAGAAAACTTTAAAAGTTTCACCTGCCTGAGGCGCTCCATTTAAGCCTAGAACCAAAACCGGTGTAGAAGGGGCTGCTGTGGTCAACCCGCTGGTTCCTTTCGTTAAACATCGCTTTGACCCTTCCATAATGCTGTCCGGAAACAAGCAGATCGCCCTGGTTCAGAGTTCCGTTCTGAACCAAAATCGTTGCCACATATCCACGTCCCTTGTCCAGAGAAGCTTCAATAACAGTTCCTGTGGCTGCTTTTTTGGGGTTCGCTTTCACTTCAAGCAAATCGGATTCCAACAGAATCTTATCCAGCAGGTCATCCACGTGTAATCCCTGGCTTGGCACTTATTTCCTGGCTTTGGTATTTTCCACCCCAATCCTCAACGAGGATGTTCATGGCGGAAAGTTGTTCTTTTATTTTTTCAGGATTTGCTCCTTCTTTATCAATTTTATTTAGCGCGAATATCATTGGCACACTGGCAGCCTGCGCATGAGAGATCGCTTCCTTTGTCTGAGGCATTACGGCATCATCAGCCGCAACAACAATCACAGCGATATCAGTGACTTTGGCACCACGTGCACGCATGGCTGTAAATGCTTCGTGACCAGGAGTATCGAGGAAAGTAATGGATCTTCCGTTTTTAACGGTTACCTCATAGGCACCGATATGCTGCGTGATTCCACCTGCTTCACCTGCAATTACATTTGCATTGCGGATATAATCAAGCAGAGATGTTTTACCATGATCAACGTGTCCCATGATCGTTACAATAGGGGCGACGTGGTACAAGATCTTCTTCGGATCTTCTTCATCTTCTTCCTCTTCCATATCGCCCTGATCGTCAATATCAATAAATTCCACTTCGTAGTCAAATTCACTTGCCACCAGTTCTATAACATCAGCCTCAAGCCGCTGGTTGATGGAAACCATGATGCCCAGGCTCATACACTTACTGATCACATCAGCAAAACTTACATCCATTAAATTAGCGAGTTCACTTACAGAAATAAATTCCGTAACCTGAAGTTTATTGTCCGTTGCTTGTTCACCCACATTTTCAGCTGCCTCTTCGCGTTTTGCTTCCGATATTTAGCTTTCAGACTCTTTCCGCGGCCACCCGAACCGGCAAGTTTTGCCTGCGTTTCTTTAATTTTATCCTGGATCTCTTTCTGATCGATTTCTTTTTCTTCACGACGAACTTGTGGGGCATTCCTGTTGAATCTTCCTCCAGCTCCCGGAGCAGCAGGACGATTCGGTCCGTGAGGACGCTGAGGCATATTTCCCGGCGGGCGCTGGAAGTTTCCTCCCTGTTGCGGATGGCCGCCTGGTTTTTTCTCTACAATGATGCGCTTCCGCTTTCTTCTTTCGTCAGAAGGACGCGGACGGGTATCATTGTTGAGCGGCAAATCTATTTTGCCCATAATCTTAGGGCCTTCAAGTTTCGCCGCCTTAATATTGGTAATGATCGCTGGCACATCTTTAACCGGCTCAACTACCGGGCCGGCAACCTTAGGTTCCTCTTTAACAGGCTCTGGCTCTTTTTGAATTACGCCTTTAATTTTAGGTTTTTCCTCAGCTTGAGGTTCTGGTTTTGGCTGCGGTTTGTTTTCAGGCCTATTCTCCTTTTTCTTTGCATCCTTCTTAGGCCTTACTGAAGAATCGATCGTGCTTAAATCAATTTTATCAATCACTTTAAGTCCGGATACAGGAGCTTCTATTTTTGTTATTTCCGGCTGGGCTGGCTCTTCAATCACCGGGGGCGTTTCAACAACCGGAGTTTCAACAACTTCAGGCTCCCTAACCGGTTCATTCACTACGACTTCTTCTGCCGGCTTTTCCGGTGCTTTCTCCTCTTTTACTTCTTCAACAACAACAGGTTCCGGCGTTGCTTCTTCAACTTCGGGAACAACAACAGGAACCGCTTCTTCCTTTGCCTTGGCTTCAATCTTAACTTCCTTTTTAGTGAAAGAAAGATCCTGCTCGTCGCGCCTTCTTTTGTTTTCCGAAGGAGCATTTTTGGGCAGATCTATTTGTTCCGCTTTTTGCTTGGCAACTTTGTCGGGCTGAAACTCGACCTGCAGAACACGGTACATTTCTTCCGAAATTTTTGATGTCGGTTTCAGTTCGTCCGTATCGAATCCTTTGGACACAAGAAAGTCTGTCAAGGTACCCGTACCTATATTAAACTCCTTGGCCGCTGCCAATAAACGTGGTGTATTTACTTCTGCCATTAAGCCTCTCCTTGCCTTCTTTTATGAAGAAGGTTGATTTTTATTATTTAAAATTATGTCAAAACATTCAATTGTTGCTTTCAACAATTGAAAAATATTTATTCACCTGTAAACTCTTCTTTCAACACTTTTTTCACCTCAGCAATTGTCTCTTTTTCAAGATCCGTTCTGCGTTCCAATTCTTCATCAGACAAATCCAGTACACTTTTCGCTGTATCGCAACCGATTTTTTTCAATTCATCGATCACCCATGTTTCCAGTTCATCTGTAAATTCATCCAGATCCACATCATACTCTTCCACTTCTCCTTCATTGTCGCGAAATACGTCAATTTCAAGACCCGGTAAGCTCGCAGGCCAGCTTTATGTTTACCCCTCTGCGGCCAATTGCCAGGGAAACCTGATCGGGTTTCAAATAAACATTCGCATGCTTGTTTTCCATATCTACCTCCATGGAGGTTATTTTGGCGGGAGTCAATGAACGCTGAATCAAAAGCTGGGTATTATTGGTCCAATTGATTACATCGATATTCTCATTTTTAAGTTCGCGAACGATTCCATGAATGCGGCTTCCCTTCATTCCCACACAAGCACCTACCGGATCAATGCGATCATCAAAGCTTTCCACGGCGACTTTCGCCCTTTCTCCCGGATCGCGCACGATTTTGCGGATAACAATGAGTCCATCAAAAATTTCAGGGACCTCAATTTCAAGCAGCTTGGCCAGGAAAGAATTGTCTGTCCTTGAAACAATAATAACCGCCTGGCTATTTTTAAGTTCCACCCTTTTTACTACCGCCCTGATCGTTTCTCCTTTTTTGAAATAATCTGAAGGAATTTGCTCCGATTTTGGAAGAAGCATTTCATTTCCTTCTTCGTCGAGCAAAAGAATTTCTTTTTTCCAAACCTGGTAAACCTCGCCGTTCACAATTTCACCGATGCGGTCTTCATACTTTTTGATGAGAATATTTTTCTTCAGGTCATTGATGCGGCTCGCAAGTGTTTGTTTTCCGGCAAGGATTGCTCTTCTACCGAATTCTTTCTGAATATCCACTTCCTCGTACAGCTCTTCACCGACCTGATAGTCGGGTTCAATTTTTATCGCGTCTTTATATTCGATTTCAGTAAGAGTATTGTAAAGATCGTCATCATCAACGATGGTGCGCCTGCGGAATATTTCGAGATCTCCTTTCTGGTCGTTTACGATGACGTCAAAGTTGTCATCCGATCCGTATTTTTTTCGGATAAGCGTTTTGAATACGTCTTCCATTACCTTCATTAAAGTAGGCCTGTCTATGTTTTCAGCGTCTTTAAACTCCTGAAAGGATTCTATTAAATTTATACTTGCCATTTTGTTTTTTTAAAAAGTTATCAGCACAGTCGCATGCTTTATCTGATTAAATAAAATTGTTGTTGTTTTTGTAATTGCTTTTTTGCCCTTGCCCTCTTGTTCTTCCACTGTAATTTCCATTTCATTTACAGCAACCAATGTTCCTTCAATTTTTGAGCCGTCAATCTGCTCAACTTCTACTTTGCGTCCAATATTCTTTTTGTATTGGCGATGCAGTTTCAGTGGCTTGTCCACTCCCGGCGAAGAAACTTCCAGGGAGAAATTTCCATCAGGGAACATTCCGGATTCTTCAATAAATTTATAAAGAGCCCTGTTTACTGCCGTACATCTTTCAATGGTAATTCCGTTATCCGCATCAAGCAATACTGTGATCTGGTTTCCTGGAGTGATTTTAACCTCCACCATGAAGGTGTCTTCCGATTTTTCAATAAATCCTAAAATAAAATTCTCAATTTGCTCCAATGGGGATGCTGTAATCATTTAAACCGCTTTTTTGAAAATAGAAGAAGGGAACGCTTCCGTTCCCTTCACTAATCTTTTACGGGTGCAAATATACTGCAAAGAAGAATTACGTTCCAAATTATGTTTAAAGGGTAGGTGGGGATTAACATTTTATTTCCTTTCGGGGGAAATACAGCAGACGAACATTTTTTATCTTTTTTTCAATTTCCTCCCAAATGTTTAAGGAAACTTAAAGAACGCTTTCTGAAGAACCGGGGGAAAGCGGATTCCTGCAAAAAGAATTATTTTTGCTGCATGAATATTTTTAGACTCGCCGCCGAACTTTTTCTGATTTATGTTTTCTATAAATTAATATTCGATTTTATCATTCCGGTTTATCGGTCTTCAAAAAAGATAAAAAAGCAATTTGGCGAAATGCAAAGCAAAATGCAGAGCAGTATGAATTCTTTCCAGAATCAGCAAAAGCCTTCCCAGCATAAACCTTCCCAGCCCGAATTTCCGGTAGAAAAAGAGGGCGATTACATTGAGTTTGAGGAAGTAAAAAATTAATTAGAGGTGCTGAAGACTCAGGCTCATAGCTGAAATTTACAGTCCCAATTCTTCAATGACATTGCCTTCAGTGAGGTAAATTGTTTGGAGTCCTGCTTTTATCGCTCCTTCGATATTATGCTCAGAATCGTCAATAAAAAGCGTTTTTTCTGGCTTGATTGCCAGGGTACTTAGAACGTATTCATAACAATCTGCATCCGGTTTGCGAAATCCTATTTCACAAGAGTAGAATGCCTTGTTAAAGTATGCCTCAAAAGTTCTTGTCCTTGGGCAGGAATGAAAGATTTTTTTAAACGCTGCCATGTGAATATAATTGGTATTGCTCAGCAGGAAGAGATTGTATTTTTCACTGATTTCCTCCAAAAAAACAAGACTTTTTTCCCGAAAATCCAGCAGCATCGCATTCCATGCCGTATCGATTTCTGAGGGGGACAAATCAAGTCCTGTGCAGCGGTTCAATTCTTTATAAAAGTTCAGATCGCTAATCTTTCCCATTTCCAGGTTCTGAAATAACTTGTCAGCATTGGCTTGCGAATACATGCTGTCAAAATCGACAACGCCCAGTTTTTCAAACGCCTGGCGGGTGAGATTATAATCCACATTAAGCAAAACGCCGCCGAGATCAAAGATGATGTTTTCAAATTTTTCCATGTTCAAAGAAAAATATTTCTTTCGACTTGGTGAATTTTTCTATTTTTGCAGTCCTAAAAATTACCGCTTTGGTAATTTCGGGCCTATAGCTCAGTTGGTTAGAGCACCTGACTCATAATCAGGTGGTCCCAGGTTCAAGTCCTGGTGGGCCCACTTGAAATCAAAGAGTTACAATGAAGATTGTAACTCTTTTTCTTTTATGTGACCTCGAATGTGACCACAAAATAATATAGCAAAGGAAATTGCAACACAAATAAAAGAAAAGAAAAAAGAGAGTGTGGGGCGCAAAAGGTGATCAGGCTCTTTGCTGATGGTTGCAGCTATCTTAACTGCCGGCTTACAACATCCTGTTGCAAACCCAAATACTGGCAAAATTCTTCAATGGTTACAACCTGGTGCTGTTCCTTTTTGAAATGATCTTTAATCTAAACTCACTGTCGTTAAGTTTTTTCAGATTCCCAACCGAACCTTTCTTTGTTCACCGCTTCGTGGATTTGATGGCACGACGAAGCAACATGTAGCGTTGGCTGTATTTGTTCGCGCGGTTGGCAAATTAGATTAGCCCGTAAGTTTTTTTTGTGCGTTGGCTACGCAGCTGTAATAAAATGCAAACAACAGATCTGCAACAAAATTTCAAAGCATTTTATTTCTGCTGCGTGTTTGGTGATTTTTAGAGACTATCCGAAAAGCGAAACGAATGAGCGGAACGCAAGGAACCTAACGTTAGCGAAGTCGTCGAGGAACGAGACGGCGAAGCGATGAAGTGAAGAGAATGCGAATGAGTTGTGCTTTTCTGCAAGAGACTTTTTTAAATCAAGAAAAACTACTTTTTGCTTCGCTGAAATTATTTTATCGTAGAATGAAGAAAAAACTTTTTAAACAAAACGCCAGAGTAAGCCCCGATAAATGCAAATAGAATTGCGCCAGCAGATCCATAATTGTTATTTTGAATAGCATTAAAACTAAAAATAAATCCGCCTATGATAATAGCCCAAAGCCAAGCTAGTCTTGGCATAATTAGTCCGAAAATAAAACAAGAGATTAAAACTAAACCTACAGTTATGGCTGTATCATTCCAATTTTTAGAAGTATCAATTTTTGCTAGAGCGAAGCCGATAATACAAGCAAATATTATGGTCGTCCAAAATTTTGCATTTGCTTTTTTCATGGTGGTAATTTTTAATGATTCGGTATAGCGCTTCGGTTAACTGTTTTATATGTTTTTCAAAGCAATATTTTAAAGTGTTGTTACGACTTGCATTTGATTTATTGAATAATTTCTTCAAAAGAAACAAAAGAAAAAGGGTTGAGTGTGTAAATCTTAAAAAACTTTCTGATGCTCCCTAAGTTATTTCCGCTGATTGGCCTCAAACACTCTGATAAAATTGCCGCCTAAAATTTTATCGATGTCCTTTTCGGAATAACCCCTGGCTACAAGCTCTTTTGTTATCATTGGATATTTAGTGACGTCGGTTAACACTTTGGGTGTAACGGTTATGCCATCAAAATCGCCGCCAAGGCCAACATGATCGATGCCGGCGAGCTTAATAATATATTGCATGTGGTCGAACAGCAGTTTGAATGGGACGCGGATTTCATCCACTTCATTTTCATATTTTTTTGAAATAAACGCGTCGGCTTCAAAACCTTTCATGCCGCCGGAAACCAGCTCGTTTCTTTCGGGGCGATGCCGTTTTACAAAGTCGCTTTGCTTTGATGCTACTGAGCTGTCAAGAAAGGCTGCATAAAAATTTAACTGGATCACTCCACCGTTTTTTCCTACGGCTTTTATCTGGTCGTCCTTTAAATTCCTAAATACCGGACAAAGCGTATACACATTACTGTGAGATACCAAAACCGGCTTTGAAGTAACGGTGATGGCATCCCAAAAAGTTTGTTCACCAACATGGCTTAGGTCAACCATCATGCCCAGCTGATTCATTCTTTTTACGACCTGTTTTCCAAATTCATTCAGCCCTTTTTGCCGGGTTGCCGAATCCTTGTTTTCACGGCGGTCGCGGCGACCAGATTCGTATTCCGCGCTTGTTGCCCAGTTAGTATTGTTGTTCCAGGTTAAGGTCATATATCTTACACCCCGAATATATAAACTGTCTAGCTTATTGAGGTCATCTTCTATCATATGACCTCCTTCCACACCCATCATTGAGGCGAGCTTATGTTCTTTAACAGCCCTTTGCAATTCAATGGGGCTGCTTACCAGCATCATTTTTGAAGGATTACGTTTTACCCATGCCTGCAAGGTGTCAATTTCTCTGTTAGCGAATTGGAAAGGATTTTTTTTCGTGCCATCACAAAAAATTGAAAATACCTGAACATCAAGTCCGCCTTCGAACATCCTTTCAAGATCACTATGAGTTTTCCCCGTTAGATCCTGGTCAAACGAATAACCTTTTTCAAGGCAAACGCTAATGATGTCATTATGCGTGTCGCAGACAATCGCTTCCCGATGAATTTTTTCATAAGATTGGGTCCGGGCCGAAGAAAAAGAAATGGCGGCTAAAGAAAAAAGAAAGAGAGATTTCATTTCTGAAAAGTTTTTAGAAAATGAAAAATACAAAAAAGATGCTTCAATGTGGCTCTTATTATTTCTTTTGTTAACCATTCTTTGCAGCAGTTCATTTCCCATTTTCGTAAACTCTTTTTCCCGAAAATGAAAATGAAGACCGGGCTTCCCCGTTATGTTTGCAATCGAAAATCAGAAAAATGAATAAAAATTTTGTTGCCGTAAATTATATTGACTGCAAACCCGAATATGTGGAACGCTTTGAAGAATTGTTTGGCTCGAGGGCAAAGCAGATCGACACAATGCCCGGCTTTATTGACATGCAGGTGTTGAGGCCTTCCAAACCGGGAGACGCTTACCTGATCGTGAGCCATTGGGAAAACGAAGCCGCTTTTAAAGGTTGGACAAAGTCTGAAACTTTTATCGAAGGACATAAGCGCGGGTTCGCAGATTTGGCAAAAGCAAAGGCAGAAGGAAAAGAGCCACCCATGAAAAGTGATTTTAAAACTTACGAAGTTATCGCCCGCTAAAAAATATTTTTCATGATGATCATTGGTAATAAAAAAAGATATGGAGCCTTCTTCTCATGGATCAAACGAATTGGCTTTTGGGGATTTCTCTTCTTTTTAATAAAAGGGCTTGTTTGGCTTGCTGTCGGATACTTTATAGTTAAATAGGTCTATAGGAGCTTTTTGCTGGTCCTGAAACATGTTCCTTTAAAAATCGCGACAACGTGTTGTTTTTGATTAGTGATCCTGATTTGGTACAGTCCTGTAGATTTCCCGTTATGGATCTCTTTTGACTCAGCGAGAAGGACGTCGCCCACATGAACAGGTTTTAAAAAATTAATAGAAGTGTCCAGCGCAACAGATAAGGTATTTCTGTTATTGCAGGCAAAAGCGAACGTGCTGTCGGCAAGTGAAAAAGCGATTCCGCCATGAACAATTCCCAGGCCGTTCATCATTTCTTCGCGCACGGTCATGCGGGATTTGCAATATCCCTCACTGACCTCCAGAACCTCAATTCCCAGCCACTGGCTGAAAAGATCTTTTCCGAAAATATGGGTAACTACTTTTTCCGGTTCATTGTTATTCATTTGAAATAAATTAAACGTTGATAATAAAAAACTTGTCAATCTCCCTTAAACTCTGGCTTTCTTTTCCCTAGAAAAGCGCTTACACCTTCTTTGAAATCGTTGGTGAGCGCAGCTTTTTGCTGAAGATTATCTTCCATTTCCAACTGCTGGTCAAGGCTTTGTTCCATAGAAAGATTTAAGGCGTGTTTTGTAAAGGCGATGCCTTTGGTAGGCATTTCCGCAAGAGTTTCCGCCATCTTTTCTGCTTCTATAAAAAAAACATCCTCAGGGAAAGATTTATAAATCATGCCTGCTTTTTCCGCCTCTGTCGCGGCAACTTTTTCTCCAAGAATCATGAGCGCTGATGCCTTCTGGAAGCCAACCAGCCGCGGCAAAAAGTAAGTTCCGCCGCTGTCGGGAATGAGTCCGATTTTACTGAACGCCTGGATGAAAGAAGCCGTTTCGGAAGCGATAACAATGTCGCAGCATAAAGCAATATTTGCCCCTGCCCCTGCAGCAACTCCGTTCACAACTGCCATTACTGGCTTGTTCAATTTTCTGATTTGCCGGATAATAGGATTATAGTGTTCAGACAAAATTCTTTCCATACCCGGCCCTTCAGGATCAGTCACTTCCGAAAGATCCTGTCCTGCAGAAAAAGCTTTTCCAGAGCCGGTTATATACACGCAACGAACGGAAATATTCTTTTCGCATTCGTCCAATCTTTCCTGCAAAGCAAGAGCCATTTCACGATTGAAGGCATTAAATTTTTCGGGCCGGTTTAATGTAATAAACGCGATTGAGTTTTTGATTTCAAATAGAATTGATGGCATGAAGGATATGTCTTTTTCGTTTATTTTGAATGGAGCATTGAACAAATGTTTTAACTCCATTCAATTTTTTTCGAAAATTAAACTTTTTTACCTGAATATTTTTGAAGGGACACAGCGGTCGTTTTTTGTAGCGACCAGCATGATCGTTTTTCTCGGCACAAAGAGTCGCTTTCTTAAAGATAAATGTCCGAAAAACGTCCGTTTGCTATAATAAAAGGCTGCGTTTTTTTTTTGCAAGTTTCTCTCGCTAAATGGTAGAAATAATTTCGGTTTCTTACCATAAAAGATTCGGTTTTGCGGGTCCACACATTGCACTGACTGACACAGTTTTTTTTGCCGCTAAATGTTGGAAAAAAGTCCGTTTGCCATCCACTCAATGGCATTTAAAATAATCGAATGGCTCCTTGCAATCCATGCATTTGTATAATGCCTTGCAGGATGTAGAACCAAACTGGCTTATCAATTTTGTATTTTTAGAGTGACATAAAGGGCATTCAACAATCACGTTTTCAAGGTAGTCTTTGTCAAATGTTTTCCCTGACGGGGGGGCTATGCCATAAGATTTCAACTTGTCCTTTCCGGTTTCGCTCATCCAGTCTGTTGTCCAGGCCGGTGAAAGTTGACGGGTAATTTTTATGTTTGTAAACCCTTCTTTAATTAAAGCGATCCTGATATTCATGGATATCATATCCATGGCAGGACAACCGCTGTAAGTGGGCGTAATAAGAACTTCAAGAAATTGATCATGAATTTTTACTTCTCTGATTATCCCTAAATCAATGACGGATAAAACAGGAATTTCAGGATCATTTACTGTTCCAAGAATCTGCCAAATCTTTTCTGTTGTTTCATCTGTCAGCACATTTACAATATTGTTTTGCTTGCAATCCATTTTATAAATTTTCAGCAGAAAGTTCCTCTACCATTCACAACCGGGGTAAGCTCTTTGCAAAAACTGCATTTCGGCAAGGATATAGCCAAGATGTTCAGTATGCCGTCCATTTTTTCCTCCCGATTGCATCCAGGCACCTTCCTCCGGAATAAGAAGAGTTGCTTCTTCAAAAACCGATTTAATTTTTTGAAACCAGTCATTTTTAAGTGAACTAACGGGAACTGATAAACGCTTTTCCAGCAGCATATTTTCATAATCCGCTTCCCTAAACATTTCACCGGTAAAAGGCCAAAGTTGTTCAACGGCGTTTTTCATTTTTTTATGACTTTCTTCAGTTCCGTCTCCAAGCCTGATAACCCATTCGCTGCTCCATTTCAGATGATAAGTAACCTCCTTCAAGGATTTTTCCGCGATTGCCGACAATTGTTTATCAGTAGAGTAAATAAGTTTCTGATAAAAAAAATACTGCCAGGCGCTGAAAAAAAATATTTTCAAAATGGTTTTTCCCCAATCTCCGTTAGGTAATTCAGTAATCAAAAGGTTTTTGAACTCTGCGGCATCACGCAAATAAGCCAGTTCATCTTCAGTTATCTTTTTTTCTACCTCCAGATCAGCATTAACAAGGGTCGCTGAATATTGATAGAAATTCCTGGACTGCCCAATCAGATCAAGGGCAATATTGGAGATAGCAATATCCTGCTCAAGCATTGGTCCGTGACCTGTCCACTCACTAAGGCGATGGCCCATGATTAACGAACTATCGGCCAAAAAAAGCGAATAATTAGAAAGAAGTTGCGTTTCCTCCGCACTTAGGTATGGTATTTTTTCTGTCATTTTTTCTTACATATATTTTACCTCTTCCGGCAAATTATAAAAAGTGGGATGCCTGTAAATTTTATCCGTTGCAGGATCATAAAGGCTTTCCGCTTCGTCAGGATTGGATGAATGAACATTACGAGATTCAACCACCCAGATGCTAACTCCTTCCATACGCCTTGTGTAAACATCGCGGGCGTTTTCAATAGCCATTTGCGCATCAGCAGCATGCAGGCTTCCAACATGCTTATGATCCAGGCCCTGCTTACTTCTTATAAATACCTCCCAAAGGGGTTCCGTTTGATTGTTCATTTTTTACTTTTTTTATTTCCAGGCAACCACTTGCAATATCAAATTTTTATTTCTCTTTTTGTGAAATTTTAAGTTGTATGCCCGTCGCCTTCAAATGTAAATGGAAAATTAAATAAAATACGATGTGCTGTTTACAATATACTGAAATTATAAGCAACTAATTCTACACAAATTCACAATTGGGGGTGACTGTTTATGTAAACCTTCCAAAATTGTTCGATTTCTCGTGCCTTTAAGGTTTGAACACCAGATAGGTCGTTGACCTGTTTTGAAATCGGAGATAATTATACCAGAAGAGGAAATCAATGGCGAAAAAAATCTTGAAAATTATCTGTCCTTTAAAATTAAAATTCAATAAATGTTCGTTTGCTGAAAAAAATACCTTTTAACCCATCGCAGGGCTTAACAATAAAGTGTTTGTGGGAAGGTCATTGGAAGTTTTCAACATTTTCCTGAATGATCTTTCCTTTACTTTTTCATAAATGAGAAATAGAGAAATGGCATAGAAAGGAAGGCAAGGAATCTTATACCTCACCAGCGTTCCGAAGTTTAGGGTGCTTGCGCCAACAAAAAGTCCAAAAACTATTGAAAAAAGGAAACAATACATAATTAGGGGATCAGTGAGCACTAGCTTTATCAAAGCAAACAGGCCGCTTTTGAAAATAATATACAGGGTAAAAAACATCAGTATCAGGCTTTCCAACGCTGCCAAAAGCTGAGATACTTTTTTGGCTTCCCAGATGAACGGCCTGAAAAAAGTCGCGGTAATCGCATAAGGAGCTAATTTTACAAGACCCTTAAAAGTGCCATCGAACTCACTGCCCAAATTAAAATTGGAGGCCGCATCATCTCTTCCTGTTTTTTGCCCCATCGCTTTGTTTAAGGTTGAAATCGTTGTTGTTACATCTTCAATCGCGTAAGCTCCCAACTCTTTATCATAGGTACTAAACACTTGGGTAAACGCAAAAATGCTCATCGCTATGAGAACAGGCGCCAGCATATATTTGATGATCACGTTTTTAATTCCTTCAACCTTCTTCAGGACAATAAACAACATGAAAAAGGGGATATAAGCTACGAGGATATACACTTTGATAATCGCGAGCAAATAACCAAAAAGAAAGAGGATGAACAGGTTTTTCAAAAAAGATTTTTTCAGAAAAAAGGCTTCGTGCATTGCAAAAGTAATCCAACCGAGTGCCGCAATACAGAGCGTGTCTTTCATTATTCCAGCGCTCCAAAAAACAACTGTGGGAAAATAAAGAATGGCAAGAGCGAATTTCTTGTGCATTTTCGGATATTGCTGATAGAAGAAGACGAAAAGTTTCCACAAGCCTGAAAAGCCGATCATTGCGAAAATAAGACTGATGGCGGAATATCGTCCAAAAGTGATGAATGAAAAAATAGCATCCAATCGGATGACCATAAAGTTAGCTTCAGAAGAAAAATAACCGGTATTTCCGGCATCCTTCACTTGAGAAAGATCAAAATTTTTCCCTGCCTGAAAGAGCCACTTCAGATTTTCAGAATCTGCAGATATGAGATGATATATATTATTGCCTTCCTGATGGTATAATCCTAAGGAATCCACGGGAATATATACATTGTACAGAACGAAAAGAATACAGGCTGTTATTTTAATCCAAAAGGCATTTCTATGGTATTTTCTTAATAACGGATCATTAAATTTCTGTCTCACCGATCTAAATAAAAGGTGAAAAAGAAAAACAAAAAGAGGGAATAATATTAAATCTCCGTAATCCATTGTAAGGGTTTAAAATTCAGAAGTGCCAAATATTCTGACATTTCTATGCTTTTTTGTATTCCTGCAACATAGGAGAAACAGGCAGGGCAAGAAATGATTTTAAAACTTTAAGATGCTGGTTAAAATAATTGCTAAAACTGTAAGTGCGCTTTGAGGAAAGCTTTTGCAAAACAAGCTGCGGCGTTGCCTGATAATTGTTTGCAAAGGCGTCTTTCAAGGGCCATAAAACAAAGCTTAATTTTTTCAATTTGTCCGTCTTTTGAAAAACCAGTACGGTTCCGGCGAATAAAAAAATAAACCCGAGGTACATGAAGGCGGACAATACAATGCTTTGATAAAATCTTGATTGCAAAATTGCGAAGCGGTTCCGCAGGTAATAATACATTTTCCAATTACTGGAAAAATCCCAATCCGTTTTATAAGCATTAACGGATGGGGGATGATAATGTATGCTATCGGCAACTGTGCAATAGGGAATTTTATTTTTACTGATGATGCGAAAACGATATTCTGTTTCATCGCCCCAGATAAACAGGCCGGCTTTTGGCAATCCCACTCTTTCCACAATTTTTCTATGAAGAAGTGTACCATTGAACGGATGAGAAACATTAGGAATAATTTTCTCCTTCACCTGATCGATCGTTTGAAATTTTGCTGTTTTCCATACAAAACTTTTTTTGTCTTCTTTATTTATCACCGCGCAGTTATGTAGCATTAAAGGTTCAGGATCATGCTCCAGCAATTTTTCAAGGGCATTTTCTTTCGGATACCCATCATCATCCATGAGCCAGATCCAACTAAAACCTTGTTCATAACCTAATTTGATACCGGTATTGAAACCGCCGCCGGAACCCAGGTTGGGTTGAGAGAAATATTCTATGCCTTCCTGATTTTGGAGCCAATTTTCAGTATTGTCATTGCTGCCATTATTAATAACCAGGATTTTATCTACAGGACGGGTTTGTTTTTTTAGCGCTGCTATGCATTCAGGCAACAACTCCTGCCGATTATAAGTTACAACTACCGCAATAACCTTTTCCATAGGGATCAATTTGGATTGGATAATGGGTATTAAACGGACAAAAAGGGGGAAATATTGTTTAGGCTCAGCTCATTTAATTTTCCACATTCGGAAAAACCGGTCGCTTTTGGTTTTCAAGAAAAGCCTGCTTGAAGATAGGAGCAAAATTTTTAGCTTCGGCTATTACATGGTGCATATCCATATATCTGTAAGTGCCCAGCCTTCCAAGAAAAGAAACATTAGGAAGCACACTTGCTTTTTCGCGGTACCGGTGCAAAAGATTTTTGTCTTTATGCAATCTTTTCGGGTAATAAGGAGTATCATTCGAGCCGGTTTCTTTGCTAAACTCATGAAACACTATTGTTTTTTCATGCTTCTCCCAGGGTGCGAAATGCTTGTGCTCGGTGATCCTCGTGAAGGGAATATGTTCATCGCAATAATTGATTTGGGCGGTTCCCTGAAAATCGCCTTCATGGACGGAACTTTCAAAAAAAAGCGTCCTGTAAGCCAATCTTCCAAACTCATGATTAAACCAACCATCTATTGGGCCGGTATAAAAAACATGATCATATCCGGTTGATTCCGCGGGATGGAGAAACTTTTTATTAAGATGAACATGGATCGAAGGGTGATCAACTAATTTTTCAACCATGTTCGTATAGCCTTCTACGGGGATACCGGTGAAAATATGATTGTGATAATTATCATCATAACTAAACCGGACAGGAATTCTTTTCAAGATGGACGCGGGCAATTCACGAGGATCACAGCCCCATTGCTTTTTAGTATATCCATGAAAAAAAGCATGGTAAAGCTCCTTCCCCATAAATTTCAACGCCTGTTCCTCAAAATTTTTTGGTTCAATAATTTGTCTGTCGCCAATGGATTCTAAAAAATCCTTAGCTGTGTGAGGAGTGAATGTTTTATTAAAAACCTGCTGCAAGGTAAGCAGGTTAACCGGGAGCGTGTATGCATTTCCGTTATGCATAGCTTTTACCCTGTGAATAAACGGCCTGAATTCGGTGAACGAGTTTACAAAGTCCCAGATTTCCTTTTTGTCGGTGTTGAAAATATGCGGCCCATAGCGGTGAATCATGATTCCGGTTTCCTTGTCCCTTGACGTATGGCAATTGCCGGCAATATGATTCCGCTCCTCCCAGATATCGATCACGCAATCCATATTCCCGGCTAATTCATGTGCGAGAACGGCGCCCGAAAAACCTGCACCAATAATGAGAAAGCGTGATGGCATACGAACTTTTTTAAAGAATTTTATTTTTTACCATGAACGACCCTATTATATAAATATTGCCACAAGGTAGGGTGATGCCAGATATTACTTTCTTTTCCAGCGGTTTTTGTAATCAACTTATTTTCCTCAATATCATGCAGCGCTTGTTTCAAACCCTTAATTCCTTCGGCAAGCTGAAGAAAGGGATAGGTAACGAAGTTGTCCTGTTCGGTTCTTTTGATCGATTCCTGAAAAATAACCGCGCCGGTATCTATTCCTGCATCCACAAGGTGAACGGTAACACCACAATTTTCGACATCATTGTTAACCAATGCCCAATAAGCCCCATGAACATTCCTATATTTTGGCGTGATGCCGGCATGGATGTTTAAAAAAGGCGCGGGAATAGCATTCAATATTTCCATGGAGATAATTCTGGTGCCTATCACAACCACTACGTCCGGGTTTTGCTTTTGTATTATTTTTTTGCAAGTCGGATCATTTACAGATTTTACTTTCATGATTTTTTCACCAGGCAGCTCTTTTTCATCAAGTTGATATTCATTCAGAATCTCTTTTTTTCTTTGTGCTGAAAAAAAGGCAAGATACTTTACAACCGTAAGTTGAAAAAGAATCTGTCCAACCACCTTCCATGCCCCCAGCCGTTTGATTCTTTTTGTCAGAAAGACTTTTTTCCTACAGATTCTTCCAGAATAATTGAATCAATAGTAAACTCTCTGCTTAAAGCATTATAAAGAATATTCGTTGTATTTCCTTTGCCGGCCAGAAGCAAAACCTTCAAACTCATCTTTCTTTTTTTAATTCAATTGTCAATTGCTCCATGCTCCTGCTTTGAAAACCATAGAGTGATTTTAATTTTTGCTGATGCACTAATATTTTCTCCAAAAACGAAAAATTCTCAGAAATATTGGCTCCGAAATTATGGGGATGCCACCAAAGATGGTAAGTGAGTCTATTTTTTGCAGCATAGGTCATGCTATCAGTGATTCGTTTAAGCTTAAGACCATCGAGAAAAGCAAGTTTTTTTGAGTACGGTCTTAAGAACCGGCTTGAAGGAATATTAATTGGATTGCTTTTTTTCATTTCCGAGTTTGTGTAACAATTATGTCCGCTCAGATTGAGATAGGCGTCGGCAAGCCGGAAAGGCCTTCGCCAAAAGCCTGCGGAATTGGTTTTTGAAGAGAATAAACCCCATCGCTCATTTCCCCTGAAAGATTCAATTCCCTTTTCTTTGCAAATTTTCAGGCAAGATTCATCGTATTGATTTCTTGGGAAAACAAGACTTTTCAATTCAATGCCATTTTTCCGTGCAATGTAATTTGCCTGCTGAATGTCTTCTTTAAATTGTTTTGGACATTGTCCTTCCTCAAGACAGTAATAGTGAGAAAATGTATGGCAGCCGATTTCCTGTCCTGACTCTTTGATTTTTTGAATTAAAGAATAGGCAAAATGATAAGGATCTGCGATCTCGTTTTCTCCCACTGTTTCCAAATGGGGCCCATATGGGGAAAGCCTTTCATTCTTATAAGTAGGTTTTAATTGTGGCATGGCCCTCAGAAGGTCGTTTTTGTTGTCAAAAAATAAAAATCCAACTGTGGCAAAAGTCGCGTTGATATTATATTTTGCAAACAAATCTAACAGGCCAGGAATCACTTTTCGAACGCCCAGAAGGTTTTCTTTATAATCTTCAAGACGGATGGCGTCATGAACTCCCCAGTTAATTTCAAAATCGAGTGAGATGACAAAGTTTCCTGTATCCATTTTCTTTGGGGCAAATCTTTTTTAGAAATAAGCTGTTAAAGATAAAATCTATCCGGTTAAAAAATGAATGGGTCGCTAATCAAAAATTTCATCATAAATTTTTTGATATTTTTTAACCGCATTACCCAGTTCATAAAACTCTTTTGCACCGTTTCTAATACCAACTTTATCGAATGAAGGGCCTTTGGCAATTGAGTCTGCAGCACGTTTCAATTCTGCTTGGCTGAAATCTTTCAGGATAATACCCGCGCTGTATTTTTCGACAATTCTTTCAACATCTCCCACGCCTGCGTTAGTGATAACAGGAATTCCCATCGCCATGATTTCACCATGTTTCGTTGGAGAAGAAGATTGCTTCGAATAACAAGGCTTAATAAAAAAAACCGAATAATCACTTAAGGACAATAGGGCCGGCACTTGCCTCCTGGAGCCATATTTTACTAAAATCTTTTCTGGCGCAAGCCCCATTTTTTGAGCAGCATCTTTAATTTTTTCATGTTGTTCCAACGGAGAAATAAACAAAAATTTTGCGTGGGGGATGCTACCGCTGATTACTTTATAAAATCGCATGTTTTCGTCAGTAAGGTACCAACCACCAATTGAGCCGAGATAACTGAAAATCAAATCGTTGCTCGTTATCCCCAGTTCATTTTGAAGTTTACCTCTTTCTTCCTGATGCAAATTTTGAGGATCAAACAAGTCCGTGTCTGTACTGCAAGGAATAACCTCCAAAGGAGTTTCACGTTTATATTCCGGCCATTCTTTTATGATCTTTTCAGCGGCGAAAGTCAAACAAACTATTCCGTCATTTATGGCAACGGCTTGTTCTTCTTTTCTTTTGAAAAAATGATAAATAATTTTATAAAAGGAATTTTGCTTATTCCATATTCCGCCTTCCACACGACTATCGGCATAGAATTCCCTGATGTCATTCAAGAATTTGACATTGTATTTTTTCTTCATCCACAAGCCAACCAGGGCCGGAACTCCGGGGCGTGTATGCACCATGTCGAAGTGTTCTTTTTCATGAAGCGCTTTCGCTTCCTTCTTCAATTGATAAACATCATATATAGACGAAAAAACCGGCGGGTTTTTATGATAGGTAAGCGGCACCCATTTTATGGGAAAAGGCCTCAAAAGATTTATTATTTCATCCTTGTACAAAGGATATTTTTCAGGCTTTTCGCAACTCAAAATCGTAAAAGTATATCGATACTGTGAAAGGGCAGCCAGATAAGGGATTACCTGGCTCTGGCCAAGCGGATCTGTAAGGCCGTCATAGGAGATGAAGAGGATGTTTTTCATTTTTTAATAATCGCAATTACTAATTGTATATTTAGCATACTCTTAAACCACGTTATTTTTTTTATTCAAAATTTGTTTTAGGATTTATGATTATTATCTTTCTAATAATCTAAACCATAATTTTTAATCTAAGCCATAATTTTTTATTATTCTGGAATAATCTCTTGCATTAAACGAGTTCTGATTTATTTCCATAAATTTTATTCTTTAAATAGTTATAAATTCAAACAATTCAATGGGATAATTTATTTAGAAAAACACTATTATAAATTTTCTTTAATCCCACGACATGATGGGAAAGCGTAAAGTTTCCTAAAACTCTTTTACGCGCCTTTTCTGAAATTATATTTCTTTTTTCCGAATCAGCAATTAATAGATTTAGCTGATTTATAAAGTTTTCTGTATCGTTCAAACCAAAGTAAACTGCTGTATCTGCACATTGTTCCCGAAATGATGAAATGTCACTTAATAATAACGGCAATCCCATAGCCATAGCTTCTAACACAGACAAGGAAAATCCTTCAAAAGCAGATGCAGAAATATATAAATCATATTTGGGCAATAACTCATGAATATTAGGTACTTCTCCTTTTAGAATTACATTAACCTCATTTTCTGCAATCATTTTTTTCAATTTAGGATTTAAAGGACCAGAACCATAAACATGTAATTCAATATTTGTTTTTTTTAATTTGGAAAAGGCTTTAATTAGGTATTCAATATTTTTTCCCGCTCTTAAAGCACTCACAGTAATTATAAGAAATTTATTTCCGGATCTGGGTGTCTCACGAGGTTGGTAATTAAATCTTTTAGTATCTACAAATGTGTATAGCAAATAGGTTTCAAATGGTTTCAATTTTAAAACATTAAAGTATTCTTTCAATGCCACTTTGGATACTCCTATTATTATATTTTTTCTTAGACAGTAAGTAATTTTATCAACTAGCCTTACCCGCCAGAGTTGGTAATCTAAAGACGTTGATACAGAAGTGTGAATGGTCGTAACTAATGGTATTTTTCTACTAGTTGCTATTCTTGCTATTACTGTTGGCCACAACAAATGGCTGTGCACCAGATCAATATTATTCTGTTTTATTATCCGTCTAAATTTGATCACACCAAAGGGTAATGAAAATAATGATTTCCAATTCATGGCAATGTACTTATCACACTTTAATTCGCCTCCAAAAGGATTATCACCACTTAGACTCAATACAATATTGTTATATTCGGGAAGTTCTTTTATAACTCGAATTAGCATAAGTTCTGCTCCTCCACGCCCAAGTTTATATATAATATGAAGAATGGTTTTTTTCATGTTAACTTTTATTCTTGCTAAAACAACTTATGACTTTTTTAAAAAAGTTATGTGCCTTATAATAATACGGAATATAATATCGGCTGTCATTTATTCTAAAATCTGCCTGGTCACAAATAACCAAAAATTTTGAGACAATCTTATCCACCGAATGATTATTCAAGACATATTCATGAGATTGTTTTGAGATCCCTTCTATTTTCTCTTTTCCACCACATAGAATTGATAATACCTCCTTTATTGACATTCCGGGATCAGCTGTAACCTTATCAAGGTTTCTTCCAAGGTTATTGCCTGTAGTTTCATACAACCATTTATAACCATAATCTGAAGGAAGATTTCGAATTGAATAATCTACTAAAACCGTAGGTATTCCAAGCTTTGCAGCATCTAGTGCTGCAGTACCCATTGCAAAATGCAGATCAGATTTTTGTAAAAGAAAATTATTAATTAAAGAAGGAGGCATATTCTCTTCAATATTAATACTAAGATGCGCTACGCCTAAATAATCTTCAAGGCGAATAAATTTTTCAAATTCTTCCTTACTATCTACAACGATTGAAACATGGATATTGTTTTGGATGTCTACTCTTGCGCAATCATTAAGAATTTTTTTTAAAGGCATCATTTTCCAATCCACACTTCTTCCAATATAAGTAATATTTAGCGTTTCGGAAGTTTTTTTTTGCTTTTTCAAATAAATATTTTCTTCTGAAACTTTAACAGGAATGGGTAAAATAACAGGATTTGCTACTTGTAATGAATAATTTTGTTGCAAATTAAAAATTCCGGTATTATCCATAAAGATCAAGCTTTTATGCTTCAACATCTTTTTTATTAATTTTTTTCCTAAAAAAGGCAATTTTATACCAAATTTATAATCACTGACTTGGCAAATGAAATCATTGATATCAAAATAAATAATTCTTGGATTTATTTTTAAAAAATGCCGATATATTTCCATGAATTGTGTAATGATCAAAATGTCTGTTGGGAAAATCTTTTGTTGCACCATATCCCAATTTTGCAGATCCAAATCAATGATATCGATATTGATTTTATCTTTTTTCAATTCATTAGAAATAAGACCTTCGGTAAAATTAATCAAAATCACCTCTTGCTTTTGATGATGAAGCTCTTTAATTAGAGTGATCAATAAAGTTGTATATCCTCCTTTCGCATCTTTTAAATCTGAATAAAAACAAAATCTCATACTTAATTTCATTTACTTTTGTATATAGAAACGCTCTGTATAACATTTATTTAAATTAATTAGGAGATATTGACGATACCTAAAGCTTAATAAACCAATCTTCCTAAAGATTCGAACTACTTTTTCAATAGCTCTTTATTTTTTTTATGCATTTGGCAGGTATGCCTGCCCAAACTTCCAATGAAGGAACATTTTTTAGGACAACTGCCGAAGCTGCTACAACCGAATTTTTCCCAATACTTACTCCCTTTAAAATAGTAGCCTTTGAAGCTATCCATACATTTTCTTCAATCTCTATCGGTTTAATATTAAAATCTTCCCTTGTTTTACTTTCTGCATAAATATCTGTTATATGATCCTGGTCTCGGATTACGACCATTTCAGCAATCAGGCAATTTTTGTGAATTATTACTTTTTCTTTTGCAATTATTGAGCAGTTTCTTCCAATAAATGAATTATAAATTGAAAGAGTGCTTCCAATATCTGCAATTATATTTGTTCCCGAAGAAATCCGCGATTTTAATATCGTGAGCTTACCTCCTTTTATACAGACAATTGAGCAATTATTCTCTATTTTAGATTTAAAATCTATTGTAATTCCAGGGTACAATAGTTTTAATTTCATAATCCTTAGAAAGGAATACAGAGATTCCACTTGCTTAAAAAAAAATCTGAACCCTTTTGAAATAAATCTCATTATTTTTATTAGAAGTTACGAATTCGACTCTTTTCTTAAAAAACTAACCACATAACAGAATCAAATGTTTAATTTTTTTATTAACAATATCCACATCAATACCCAATAAACCGCATAATTTATACAAAACGAATAAGTAGCCCCAATTATTCCATACCGGTTCATAAAAAAATATGAAAGTGCCACATATAAGGTTGCAGAAAGAATTTCTGTTACAATGAAAGTTCTGGTCATGGCTTTAGCAATCATTAAATAAGCCAGCAACCAACTTCCTATTTTAAAGAAATCGCCAAGTAATTGAAATGTAAATAAAGGTTTCATGGGCAAAAAATCCGGTGTAAATAAAAGATGAATGATTAAATCTCTGAAAAGCCAGATCAGCAAAGCAAGAGCCCCTACAATGGGTAAAACTATCTTATAACCTTTAAAAATTTCACGCCTCAATTCCTGCCGGCTTCTTATTTCTGATAGCCGGGGCATGTAGTAAACACCTAATACTGTTGTAATAAAGGCCAGGTAATAATCGGAGATCTTTGTTACAGCCTGCCAATAACCGGCATCGGACATTGAAAACTGAAGGATGATCCTTTCACGCACTAATATTTGCATGCCCGGCACTACAAAACCGCTCACAATGGCCATTAAGGAAAAGCCGGAAAGCATGGTTACCACTTTTTTATCCCAGGATTTAAAATCAGGCCACCACCTTATTTTCAGCTTCCTGAAAAAAAACGCATTGATTAAAAAGATCACAACAGCTGTTGTAGTACTTGAAATTAAAACGCCTTTCACGCCCCATAAATAAGCAAAAACAACAGTAATGATTACTCCCAGGAGAGAGGAACAAATATTAACAATAGTTAATTTCCTGATCTCTTTTAAACCGTTTAGAACAGCAAGGAATATGACATTGAAAGAAATCGCCATTGTAAACAGGCCGAATAAGAAATAAACGAACCAGAAATTTTTGGTTTTAAAAGCCGCTTCAGATAAATAGCCGCTGGTAGCCATAACAAAAACAGAAGTTATGAGGGAGCTAAAAAAAACAATCAGAAAAGCGGTATTCATAATTTGACGACTTTTAACCGCATCGTTCCTATGTTCAGCGAGATATTTAACCACTCCGGAAGTAATCGCTGCCGTAGCAAGCATGGTAAGAATGGCAGTAGTGTTCTGAAACTGGCCCACATAAGCCAATCCACCGGGGCCAATTTTTACCGCAACCACTTTTACTACAATAAATCCACTGACAAAATTAATGGCAGTGGAAATGGAAGTATAGAAACTGGTTTTTATTAAGTTCACAATGAAAAGGAATTTACAGCTTTGCAAACGTATTCTACCTGGTCATCACTCATTCCGGGATTAAGGGGCAAAGAGATAATTTCTTCGTGAATTTTTTCTGAAACGGGGAAACTTTTATGATTCCATTCCGGATAAGCCTGCTGCTTGTGTGGCGGTATAGGATAATGGATCATGGTATGTACCCCTTCATTAAAAAGATATTTCTGGAAAAAAAGTCTGTCTGCTACGCGAACTGTAAACAGATGCCACACATGATCAGTATTTCCCATTACGGTTTTTGAAGGATAAGGCAGCGTTACCATTTGATTAGTGATGTGATCAAGATAGTACTCGGCGATTTTCCTTCGCCTTATGTTATCATCATTGAGTCTTTTCAACTTCAGAGAAAGGAAAGCCGCCTGCATTTCATCCAGCCGGCTGTTGAATCCAATGTACAAATTTTTATATTTTTTATGAGAACCATAATTTCTCAAAGCTTTTATTATTTCTGCGAGTTCATCGTCATTGGTGGTAACAGCGCCGCCATCACCAAGTGCGCCCAAATTTTTCCCAGGATAAAAACTAAAAGCAGCAGCATCAGCAAGATTGCCGCACTTTATTCCGTTTAAAGCTGCTCCATGAGACTGAGCAGAATCCTCGATAACTTTCAGATTATGTTTTTTAGCGATGCTGTTTATCGCATCCATATTACATAATCTTCCATACAAATGAACCGGTAAAATTGCTTTGGTTTTTGAAGTAATTTTTTCTTCGATTAAATTTTCATCCATTAGATAAGTATGGATGTTTGGTTCAACCAAAACCGGAACCAGGCGTGCTTTTGAAACGGCGAGAATCGTTGCGATGTAGGTGTTTGAAGGCACGATTACTTCATCGCCCTCTTTCATAAAACGTGTTTCCTTATATCCTTCAAGAATTAAAATCAGCGCATCTAAACCATTGGCAACGCCAATGCAGTTTTTTACCCCACAAAAATCCGCGAACTCATTTTCGAATTTTTTTACCTGCTCTCCCAGAATAAACCAGCCGGAAACAAGAACATTTTCAAAGGCCTGCAATAATTCCTTCTTTATGGGCTTATTCAAATCATTAAGAGAAAGAAAAGGGATGTTCATCAGAATTTTATTTTATAAAAGTCATTAACAATCGCGCGGGCGCCCATCAGTTCCTTTTGCTGAATCAATCCTTCATTTAAAACCTGTCCTTCACATTCTGATGAGGTTCCAAAACTATAAAATTCACGGTCTTTGAAAATTTCTGTTATGAGCTTGAAATTTGCATAATCGAGCGCGCCGATTTTTCGGCCATTTTCTGAATTGGCCATATACTGAGTGTGAACTACTTTTCCATAATCATAAATAACAACGCCCGCTAACAATTCTTCATTTCTTCTCGCTTCAAATAACCGAATTTTTTCAGGGAACCTGCTTTTTAATAAATGAATTTCTTGTAAAGAGTGAACAGGTTTTGTGTTGAATTTTTTTAAAACTGCACTTAATAATTTCCAGTAATCACTAAAATCATCGTTTTCTGAAATGCTGATTTTCGATTGTATGCACTTTGCAATTGCCTGGCGTTTGCTTTCTGAAAAACTTATCCGGTCTGGAAGATGGATTGATGAGGAAATATCCCTTCTGCATACAACCGCATTATTGCGAAAGAGCGCGTACAAATCTTCCTGGGACGGATATTTATGAAAAATGGAGGGAATGGCCTTATAATTCATTTCCTCCATTCCGGCAGATTGATAGTATTTTATTATTTCTTCAAAAATTAAAATAGTATCCAGTGATTTTAAATCATAACTCATGACCAGGCCACCGAAAGTAAGCCCTGCATGAGAACAAATTTTTTGATCTTTTTCATTAGCGGGAAATATCGCTATAAGTTTCTCTTTTTTATAAATCATCAAGGAATGATCTATAAACCTTTGTTCATGATAATCCATATAGGATCTATAAAAAAGGTAAAGCCCATTTTTTGCCTGGGCAACAAATTCATCCCATTCAAAAATTTTACTTTTATCAAATCTTATCACTTTCATAATGCTATCACATATTGTTCAATTTCGCCGGATGAGATAATTTTGAAATCCATTTTTACATATAGATTTTTAGCTCTTATATTTTGATTGCTTACTTTTAAAAATAATTTTTTTAGTCCTAAATCTTTTGCTTTTTTAAAAGCCTGGTTCATCATAAATTTTCCAATTCCTTTTCCCCAAAATTCTTTTTCTCCAATATAACCCCAATATTCAGCCGATTTTTCAGGAATATCAATGTTTTTTAATCCTATTACACCAATTGGCATATCGTTTTCGAGTATTCCTTTGATCCAATAGTTTTTTCTACCGGGCAAGCTATTGAAAAAATTTAATTGATCTTCTTCTGTAAAATCCGGTGTTAATGTCAATGCTTTAATCTCCGGATCACTTAACCATATCCATGATTTTTTTAAGAAAATTAAATTATAGTCAACTAAACACGGCATTTACAATCTTTTAAATTCTTCATAATCCCGGATATAATCGCTTTCTTCATAAGCCATGTTAGCGATACACATTTGAACTGAGTTATGACTGTATTGCATACGATGCCAGCAATATTTTGGAAGAAAAAGACCCTGATCGGCAGTTTCCAAAACAAAACGCTGTTCTTCCTGCCCCGGAATTTGAGTTGTAACAATTATTTTTCCGGCCACGGCCACCAATATCTGCTCAAGATGATGATGGGCGTGTCCGCCCCTCTGGACACTTTCAGGCGTAAAGTAAGTCCAGTAAACACGTTTCACCTCAAAAGGAAGGCTTTCGTTTTCAGCAACAGAAATATACCCTTCAATGGTTTGGCCGATTTTGGGAAAAGCAATCAGGTAAGGTTGTCCTGTCATTTTGAACTTTGGATTATAAGTTTGATGAAATCAGTTATAATAACAAACGAATTTTTCACAATTTAATTGTTAGCGCCTCTACTTGCTGGTTTGAGAGGGTCACATCAAACTCTTTCATGATTTTTGAAACCTCGAAATCTTCAGCGCGCTTTTTTGAATTCATTTTCATTTTCAGCAGGAGCTCCTTATTATTCACTATTTTTTCCATGGCTTGCGACAAATAATCTGCATTATTTACAGGAACTAAAATACCATATTCCGCTATTTCGATGTGATCCGTTATTTGTTTCAATCCATCAGTTTGCGGTGCCAAAATTTCCCGCGGCCCCGACAGGCAATCTGTGGAAATTACCGGCAGGCCGCAAGCGAGCGCTTCCAGTAGTGTATTGGGAAAGCCTTCAAAGTCGGAGGATAACACAAAGCAATCGCTTTTTGAAAAATACTTAAAAGGGTTGGTGTCGAAATCAAGGAAAATGACCTGGGCTTCCAGCTGCAATTCTTTCACTTTGGCCATCAGCTCTTCTTTTAAAAATCTATGACCCAAAAAATACAGTTTTACATTTAAGTGCCTTATTTTACTGAATGCATCGATCAAGACTGCCTGGTTTTTTTCTTTTCTAAATGCCCCAACATTGATGAAATTAAAGGAGCCTTCATCCGGCAAACGAACATTTTCTGCAGATAATTTATTTATTAAACGGAGGTTAACAGGATTATTAATTAGCTTATAGTTCGCATGTATCCCAAAATTATTCTCCAAATCGGTTTGCATGATTTTCGAATTAGTAATTATCAAATCGGCAAAAGGATATAATTTCCGGGTGAGAAATATGGATGTTTTTTTTTGAAAAAGAGGAAGGGTTTTTAAAGATTCGGAGAAATAACTTCGTTCACAGATAATTGTTTTTGCCTTGCCGCCCAACAATTTGCTAATACAATTAATATAATTCGGCCTTTTCAAAAAAGACAAGCTAACGCTCGACCTTATTTTTTTTGCATAAACGATAATATTTCCAGGCGAGAAAGGGAATTTTTACGGTAGTATAAATTCCATTCGCCATAAAAGGTTGTTTCAATGAAATGACCCGAACATTTTCAGGAATTTCATATTCAATCAGATCGGTAAATAAAACCAGTGTGACCTCATGTGTGTCCTTCCATTTATTAATTAACAGAGAAACAACCCGCTCTGCGCCTCCGGTTCCTAATGTTGTAATGAGAATAAAAATTTTGCTTTTCATGCCGTTAGGTTCTTCCATTTAAATTATAGGCTTTTCACTTTGCGCCTTCTTCATATTTGAATAAGGAACTGACCTGAAAATCATCTTCCTGCTCCATTTCAAAAACCTACTTTCCACAAAACGATTAAACAGAATGGAAAAAACAATTGTTGTAACTATGATCACTATAAGTGAAAAAGAGTTTTTGGTTCCGACTATTACCGTCACTATTGGCCCGAAAAGATATATGGCATAGGAAGCTTCGCCTAAAACCTTTATGATATTGATATATTTTTTTCCGATAGGCAAGGTTTTTTCGTAGCTTGTTATTAACCAAACCAACACGAAAGACAAGGGACCATAAATTATATAGGAGATAGGCGTATTAAAAGGAATGGATATAAAAATTAGCAGAAAAAATGAAATTACAGCGCCGGCTAATGCCTGCTTCGGTTTAATGATTTTATTGCTAAAAAAATAACCACTTAAAATTCCTAAAAGAAACTCCCACAAGTTTTGGCCAATAAAAAAATTAATTATTGACCCTTTAAAACTTATTGAAGTGAGATTGAGGCAGGTAACAACTGTTGAGGCGGCGAGAGCGCTCATAAAAATATATTTATGAAACTTGCCTGGAATTAAATACACAACAATTCCTATCAGGAAATAAAAATACAATTCATACGAAAGGCTCCAACTAACTCCGAGAACCGGAGTGTGGCCAGGGAATAACAATATTGTCTTTAAAGAGAAGAACGCGCTATTGGGTGGCATTATAAAAAACAATACAAGCACGGCAAACCAATATAAAAAGAAAATTTTAGTAAACCGGTTCACGATGAATTTAAAAGCCGCGGGACGTGCCACATGAAAAAGTGTGTAATACATTACAAACCCACTGATAACAAAGAAAATGTCCACTCCCTTGTATCCAGAACCTAATAAATCCAAATGAAAGAACAACACCATTAAGGAGGCAATGAATCGAAGAAGCTGCAGGAAATAAAGCATGGTTTCAATTAATGATTTACAATTTATAAACGCCAAATCCAGTTCTTAAAAGCCTTTCCTATCCGAAAAAAAAGGACTTATTTGCAAAAAAACACTTTTTCGTTTAAGAAACACTTTGCTAATTATTGAGATATTCAAAAACAAGTAATTGCAGGTTAGGATTTTTAAGTTTTATTTTGTGCTGCACAAATTAAATAATTTACTTCAGGCCTGATGAACATTCCTCAACAACTGCCTTATATTTTATCCCTTTCTGATCTTTTTTTAACCCCTGTCTATATCATTGCCCTTTATATTATTTTAAAAAGACTGAAGAAAAAATATTATTCAGATTCTCCTCTTCAACGTTTTATAATTCCTGCATTTTTTATTCATGTTGCCGGCAGTATTGTTTTTGCGTTAATTCTTCAGTATTACTATGGGTATGGCGATGCTTACGGTTATTTTACCGGGGCTCATGAAACATGGGTTGCATTTTTAAAAGATCCCGGAGTGGCAATGGAATTAATTTTTAAGGGTCGCGAAAACATGTCTCAAGCGGCTGTTGAAATGGCACCATACAGTTCATTTCCTGGCTTTGCAAAATCACTTTCCGTAGTGATAAAAATTGCAAGTGTGCCCAGTTTATTTTGCTTCGGCACTTACCTTCCCATCGCTCTTGTTTTTGGGATGTTTACTTTTTGGGGTACCTGGCTAATATATATTACCATAAATAAATATTTTCCGCATCTTTATAAAGTTACAGGCATTGCCACCCTATTTATTCCTTCAGTAATAATCTGGAGTAGCGGAATCAGTAAAGAACCGCCGTGCATGTTCGCGTTAGGATTAGGCTTTTACGCGTTTGATAACATTTTGAAGCGGGAACACTTTTTAAAAAATTCGTTCTACTTAACTTTGGCTGTAATTACCTTGTATAACGTCAAAAGCTATATTTTATATGCTTTTGGACTTTCGGCTTTTGTATGGTGGTACCGATCCATTATCGTAAATATTAAAAACTTCTTTTTCAAATTCGTAGTACGCTTCTTTTTTTTCCTTTCGGTGATTAGCTTCCTAATTTATGCAATTGCTATTCCTGAGAATTTTATACAAAAAAGCCTTGAATTAAATTTAAAAAGCGGAGAGAATTTGCAGGAACTTATGACTTCCGTTAATAATGCGGAGGGTGGTTCAGGCTATACGCTCCCGCCGTTCGCGTTAAGTGTAACAGGCATCCTTCAATCTTATATCTTTTCGACCAATGTAGCTTTATTCCGGCCATATCTCTGGGAATGCAATACTGTTTTTATGCTGTTAAGTTTCGCCGAAAGTTTCGCCACCTTTATATTTTTTCTATTAGCGATATTTAAGGGAGGAATTAGAAAGATCTTTAACTACTGCCTGAAGTACCCGATAATGCTCTTTATGCTTACCTTCCCCCTTCTACTAGCACCGATTGTTGGTTTTACCTCCTTCAATTTCGGAACTTTAGTTCGCTATAAAATACCCCTTTTGCCTTTTTTTCTTTTGTTTCTGCTGATTATAATATTTGACAATAAACCTTCCGAATTAAAACCTATTTAATTAAAGGCAACAGCTTCACAGAAGCTTTAAAAAAATCATTCCTGCATCCACCTGTTCCACCACATTTGAAAGATGATTATAAGCCATAAGTGAACCTCATACCCTTTTTTGCCGGCTATAAAATCTATCCCTCATGTCGTATTGCTTCTCTAATGTTTATATAATTATGCTTGCTTAATTGCGCTTCGCTGACATAGAAGAAGAGCAATTCTTTCAGGTCTTTTTTTAGCCAATCATAAACCGGAACACCAAATCCTGTTTTTGGCCTATCCAGCAATTTTTTGGGCACATATTTATGGGTAATTTGTTTTAATAAATATTTTTTAATCTCCATTATTAAATTTTAATTGAGATGGCAATTGAGAAACAAATTCAATGATACGGTGATCCAACAGTGGTTCCCTGCCCTCCAAGCCAACACTCATCGTTGCGCGATCCACTTTCACTAATATATCATCTACCATATAAGTTTTATAATCGAGTGCTAAGGCGAGATTAATGAAATCATTTTCCCCATTGATGTCCGCTAAAGAATCGAATAAGCCTGTATCAGAATTGCAATCCTTTAAAATATTTTTCAAATGCTCATTTGAATAATGTTTATTTAAGGCATCATTGATACCAATGCCATCATTTGCTGATAAAACTTCGGCCAGTTTAGATAATTGTTGCAATGTTTTACTTCTTGCCGGAATTTTTGAAAATGGTATTTGTGATAAGAAGGCACCTGAAAAATTTTGCAAAAAGCGCGGTGTTTTATGTAATACCTTATGCAAAGAGGAGAGCTGAGAATACCGGTTGTAACCGGCAAAAATTTCATCGCCACCATCTGCCGATAATGCAACGGCCACTTGCTGCCTTGCAAAGCGACTGACGAGGGTAGTAGGAATGGCCGAACTATCCCCAAACGGTTCATCATAAATATTGGCTAATTCCGGTATTATATCCTGCGCCTCCCTGGTGGTACAATAATATTCATGGTGATCTGTCCCAATATATTCAGCGATTTTTTTTGCATATCGGGCTTCATTAAATTTTTCTTCATGAAAGCCAATCGTGAAAGTTTTTATTTTTTGAGAATTGTTTTTTTGCAGAATTGCTGCTACAGCCGTGCTATCATAACCTCCGCTTAAGAAAACGCCGACAGGCACATCGCTCACCATTCTATACTGAAATGCAGATTTCATCAGGCGCTCAGTTTCTTCTATTGCTTCAGGTTCTTCAATCTTTAACTTTGGCTTATTGTAAAAATCTATTATATCATAATATTTTATTTCATTTAGCTGTTTCTTATTAATGTCAATTTCAAGATAGTGTCCAGCCTGAAGTTTGTAAGCATTTTTAAATATGGTGTAAGGGGCTCTTATGTAGGCGTATTTAAAAAATAAAGAAACCGCCTCATTGTTAATTTCTTTTTTAAAAGCAGGATATTCATGAAATGATTTTAGTTCTGAAGCAAATAAAATACAACCATTATAGTTGTAATAATATAAGGGTTTTACTCCTGCCCTGTCGCGAAAAACATACAGAAGATTTTTCTCCCGATCCAGCAAGGCAAAAGCGAACATGCCGATAAATTTGTGAATGGCTTCTATGCCCCACTGCTGGTAGGCTTTAATGATAACTTCCGTGTCGCCTGTGGAATGAAAAGGGTGCCCGAGATTTTGAAGCTCCTTTTTTATTTCGGCGAAATTGTAAATTTCCCCATTGAGTATGATAGAAATATTGCCGTTATCACTATGCATTGGCTGGCTGCCGGATTCACTAAGATCCAAAATGGATAGCCGGCGATGTCCAAAACCTATGTTTGCATTGTTTAACTGATATAGTTCAGAATGTTCAGCATCTGGTCCCCGATGTTGTAGAACAGTCGTGGCTTTTTCTAAAAATTCTTTTTGAATATTTTTATTAAAATCACAAAAACCGGTAATGCCGCACATATTTATTGTTTTATTAAACTAAAAACCTCCTAATCGCATAACTCCTCCAATCGTGAATATAATTCACAAATTCCCTTAAAATATTTTTCTTCTGAAAAATCAAGTAAAATTTTTCGCCTGGCGCCTTCTGAATATTTCGCATATTCATTATCGTTCAAATAAAAAGCCTCCATGATGGCATTTTGAAAACATTTTTCTTCGTGTTCAAAAACAAAACCGTTTTGCCTGTCATCCACAATTAATTCGGTTCCTGGCTGCCGTGAAACCAAAGGCACTACTCCATAACTCATCGCTTCCAATAAGGAATGGTTGGCAAATACTACTTCTGCCGGGAGTACAAAAAATTTCGCTCTCTTATAATAACTTGTAGGTTCTGCACAATATTCTTTTAAAAACAGATTGGAAGATTTATTATTCGCAATGGCATCCTGTTCGTTTTTATAGGGGCTTAAGGGAAGGATGCCGACAAGATAATTCAGGGTGTTTTTTAATTCTTCTCTTTTTAAAACATTTGTAAACCAACCTGATTTTCTTTCAGGAATAACCCTGTTTAACCATAAGAAAGTGATATCCTTCTTCAAACCATTTGCTTCGTTATCGCTTTTTGTTACATCAATGGCATTATGCAGAAAGAATAAATTTTTTGCGCCTGCTTTTTCAAGTAAAGATTTCATATAAAGTTCCCTGTACCACACAAGGGTTGAATATTTGTAGCACAGAGACATGGAAAAGCGGACCAGCTTGTTATAGCCGCCTTTTTTATAATAAAGAATGTCACCCCGTTCAACACAAATTGCGGGCATGCCCATCATTTTACCCATAAAAAGATAAAGGAAACTTAAGGCGCTCCCGGAATAGATTTCCAAATGGTGAATTTTGCGTCTGCTCTTCCAAAGAGCAAGAAATACCTGAAAAATGTGCGTTAGCCATTTTTTAGAAAGCAAAATTTGTTTGTTGTTTTGGCCGAGAAAATCATCAGCTTTTTGATTGAAGTTATAAGCAAGAAAAGTGGCTTCATAACCACATTTATTAATTGCGGAAACCTGCAGCCTGTTTTTAGCTGCCACCACGTCGATGAAAATGAAAATCTTGTTTTTCATTAAAAGCTAAGTGTTAAACAAATTGGCCGCCATAACATGCTCCCAACTTTTATCACTTCTTTCAGTGGTGGAATTGGCCAACGGAATTTTGTTAAGGACGTTTTTATCAAGAAATCCATGTAAAACGAGCGATTTGCGGGATTCCATCACCCTTTCTTTCATCCTCGGATTTTGGAACCATTTCTTTTGAGGAGGTTCATATCCTATTTTATCCACCCGCCATTGAATCGTTTCGGGAAGCAGATTCTCCGACGCTTGCCGCATGATCCATTTTGTCCATCCACCTTGAATTTTAAAAGAGGGTGGAAGGCTAAAAAGAAAATCAACTAACTCGTGATATAAAAAGGGCAAACGCACTTCCCTGGAATGCGCCATGCTATTTCTGTCGGCGTATCTTAATAAAGTTTGGAGATCGCCTTCCATAGTACTTCGATGCAATGCGCTATTCAAACTATTGCCAGCTTCTGAATTGCCTTTGTATAATCCGGAAATATGAGCCTGGAAAAAATTGTCATTGAGTACTTTTTCTTTTTTATGAGCCATCTTCGTTTGAATTTTTTTCAGCCCATAGATGGATCCCGGAACCCATTTACGCACATGGTATTCCAGGTCTTTTGAAAAGACTTTATTGGAAAAATTGTGCTTATGCAATGTCTTGTAGGCGTTGAGCTGATCCTGGTAGGAAGGTTTGTAATGGAGTTCCAGGTCTCTGAAGTAAGTGCTAAGATACATCGGATATCCCGCCAAAATCTCATCCGCTCCCTGGCCGTCAAGGAGGACTGTTACTTTATTTTCTTTAGCCAGTTGCATCACGCAATATTGCACGTAAATGCTACCCCCGCCGAAGGGCTCTTCCTGATGCCAGCATAATTTTTCCAAATCCTCAAACATACCTTCTTCCTGAGGTGTAACAAAATGGGGGGAGACATTAGTTTTCGAAATTACATAATCCATGTATTTGCGCTCATCCTTCTCAAAGCCGGGAAAAACGGCAGAAAAAGTGTTTTGCTTCTGCGAAACGCCTTTAAGGCGGTCGATCATACACACAACAAGGCTACTATCAAGGCCGCCACTCAGACTGCTACCGACCGTAACATCGCTCCTGAGACGTCTTTTTACTGAATTATGAAATAGTTCATAAAAGCGCTCTATGGCCTCGGATTCGGTTATCGAATGATTGATGTTGGCGCTATTAATATCATAGTACCGGTTTACATGAAGAGAAAAATCAGTAAGAGATAGTTTCAGATAATTGCTATGTGGCAACCGGGAACAATTTTTGAAAAAAGTCTTGCTGTGATCATCCGGATCCTGCATATACCCCTTGCTTAAATAATTGAACAACATCCGTTCATTCACCTCTTTTGGAATGCCAGCAGCCCAAAGAGTTTTCATTTCACTCCCAAATAAAAAATATTTGCCCGGCTCATAGCTGTAAAAGAAAGGCTTTTCTCCAAAACGATCCCTGGCGGCGAAAATCTCATTCAACTTTTTGTCATATATCACAAATGAAAACATGCCGTCTAATAATTGCAGGCAATTTTCTCTATCCCGATCATATAGGGCAATGAGCACCTCCGTATCACTTTCGGTTTGGAAAGCATAACCTTGCTTAAGAAGGACAGCTTTTAGCTCTATGTAGTTATAAATTTCTCCGTTAAAAACGATGGAATACCGATCTATATAATGCATGGGCTGGTCAGCAGCATGACTAAGGTCGATGATCGATAAGCGCCTGTGACCCAAACCAACCTGTCCATTTTCACTAATCCAATGCCCTTCGCCGTCAGGTCCCCGATGGGCAATGATATCCGTCATCGCCTTTAATCGCTGCTGCGTCACTTCATTGTGATTAAAAGATATTATTCCCGCTATACCGCACATGACTCGTAAATTTAAATTTTCGCTTTAATGATCGCTGTTATTTCCTCTGCTGCTTTACCGTTCCCATACATACCATCTCTATATTCAGCCGGTTTTATACTGATAATATTTTTTAGCTGATCCACTTCATCAAATAAAAGTGTATTCCAGTTCCCTTGTAAGGTTTCCGTCCATTCCGTTTCGCTTCGCAGGGTGATGCATTTTTTTTTCAACATATAAGCCTCCTTCTGCATGCCGCCACTATCGGTTATGATGCAATCAGCAAACGATTGATAACTGATACTTTCTACATATCCTACCGGTTCAATAAATTCAATTTGAGGAAAATCCGAAGGCTGTAGTCCAAAGGTTTTCATTCTGGTTATTGTACGGGGATGAGCTGAAAAGACAACTGGCTTGTCCAGGCTGTTAAAGGTAAATAATATTTTTTTTAGCCTTTGCGGATCGTCTGTGTTGTAAGGCCGGTGTATAGTTGCAAAATAATAAGGCTTATCGAAAAGCCGTTCGACACGCGGGCGCATCAGTTCGAGCATATCGCACATGACGTCTCCGCAAACGAATATATTTCCATGTTTTATTCCTTCCTTAGCGAGGTTCTCTACAGCAAGAGCAGTAGGACAAAAAAGAACACTGGCAAACTGATCCGCCACAATGCGGTTCACTTCCTCGGGCATTGCCCGGTTATAACTTCTCAATCCCGCTTCAATGTGAACGGAGGGAATTTGCATTTTAGCGGCTACCAAAGCGCCTGCAAGTGTACTGTTGGTGTCGCCATAGATTAATAAAGCATCCGGCTTTTCAGTTTTGCAAACCTTTTCAATTTCCGCCATCATGATGCCTGTTTGTTCTCCCTGCGGTTTGCTGCCGCCAATATTAAAAAGAAAATTCGGTTTGGGAATTTGAAGTTCCTTAAAAAAAACCTCGCTCATATTAGCATCATAATGCTGACCCGTGTGCAAAGTCTTCGCCACAAAATGCTTTTGCAGTTGCAATTGCATCGGTGCGTGTTTGATGAATTGAGGCCTTGCGCCTATGATCGATATAAGTTTTTTCATTAAAGTTCTTTAACCGCTTTTAAAAACAGCGCGTTATAATGTTCAGCGCTTATTTGGCTTGCCGCTTTATCAGAATTGAGTTTAAATTGATGAATATCTTCTTTTGAAAGCTTTAAAATTTGTTTTGCCAAAGATAAGGCGCTGAAATCTTCGGCTACGACTCCCAAATTAAATTTTTCAACTACCCTTTTCATTTCAATGCTAGGCGAAATAGCGATACAAAGTCTTGCCTGGATAAATTCGAACAATTTATTGGGAAGAGCTACCTGGTAATTAAAATTAGTGGGAGGCAAAAGAAAAACTCCTATGTCATATGTATTACTTACTGAAATTATATCTTCAAATTGTACTGGAGGAATGAGTTTAACATTAAGAACCGTCCTTACCGTTTCCTGAATCTTGCTAAAATAAGATCCCTCGGAATTGGAAAACATAAAGTCGAATGAATAGGCATCACCAAGAAGTTCAGCAACCTTTATCATTTCTTCAATTCTTCTTGATTCATTACAGAAACCATGGTATATTAATTTAATCTTATCAGCGTCCCTGTTATCTGCTGGTAGATTTTTTTGAAAAAAAGCTGCGTTAGGTATTACAATACTATCTTTTCCAAATTCCTTTTTACATCTTTCTGCAATACTGTCGCAAACATTGATTAACAGATCCACCTCATGCAGAAGTTCCCGGTAGATATTTTCATAATAGGGTTTCCAGATTTTCACCCAGCGTTTATTATCCTCAAACTCTGCCGGATAATATTCATGGGCGTTAAAAATTATTTTTAATTTCCGTTCTTTTTTGATCTTAGCCAAATAGGGTAAAAACTCCACTTCGTGAAGGATAATATAAGAAGCGCCGCTATCTTTTACCAGTTGTTTCAATTTTGTCATTCGCGATGGCAGAATAATTTCCATGAAATTTTTTTTCATAAGAAGATTAAAAGCCTTTTTTACAACTTTTAGTGGCAAAGAAAAATTCAATGTTTTTATATCAATATAGTTTATTGATTTCTCCGTTGGCGCTGTAGTTCCCACGGCTGTTATTTCGAAATCATTTTTGAGGGCTGCAATTTCACGTATTACGCGTGGGGCGTTATGTAGGGTGCGGTTGGCTATTATGAGGAGACGGGGTTTCATGGGGTTTAAAATGCGCTGGGTAAAAGTATCAGCGGAACTGACTATTTCAATTCCAATCTTGTTTTTCCAACAGACTTTTTTTTCGTTTTAATCGAAGATAATAAACTCTTAAATGCGTTGCGATTTAGAAAAAACATTACCGCAACCATCGAAACGGCAACGAAAATTTTTACAAATACCTGGACCAATAAGCTTCCAAACGGAATGAACCGTACAACTACCGCTGTTCCAGCCAAACCAAGAGTAAGAATTGTAATCTGTTTGAATTTATATGGAATTGGATATACTTTTTGGCCCTTATAAAAAAGATAAACCGGAACAATTATTTGCGCTCCGACCGTTGCCAGGGCAGAGCCCTCCTTTCCCAATATCGGGATAAGAATGACATTCAATAGTAAGGTAAGGATTGTCGCATAAACCATGGCAATACCATAGGGAGAGGTTGTCTTATGAATCGAAACTCCAATGATTGCGATGTAAGACAAGCCTATAAGGAAAAGATTATAGCCTAGTATTCCAGCTACCCATGCCGAATCATAATATTGAGGAGTTGTAAAAAGCATCAAAGCCTCAGGTGCAAAAATCATCAGTAGAGCTGCTAAAAGTGCCATACCCGATCCGAACATTAAAAATACATTGGCATATACTTTTTTTGCGTCAGGATTTTCAATTAGGGAAAAAGCGAAAGGTCCCCATGCCTGTTGGAAGGCACCTGTAAACAAACCCAAAACTGATGCAAGCGCAGCGCCAATGCCAAACAAACCAACCTGCGTAGTGCTTTTTGTAAAGAATACAATAAAGTAAGAATCCGTACTATTAAGCAGCCAGTAAGATAAAGCTGCCGGGATCATAGGCAATGCAAATTTTAGCATTACAAGTAACCTAGCTTTATTAAAATAAGCTATACTAATCCAGCCCTTTAAAAAGAAAATTGCTACCAGGCTGTAAATTGTGGTACTTATGGCAAGTGCAGCAAAGACTCCTGTTATGTGCCAACGCAAGACGATCACAAATAATACAGTCAGGCCTACCGTAGTAAGGGTCTGAGAGATTGTAAATATTACGGTGGCTACTGGCCGCCGGTGCAGTCGAAACCAATTAATCAAAACCCCCGGCAGAATGTTGGTCAATAAGGTTATTGCGGGAAGGATAATGTAAATTGGTTTACTCCCTTCATTTATGAATAATTGATTTATTGAAGGAGCACAAACGATAATTATGGCAGCAACTATCCCGGCAAGCACGAGCTGAAACCAAATATAAGTCCCAAAAGTTTTTTTATGATCAGTTTCCTCCTGAGAATCATAAAACCATCTTGCTACCGAATTATCCAGACCACAAACGATTAAAATATTTATTAAAAAAAAGGAAGTATTTATCAGATTAATAATACCATAATCTTTCGGCAAAAACAGCCGTGTGTAAACAGGTACCAAAAAAATAGCAATCATTTTACTTATGATACCTGAAATGCCATAAATAAGAGAATCGCTCGTTAATTGTTTGAGGTGCTTAAGCATTTTGGGACCCTTTTTCTACTTCACCCTTATAGATGTCAATTAGTTGGCAGGCAATTTTATTTGCATCAAAATACTTCTCAGCATATTCTCTGCTCTTCAACCCAATGTCATGCCTAAGTTGTGGATTGGAAATTAATTTTATTAACTGCTGTTTTAAATTATCGGGGTTGGTGTTTACTACTGGAAAATCTTCTGGTAACCCCGCCTCATAAACTTCCTTCATTATATAGCACATGACCGGCTTCCCAAATGCCATCGCTTCTGAACAAGCCATTCCATAGCCGCCACAAATGATTTGGTCTAGGAAAATGTCAGCCTTCTTCGTGATTTCGAGTACTTCGTGGCGGCTAATGCTATGCAATAAAATAAACTCAAAATCATATTCTTTTTTCAACTCATCAATCACCTGCTTTATTATACTACTGCCCTTTGCCACTTTTGCAGTTGGAGAATGAACAATGAGAGGCCGGTGATTATTTATTGAAGGAAAATGTGGCTTAAAATCACAAAGATTCAGGCGTTGGTAAATAATATGATAATTAGGGAATAAGCTTTGATTTAAAAATAATCTCATTTCTGGAGAAACAATTACAGATGCCCCTACTTTTGAAAATAAACTTTGCACTTTCATTTTATAATTGCTTTCTTCGAACTTTCTATATTCATAGCCTTTATCAAAAATATTGGCATAAAAAGAATTGATTTTTTTGAGTACTGCAGGATCGCGCAGATCGCTTCCAACCCATTCCACAAAAATTTTTTTATTTTCCTTCATTGCCCATTTTAAATCCCGGGCATTTTTGAGAGCTGGCCCAAACACATAATGCAAAACATCCGCCCACTCAATCCATTTTTTTAGCTCTTTTTTATATTGTTTTCGTGCTTTAAATCTTTTATAGGGTCTCAGTCGACTAAAACGCGTCTCTGGCAACAGAAGGGTGCTTTTGTCAGCACTTTGTGATTTATGCATTCCATCGACAATGTTTCTGGCATTTATTCCGTCAACCTTATTAAGGGCATTAGCCGTTATAGAAGGAAGGGAAGCTATATTATTAGGAAGGAAAAGAATGTTCATGGCTTTATGTACAAACCGAGGGTCAAATTTTACTGCAGATTTTTTTGTCTAATGTTTCCAGATCAAAACGGTATTTTTTAATTAATATATTTTACACGCCTTTGCTCACATTTAAAAACTTTATTACAAAACTACTTCCTTTAATGTTCTCATAATTACTTTTTCCGAAAAGGCAAAATTAGGTTCTATATTTTCACCCACAACATATTTTCTAATCATTATTTCAGGTTCGTTAAAGCCTACAATTGCCCGTAATGGAGTAGTTCCTGAATACCTCGGATTTATTTCAAAAACAAAAACCTTACCTCCTACAAGCCGACATTGTATATTGAGTGGACCTTTTGACTTAATCTTTCGGGCAATTTCCTCACATTGTTTTGTTACCGTTTCGAATTTGCCGACAGTTCCCTGGGAAATCCCACTACTAACTACCAGGCTTTTCCCTAATTCATCTTTACACGAATAGTTTTTTACTTTCATTTTATTTCCTAATCCATTTTCAATTAGCCGGTGGACTGCAATCGAATTGATGAATTCTCCATCTAAAGAACTAATAACGCCGACGGTATATTCGCTTTGTGAATCGCCTACATATTCCTGGATGACCAAATCGGAAGATATCTTTAGTAAGAACAATACAAACACACTAAGCTCATCTTTATTCTGTGCAATCATAACACCGTTAGATCCGCTTCCTCCGGTGTTGGGTTTTATTATCACAGGATAAAAATCTATCTGCGGAATATCTTCTATTCTGCTTATTTTAATTGTTTTTGGAAATGAAAATCCGTTTTCCGATAAAAAGAGGTTGGTTTTATATTTATCCAGGCAAACACCGATTACCTCTTCCGAATTGATTGGCAAAACGATTCCTGCTTGCAAAAAGAGTTGCCGTTGTTGGCTAAAAACCATTAACTCCGGTTCTGAGCCGGGAAAGATAATTTGAATTTTTTGTAGCCTGCATATTTCAAGTATCCCACCAACATAACCTGCGTCATTTGCCAAAGGGACTTTGTAAAAATAATGCACCTCGTGAATGCCTGTACTTTTTTCCGTTGAATCGGTACCTACAATATTCAATTGCAGGGAAGACATTTTCAACGCTTTTAGGATCTGGCTACCAATTCCGCTTCCACCAACACCAGTTACCAATACAGAAATCTTATTCATGATTAAAATCTTTATTATTCCGGGTTAAAACATCTTTTACTGTAGAATGCAACGCATATGCGTTTATAACCGATTTCACATTTAATTCAAGATCTTTGATCTCAACCTCGTTTGTCAAGGTATCATAAACGGCAACTGTTAATTTATTTCCCGAATCTCTTGGCAAACCGCAAGACCCAACATTTACCAGGAAACTCCCGTCAATTCTTTTTATAAAAGACCTGTGGGTATGTCCCATAAAAACAACATTGTAGCGTAATTTTTCAAAAGAGACCTTTGTGTCCGGGTAAATATATCCATTTAAAGGATCAGACGGACTTCCATGTACAAAAAGAAGTTTTCTATTATCCACATATTCCATTTTCTCAGGTTTCAACCCTTTTAAAAACTGAATATTTTCCTCAGTTATTGCTCGCCTGCTTTTTGCTATTTGATAAATATCTTCGCGGTTCGAATCATACTTCAACTCTTGCAAAAGCATTGCATCGTGGTTGCCTTTCAAACATGTAACTCTATCCGTTTTTAATGTTTCAATTATTTTATTTGACAAGGGGAAATACCCAACAACGTCTCCCAAATAATAAATAATATCGACATGTTTTTTCAGGTAATTATAGCACGGATAAAATCCCAATTCATTGCCATGCGCGTCAGAGAGAACACCAATTTTCATAGTAGGCCCTCCTTATTTATCCACGCCTCAATTCCCGCGTCAATTGTTACTTTTGGAATCCAATTTAACTCTCTTTCCGCTTTACCGATATCGTAATGCGCTTTAAAATTTTCTTGTGGATCGGTAATACCTGAAGGAATGATTTTGCTTTTGCATCCAGGAATTTTGGACACGATTTTTTCTGCCAACTGTTTCATACTAATTGCATTGCCTGTGGCTATATTAAAAATCGCATTTGATTTATTATTCCTTTTCAAACAACTCAAAATTGCGTTTGAAATATCATCTGTATGAATAAAATCCTGCTGCCTCGCTCCTGTACCATGATACAAAATATTTTCATTGTTTTTGGCTTTCACAATGAATTGTTTTATGACAGTATTAGCTTCCATTGTTTCATTGTAAGGAGCGGATATCCTGAAAACAGTAACATTGTTCAATTCCTTGAAAAAAAGATTTTCACTTTCAATTTTTTGTTTAAAATAAGGATTTTGAATTGAATGAGTTGGATATTCTTCATTGATAATGTCAACGGTATCGAACCCGTAAACAGAGGTTCCCGAGGCATATATCAATTGCGAGCTTTTTGACTTTAAAAAATCAATGATACCGGCATCAATTTTTTTATTTTTGAGGGCCACCGCCATTAGGTGATCATAAGCTATTGATTTAGGCACATTTGCTGCGCAATGAATTACATAATCAGGCCAATAGGGTTCAAGGAGTGATAAATCATTTTCCAAATCCAGTACTATATATCGCCAATTAACTTTTTTTTGAGGAGGATTATGATAAACAGCCATGAAGTCCAGATCATTAAGATAAAATGTTTTGCAGACCGCCTGTCCTACAAGCCCCCCCGCTCCCGTAATAATCGCTAATGGTTTAAAGCTCATTTAAAGTTATAATTTCAGTCTTAGCCAATTCCATTTTCCCATAACAACGCTCCTTAATTCTGGCCCCAAATGTCCTGGAAAAAATAATAATGCACTTTGGAGGATTTTCTAACAAGCTGTCAAAATTTTCAATTGGTCTCGAAAAATATGGAAGGTATTTCCCCATAGCTTCGCTACTATCGTCAATCAGTCTTACATCTGCCATTTGTAACATATACAAAATATTCAATGCTCGTAAAGGCACATAAATCGCCACATCTTCATGGGTGTAGGATGTGTTAAGGATGGCAAAAATTTTATTTTTGAAAGTTTGAAATTGCTTTTGGAAAGTAAAAGAGAGGGCTTCTTCGCGGTTGGTTGCTTTTGGACCCCTTGTCGTTGCCAAAGTAGCGGTGGCAGCAATCATTCCTTCAATGATAACTACTTGGTCAAGTTCAAAACCTGCCGCGTTTAAACAAATGCATAAACTATCTTTGGTAAAATAATTATAATGTTCGTGAATAAAAAGTGATACATCTCCCGTGCTCAAAAACGGTTCGCAGTTGGGTACGCAAACGATTATTTTGCCTTCTTTTTTTAATACTGCCTTATGTTGCTTTAAAAAATCAATAGGGTCCTCAATATGTTCCAATACTCCATAATGAAAGATAATATCAAATTTGCCAGTTATTTCTTTTGAAGGGAAAAAGTCATTGATAATTTTTACACGCCTGAGTTCTGCAATTTGGATATGGTTTCCTGGCTCTAAACCGACAACTTGAGCACCTTTTTTTTGCAGTTCTACCAACATCGAGCCATTTCCACAGCCTAATTCCAGTAAGGACTTATCCTTCAAATTTATTGAAATGTCAATAAACTCGAGTATTTTGTCTATATATACTTTGCCGGATTCATTTGAAATGGATCCTTCCACAAGAGATCCGAATTGATACACCCGGTGCAAGATTTCTTTTAACTCTCTCGTTGCTCTTTGCCTGAACATTTGCAATTCTTCACTAAAATATATGTCAAACGAAAGTGTATCGGGAAATCCCCCATTTCCTTTTTCTTCATGGTATTGGTAGTAAAACGGAAGTTTGTCGGGTAACATTTATTGAATAGTTTAAGATACAACTCTTTCAGAGCAAGGTTCAATAGTACTGAAAGTTGTCACGCTATAATTTTATCATTTTAATGGTATCAAAAATATATCCTTTTTTATACCTTACTTTTAAAAAGTAAATCCCTTTATTGTTCCCTTGCAATACCAAATGATTTACGCCCCGCTTAATTTGAAAAGATTTTACTTTTATCCCTAAGGCATTATACATATCAAGTGTAGCCGATTCATTTATTGGTAACTCTATAAATAAATCAAAATTTTCATTAAATGGATTTGGATAGGTGGTCAGATTGTCTTTGTTAATATATTTTTTTTCGGTACGTAACAGACACCCTCTGCTATTGATAACCCTAACTTCGTAATTGCCATTTCCAATAAAATTGGTTTGAGGAACATCGGTGGTATCAAAAGCGATGCCATTGTTGTACCAAAAATATGTCATTCCGAAATTCCTTGTCTGCACCTGCATTCCTTCGCTAAATATACTTGTTTTATCAAAAGGTATATTTTCAGTCGTGTAGGTAAAATTTAAAGGAACCACACATCCATCGGGTGATTGAAGTCCTGAAATTTGATAAACGCCTGTCGACAATAAAATTGTATCATTTTCAATCTGCCTAGAACTGCCCTCGCCCCCATTGACTTGATATAATATATTTTTATAATTTTTAAACCCTGCGTTAAGGGTGAATTGAGTTAAATCGGAATTACAAATGGGAATAATACTATTAAATACACTTTGAATAGAAAAATTTGAGTTTACAACAATAGTGTCATTTATGTATTTCATAGAATTACCGTAATTATTGATTGAATCAATTATATAGATACCCTCTGCCCAATTAAACTCCAAAGAATTTGTCGTATTATAAATTACAGACTTTGCCTTTCCGTTTTCCCTGTAATAAATATCCCATGGCCCTGATCCTCCTGTTAACCGGTAAATCTGTTTTTGAGTTTGAGATTCACAATCCCAACTTTGTCCCAATAGTGAAATGCCAATATTTTCGTTAGGTTTAAACACATAATCGTCACTGTTAAAACCAGCGATATTGGTGCCGTCAAACAGGTTTCGAATCTTATATACACCTGCCGCATTCAAGTTAATATAAAAAGTGTCCGATATTGAGGTATAGGAATTATAAAGCACCGAATCTTTAAAAAGATCGAACTTATAGGGTTTTTGTCCGTTGAGGAGAACCATCATTTCCACTTTAGTTGAAGACCTTTCTGATTTTTTAACACGTACGGTTGGATGATTTTTTATACTATCAATTAAATTTTTAAAAGCTTGAAACGGAGGAAAAGTATGGTAATCATAATCATAAAAATATTGCGTGTTTTTGAGCCCTGTAAAATAGCTTTCCGTATAACGCAAAACGGTTTCCAAATAAGTATCTTCAATACGTCCCCACGAGAACAAAAATTGTGTAGTGGATTTTTCAATATTGGCTTTTACCGAGTCCCTGGTAAGAGAAAAAAATAAATCACCAAAACTTGGCACCTGATAATTATTATCCCCAATTTCATCTATTGCTATTGTGTACCCGCCGGAAATAAGCGCTCCCTCTGGAGAAGATTCAAAGGCGTTTAAGGTAGTGTATATTCCCCCATATGATAGGCCAGCAATGATTACTTTTTGATATTTGCTTTTCAAATATTTTACGAGTGCAATACTTTCTATTAAACAATTTACACCATAGGGAGTTCCTCTGCCATTTAAATAACTGGTTATTTGACTTGGATGTGGAAATTCACTATTTAAAGCCATGGGTTTCCCGTAATTGTCCCAAACCAACGCCCTAAAATCAATCAAAGGCCTAATCGCAATATAAACATCTCCTACTGCTGCTAAAAGATTTTTTTGATAACCGTAAATATTTTGATAGCCCTGTCCCCGAATCATTTCAGTTCCATTATTGGTGCCTGAGCCAGTAATGAATAAAATCGCAGTTTTACAGTCCGAATTATCAGTTTTTGTTGTGGGTGAATAAGTACAATAAGCTGTTGATTTTTTACCATTGAGAGAAAAACCTAAACTCCAAACAGGGTCAAGTTGTTTATAACCATAAAGGGGGTTCAAACCATAGTAATAATTCATCGATTTATTCAGAGATTCCAGAGGAATAAAATCTCCCATAACTATATTCTTATAGGAACCGTAATATTCTTCGCCACGAAATTTCATTAAATTGTCTAATTTATTAAAAAGTTCCTGTCTTGTTTGTATGAAAGGATGGATATACCAATCGCCATCGGCATCATAATAATTCTGATAAATCGGAGTTTGAAAAACAGTGGTAAAATAAAGGCTATCCACGTAACTCGTTTGAGCAGAACAAATTCTAGCAGTAAACAAGAGTAAACCAGAACAGATAAGAGCATTCGCAATACATCTTTTGCATTTTTTCATAAGGATTGAAATTTCTTTGCAGACAAGCCGGATATTATATTATTGAAAATATTATTTTACAAAATAGCGTTTAGTTTGTTAACAATTTGCTCCAAATCTGCAATATTAAGTTTTTCATACAACGGCAATACCAACCCCTGCCGGTAAGCTCTTATAGCATTTGGAAAGACTCGTTCACAGTCAAACCCATATTTTTGCTGATAATACTGCTGATAAGGCATACATTGAGCGCCGTAATTTACTCCAACACCTTGTTGTTTCAATTGTAAAATTAATTTATCTCTGCAAATGCTGTCTTTCAGTACTATATGAAAAGACTGCCAGGTATGTTTTTTATTCTTGCCTGCCTGTGGCAATAAAATATTTAAATTATTTTTAAACCCTTCCTGATAAATGGTTGCCAAATTATTTTTATAGTCCAAAATGTTATCCAGCCTCTCAAACTGGCTGTTTACAAGTGCCGCTTGAAAATCTGTCAACCTGTAATTAAATCCTGCCTCCACAAATTCCATTTTTCCATTTTGCATTTCTATTCCGTGATTACGTAAAATTCTGAATTTTTTGGCCAATTCATCATCGTTGGTAACCAGCATGCCGCCTTCGCCGCTTGTTATCGCTTTCCGGGGATGGAAAGAAAAAGATCCGGCGTCGCCGAAAGTTCCTGCATATTTTCCGTTTTCTGTTGCGCCTAATGCACAGGCGGCATCTTCAATCACAAATAAATTATAGTTTTTTGCAAGTTCACAAACTTTGGAAATATCACAGGCCAGTCCAAATTCATGAACCGGCATGATTGCCTTGGTTTTTGAAGTAATAGCTTGCTCAATCAGATTGGTGTCGATATTAAAGGTTTCAATATCAATATCCACAAAAACAGGGGTTGCGCCCACCAATTCCACTACATTCGCAGTAGCCATATAAGAGAAAGCGGGAACAATAACTTCATCTCCTATTCCTATGCCCAAAGCTATTAATGCCAAATGTAATGAGGCGGTTCCGTTTGCAACAGCTATGGCATGTTTTACGCCAAGATAATTGGCTATATTTTTTTCAAGCAGCTCAACTTCTTTACCCTGAATGAGCATTCCCGATTTTAATACTTTTACTACAGCATCAATATCCTGCTGCTGTATATCAGGAATCATTAAGGGAATAAATTTATCACTCTCCATAATCTATTCAATTGTCTTAAAATACTCGGCCGTTTTTAAAATACCCTCTTCTAAATCCACTTTAGCTTTAAAGCCTAATAATTCTTTTGTTTTTTCAACTGAAGGAATTCTTAATTCTATATCTGCGGAAAGCTGATCCCTGTATAAAATCCTCGATTCTGATTTTAAAACCCTGCAAATAGCCTGTGCCAGACCTAAGGTGGTAATGACCGCTCTTGCATTTCCCAAATTAAAACTCTCTCCGACAGCTTTTGGATCTTCCATGCACCGCATTAGACAATCTACAAAGTCATCAACATAGCACCAGGCCCTTATTTGGGACCCATCCCCATTTATATAGATATCCTCATTTTTCAAAGCCCTTTTAATAAAAATTTGCAAAGCGCCTTCTCCGGTTTGCCCAGGGCCATACACATTAAATGGACGAACCGTTACCACCGGTAAATTGTATTGTTTGAAATAGGCATGAGATAAATGTTCTCCGGCTAATTTGCTAACAGCATACACCCAACGCGCTTCTCCGGCAGAACCAGCAACTGTTTCACTGTCTTCCCGGGATTTATATGCCATTGAGCCAAAAATTTCAGAAGTGGAAAAATCTATAAACCGGTCTTTTACTTCATTTATTTTTGCCGCTTCCAATGCGTTTGCTGTTCCGATCATGTTTACATTCATAGTGTGGACGGGATCTTTTATCACTGTATCGATCCCTGCTATTCCTGCGGCGTGTACAACAATATCAGCGCCCTGCATTGCTAAGACGAGGCTCTCCTTATCCAAAACATCACCTTTCACGATTTTAATGTTCTCATGATTCGCAAATCCACTATCTGTTAATGTATCTCTATGAAAATTATCATAAACAGTTATCTTATTTTTTTCAATCAAATTCTTAATCAACGTGTTTGCAATAAATCCTGCCCCACCTGTAATAAAAATATTCTTGTTTGTAATCGCCATAATTAAATTTACTATTTAAAATTTCTAATTCCATGTACCAATTCTATCGCCTTCCTCGTCTCTGCAATACGAAACCCCTTTCCGGCAAGGATTTCAGCATAGGACTGGGTATGCAATTCCGTGAATCCATCACTAAATTCAAAAGCCTCTCCATCAATATCCAAAGTCCGGAAAGTTCTTTTGCCTGCTGCTTTTACTTCCTCGGAAGCGTATTGGCATCTATGCTCAAGCTCCAGTTAACGAATGCTTTTTCCAATTCTAGATTTCCTGAAGCTGATTGGGCAGAATGGGAAATCACCTCATTTTCTTTTACATCCCCAAAGATCCACATCAGCATATCGAAAAAATGAACACCAATATTGGTCGCTATTCCGCCGCTTTTTTGAATATCGCCTTTCCAGCTTGCATTATACCAATGACCGCGGCTGGTAATGTAATCCAATTTGATATTATATTTTTTATCTTAAGGACCATCGGCAATTTTCTCTTTTAAAGCAATAATCGCAGGATGCAGTCTCAGTTGCAAAATCGTAAATATTTCATTTCCGGTTTCTTTCTCTATTTCCATCAAGGCATCTATATTCCATGGGTTAAGCACTACCGGTTTCTCACAGATCACATTAGCGCCAATGCGCAGACCAAAACGAATATGAGAATCGTGCAGGTAATTAGGGCTGCAAACGCTTACATAATCTGTCTTGACGCCTTTTCGTTTTTGCTTTTCAATGTGGCGATCGAAGCGTTCAAATTCAGTAAAGAAGTCGGCTTCCGGAAAATAACTATCCAAAATCCCGACAGAATCATGTTTGTCTAAGGCGGCAATCAGGTTATTGCCCGTATCTTTTATGGCTCTCATGTGACGCGGTGCAATGTATCCACCTGCGCCTATTAATGCGAAATTTTTCATTAATTACTTTATTCTTTTTACTTCATTATTCTCCAGCAAATATTCCTGCAGGCTCTCCTGGCAAACGGCTTTATTTTCACCATTAAATTGCAATTTATGCCCAAACTCACTCATCCATCCTTTTTGTCTTCCCGGATTTCCCACAATTAAGGCATAGGCTGGAACATCCTTGGTAACAACGGCACCTGCACCTATGAAAGCATATTCCCCAATCGTGTTGCCACAGACAATAGTGGCGTTTGCTCCAATGCTGGCGCCTTTTTTAATCAACGTTTTCCTGAATTCTTCCTTGCGGCTGATGGCGCTGCGCGGATTGATCACGTTTGTCAAAACCATGCTGGGGCCTAAAAACACATCATCTTCACAAACAACACCCTCATAAATGCTGACATTATTTTGCACTCTTACGTTATTCCCCAATATTACTTTCGGCGAAACAACGACATTCTGGCCAAGATTACAATTTTTTCCAATAACTGCACCTGACATCACATGGCTGAAGTGCCATATTTTGGTGCCTTCCCCTATTTCACAGTTCTCGTCAATGATGGAGGATGGGTGAACATAAAAACTCATAGTTTGTTTTCAATTTATTGCAATAAACCTGCCATTGCAGGGATCAATTATTTTTCAATATTTTTTAAATATTCCCCGTAGCCGCTCTTCTGAAATTTTTCAGATAAGGCTTCCAACTGCTGCTTATCTATAAAATTCATCCTGTAAGCAATTTCCTCCAGGCAACCTATCTTGAAACCTTGCCGCTTTTCAATTACCCGCACAAACTCAGAGGCATCGTGCAGCGATTCAAAAGTTCCGGTATCCAGCCAGGCAAATCCCCGGTCAAGCACCGCGACTTTTAATTTTTTTTCTTCCAGATACCTGCGGTTCACGTCAGTAATCTCATATTCACCCCGTGGCGAAGGCGCTATATTTTTGGCGATCTCAACAACTGAATTATCGTAAAAATACAATCCCGGAACGGCATAATTCGATTTTGGTTGCAAAGGTTTTTCTTCAATGCTCACCGCGATTTGCTCCTTGTCAAATTCCACTACGCCATACCGTTCTGGATCGCTTACCGGATAGGCAAAGATAACCGCTCCGTCAGGATTCGCCGATTTTTGCAACAAATTTGAAAACCCGCTGCCATAAAAGATATTATCGCCCAAAACCAAAGCGACCGCGTCCTTTTCAATAAATTTTTCACCTATTACAAATGCCTGCGCGAGTCCATTGGGTTTTTCCTGGATTTCATAATGCAGGCTGCATCCCCATTGACTTCCATCGCCCAATAACCGACGAAATTGTTCCTGATCTTCAGGTGTGGTAATGATAAGTATTTCCCGGATGCCCGCGAGCATTAAGGTGCTAAGCGGATAATAGATCATCGGCTTATCATAAATGGGCATTAATTGCTTGCTCACGCCCATCGTGATAGGATATAGTCGTGTTCCGCTTCCACCTGCTAATACAATTCCTTTCATTAATCTTTTATTTTGTTTATTTTATTTAAAAACCGTTTGCTCACAAGCTCAACACTCCAATTCAAAGCCTGCCCCTACACTGTATCCGAATCACTATAACTAAAATACCAGTTCTTGACATCGCTAATTTCACTTTGATGATCACTGTTTAAAGTTTTAGTTATCACACCTAACTTTTGCGGTCTTATTTTTTCCGGAAACTTATAAAATCCAGCCTTGCGATGGCAATTATAATTGAAGGAGTGCGGATAACACCATGCCAATATCAAATCTGCCTTATTTTTCCTCAGCACCTTTGAACAGAATTGCAAGAGTTTTTTGCCTGCTGTTTTACTTTCCGGATCAAAAAGTACTTCCATCAGGTAACCAATCCTGCCATCATGCTTGTTTTTCAACGTAAAGACTACGATCCCTTTCAAAATGCCGTTTTCATAAAATCCGTAGCGTGAATAATTTTCTCCGGGTTTGTTCACATAACGCCAGTTCATGTAAGCTGCGTCCCTATTGATACCAATATTAATCCCCGGAGAAACGCGTTTCCATAATTCCTCATAGCTTTGATCAAACCGCGCAATGCGTTTAACCGAACAATTATTTTTTAAATTCACTTCTTCCGCAGACTGGATTGTGCAATTCACTTCCTCTGATGAAACATGGGATTTTTTCTTTAAAATCTTATTGATTACATAAGAAACCCGAATCGGTTTTATTAAAAAAGGAACTTCTCCAAAATAAGTGAAATGCAACTTTTTTACAAATCCATGAACAGAGTTTTCATTGGGAAACCCGTACACCAATACATTGTCTTTTGTGCGTTCTTCTTTTTCAAGTTGTGAGGCAAGTTTAATAAACAACCCTTTTGAACGATGCCGGTGATCGGTTAAAGTATCAAAAGATTGCAAAGCACTAACTACTTTATCCATGCACTTTATTAAAACAGGTAAATAGGTATAAATACCCGCTATCTCAGCCGTTTTCTTATCAATCGCATAATAAATCGCCTGCCGGCAAGGAAGATTCTGCTGATGAAACCATCTCAAAAGTTCAATACTTTTCTCTGAACCGTTTTCTGCAAAGCATTGGCGGTATTTCTCCAGCTCCTCGTCGCTTCCTGTCCCTCTCACCAATTCATATTGCTCTTCACTTCCCATAGAAAATTCTAGCTTTTTTATCTTAATGAAAAAATTTTACCCTGTGCCTAAAATCTAATTTCCATATTGGTTCTCATAATATTTTTGATAAGCGCCGCTTGTTACGTCATTGAGCCATTCACTGTTATTCAAATACCAGTCAATGGTTTTTGACAGCCCTTCTTCAAATTGCAGCGACGGTTTCCATCCTAATTGATCTTTTAATTTAGAAGCGTCAATCGCATAGCGCAAGTCATGTCCGGCCCTGTCTTTCACAAAAGTGATGAGCTTTTCTGAAGTTCCATTTTCGCGGCCCAGTTTCTCATCCATCTGGCGGCAAAGTTCTTTAATGATGTCAATATTTTTCCATTCATTATGCCCACCGATATTATACGTTTCACCAATTTTTCCCTTATGGAAAATGGTGTCGATGGCGCGAACATGATCTTCCACAAACAGCCAATCCCTCACGTTTTCCCCCTTTCCATAAATAGGCAGCGGCTTGTTATTGATAATATTATGAATGCAAAGCGGAATCAATTTTTCCGGGAAATGAAATGGCCCGTAATTATTGGAGCAATTGGAAATTATCACCGGCAAATGATATGTATGATAATACGCCCTCACAAAATGATCGGAAGAAGCCTTTGAAGCGGAATAAGGACTTCTCGGATCATAAGGCGTTTCCTCGGTAAAAAATCCTTCTTCACCCAGGCTGCCATACACTTCATCTGTTGAAATATGATAGAATAATTTGCCTTCTTGATCCCCCTTCCATGCTTCCTTCGCCACTTGCAGCAAGGAAACCGTTCCCAGCACATTTGTTTTTACAAAAGCGAGTGGATCACTAATAGAGCGATCCACATGACTTTCAGCCGCGCAATGCAAAACGCCCGTAAAGCGATATTGATCAAACAATTCCTTGACCAAAACCATGTCTTCAATATCCCCTTTCACGAAAGTATAGTTCGGTTTATCCTCTATGTCTTTTAAATTCTCAAGATTGCCGGCATAGGTAAGCTTGTCGAGGTTCACGATCCGGTAATTCGGGTATTTATTGACAAACAACCGGGTAAGATGTGAACCGATAAATCCTGCTCCTCCGGTAATTAATATAGCTTTCTCCATTGCTGATTCTCATTTTAAAGGAGGCAAAAATATAAATTATTTATTGCATTTTACTTTGCTGCTTTTCGGATCAACCGCGTTGCAGCAAACGCACTTTTTTTGAATGATTTTCTTTGTTGACCGAAAAAGAAAAGAAGCATTTGGGGCTGTCATCGGCAGATTGTTTAATGATCGATAGTCCGGGCTGTCGGTCAGTATCTTTCCCGCGAAAGCTTTCTTCCAGGCCAAATCGTTTTGAAGCGGGAAAGGATACTCGACCACATCCCGGGCCGCTCATCGATAGGTTCTCCTGTCAGCAAAGAGCACAATCTCCATCCAGATCATCAACCAATTTTTTAAATGCAGCAAAGTACTTTTTTTAAAGATTTTATTCTTCCAGGGAGCGATCGGGTTTTCCTTGACTTTTTTGGAACATCCCGATTCTTTCGGAAGTTCTTTTGCGTCAAGGCAAAAGAAGAAGAAAAAAAATTTGTAAGAAGACAAAATTCTTAACAGGTAATTAAAATATAAGGCAACTCAGGAACTCGTAAGAGCCGGCAAAAGCACATTTTTAAGCATTTTTTAAAATGAGACCTTCCTCCCCGAATAAGCAAGCTCAAACCAATTAACAAATTTAGCAGCAACCGAAATATCCATTAACCTTATTATCGAATTACCTTTGCACACTATGCATTACGCCTCAGTAGAAAATTTAAGTAAATCATTCGGGATAAGGAACCTTTTTAAAAACATCAGCTTTTATATTGAAGAAGGTGACAAAATTGCTTTTGTGGCCAGGAATGGCAGCGGAAAATCAACTCTTTTAAAAATAATTGCCGGTCTGGATACGCCGGATTCCGGAACTGTATGGATTCATAAAGATGTAAAAGTGATCATGCTTCAACAGGAAACTGCTTTTGAAAATAAACGTTCCATCTGGGATAATATTCTCAATATGGACAATCCTGTTGTGCGTTTGGTAAAAGAATACGAAATGTTACTGGAAGAAGAATCACAGGATGAAGACCGAATCAGCGAGTTGGTGACCGAATTGACAGAAGCCAACGCGTGGACTTTTGAAAGTGATCTTAAGCAAATCCTGGGGAAATTGAATCTCCATCATTTGAATGAACCTGTAAAAAATCTGAGCGGCGGCCAACGCAAAAGAGTTGCCCTGGCTCAGGCTCTGATCGAAGTCGCAATTACATGAAGGAAAGTGCCTGCTCATTCTCGATGAGCCAACCAACCACCTCGATGTGGAAATGATCGAATGGCTGGAAAATTTTTTGGCCAGCAAAAAAGTACCTTGCTGCTGGTTACCCATGACCGTTATTTTTTAGATGCAGTCTGTAATGAGATCATCGAAATCGATGACGAAAAAGTCTATGTTTATAAAGGTGATTACGATTATTTCCTAGAGCAAAAATCTCTGCGGCTGGAAGTACAGCAAAGTGAATTTCAAAAGGATAAAAATATTTTCCGGAAAGAACTGGAATGGATGCGCAAGCAACCAAAGGCCCGCACCACGAAAAGCAAAAGCCGCCAGGATGCCTTTGCAGATGTGGAAGAACGGGTAAGCCAAAGAAAAGAAGTGGCAGAAGTATCCCTGCAGGTGAAAATGACCCGGCTGGGCGGAAAGATGCTTGAAATGAAAAAAGTGTATAAAGCCTATGGCGACAAAGTGATCATGAAGGGATTTGATTACACTTTTAAAAGAGGTGAACGAATCGGAATCGTAGGAAAAAATGGAGTCGGAAAATCTACTTTTTTAAAAATAGCGCTCGACCTCATGCCGCCGGATAGTGGCAAGATCAATCATGGTGACACGGTTGTATTTGGAAATTTTTCCCAGGAAGGACTGCAATATAAAGAAGACAAACGGGCCATTGAATATGTAAAAGATTTTGCCGAATTTTTTCCGCTGGCTGATGGCAGCAAGATCAGCGCATCCCAGTTCATGGAAAAATTCGGTTTCACGGCCGAACAGCAATTCACTCCTTTGAGCAAATTAAGCGGCGGCGAAAAAAGAAGGCTGCATTTGATGAGCATTCTTTTTAAAAATCCTAACTTTCTGGTGCTGGATGAGCCTACCAATGACCTGGATCTGCAAACCCTACGAACGCTTGAAGAATTTTTGCAGGATTTCCCGGGATGCATCCTGATTGTTAGTCATGACCGTTATTTCATGGACCGGATTGTGGATCACCTTTTCGCTTTTGAAGGAAATGGAGAAATAAGGGACTTTCCCGGAAACTATTCTCAGTACAGAATATGGAAGCAATTGGAAGATAATAAGCCTACCGCCGAAATAAAGAAAACAACCGTCGTTCAAAAGGATAGCAACGTGGCTGAAACGCCCAGGCAAAAATTGTCTTTCAAGGAAAAAACGGAATTTGAGAACCTCGAAAAAGAGATTCAAAATCTGGAAAAAGAAAAAAAACTATTGGAAGTCAAACTAAACAATGGCTCGATGGATTTTGAAAAACTTCAGGAAATCTCCGAAAAGATCAGTGACATCATTGTTCTTATAGATAAAAAAGAATCCAGATGGCTGGAACTAAGCGAGAGAGCCGCTGAATAAAATAAACATTTGAAAAGGGTTCCAGTCAATAAAACATTGCCCTAAGGCTTTCTTTAATGTTTGCTGAGGGCATTGGGTCCCTGTGTTTCCGGAATGAAAAAGCGTCAAAAAAGTCCGCTTGCCATATCGTTTTAAAAAATCGTGCAAAGCGATCCACTAATAAAATATTTTTTTGCAAACTATTACCGTAGTTTATACGTTTCTGAAAAGGGATCTCTCAAAAAAATGTATTTTTACTTATTAATTTTTCAAAAATGGAAATTACTCCCGGCCCACTTGTTAAAAAACATCAATTCTCCCGATGATTTGAAAAAACTGGATCGCACACAATTGCACCAGGTGTGCGACGAATTGCGACAATATATTATTGACGTTGTAAGCGTTCATGGCGGCCATTTTGCGGCGCAAGCCTCGGAGTGGTGGAACTTACCGTTGCACTGCATTATGTTTTTAATACCCCTTACGACCAGTTGGTATGGGATGTGGGCCATCAGGCTTACGGACACAAAATTCTCACCGGACGCCGCGATAATTTTCCAACAAACAGAAAATACAAAGGTCTTAGCGGTTTCCCAAAACGATCAGAAAGTGAATACGATACTTTCGGTGTTGGCCATTCTTCCACTTCCATTTCTGCGGCGCTGGGTATGGCGATGGCTTCCAATTACAAAGGTGAGAACCGGCAGACAGCATGTTGCGGTAATCGGCGATGGCGCTATGACAGCCGGACTGGCTTTTGAAGCCATGAACCATGCGGGTATCGAGAAGAGCAATCTGCTCATCATTCTGAACGATAATTGCATGAGCATCGACCCGAATGTGGGCGCTCTGAAAGAATATCTTACCGATATCACTACTTCCCAAACCTATAATAAATTCCGGGACGATATCTGGAAAGCGCTGGGCAAACTGCCGGTGGAAAACCATTTCCAGCCGCGAGATGGCCAGCAAAATGGAAGCCAGCATTAAAGGAATGGTAAGCAAAAGCAGCAATCTCTTTGAAGCATTGAAGTTGCGGTATTTTGGTCCGATCGACGGACATAATATCAACAAGCTGGTTGATACCCTACAGGATCTGAAAGATATTCCCGGTCCCAAACTTTTGCATATTATAACGGTAAAAGGAAAGGGATATGCACTGGCTGAAAAAGATCAAACCAAATGGCATGCTCCCGGTTTGTTTGATAAAATCACCGGGGAAATTTACAAGAAAGAAATTCGACATTCCACAGCCTCCCAAATACCAGGATGTTTTTGGGTATACCATTATTGAACTGGCGGAGAAAAACAAAGATATAATGGGTGTAACACCGGCAATGCCAAGTGGTTGTTCCTTAAAATATATGATGGAAAAAATGCCTGATCGTGCATTTGATGTGGGCATTTGCGAGCAGCATGCCGTTACCCTGAGCGCCGGACTGGCCACACAGGGAATGAGAGTTTTTTGCAATATCTATTCTTCCTTTATGCAGCGGGCCTACGATCAGGTGATTCATGATGTGGCCATTCAAAACCTTGCCGGTGGTATTTTGCCTCGACCGGGCCGGTCTGGTTGGTGAAGATGGGCCTACGCATCACGGCGCTTATGATATTGCCTACATGCGCTGCATTCCGAACATGATCGTGAGCGCGCCGATGAATGAAAGTGAATTGCGAAACCTGATGTACACTGCGCAATTGGAAAGAACTAAAAATCCGTTTGTGATTCGCTATCCGCGCGGAGAAGGCGTGTTAGCCGAATGGAAAACAGCATTGAAGGAAATTGAAATCGGCAAAGGAAGAAAACTGAAAGATGGTGAGGAAATCGCGATTTTATCCTTCGGTCATCCCGGAAATTTTGCTGCCGCAGCCATCCGAGATGTAAAGGCGAAGGTCTGAATCCGGCTCATTATGACATGCGTTTTGTAAAACCTCTGGATGAAGAATTGTTGCATGAAGTATTTCAAAATTATTCTAAAATAATTACGGTAGAAGACGGCACAGTTGTCGGTGGATTTGGATCAGCCATCCTGGAATTCATGAATAACCATCACTACAAGGCTGATGTGAAAATCATGGGAATTCCTGATCATTTCATTGAACATGGATCGCCTAAACAATTATATGATGAGATCGGGATCGACGCCAATCACATTACTGAAGCAATTAAAGATATGTCAAAAATTGAGGTGAATAAGTTGCTGGCGGGATAGGAAAATTTCAATATATAAAAGGGCTTTCCTTTTTGTGAGTAACAACGGCATTTTTAAACATGCTTGTATGCGTATCATCCAGCAAAAAGGTGAAATTTTTCTGTATCAGATCTTTCAATCGATTCAACGATTCTTTTTGCCTCAAGATCTGAAATTGGGTTGCTACTCACTGTTTCACATTCCCCTTCCTTATCTGGTTGCAATTTATTTTCCATAATGATAAAATTAGGATAATAGAGCCAATTATGGAACTTGGCTGCCATATAAAACCTGTTCCCTTTCCCTGCTTATTTCGCAACTAATTCAGGCTCGAGATTAGCTTCCATTTGTTTCAAAAACTGATACAAATCGTCCATTTGGCTAATTCCCTGAACAACCAGGATGCCGTTTTTGCCAACCTGTTTTAGTTTCGCTTTACTGGTTTTTGTTTGGATAAAATCCAAAATGCTTTCAAAGGTTTTGCTGCTGAAATAAGGAGATTCAGGATTTCCGACAAAGAAACATTTCAGATTTTCATTTTTCAAGATCATTTTCTCAAACCCAAGTTCTACAGCGATCTTTCGACACCTGACAGTTGTGAACAAATCTTCAACCGATGGTGGCATTGGCCCAAAACGGTCTATCATTTCTTTGTGAAGATCTTCGAGCTGCTCTTCATTTTCACAATTATCAAGACGTGAATAAAGGCTCAGTCTTTCTGTGATGCTTTCCACATATTCATCAGGAATTAAAATTTCAAGATCCGTGTCTATAGTGCAATCCGATACATAATCATCCTGCTTCTGAATCTCTTCCCTGAACAATTCTTTAAAGTCTTTTCGCTTCAATTCGCGAATGGCTTCATCCAGTATTTTCTGGTACATTTCAAACCCAATTTCTGCAATAAAGCCGCTTTGCTCGCCGCCCAGCATGTTTCCCGCGCCACGAATATCCAAATCGCGCATGGCTATCTGGAAGCCACTGCCAAGGTCGCTGTATTGCTCAAGGGTTGTAAGCCTTTTCCTGCTGTCTGCGGTTAAAGTGCTCATTGGCGGCGCCAGCAAATAACAGAAGGCTTTCTTGTTGCTGCGTCCCACTCGTCCACGCAATTGATGCAAATCGCTTAGGCCAAAATGGTGGGCGTTATTAATGATGATCGTGTTTACATTGGGAATGTCGACGCCGCTTTCCACGATATTAGTGCAAATGAGCACATCATATTTATGGTCGATAAAATCAAGGATTGTCTCTTCGAGCTTTCCTCCTTCCAGTTGCCCGTGCGCGTAAGCAATGCTTAGATCGGGACATAATCCCTGCACAAGGTTTTTCATTTCCAGCAAGCCATGAACGCGGTTATGGATCAGAAAAACCTGGCCGCCCCTTTCCACTTCGTAGTAGATCGCGTCCCTGATGAAATCCTGGTTAAAAACATGCACTTCCGTTTGAATCGGCTGCCGGTTTGGCGGAGGGGTATTAATAATGCTCAGATCACGCGCGCCCATCAGGCTAAACTGTAAAGTTCTTGGGATTGGTGTTGCCGTTAGTGTCAGGGAATCTACAGTTGTGCGAAGCTGCTTTAATTTTTCTTTCGCGGCCACGCCAAACTTTTGCTCTTCATCAATGATCATCAAACCGAGATCTTTAAACTTCACATCCTTACCGAGCAACGCATGAGTGCCAATAATAATGTCTATTTTCCCTTCGTGCAATTTCTGCAGGGTTTCTTTTTTCTCTTTTGAAGTTTTAAAGCGGTTGATATAATCAACGGTTACAGGAAAATCGCTCAATCGCTCACTGAAAGTTTTATAATGCTGATAAGCTAAAATAGTTGTAGGAACCAATACTGCAGCCTGCTTACCGTCAAGGCATGTTTTGAAAGCCGCCCTTATGGCAACTTCCGTTTTTCCGAATCCGACATCGCCGCAAACAAGCCTGTCCATCGGCGATTCTCTCTCCATGTCCAACTTTACATCTGTCACAGCCTTGCTTTGATCAGGCGTGTCTTCATAAAGAAAAGAAGCTTCCAGTTCATTTTGCATATAGTTGTCAGGAGAATGCGCAAACCCTTTATGGCTCTTCCTTTCAGCATATAATTTTATAAGGTCGGTGGCGATATCTTTTACCTGCTTCTTCGTTTTGTCCTTCAGCTTGTTCCAGGTATCGCTTCCTAATTTATTCATTTTAGGAATCGTTCCTTCCTTGCCGCTATACTTGCTGATTTTATGAAGGGAAGAAATATTTACATACAAAAGATCTTTGTCTTTGTAAACGATTCTCACGGCTTCCTGAACCACTCCGTTGGTTTCAATTTTCTGCAAGCCGCTGTAAACACCTACTCCATGATCAATGTGGGTTACATAATCTCCCGGCTGCAACTCACGCAGCATCTTTAAGGTGAGCGCTTTATTTTTATTGAAGGCCTGCTTAACTCTGTATTTATGATATCGCTGAAATATTTCATGATCCGTATAACAAACGAGCTTCAAATCGTTGTCAATAAATCCTTCATGAATGGAAACGGGAATGGGAACAAAGTTAATTTCTGTGTTTTGATCCCTGAAAATCGAATGAAGCCTTTCTAATTGCTTTGGGTTTTCGGCAAAAATGAAAAGGTTGTATTTCCTGGATTCAAAGCTTTTCAGATTCTCGATCAGCAATTTAAATTGCCGGTTGAAAGCGGGCTGCTGCTGAATTGAAAAATGGATTTCGTTCCCTTTTGAAAAATAAGTCTTGCTGCCAAATTCAATGATGTGGCGCTGTTTAATCTGCATTTCCAAAACGGAAGCAGTCGCAAAATCTTTTTCGGAAATATGGGTTTTTTGGTTCAGTTCTTCTTCGTCTTCCTGCCTGCTTTTATTTGCAGATAACAAACCTTCATTGCCGGCCTCCTGCTTTCTTAAAGCTTCCTTCAACTCCTCTTCTTCCTGTTCTATGATTTGCTTTGCAAACTCCCAGTCGGCAGTCCATACAATCGTGTTTTCCGGAAGAAAATTCAGGAAAGAAACTTTTTCGCCGCTTTCAAATTGAGTTTCTACATTCGGGATAATATTTACCTGGAGAAGCTTTCGCTCGCTCAATTGGGTTTCGGGGTCGAAAAGGCGGATGCTGTCAACTTCATTTCCAAATAATTCTATCCGGTAAGGCTTTTCATTTCCAAAAGAATATATGTCGAGGATACCGCCGCGAACGGCAAATTGACCCGGTTCATAAACAAAGTCTGTTCTTGAAAACCCATGATTCACAAAGCGTTCCAGCAGTTCATCCACTTTGATCGTTTCGCCCTGCTTAAATGAAATGATATTTTGTGAAAGTGTTTTTGAAAGGACCACTTTTTCAAAAAGGGCTTCCGGATAGGTGACAATCACTTTCCTGTGTGCCTCGCCGCTTAATTTTGTCAAAGCTTCCGTTCTCAGCATGACATGGCTGCTGTTAAGCTGGTGAAAATTTTTGCGGGTTTTAAAGGACGAGGGAAAATAAAATATATCGAGCGCGCCGGTAATATTTTCAATAGTGTTATGAAAATACGCCGCTTCTTCAGCATCTCTCAGAATGACCAGGTGATTGAGCCGGGAAGTATCGGCATGATTGAAAACGGATGAAAAAACAAATTGAGAAGCGCTGCCATGAAGACCCGAAAGATGAAGGTGCTGTGCTTCGGTTCCAGAATTAACGGGGGCAGGCAATAGGATTTTATCCACGATCGTGAAAACGCGGGCATCGTTTGCGTAACAATTCATCAACACATCAAGATTCATTCACTGCCTTTTTCTAAGAGGTGCAAAGTTAACCGCTTTCCATTTAAATCAGGCTTTCTGCTAAATAGAAGGAGCATTTATAACATCCTTTTAGATTTTTAATTTTTCATTCAAACTATCATTTGTATTTTACTGAAAAATTACCCGCATGGCAACAGAACCCTGGCGCACCGGCACTGTCATTCGCATTGTAGATGAAACTTACAATACCAGGCGGTATTTCATTCAGGTGGATGAACTGGAGCAGTTTGATTTCAAAGCGGGGCAATTTGTTACGCTCGATCTCCCTATCCATGAGCAGAAAAATAAAAGATGGCGCAGCTATTCTATTGCAAGCTGGCCTGATGGATCAAATGTGTATGAGCTGCTGATTGTTTTATTGGAAGGCGGCGCAGGAACTACCTATTTGTTTAATGAAGTTCACGTTGGTTCGCAACTAATTTTCCGCGGCCCGCAAGGCATCTTTACGTTGCCTGAAAAGATAGAAAAAGACTTGTTTTTTATTTGCACCGGAACCGGGATAGCGCCGTTCAGAAGCATGCTGAATGACTTGAAGCTTCACCAGGTGGCGCATGAAAATCTGTATTTAATTTATGGCTGCCGAACTCAAAGCGATTTGCTGTATTTCAATGAAATGAAAGAGCTGGAGGAAAAATTAGAGAAGTTTTCTTTTATCCCCACGCTGAGCCGCGAAACATGGAACGGCCATAGTGGCTATGTACATGCCCTGTACGAGGAAATTTGCAGGAAGAATAATGAGGCCTGCGAAAGGCTGGAAGATTTAAAACCGGCGTGTTTTTATTTATGCGGCTGGAAATTCATGATCGATGACGCCAGGAAAAAGATTCTTGAGTTGGGGTACGACAAAAAATCTATTCATTTTGAATTGTATGGCTAAATTGTTTTATTAAAAAACCAACCAAAAATTTGAATTTATGAGAAAAAGCGCTATTCGCTCTATGGGCATTTCCGTTCTTATTATCGGCATTTCCGTTTTTAACTTTAGCAATTTGAAAGGAAGCGAATGCATCAGACCCATTCACATTGTTACTTTACTGGTTTGTGGTTTGGCGATCGGCGTTTTTCTGAGCGCCTTTTTCGCATGGATCAGAGATAAGAGAACTTATTGATTTCGACTTTCATTTCTTAGTAACACACAAAAAAAGCACCTTTTCAAGGTGCTGGATTTTTAATTGCATAAAGTGAATTATTTGGATTCTGCAACTACTTCTTTCACTTCAGGAATCATTCTTTTCATCATTCCCTCTATTCCTGCTTTCAATGTGATCATTGAAGATGGGCAACCGCTGCAGCTTCCCTGCATCATCAGGTTCACCACACCGTTCTCATAACTTATAAATTGAATTGCTCCGCCATCCATTTCCACGGCTGGTTTCACGTAATTCTCAAGAAGTTCCTTAATTCTCTTCACAACATCATCATCATCTGCGCTTACAATGTTTGTACTTTCTGTTTTTCTTTCGGCCAACTGCTCTTCGTTGATAATCACATTGCCTTCTTCCAGATATTCTTTCAAAAATTGTTTCACGGAAGGAATTACATCCTGCCAGTCTTCAGTATCATCTGTTTTGGTAAGCGTTACAAAGTTGCTTGCAATAAAAACCGCTTTTATAAAAGGAAATGCGAATAATTGCATCGCCAGTGGTGAAGCCGTTGCGCTTGCTTCATTCTGAAAATCAACGCTTTTACCGGGATAAAGAAGCTTGTTGGCGACAAACTTCATGGTTTCCGGATTAGGAGTCATTTCAGTGTAGATGCTCACAATAGTATTTCCGGTTTTAATCATAACAAGTTTTTTAGTAAGGCAAAGTTAAGAATTTAAGGCGAGAAGGTAATTTGCAAAGTTGTTAAAGCGCAGGGAGTTCGTTTTTTAGAAGATTTATGATCAATGCTGAAAACGATTTTTTGCCCGGCAAAAAAATCTGGGCTTCTCTTCTCAATCGAGGGAAATAAAAACAGGAGTAAGATAGCAAACCGACATTTTCTGAAGATTAATTGTATTAACCTTAATACCCATACAAATGCACTGGCATTGAAGGAAATTTTTTTTCTGGAAATGATTTGGTTTTATGAAATATTGTAAGAACCTGTTGATTTCGATTTTATAATTGGCTCAAGGCTGTTGAAAAAATCGGAAGAAAAAGCAATTAGCGACTTCAGACGTTCGGATAAAAAAATCGCAAACAAAGACGTAGGAAAAAGTCCCTTAACTGATTGATTTGCTGAAGTCATCCTTGTTTCCCTTTTCAAAAATTAAAAATGCCTTTGTAGTCTTCCCGCAAAAAAGCGGAATAGATGAGGTAAGGAAAAGTGCTGCATATTCCCTCAAATATCCCCTGAAAATTATTAGTCCTCCCAACATTACAATTTTGAAAACAGAACATAGCAAACGGACTCTTCTCCAGAATTTATCGCAGAGAAAGTTATCTCATCCCCCTTCGCGCCTTTGCGTCTTAGTGGCAAAAAAGCAACCGGGCTTGCGTCTTGATAGCAAAAAAGCCGGTTTCCCGGCTTTTTTAGAAAATTGAAATGATACCGTCTGTTAATATCCTGGATTTTGTTTCAAATTCGGATTTGCGGCTAATGCCTGGGATGGAATCGGGAAAACCAGATTTTTAGGATCATCGGTGGGTTTCAAGCCCCAGGGTTTTGTGAACACACCGAAACGGATCAAATCGGTTCTCCTGTAACTTTCCCAATATAATTCACGTCCCCTTTCCGCTAAAAGCGTATTGGGATCGTCAACATTAGCAGGATTTACAAGTGGCATGGTTGCTACAGTTGGGGCACCTCTTACTGTTCTCAGTCCATTGATTAAAGTTAATGCCCCTGGCACGTCTGGAGCGGCCGCTCTCATTTTCGCTTCTGCGACCATCAGCACCACATCCGGATAGCGGAAGATCATCTGCCAGTTTCCAGCAGGTCCGGCATAATATTTTCCACCATTTGTAAAATCAGGAACATATTTCACTACCCTGATGCCAGTTACCTCCAAATTCGGTCCTTGCTCAATCATGTTAGGGGAAATTTGTGGCGTATAAGCAAGTGGATTTCCTTTCCTATCCTTGCGCGGGACCCCGTTTTCATCATATTGCTGCCCAACGAGGAATCCGGGCTTTATGCCCGAATAGGGTGTCGAATTCACATTGAAGCGGCCGCCAATTCTGGTATCTAATAATGTGTCAGTTGGACTGAAAGTGGCGGTTCCGGTCGGACTGAAGGTGTTGTAAAAATCACTGATCGTGCTAAAGCCATTCCATCCCGCATTCGGCTTGTCCGGAGTGTAAGAATTGTAATGAAGGGTCATCATCCAGCGCGCTTCAATATTAGCATGATTAGCCGAAACGCCCGATTGGTTGGGATACATGAAAATTCCTTCTTTGGAAACTGCGCCGTTATTGACAGTGAAATTGTCAAAATAATTTGGATTGTATGCGTACTTGTTACTGTTTATAATTCCGGTTCCGATAGTAATTACCTTTTGCATGTCAGAATCGCTGAAAGTTGGCGCAGCCCTATTAATAAAAGCCCCGCGCTGGAGATAGCAATGCATTAATAATACATTGGCGGCGTCCGGAGTCATGCGCGTTTTAGGATTTCCGGCATTTAAATCCGGCATTACTGCGTTAATCTCCCCAATAATGAAATTTACCGCATCAGCGCCTGTTTTTACATCAGGAGCATTTAGCAGGTTATCGCCCGGATTCCTAAAGGGAAATTGTCCATAAAGATCCAAAATATAATAAAGGGAAAGCGCCCTTAAAGCCCTTGCTTCTGCAGCCTGAGCTGGAGTCGGGTTGAATGCAAGTACATTGGTGGCGTCAAAGTTCAATTTATTCAAGCTGTTGAATACGTTGAGGATTTGCTGATGCTCAGCAGTCCATGTATGAGCGTGCAAAACTCTCCAAACCCCGTTATCATCCCAGTCGCCACCTCTTGTAGGCACCAATGATTCATCGGTTGTATTCTCCTGTAAGGAAAAAACCTGATCCTGGCTGCTGAATGTTCCGGCGATATCGGCATAGGCTGCGGAAAGCAACAGCGCGGTTCCGCCAGTTCCCAATGCAGTAGATGTTTGAGAGTTGGTTAGCGTTGAATTTAGCTTTTCATTCAACTTCGTGCATCCGCTGGAGAATGCGAAGAGAGTGAGCGCCAGTAATGCTATTTTTTTATACCGTGACATAAGAAAATTTTTTATGGTTTATAAAGCGAAGTTGACTCCAAAGGAAATGATGACCGGTGTGGGATAGGGGACATATTCTATCGATCTTGACGGATATCCATTGTTCGATTTGTCCACGTTTACCTCAGGATCAAATCCGGTGAACTTAGTGATGACAAACAAATTAGTGCCACTCACAAAAACATCGAGGCTTTTCACGTACTTGAGCACATCTCCAAGGGTATAGCGTATGGTGGCGTTCCTTAACTTAAAGTAGTTACCATTTTCCAAAAATCTTGTTGACACTCCTACGCCGCTGGATGGCCTTTCTTTGGAATTATAGGCAGCAAGATCAATGTTCCTTCCTCCGAGTATGCCATTGATATTCGTTACTGAGGTTGAGGTATTATTGTAAATGAGGAAACCGCCGGCACCGCCTCCATTAACGGTTAGTGAGAAATTTTTATAGCGGAAATCAATATTTACCCCGTATAATGTCTTTGGATTCGGATTTCCCGCAAAAACCGGATTGGCACCAATGATCTGATTGCCGCTTGAATCAAATCCACCAAAGGGCTTGAGATAGAATTCATTCACCGGCTCGTTGTTGGTTATGATCTGCGCAAGAGCGGCAGAAACACCCTGTCCGCTGATTTGGCCGGTGGTAATGGCCAAGGCATTCTTCGTTCCGGGAGCATAAAAATTCTTTAGGATATTCTTGTTATAAGAAAAATTCGCGCCGATGTTCAGCCCTACGTCTTTCTTTTCAATGAGCGAAGCATTCAAAGCAACTTCCACCCCACTGTTCATCAGATTTCCCGGAATATTTATGTAATAAATGGAACTGGGCGCAGGCTGAATGGCGGTGCTTTGGAAAAGAATATTCGTCGTGTTTTTATTGTAGTAGTCGAATGATCCAAACAGCCTTCCTTTCAAAAACGAAAAATCAAGCCCTATATCATAGGATTTTGTAGATTCCCATTTCAAATTCGGGATTAGCCACGTTTTGCTGGCTTGCCGTGTTGTAGGCGCTGAAACTGAATTGCTCCTGGGAAGCACCTGCTGGAAATTCCTGGTTTCCGGTAATGCCCCATGAAGCACGCAACCCGAGAGTGGAAAACACCGAGCTGTTTTTCATAAAATCCTCACTGCTAATCAACCATTTTGCTCCGACAGAAGGGAAAGTATCCGTACTTGTTGTTCTTCCCGAATTTGGTTGATCCGTCGGCTCTGATGGTTCCTGTCAACAGATATTTTTGTGAGAAATTTAAATTCACCCTTGCAAAATAAGATTGCAATTCTGTGGTGGGATCAACATAGGTACTAGGAAGGTTTTGTGTAGTTGCATCGGCCATGATACTGGTGTAAAGTATTGGAATTACGTTGAGCTGATTCAGGTTAGTATTGAACCCGGAAGCTGAAAAGGAAGTATTACTGAAGTTCGATTTCCAATATTCATAACCGGCAAGAGCTTCAAAATGTATTTTGTCAGAAAATTCTGTCCTGTAATTCAGGGTGTGGGTAAAAGTTTGAGAAGTGAGAATCTGGTCTGAAATTGCCCCGAATCCAAGGCCGGATATGCCAGGGTATCCTTGAAGATATCCTGAAATGCTGGTGTTTCTTTTCCCGGCTGAGTGATTCACTGCGTATAGAAATTTATAGTCCAATCCGTGAACAAGGGTAACGGTGGCGGAAATATTTGCCAGGAAAGTATTGACATTGGTTTTATCGGATGTCCCTGCGAGCAAGGCAAGCGGATTTCCAGATCCGTTGGTAGGATAAACGAACAATCCGGAATCCCGGGTAAATGCGGCTGTCGGGTTCCAGGATAAGGCGGAACTTACTAAATTGCCCTGGGAGCCGGCGGTACTTGAAATCAAGGTGGCATTATCTAAAGTATGAGCGGCAACGGTATTAAAATCCAGGACAATTCTATTGTCTACGAACTTATATTCACCAGTAAAAGTTCCGATATAACGATCGAGTCTCGTTGTTTTCAAAAACCCATTCACACTGGATCCTAAAAAAGAGGCGCGGAATTTTCCAGTTTCATTTCCTCCGCTAAAAGCAAGGCTATAATTTTGTGATAATGTGTGCTGCGTGATAGCCTTAAGCGCATCGACCGAACCGCCTTTATCATTTGATACAGTTAGTGTATCCAGATGATATTTCTTTAATGCGCTCCTGAACTGACTAGTGCTCAGCACATCGAATTTCTTCATATAACCCACATCAGAACCAAAACTTACATTCACATCCATCCTTGTTGGCCCGGAAACGGCTTTTTTTGTGGTCACAACTATAACCCCATTTGCCCCCCGGGAACCGTATATGGCTGTGGCAGAAGCGTCTTTTAAAACATCAATCTGCGCTATATCGTTTGGATTGATATACAATAACGGGTTTACATCAGGAGTGACTCCGAAGCCGCCCGTACTAAGGGTTACGCTAGGTCTTGCGGTTCTGCCATCAAGCGGAACTCCATCAATTACATACAATGGATTATTGCCGGCTCTAATTGAATTATTCCCACGTATTTTAACAGTAGTCACCGATCCTGGCTGGCCACTGTTTGTGGTGATTTCTAAACCAGGAACCTTGTTTTGCAATAACTGGTCTGGGGAAGTAATCTGGCCCTGGTTAAAATCCTTATCCTTGATTGAAGTTACAGCCCCCGTCAGATCACGTTTCCTTGAAGTTCCATAACCTATTACAACGATGTCTGTTAAATTCGATGCGGAATTTAAAAGTGTGATTGAAACGTTAGAGGTGTTCGATATATCAACCGTTTGAGTTGCTGATCCAACATAGCTAACCACAAGTTGTTTGGCTCCCGCTGGAACATTAATGGAAAATGTGCCGTCTGCTGCGGTTCTTACGCCGGTCCTGGTTCCGGATACGAGAACGGAAGCGCCCGATAAAGGAGTTCCGTCGCTGGATGTTACTGTACCGGTAACTGTTCTTTGCTGGGCAAATGCGGGGAAAAAAGCGAAGAGTAAAAACAGTCCGAAGAGTAGAAGTTTTTTTCTCATACAACATTTCTTTTAGAGTTAAAAAACTAAAACGCCTCAAGAGAATGCCCACAATTTGTTAAAATTTCCGTTTAATATGTTAAATTTTATTTTTTCCTTAAAATAAATGACATTTCTATGTTTCCACCATCAAAAGTCAAATTCTTCACAATTTTAAAGTCAGTTTTACGCATGGCTGCTAGAATTGTTTTTTCAAACCGGGGAAATTTTGACGCATCTATGAGAATTTCCCTATCAACTTCGTTATGTGAAGTCGAAAAAAGTACTTTTTCGGACCATTTTCTAAAAGATAAACCCGAGAGCTAAACATCCGAGCACAATAAAAGGGGCAGGAACGCGACTAAATGAGAGAAGGGAAAAAGTGCCGATGATCACAAGAATGTTGACAAAACTTACCGTATCAAATTGGGTGAGGGAAATATCTTTGAGCAAGTAGAGCGATGATGCCCACATAATACCGACGACCACCGCATTGATTCCTTCTAGTGAGCGGAAAACAACAACATATTTTTTGAGATTTTGCCAAACAGGGAAGAAAAAAAGAACCAGAAGCGCGCTGGGCAGAAAAATGCCAATGCACCCGATAATGCAGCCTACCACCTGCATTTTCGGCCCATAGTCCCTCAAGACCATGCCCCCCACATAAGCGGTTACGGAAAACACAGGGCCGGGAAGCGCGCGGATTATTCCCCAGCCAGTGAGGTATTCTTCCTTTGATAAGTATTTGGTCTTCTGGCGATAAACGTATTGCTCATACATCATCACCATAAGTACGTCTCCGCCGCCGAAAACAATGCTTCCATAGCGGTACACATTTTCGGAAAGATTATAGGCTCTCTTATATTCCCAATTCTGTTTTCTTGCCGATTCACTCAAAAATCCGACGATGGCAAACAGCAGGATAAACAACCAGATGTTTGTCCATTTTATATGCCTTGGTTTGATGATCTCCTTTTCAGGAATTCGTTTGTCACTAAAGTTGGTCGCCACTCCACCAAGAATGATCAATATCGGAAAGATCCAGGGAGTTTTAAAGAACAGGTAAGTAGCAATTAAGGCAACCAGCATGATCACATAAGTAATTGGATTTTTTATGCAGATCTTATACATTTTGAAAGCCGCGAAAGCTATAAATCCTACCGCCATCGGTTGGATATAAGTAAAGATGTTGAGGTTAACATGATAGGTATTTACGTAATGGAACAAAAAAGAGAACAACGCCATTGCTATGCTGGCAGGAAGGATCCAGATCAGGAGCGTCAGTATCGCCAGGGGAACCCCGCCGCGCTTATAACCGATTAGCGTTATTGTTTGTGTTGAAGACGCGCCTGGCAATAGCTGGCAGAAAGCGACGTATTCCATAAGTTCCTCCCGGCTTATATCGCGGCGCTTGTCCACAAAAGTTTTCATCATCATTCCCAAATGACCTTGTGGGCCGCCAAAAGCAGAGATAGTATAAAAAAATACCGCCTTTAAAAAAGGAATATGCCTGAGCAATACCATGTAGAAAAAATAAAATTATTTAGTGTGCAAACGTACTTTTTTAGAAGTTTTTCTATTTTCCTTGCTATTTCGCCTCTAAATTGAATTTGTGCTGTTTGGCAAAAGATTCCTGCGCTTCCCTCACGCGTGATTCCAATTCGGTGGCTTTTTGCCCGCTGGCTAAAAATTCAGTTTCAATCTGCCTTTTTTCTTCTTTCGAAATAGCCGTATCGGCCAGCCTTCCGATCTTTTCCACGATATTTTTTTCAAAACCCAATTGACTTATAATGGCGTCTTTAAGGTTCTCTCCATCTTTTGGAGCAGGCACATCATGAGCTTCATTTATTTTACCTTCAATAAAAGCGCTGATTTCAGAAGCATCGCTTTTTATCTTTGGTGAAGCAAGTGAATCAGGATTTACCTGTTGCATTTTTTTGCCGAATTCCTGAACTTTTATTAAAACGCTTTTTTGAATCTTAACAAGATCATTGTTGAAATCCACGGCTTTATTAGTACAGGAGAAGAGGGTGAAAAAAGCAAAGACCAGGAACAGGTACTTTTTCATGCCCATTAAAATTGATTTATTTTTTCAACCCAATTTCTCTTAAACGCTCATCAAGGTACTCACCGGCAGTAATATCTTCATAAGCTTTTGGATGCTCTTCATCTATGCATTCTTTAAGGGCGGCCAAACTCATTGCAGATTTAGGGTGCAGGAAAAAGGGGATTGAAAATCTGGAAGTATGCCAAAGATCTCTTGGTGGATTTACCACCCTGTGGGTCGTGCTCTTCAATTTGTTATTAGTGAACCTCTGGAGCATGTCACCAACATTCACAACGATCTGTTCAGGGAGCGAAGTAACGCCCACCCATTGGTTTGCTTTTGTAAGAATTTCCAGGCCACCGGCAGAAGCGCCTACCAGAAGGGTTATGAGATTAATATCTTCATGCTGCTCGGCGCGGATGGCGCTTTTAGGTTCTTCTGTGATCGGCGGATAATGAATCGCCCTAACGATAGAGTTGCCTTCCTCAACATATTCATCGAAATAATGCTCCTCCAATCCAAGGTACAAAGCGATAGCCTGCAAAAGGGATTTACCTGACTTTTCAAAGGCACGGTAGGCCTTAAAAAAAGTTTCATTAAAGCCCGGAATGTCTGTAACACTCACGTTGTCAGGATATTCCGGTTTTAGGGGATGATCAGCGGGAACGATTTGTCCATATTGAAAAAACTCTTTCAAATCCGGCGCATCGCTTCCTTTCGCGTGTTCTTTTCCAAAGGAAGTATAACCACGCTGGCCTGCGAGTTCCGGTATTTCAAAAGCCCTTTTTTTATCAGAAGGAAGTGAAAAGAATTGCTGAACATGTTTATAAAGGTCCCCGATAACTTCATCAGGAATTCCGTGATTTTTTACTGCTACAAAGCCTACTTCTTCGTAAGCTTTTCCCAGCTCTTGTACAAAAGCTGCTTTACTTTTTTCATCTCCCTCTGTGAAATCAGAGAGATTTACTACTGGTATGGTCATTGCGCTGCAATTTTAAAATTTAAAAATGTAAAAGGTTTTGCAAGGTCAATTTACAAAAGATATTTTTCTTTCAAGAATTTGTTTGCTGTCCTGCATTATTATTTCCTGCTGATAATGGCCGCCTTTAATGAAATTTATCCGCTATCAATAAACTACAAATTTATATTGTAAAATCGGAAAACCTGATTTTAATGACTTGAAATATTGAAGCAGCCGCCCATCCTACAAAATATAATTCCTCAAAGCGTTCCCATGGATTAAAGCATCAACCCGGTGTTTCGCTTTTCTATGCTGACACACTCGTATTGGTATACACGCCATGAACTCAGAAAGCCGATATCGATACGGTATTCCTGTCATCCTTTTCCAGCCAAATTTTTTCCACCATCAGCCATTAAAGAATGAAGCCTTTTTGGAAGAGCTTTTGCAGAGTAATTTTCAGGAAAACTTTTCCCGAAAAGCGTTTTTTTCTCAGAATAAATAGTACTACTATGAACCGCGCCTATATATGTTTTAAAAAATTAAATTTTTTTTACCATCGTGTCTGCATTTCAATGTTTTTTATTTTTTGCTTATTTCAAGGTTTTCAAAAGGTATATTCCCAATCTGTACATTACAAACTTGAGCCTAAAACCGATGAGCCAGATTATAGCAACAATGATTCCTGGGCCGCCATCCCATTTAAGGAAAATCCGTCTGACAGCGTTTCACTTAGCTTGTCAAAAGAACTGGAAGACACACTTGCCGATGTTTTTTTTATTTATCCGACCACCTATACTAACAGGAAACTCCCAATGGGATGGAACGCCGACATAAACGATGAAGCCCTCAACCAAAAAACAGATAATTCCACCATACTATACCAGGCAAGCGTCTTTAATAAATATTGCAGGGTGTTTTCCCCACGCTACCGGCAGGCGAACCTACTTGCATTTTTTACAAAAGACACAACAGCGGCCATGGAAGCGCTGGAATTCGCTTACCAGGATGTGAAAACAGCTTTTGAATATTATTTGAAAAACTATAACCATGGGCGTCCCATCATTATCGCCTCGCACAGCCAGGGTTCATGGCATGCAGGCAAATTATTGAAGGAATTTTTTGAAGGAAAGCCACTGCAAAAGCAACTGGTATGCGCCTATATCATAGGAGCGCCGGTTTTTAGAAATTATTTTTCTAAGTTAAAGCCCTGTACGGATTCCACGCAAACCGGTTGTTTTGTCTCCTGGCGCACTTTTGAAGAAGGATACTCGGCACCTTCAGTTGCCGAGGAAATTTTGAAAACCTATGTGACCAACCCCCTCACATGGACTATGGACACAACGCTTGCGCCCGCATCCCTCAACAAAGGCGCGATTCTAAAAAACTACAATAAGCTGATTCCCCATCTTGTTCATGCGCAAATACACGGCAACGTTTTGTGGGTGAACAAGCCAAAGTTTCTTGGAAGCATTTTTGTGAAAACCAAAAATTTCCACATTGCTGATTACAATCTTTTTTATGAGAACATACGCGAAAATGCCGGAACAAGGATCAGAGCTTTTTTAAGCAAGAAATGATTTTTGAGTGTTATTTTTTCCCTATCGACACCCTAAAATTGTTCATCGTTTTTCTTTGGCGTTCTATATAATGCCAAACCCAAAAAACCAGCAAAAGAGATGCAATCAAATACACCGCAGGCACAATAAATCCCAAACCGGACAATAAAAACGCGAACACCAAAAGGAGTCCTGTAAACAAATGGACAATCGCTGTATGCGCATTGCTGGGTATGAGGTCAGCGGAATTTTTATTGTAATTCTTTTGCGCATACCGGATGGCCTGAACTGCAAAAGGAACAGATAGAAAAGCAAAATAAAAAGTATAAGGCGCGAAGTGCAAAACCGGAAGCAGGGCAATTATGGCATAAGCAGCAATAAAACATCCGATGAGGATATTTTTCGCCCTTCGTTTTCCCAAACGTACCACAAGCGTGTTTTTTCCAGACTTCAAATCGGATTCAGCGTCCTGAAATTGATTAATGAGCAAAACATTCGAAATAAAAATCGCGACTGGCAAAGAAATCAAAAAAGCCTGGAGAGAATAATACCCGGTTTGCACATAAAATGCGCCCATTGTCATCATGACGCCAAATGTAGTGGCTATAAGAAATTCAGCGAAACCTGGAGCGAGGTTAATGAACGAAAATTTGCCTTTTTCACTTGTATAAAACAAACCGGACATCAGTCCGTAAAAAATCAGGGGAATCAACCCCCATCCGCTTTCGATGACCAAATAAGCGCCGATTAAAAAGGCTAATACACATAGAACCATTCCAAAAAATCCCATGTCCGAACGGGAAACAAGTCCCAGTTGAATCATACGCGATCCACCCGTAAAAGGACGGATGCCTTCAATATTTTCATTATCCCTTTCCGCGTCTTTCCAATCGTTAATCATGTTAGTTCCGGCCTGAATCATGATGCCGCCCAAAAGCGTAAGGATAAAAAGAAACACATTCAGCGAATGCGAAACTGAAAACGCAATTGCGCCTCCAAGCAAAAGCGGAATGAGCGACGCTGTCAACGAAAGCGGTCGCACAGCTTCTTTCCAGGCGCGCGCTTTCGCTTTTACATCATCCCAGGTACTGAAAGAATTGCGGTTTTCAGGATATTCAAAAATCGTTGGTTTCTCACCTTGAAGAATTTCTGGAACAAAGCGGTATTTCACCGTAAATGGTTTTATGCGGATAAATTCGAGCCGGTCAGTAGCTCCGATTTTTACAAAATTGGCAACGATCGGAGAACGCAAGTTCATGAGTTCAATAGCTTTGTCCCGCTCTTCTTTATCTTTTATTATTTCTGCCCTTCCTATAATTTCGCATTCTTCCATTTCCATAAAAGATTTTCCCTGATGAATCAGCAATGCGGTTTCTGGAATATTGCTCCATTGAATCACTTTAGGATCGCCTTTCATGCTGCTTACATAAATATTAAACTTTTCATCTGAACCAAAATGCATCATTCTCTGCCGGGGTGTCCCCATGTTGGATGTGCCAACTGCCGCTACTTCGGCACGGGAAAGGTAATCGAGAACTTCGTTCTTGCTGCGCTGTGCCATGTTTTTACTGTTTTTCTTAGGTTAAAAAATCTACAGCTGCAAAAGTACTTCATTTGAAAAATACAGGTTTTATATTGACACATAAAAAACAAATAGAAACGTTTTGAAAAGTAAAAGTGAGCTTTTTCAAAAGTAAAAAGGTGAAAGAACGTTCTCCTGATAAATGTGGCCGTTCTTGTGGCACCTTACATCAATATGTTATCCTATTTCATTGGCTTACGCCAAGGAAGGTAAAGAATTGACCAAATAAAAAACCAATCTGTATCTCCTGCTAAATAGAGCGTAAAAATGCAGATGAACTATTATTTATTTATTGAAAACGCGATAAAAATCTAAGAATAAGCGCCGCCGGCTTTTTTTCAAACTTTAGCAAAATTAATTCTCAAGCTTCTAGAACTCGGCATTCTTGGGAAACCTTGGAAAAGGAATAACATCCCTGATGTTTGTCATTCCGGTAACAAACAAGATCAAGCGCTCAAAACCAAGCCCAAAGCCCGCATGCGGAACGGTTCCGAATTTTCTTGTGTCAAGATACCAGTATAATTCTTCAGCCGGAATATTCATTTCCTGCATTCTTTTTTCCAACACATCAAGCCTTTCTTCTCTTTGCGATCCGCCAACGATTTCACCGATTCCCGGAGCCAATATATCCATTGCAGCCACCGTTTTTCCGTCGTCGTTGAGGCGCATGTAGAAAGATTTTATTTCTTTTGGATAGTTAACAAGGATCACTGGCTTTTTGAAATGCTTTTCCACCAGGTAGCGCTCGTGTTCGCTCTGAAGGTCAACACCCCATTTATCGATCAGGTACTGGAATTTCTTCTTTTTATTTGGAGTGGATTCTTTCAGAATTTCTATGGCTTCTGTGTAGGTAAGCCTTTCAAATTCATTATTGATTACGAACTCCAGCTTTTCAATCAGGCCCATTTCGCTTCTCTCCTGCTGTGGCTTTTGCTTTTCTTCTTCTACTAATCGCGCCGCTAAAAAATCGAGGTCTTCGCGGTTATTATCCAATGCATATTGAATGATATATTTTATGAATTCTTCGGCAAGATCCATATCATCTTCCAGATCGGAAAAAGCCATTTCCGGCTCGATCATCCAGAATTCGGCCAGATGGCGCGTAGTGTTTGAATTTTCTGCGCGAAAGGTTGGGCCGAAAGTATAGACATCACCTAAGGCCGTTGCTGCCAACTCTGCTTCAAGCTGGCCGCTAACTGTCAGGTTGGTTGATCGGCCAAAAAAATCTTCTTTATAATTAATTGAGCCGTCTTCGTTCTTTTCAGGATTGTTGAGATCGAAAGCCGTTACCCGAAACATTTCCCCCGCGCCTTCCGCGTCGGAAGCAGTGATGATAGGAGAATGGAGATAAACGAATCCCTTTTCATTAAAAAATTTGTGTATCGCAAAAGCCAGGGAGTGCCTTATCCTGAAAATAGCTCCGAAAGTGTTGGTGCGAAAGCGAAGATGGGCGATTTCACGCAAAAATTCCAGGCTGTGCTTTTTGGGTTGCAGTGGAAATTTTTCCGCATCACTGTCGCCAAGAACTTCAACGGTTTCCGCCTTCAATTCAACTTTTTGGCCCTTGCCTAAAGAAGGTACTAGTTCGCCGGAAACCTTTAAAGAAGCGCCCGTTGTGATTCTTCTCAAAAGAGCGTCATTAAAAAGGCCAAGGGTCAAAACAACCTGAAGGTTGGAATTGGTGCTTCCGTCATTCAGAGCGACAAACTGATTATTCCTGAACGTACGCACCCAGCCCATAACTATGATTTTTTCACCTGCGGGCTCGCTATTCAAAACCTCTTTGATCCTTTTCCTTTTGTTAAACATTTCTTTCTTTTTTTTGAGGGCAAATATAAAGTAAGCGCTTTCAATTTTTGGCAGGTTACTTGTTTTAAGACCTTTTTAAGGCCCAAATCAATGAAAAACACCGAAATTTGTCAAAATCACATGAATAAAATTTTTTCTTGTTTTACAATTTTGGTTGTAATATTGCAGTAGAAAAGCTGACTGATTTTCCTTTTGCTACAATCATATCAGTAATAACAAATCCATTCCACTATAAACATCAATAACCAGATTTTACAACTTCAATTGTGTTTTTGACAATTAATCTATACGTCTCTTTATGTATGACATTTTACAGCTGAACGATATGCTCGTTCCGGAGTTGCTTGATATAGCGGAGCAACAAAATATAACAAACGCGAAAAAATTAGAAAAACAGGAATTGATCTATAAAATTCTTGATAAACAATCACTAATGACATCCACCGAAAAAAATGAAGCAGCTCCTGAAAAACCAAAGCGCAAGCGCATTGTGAAAGCTGGCAAAAAGGAACCCGAAACTGTAGTCGCCGAACCGGTTGCTGAGGTTGTAACTGAGGCAAAACCAAAGAAACCAGAGGAAAAGAAAAGGGCACCCAAAAAACAGAGGGAAGAGATTGCAAAACCGAAGAGCTTGTTTGAGCAGGACGATTTTACAGATACTGAAGAGGAAGATGATAACGGTTACAAACCAGAAAAACTTGCCGATCCGAAAACGATCGCGCCTGCTTTGATCGAATTATTAAAAAGCGCCGATGAAGAAGAAGAAGAGCAAATGCCACAGCCTGCAGCTAATGGACATCAACAGCATGCAAAACCGTTTCACCATAAGAAAGAACCTACTTTTAATATTGAATTTGACGGCATTATTCTGGCAGAAGGCGTTTTAGAGATGATGCCTGATGGATATGGATTTTTGAGAAGCAGCGATTACAATTATCTTTCTTCTCCCGACGATGTTTATGTTTCTCCTTCTCAAATAAAACTATTTGGACTGAAGACCGGAGACACCGTTTATGGATCGGTTCGTCCACCAAAAGAAGGTGAAAAATATTTCGCATTGCTAAAAGTGGAAACTATCAATGGCAAAGGCCCCGATGAAGTTCGTGATCGTGTTCCATTTGATTACCTGACGCCGCTTTTCCCTTACGAAAAACTGAATTTGTTCTTAACACCCACTAATCTTTCCACACGCATTATTGACTTATTTACTCCCATTGGAAAAGGGCAGCGCGGCCTTATCGTTGCGCAGCCAAAAACGGGTAAAACGATGTTGCTGAAGGAGATTGCAAATGCTATTGCCGCCAATCATCCTGAATGTTATTTAATGATCGTTCTGGTAGATGAAAGGCCGGAAGAGGTGACGGATATGGAACGGAGCGTGAAAGCAGAAGTTATTGCTTCCACTTTTGACGAACCGGCTGAAAAGCATGTTAAAGTGAGCACGATGGCTTTGCAGAAAGCAAAACGACTCGTGGAATGCGGCCACGATGTGGTGATTTTATTGGACAGCATTACCCGCCTGGCGCGCGCGCACAATACAGTTTCTCCGGCAAGCGGAAAAGTTCTATCAGGCGGTGTTGAAGCAAATGCCATGCAAAAACCCAAGCAGTTTTTTGGCGCTGCACGCAAAATTGAGAACGGTGGTTCTTTAACAATTATCGCGACCGCGTTAGTTGATACAGGTAGCAAAATGGATGAAGTAATATTTGAGGAATTTAAAGGAACCGGCAATATGGAGCTTCAGCTCGACCGCCGACTTTCAAATCGCAGGATTTTCCCGGCTATCGATATTGTTTCTTCTTCAACACGCAGGGACGACTTACTCCTCGACAAGGAAGTGCTTCAGCGCATGTGGGTATTGCGTAATCATTTGGGCGACATGAACCCTGAAGAAGCGATCAACACTTTGATGAAAAACATGAAGGGCACAAAGGACAATAGCGAGTTCCTTACTTCCATGAATGGATAAATAACCAGAAAACTATTTTTTAAAAAAAGGGAAACATAAACATTTCCCTTTTTTCTTGCCCGCAATCCGAAAATGTTCTGGTTGAATTGAACAGGGTTGTTTCGCGTAACAAATTGTAATTTGTGAAAATGGCTTTTATACAAATCGATATTGAAACTTTTCTCACTCTTTCCGAAAAACTCCCGGTATTTGATGTAAGAAGTCCCGGAGAATATTTGCACGCTCATATTCCCGGTGCCATTTCCCTTCCGCTGTTTTCTGACGAGCAAAGAAAAATAATCGGCACGGCCTACAAACAGGAAAGCAGGCAGGCAGCAGTAAATCATGGCTTAAATTATTTTTCTGAAAGAATGAAAATAATTCCCGGGGAAGTTTCAACTTTTTTAAACGACCAGCAGAAAAGTAAAAGCGTTTCAAGCTCCCCTTCAGGAGGCGGCGGCGTTCTTGTTCATTGCTGGCGTGGCGGAATGCGGAGCGAAGCAGTAGCGTGGCTTTTAAGCCTTTACGGACATAAGGTCTATGTGCTTAAAGGTGGCTATAAATCCTTCAGGATTTGGGCTTTGAGTCAGTTTAGCGAAAAGCATCCCTTGAAAATTTTAGGAGGTTTTACCGGCTCTGGCAAAACCGTCCTTTTAAATGAAATGAAGAAAAAAGGAGTTAATGTTATTGACCTTGAAAAACTCGCTAATCACAAAGGATCAGCATTTGGAAAACTTGGCGAAGCTTCCCAGCCAGCACAGGAAATGTTTGAAAATCTTTTGGCGATGGAACTTTGGAAAATAAAAAGCAACACTAACAGTGATCAACAAACGAATGTAAAATGCGTCTGGATTGAAGATGAAAGCAGGAACATTGGAGGTGTCAATATTCCCAATTCGTTCTGGCAACAAATGCGATCAGCTGATTTGTATTTTCTCGAAATCCCATTTGAAGAGCGGTTGAATTTCATTGTCTCCTCTTATGGAAAATTCAATAAACCTGATTTGCTCGATGCTATTATGAGAATCAATAAGAAATTGGGCGGCCTTGAAACAAAAAACGCCGTCAATTTTTTATTGGAAGATAATCTCAGAGAATGCTTTTCGATTCTATTGAGGCATTATGACAAGCTGTATCAAAAATCACTTTATAAACGGGAAAATATTCAGCAGGTTTTAAATAAAATACCTTGCGAAAGCGTTGATATAGTTAACGTGACCCAGTTAACAGTTTGAACTCGCCTAAAAAATTTTGCTTATGAAACTCCTGCTTATCATTTTCCTTCTTCCGCTTCAACTTTTTGCCCAGGATATTTCCGGCGTCTGGAAAGGAACTTTATACAACGATACGACCAGGCAATATATAGAATATGAGCTCGCGATCAGCGACTATGGCGGTAAACTGAACGGTTATTCCTATACAATTTTTGTTATCGATGGAACAAAAAATGTGGGCGTCAAATCGGTTAGCATCAAAAAAAAGAAGGACGTTTTTTTGGTTGAAGATGAAAAACTTATTTACAATAATTATCCTGAACCGCCGGCAAAAGGCGTAAGAACCTTTTCCCAACTTTCATTTTCGGAAACAGACACAAGCGCAACGCTAAGCGGCTCATGGAATACCAACCGGACAAGAGAATACAGCCGGCTGACCGGGACTATTTTTTTGAAAAAGAAAAAGGAATTTCATGAAACTTTAATTGTTCCGAAGCTGAACGAAATGGGATTAACCGCGAAACTTTCGTTTGTTCCGGAAAATGAAAAAATTCTTGAAAAATCTTCGTTTGTCTGGAAATGAAAAACAAGCAGTTGTAAAAACCGAGAGCAAAAATATTCCTGAAAAAAATACAGAAATCGCTGTTTCAAATTCTTCAATAAAAGACAAGATTGAGGCACAAGATAAAAATGAAAAAATTCTTGAAAAATCTTCGTTTGCTGGAAATGAAAAACAAGCAATTGTAAAAACCGGGAGAAAAAATATTCCTGAAAAAAATACAGAAATTGTTGTTGCAAATTCTTTAATAAAAGACAAGAGCGAGGCACAAGATAAAAATGAAAAAATTCTTGAAAAATCTTCGTTTGCTGGAAATGAAAAACAAGCAGTTGTAAAAACCGAGAGCAAAACTATTCCTGAAAAAAATACAGAAATTGTTGTTGCAAATTCTTTAATAAAAGACAAGAGCGAGGCACAAGATAAAAATGAAAAAATTCTTGAAAAATCTTCGTTTGCTGGAAATGAAAAACAAGCAGTTGTAAAAACCGAAAGCAAAAATATTCCTGAAAAAAATACAGAAGTTGTTGTTGCAAATTCTTCAATAAAAGACAAGACCGAGGCACAAGATAAAAATGAAAAAATTCTTGAAAAATCTTCGTTTGCTGGAAATGAAAAACAAGCAGTTGTAAAAACCGAAAGCAAAAATATTCCTGAAAAAAATACAGAAATTGCTGTTTCAAATTCTTCAATAAAAGACAAGAGCGAGGCAGCAGATAAAAATGAAAAAATTCTTGAAAAATCTTCGTTTGCTGGAAATGAAAAACAAGCAGTTGTAAAAACCGAGAGCAAAAATATTCCTGAAAAAAATACAGAGATTGTTGTTGCAAATTCTTCAATAAAAGACAAGAGCGAGGCACAAGATAAAAATGAAAAAATTCTTGAAAAATCTTCGTTTGCTGGAAATGAAAAACAAGCAGTTGTAAAAACCGAAAGCAAAAATATTCCTGAAAAAAATACAGAAGTTGTTGTTGCAAATTCTTCAATAAAAGACAAGACCGAGGCACAAGATAAAAATGAAAAAATTCTTGAAAAATCTTCGTTTGCTGGAAATGAAAAACAAGCAGTTGTAAAAACCGAGAGCAAAAATATTCCTGAAAAAAATAAAGAAATTGCTGTTTCAAATTCTTCAATAAAAGACAAGATTGAGGCAGCAGATAAAAATGAAAAAATTGCTGAAAAATCTTCGTTTGCTGGAAATGAAAAACAAGCAGTTGTAAAAACCGGGAGCAAAAATATTCCTGAAAAAAATACAGAAATTGCTGTTTCAAATTCTTCAATAAAAGACAAGAGCGAGGCAGCAGATAAAAATGAAAAAATTCTTGAAAAATCTTCGTTTGCTGGAAATGAAAAAGTTCTTCAGGAAAGAAATCAGGAATTAATTTTTGCATCCTCCGCAGCAGAAATTAATAGCCGAAAAATTGAAACCATCAAAACACTTGAAATAAAACAGGATAGCCTTGTTTTCAGCCTTTTCGACAATGGCATTGTTGACGGTGATACAGTAAGCATTCTTATAAATGGCAAAGTTGTGTGGCCAAAAGTTGGTTTACGGGAACAGGCGACCAACAAAACAATTTATCTTACGCCTGAAATGGGCGATTCTATTTTCGTTGTAATGTATGCGGAAAACCTCGGAAGCATTCCTCCCAACACAGGATTGCTGGTAATCCGGGAAGGAAACAAGGATCATGAAATCCGTTTCAGCGGCGATTTAAAAAAGAATTCGGCCATTATCCTTAAACGAAAAAAGAAAGAGTAACTTAAAAAATTGAAAAAATGCAACAGGACGAAATTGCAGTCGATAAAATCATAAATCTTACAGAGTATTCTCGTGGTGCGGGCTGCGGCTGTAAAATTTCTCCACAAGTTTTGGAAGAAATCCTGCACTCTGAATTCACTTTTCCTGACCAGAAAAAATTATTAGTTGGCAACAGCAGCAAGGACGACGCGGCGGTTTATGACCTGGGAAACGGGAGCGCCTTGATTTCCACGACCGACTTTTTCATGCCGATCGTAGATGATGCTTTTGATTTTGGACGGGTAGCCGCGGCGAATGCAATCAGCGATATATATGCGATGGGCGGGAAACCGATTCTCGCGCTTGCTGTTTTAGGATGGCCTGTTGATAAGCTGCCTGCGGCTCTTGCAAAAAAGGTGATGGAAGGTGCAAGGAACATTTGTGCTGAGGCTGGAATTCCTTTGGCTGGCGGTCATAGTATTGATTCTGCGGAACCATTTTTCGGACTTGCAGTAAATGGCCTTGTTGAATTAGAAAACATAAAAAGAAATGATTCTGCCAAAGAGGGAGATTTGCTTTTTTTAACAAAGCCCATTGGGGCCGGCATTTTATCTACAGCGCAAAAAAGAAAAAAAATTAAGGCAGACGAATTAAAACTCCTGATGGATCAACTTGTTGATTTAAACCGTGCTGGCGAGGCTTTGGGAAAAATTAAGGGCGTTTCTGCGATGACGGACGTAACCGGTTTTGGATTAGCCGGACACCTCATTGAAATGGCAGAAGGAAGCGGCCTGTCGGCAGAAATTTATTACTCACAGGTATGTATACACGAAGCAGCCAAAGATTATCTTTCCCAGCGCATTATTCCCGATGCTACCTATAGGAACTGGAATAGTTACAGTAAAAAAATAAGTTTTGATAAAGGCGTGAATGTAATGGAAGCGTTTTCCATCCTGCCCGATCCACAAACCAATGGCGGATTACTGATTTCGGTTAACCCCGAAGCGTTACCAGAAGTCATGGAAGTGTTCAACAAGTTTGGATTGCAAAAATTTTCTAACCCCATTGGCACTTTTGTCCGCGAAACAGAAAAGGCAATTCTCGTAAAAGAGTGATTTTTTTTACTGACCAAGAAAAAAATAACATCAAATGAACTGGATCATTTTAATCATAGCAGGATTTTTCGAAGTGGGATTTGCGGCATGTTTAGGGAAAGCAAAAGAAACGTCGGGAACAACGGCTACATGGTGGATTGCCGGCTTTTTTGTTTGCCTTACCATTAGCATGTATTTGTTGTATCGGGCCACGCAAACATTGCCCATTGGAACCGCCTATGCGGTGTGGACAGGAGTTGGCGCTGTGGGAACCGTGCTGGTGGGGATTTTTATTTTTAAGGAGCCGGCGGATTTCTGGCGGCTGTTTTTTATAACCACTTTAATCTGTTCAATTATTGGCTTGAAGGCGGTTAGTCATTAAGGAAAATTATTTTCCCGTCAAGCCATCAATAATTTTCGCCAGCTTTTGATCCTTTTCTGTAACGATATTTCCGGCATCATGTGTTGAAAGCCAAATCTCTAATGCATTATATTCATTGGTCCACTTTGGATGATGATTCATTTTTTCAGCGGCGAGCGCTACGCGGCTCATGAACCCAAAGGCTTCCGAAAAATCTTTGAATTCGAATTTCCTGTAAAGGGCATTATTTTTTTCTTCCCACATAAAGATGATTTTTCAGGTGAAACAAATTTCTTTCCCTCTTTTCCTAATCGCAATAATCAAACCACTACCGCCCACTGCAGGAAGTGCTAGAAAACCATATGCTGCTTATTCTTTATTTTTTCATTTGTCAGTTCAACAACCATCTGCACTGCTGGAATGCTTTTGATTGAATTTACAAAAACGCTTACCTCTTCATCTTTCATGATATCGTCTTTCATCAACCATAAAAAGTCAAGGTGCTTAAATTCCGGAAGGAGATACTCGCCATCGTCTTCGTTGTTATAGAGGTAATGCTTTATGGTTCCGGCCAACTCGCCATACTGATAGATAGGAAAAAAATATTTCCGATCCTTTTTATGTAATTGGATTTCAATGCTGTTGTTGATCCTGAAATCGAAATTGAGAATCTGGTTCAGGTGCCAGCAAAACCGGTATTGCTCAATGGGTGCGACGATTCCCAAAAGACGCGTGTCTTTGAAGAAGTCGTCCACCATGATGTCATTGTCAATCCTTAGTTTCATACACTTTTATTTAAAACACAATGTTGAAAACCAACTCTTCTTTTCCGCGAAGCGCAATCACCTTTGCTGCATCGCCCTTTTTAAACTTGCTTAAAACGGTCATGTACGAATTCACATCTGTTACTGGAAAATCGCCTACTTTCATAATCACATCTCCCGTTTTCATTCCCACTTTGCTCGCAATTTTTCCGTCAATAATTCCATCAATGTGAACTCCATTTCCTGCATAAGTATAATCAGGCATGATTCCCAGGCTAACTGTAAAACGCGCTCCGCCCATTTGCGGTTCGCGGGTTTTTAAAAAAGAAAGTTTGCCGGTTTTGTTGGTTTCTTTAATGAGGTCATAGATATATTGTATGATTCTCAATTCGCCTGTGAAATTTATTTTCTCAACATCATCTGTGGGCTTATGATAATCCTTGTGCGTGCCTGTGAAAAAAAAGAGGACAGGAATATTTTTCAGGTAAAAGGAGGTGTGGTCGCTCGGGCCGATGCCGCTGGAATCGAATTTCACATCAAGATCCCTGGTTTTTTGAGGCAGTAATTTTCCCCAGGAAGGCGATGTTCCAAAACCGCCAATGGTTACGGCTTTTGTGCTGTCGTTCAGCCTTCCTACCATGTCGCAGTTAATCATGTAATTTACGTTTTCAAGGGGTATTGTGGGATGTTCGGTAAAAAATTTAGAACCATACAAGCCCAATTCTTCTCCCGAAAAACAAATAAACAGGTAATTATTGTTTTTGAGTTTGGATTTCTTAAGCAATTTAGCCAGCTCAAGAATCGTTGCTGTTCCACTTGCGTTGTCATCTGCGCCATTATGAATTTCCGGTTCGCCTGTCCATAGGGAATTGTGGTCTTCACCATAACCGAGATGATCATAATGAGCGCCGAGAATTATCGTATTGGCTGCGCCATTGTCTATATAACCTATGACGTTATGACCCGTTCTTTTTTTTGCGCCAAAAGAAACCTGCAAATCAAGATCAACAGTGGCAGAATTTTCAACCAGATATTTTTTTGCCGCAGGCTCCGAAATAAACAGTACCGGGATTTTCACCCCAACCGCTTTTGATTTCCCATCAAACCTTAAGTCTGTAGCCGCGGAGCCGGAATTATAAACTATCAAGGCGGTGGCTCCTTTTGCAGCGCAATCTGCCGCCTTGTTTTTTATAGCTTCTGCAAGATCAAAATGCGGATTATCCTTATTTTCTTCCATTTTATCCTTGATGTCCCAAAACCAGGGTTGCCCTTTTTCATTTATCGCGGGAGAAGCATAAGTTTTCACTTTTCCTTCTCCGCTGAAATCAAATGGGAAATACTCTTTTTCATCGAGCGAAATTCCATTAATGGTTAAATGGGTTGCAGGCAAAATTTCTTTTCCCTCGTTCACCTCAAAAGCCTGGAGAAAAGAGTTTCCGCTTCCTTTTGGAGACAATCCTGTCTTTTTGAACTGCGCTTCCAAATATTCGGACGCTAATTTTTCGCCTGGAGTTCCAGTCCTTCTTCCTTCAAGCTTGTCACTGGACAGGTAAGTAATTTCTGAGCGCAGGTTCTCAATAATCGTTTTTTCCGATTTCGTCAGCTTTTGACCGATTGCCAGTTGACTGAATAATATAATAAAAAGTAAAAAATTCTTCATTCGATTATTTAATTTATGGCAAATTTAGGTGGAATATATTAGTGAAGGATATGATAAATTTTATTATTTCCCGCATCTCTTTTCTTATTTCGTAAAGCATGTCACCTTTGCAAAAGCTAAATTTACAAATTCTATAAAAACATATTGAATCATCAGCCACATATCGTTTTATTGGACGAACCCGATACCGGGAAAGTCTCAACTTTAATCCAAAGTAACCGGCAGCTTCATGTCGCGCTTGTTGGAAATCCGAATAGCGGAAAAAGCTCTCTTTTTAATTCCCTGACGGGATTGAATCAAAAGGTGGGAAATTTCCCCGGAGTCACCGTTGATAAAAAAACGGGGACGAGCAGGATCTCAGAAAAGATTACCTCTAAGATCATCGACCTGCCTGGAACCTACAGCTTATATCCAAAAAGAAATGATGAATGGGTTTCGTATAAAGTGCTGCTGGATCAGGATCCCAACATAAAAGCCGACATCATCGTTTTGGTTGCCGACGCAAGCAATCTGAAAAGGAATCTCCTTTTTTGTTCCCAGATTATCGACCTGAAACGGCCGGTTGTTATCGCGCTGACAATGATGGATTTGGCGAAGAAAAACAATATACAAATAGATTTGGCGGGCCTTGAAAGGGAGCTGGGGGTTTTAGTGGTTCCTGTGAATCCAAGAAAAAACAAGGGGATCCATCAGTTAAAGAAAGCGATAGAACATACGGTTGAAAATATTCAAAGAGTTCCGGAACGCGATTTTGTGAATGTTGAGCCGCTGGCTCCGGTAGCTATTAAAAAAGTGCAGGATATTTTTCCTCAAATGAGTTCTTACAGGGCGGTTCATTATCTCATTAACCACGAAAGCTTCGACCTCGAAGAACCGACCCAGGAAGCGATAGAAGCCATTGAGGTGGAAACAAAGTTTAATCCAACAAAGACACAGGCAGAAGAAATCCTGCAGCGTTATGGAAAAATAAAAACCATAATGAAGCAAACAGTCATTGAAGCTGATCCGCTTCAGAAAGCGTTGTTCACTCAGAGGCTGGATGACATTTTGCTGCACCGCACCTGGGGATACCTGATCCTGATGGCTGTCCTTTTCCTGCTTTTCCAAAGCGTTTTTTTGATCGCTCAATTTCCGATGAACGGCATTGAGTGGACCTTCGCCGAAGCGGGTGGCTGGCTTTCAAAAGTTCTGCCCACCGGCTGGTTCAGTGACCTTTTCATCAATGGTATTCTTGCAGGATTAAGTGGCATAATCGTATTCGTCCCGCAGATTATGATCCTCTTTGGGCTGATTACACTTTTAGAAGATACGGGCTACATGGCGCGGATCAGTTTCCTCACCGACAAGATCATGCGAAAAGCGGGGTTGAACGGGAAAAGCGTAATGCCGATGGTGAGCGGACTCGCATGTGCCGTACCCGCGATCATGAGCGCAAGGGCAATTGAAAATAAAAAAGAACGGCTGCTCACCATTATGTGTACGCCGTTGATGAGCTGCAGCGCAAGGCTTCCTGTTTATACCGTATTGATCGCCCTGGTTGTTCCCAATAAAATGTATTTCGGATTGATCAGCCTGCAAGGCCTTGTAATGATGATCATGTATTTCATCGGCACTTTCATGGCTTTGCTTGCGGCTTTTGTAATGAAATGGTTTATCAAAAGCAAGGAAAAAAGCTTTTTTATATTAGAGCTTCCTACATATCGCGGGCCCCGGTGGAAAAATATCGGGACAACGATGATCGAAAGAGCGAAAATTTTTGTTGTGGAAGCGGGAAAAGTGATCATGGTGATTAGTTTGTTGCTCTGGGTTTTAAGTTCCTATGGGCCGCCCAAAAAAATGCAGGCGGTTTCTGCAAAATATGAAACCCTGATTAGTCAGAAACCAGCGGAAAGCCATGAACTTGAAAAATTAAGAGCGACAGAACATTTGCAAAATTCATATGCTGGAATTCTTGGAAAAACTATTGAACCGGTAATTAAACCGCTTGGATATGACTGGAAAATCGGCATCGCCCTGATTACGTCATTCGCCGCCAGGGAAGTTTTTGTCGGCACAATGGCCACGCTCTACAGCGTTGGTGATGACAAAGATGAAAACAACGCCACCCTGCGCCAAAAAATGAACGCTGCCACCTGGCCGGACGGTTCAAAAGTTTATACTTTAGCTGCGGGACTTTCCCTTTTGATCTTTTACGTGCTGGCGATGCAGTGCATGAGTACTCTTGCAATCGTAAAACGGGAAACGCATAGCTGGAAGTGGCCTATCATCATGCTCACCTATATGACGGGTCTTGCTTATGTCATGAGTTGGATAACCTACAATTTATTCAAATAAGGCTATCCGCTATTTCAAGAAGCTTGTTCACGGTTTTCCAGTTACGGGTAGTAGCTTTTACCTTCAATTTGCTTTCAAAAAAATTATTGGAAAGTTTGGTGTTCCCGTAACTTTCAGGGATATATAAAAAAATCTCTTTGCCCATAACACAAAACTTGTCAGGCGCAAAATTCATTTTCGCCAGTACCTGGAAATTTGTTTCCACAGGCGGTTCGGACAGGAAGGTGACATGAAGCTTATCCAGGTTCACATTTTTTTCTTGTAAAAAAGGGTTTCCGGATATTACTTTTTCCAATTCTTCCCGGTTTCGGATAATGACTGGAACATGAAAGCCGTATTGATTTGAAATAGCCGATTCGATTTTTTCAACCAACTCCTTGCCTTGCAAACTTTTGCTTTTAAAAACGACATTGCCGCTTTGGATATAAGTGATGACCTCTTCAAAACCCAGTTTTTCATAAAGGGCTTTCAAATCAGCCATAAGTATTTTTTTTTGACCACTGACATTGATTCCCCGAAGGATAGAAATTTGAATTGGCATGTAAAGCGTAATTTGATAAAGAATCATCCTGCATTGCAGCAGGCGAACAAAAATCAGCTTTTTGTTGGAATCATCTTCTTTTCTTTAACCCGGCGGTAAAAAAACTGATGCTTTTTATTAAGGAGATACTGTTGTAACACCTGCTTTCTTCCAATTCGCCAGCTTTTCAAAAAGATTTTTAAACCAAAGCCAGCAAGCGATTGAAGAAAGCACGCCGATTATGGATCCGACGAAAACATCTTCCATGAAATGCTGGCCGAGATATATTCTGCTATAGCCTGTGGCCGCGGCTATAATCAAAAAAATAATGGAATAACTTTTATTCTTGAATGAAAAGCTCAAAATCGACGCCAGGGCGAAAATTGAAGCGGTATGGCCGGAAGGAAAGGAATGAAAATTATGCAGCGTTACATCTTCTATAAAATAAGGGTATCCTGATTTTTCCAGATAAACAGCAGGCCGCGCTTCGATAATAAAATATTTCAAAATCTGAGCTATGATTCCAGACAAAAGATAACTGCTTAGAATCATTAAAGCCAAAAATCTTCTTCTGAAAAAAAATAAAATTAAAGCCAGCCCAATGATGAAAATCCCATCACCCAAATAGGTAATTCGAATGAAAAGCTGATCTAAAAAATAGGAGTGATACGGGTTCATCACAAAAAAACCATCGGCCTTTGAATAAAACCCAAGAACAAAAACTCCAAAAAGAAGAAAAAAGATATAAGGAAGAAAAAAGAGTGGGTTTCGTTTAAAAAGGCTTTTTAGCGTCATGTCGTTTCACATCTGGAATTGCCAAAAATAGGCAAAGGAGAGCAGTTAAGTTCATGGAAATAAAACAAGGCGATACGGAAACTGGCATTGTTTTCCATGTTAAGAAATTATTACCAAGCATAAAAAGCTGGAATAAAAAAAAGGATAGTATTACTTTTGCGCAAAATCAAAAAATGGCCTTTAATTCTATTTTAAAACTTTTTTTACCCAAAGACAAAGTCTTTTTTCAATTGTTTGAAAGCGTTTCGGAAACTGTAATCCAGATGGCCGCCAAGCTTAACGAGGTTGTGCATGAAAAAAACTTCGAAAAAAGAGCCGCTTTGATTAAAGAAATTGAAGACCTGGAACACGTGAACGATGATTATACCCATAAAATCTTTACAGAGTTGGGTAGAAATTTCATCACCCCTTTCGACAGGGAAGACATTCACTATCTGGCCACCGCGCTTGATGATATCTGTGATTATATTTTCGCCTCTGCCAAGAAAATAAACTTCTACAAGGTGGATCCCAACGACGCCACTTTCCATAAGATGGCCGAATTGATCTTGAACAGTTGCACTGAAGTACGCAAGGCAGTTGCTGAATTGAGGGACATGAAAAACCTCCGCAAAATCACCGACGCTATGGTTGCTATCAACAGCATTGAGAACCAGGCAGATGATGTTTTTGACATGAGCATCGAAAGGCTTTTTGAATCAGAACCGGACGCAAAAGAGGTCATTAAAAAAAGGGAGATCTACCAGGTAATGGAAATTGTCACCGACAAATGCGAGGACGCCGCCAATGTTATCGAATCAATTATTATTAAATACGCTTAATTAGCTATTTCGCTGATTAGCTGATTAGCTAATTTAAAACATGACTTTTCTTATTACCATTATTGTTTTAGCATTGGTTTTCGATTATATCAATGGATTTCATGACGCCGCTAATTCAATAGCCACTATAGTTTCAACGAAAGTACTCACTCCCTTCCAGGCGGTGATGTGGGCGGCGCTTTTCAATTTTGCCGCTTTTTTCATTTTTAAAGAGCATGGAGTTGCTAATACTATTGCCAACACCGTAAAACAGGATTTCATTACGCTTCCTGTTGTTTTTTCCGGGCTGGTGGCCGCCATCATCTGGAATCTTTTTACCTGGTGGTTCGGCATTCCATCCTCATCCTCCCATGCGCTGATTGGCGGTTTCGCCGGCGCCGCCATTGCCCACGCTGGCTTCAATTCAGTAAATTCAACCCCGATTCTCTTAATTGCAGGTTTCATTTTTATCGCACCGATTGTGGGAATGATAATGGCCTACATCATCTCTTTATGGTTTATCAATTCTTTCCGTAAAGGCCATACGCCAAAGATCATATCGCTCGCAGTTATAGCATGCGTAATCATTTTTCTTTCACAGGTGCTGCAGTTGGACAACAATATAATCAAATCACATTACGAAAGCTATCCTCTTCGGGTTATTTTCTTCGGACCCAACTTTAAATGGATCCTGATGTCGCTGATAGTGGTAGTGATGGCCATTTTCACTTTTTATCTAAACACATTAAATACGGCCAAAGCCAACAACTGGTTCAAAAGGCTTCAGCTTTTGTCTTCTGCAGCCTTCAGTTTGGGCCATGGCGGAAACGATGCGCAAAAAGTTATGGGAATCATTACTGCCGCGCTCATCGCTCATGGAAGCATTCAGAGTTTTGATCAAATGCCTGTTTGGGTGCCTATATCATGCTACTCTGCCATCGCCCTCGGAACGTTGAGTGGCGGCTGGAAAATCATTAAAACAATGGGTACGAAAATCACTAAAGTTACCCCGTTTGAAGGAGTTGCCGCGGAAACCGCCGGCGCCATCACCTTGTTCATAACCGAATCTTTAAAAATTCCCGTGAGCAGCACACACACTATTGCAGGATCGATTATCGGCGTAGGCGCAACAAAAAGATTGTCTGCAGTTCGCTGGGGAATTACAGTGAACTTGCTTTGGGCCTGGATCATCACCATTCCTATCAGCGGCTTGCTGGCAATGGGTGTCTATTTCCTCGTACATCTTTTTGTTTGATGGGTTTTTTTTAATTGCACTTGCCACTAACGTTCTTAAGAGACAAACTTCTAAATTTCAATTATTTAGACAATGTGTATAGAATTGCTCCTCCATCTCGGTATGTGGAAAGCAATCAGGAAATTTAACATGCCCATATTTTTGCTTCAACTGTTGAAACTATTTTCTTATTTTGTAACATGAATAAAATCTTAGTTACCGGCGGCTGCGGCTACATCGGAGCGCACACGATTGTTGACCTTATCGAAAACGGCTTCGAGCCGGTTTGCGTCGACAATAATTCAAGATCGACAAATGCTTTGCTGCAGGGAATAAAAGAGATCACCGGGGTAACGATAAAAAACTACAAGGTGGATCTTTGCATCCTGGATGATACACACGCCGTTTTTCAGGAAAATCCGGAAATTAAAGGCATCATTCATTTTGCAGCCTACAAAGCGGTTGGCGAATCGGTTGAAAAACCTTTGCTCTATTTTGATAATAACCTAACCTCCCTGATCAATGTGCTGAAATGTGCCAAAGAGTTTAAAGTTCCGCATTTTATTTTCTCTTCTTCCTGCACGGTTTATGGCAGTCCTGAGAAAATTCCCGTGACCGAAAAAACTCCAGTAAAAAGCGCTGAATCTCCTTATGGCGCCACAAAGCAGATGGGCGAAGAAATCGTTAAGGACGTTACAGCTACCGACCAAATGCAAAGTGTTTTATTGCGATATTTCAACCCGGTGGGCGCCCATCCAACAGCGCTGATTGGGGAATTGCCGCTGGGGAAACCTGAAAATCTGGTGCCTGCAATCACCCAAACTGCTATTGGAAAAATCAGGGAGCTGGTGGTTTATGGCGATGATTATCCCACAAGGGATGGCTCCTGTATCCGCGATTACATACACGTTTGTGACATCGCCCATGCTCATACATTAGCCCTGCAGCACTTAATCAATGCGAAAAATGTGGAAAAATGCGAAATCTATAATCTCGGATCCGGAAACGGCGTTTCCGTTTTGGAAGCGATCCATGCCTTTGAAAAGGTGAGCGGAAAAAAATTAAATTATAAGATCGGGCCAAGAAGACCCGGCGATATTATAGCCATCTACGCCAATAATTCCCTGGCCAGAGAGGTTTTAAAATGGGATCCGAAATATTCTTTGGACGATATGATGAGCACTGCCTGGAAATGGGAATTGAAATTGCAGGAGGATGAATCGCTGCATAACAATCCCAATTTTCAGATGAACTGATATATTGCATCATTGAAACTTTTTAAAGGGGTCTGGAGTAACAGTCTATTTGAACTCCAAGCCGATTTACCAATCACTTGCTTGTATGAGAGATCGAATAAAATGGGTTTTTATTTTCTTATTCTTACTTTTTTCTTTTTCGTCCCACGCTCAAACCGGAATTACGGTACTCTCCTGGAATCTTGAAAATTTCGGAAAAGCGAAAAGCGACAGCGCAATCCATTTCATTGCAAACACGATAAAAGATTTTGACATTGTCGCCATTCAGGAAGTCGTGGCAGGCAACGGCGGCGCAGAAGCGGTAGCCAGATTAGCCGATGTACTCAACAGAAAAGGGTTCAAATGGGATTACCGCATCAGCGATCCTACGAGCAGCGAAAATTCTCACAAAAGAGAGCGGTACGCCTTTCTGTGGAAACCGTCCAAAGCTTCGCTCATTGGCCGTCCCTGGCTGGAAAAGCAATACTCAACCGAGATTGATAGGGAACCGTTCCTCGCGACGTTCAAGACGAATGGAAAATTGTTTACGCTGGTAAACTTCCATGCCATTACAAAGAAAATGCAGCCTGAAACGGAAATAAAATACTTCAAATTTTTTCCTGCACAATACCCGGGTCTGAATTTGATTTTTTCGGGGGATTTTAATTGCCCACAATCGCACAGCGTTTTCAATCCATTGAAAAAAATGGGTTTCAAACCTGCGCTTTCCGGTCAGCTAACTTCATTGAAAACGAAATGCATAAACGGCAATTGCCTTGCTTCCGAGTTTGACAACATCTTTTATCATTCAGGCAAAATCAATTTTGTTCAATCCGGCGCTATTCATTTCTACCACGATTTTTTGACTCTGAAAGAGGCAAGAATAATTTCAGATCATATTCCGGTTTGGTTCCATTTTTCAATAAAATAAAAACCAATCGGAATTTCAGCAAACGTACTTTTTTAATGATTTTTTGCAGAACGTTTCAAGAAAGAAGAAACAACACTAATCAACCTTTTCTTTTTATCAAACACTACCACAGTCATTATATGGGGCACGCACAAACATTTTCTTCAAACTAACATTTTGCGCCAAAGCAATCTCACGCGAATGAATTTTGTAATTGAAACCAAGAAGAAGAAGCATTGTCTTTTACAAATTATTTCTCAAGCAAACGAGCTTATTTCGAAGATTTTTTCCGCTTCGCGGGAATGAATCCACAAAAACCTTTATTAAAAAAGCAGACACAAAAAACTCATAAAGCTTTTCTTTTTAGACACGTTTTTCAAATTGTTTTTCCAGCAAACGAACTTATTTTGAAAATTTTTTTCTCTTTTACCCACACTTCAGCTCATAACAAACCTGTACCCAATCCCTTTAATGGTAAGCACTTCGAGCGAAGGATCCTCTTTTAAATAAGAGCGGATCTTGGTAATATATACGTCAAGATTTCTGCTGTTGAAAAAGGAATCGTTGCCCCAAAGCAAATTCATTATTTCTTTTCGGTCGATGATTTTGCCTCCGCTTTTATAGAGCAGTTTCAGCAATTCGCTCTCCCTGAAAGAGAGCCGCCGCTCCGCTGTTCCGCAGGATAGTAACTGACGCGAAAGGTAAAAATTGAATTTCCCGATCTGCAATGTTTCAGGAGGGGCGTCTTTCATCAGCTTTTTTTTCTGCAGGGCATTTTCAATCCGCACAATCAGTTCTTCAATGCTAAAGGGCTTACGGATATAATCGTTGCCGCCACAGGAAAACCCTTTCAACACGTCTGCTGTTTGCACTTTCGCTGACAAAAAGATGATCGGAATTTCCGGGTTCATCTCCCTTATTTCAGAAGCAATCGCGAAGCCGTCCTTATTGGGAAGCATAATGTCGAGCACGCAAATGTCATGAGATTCTTTTTGAAACAATTCCACTGCTTTTCCACCATCCGATTCCATGCTGACTTCAAAGCCGCGGCTCTCGAGGCTTTCCAGCACAATCTTCCCCAGCGACAATTCATCTTCAACATAAAAAATTCTTGTTTTACTCATGTTGCTTGTTTTGGAAGCGTAATTATAAATGCCGTTCCTTCACTGATTCGGCTTTCTGCTTTAATGGTTCCGTGATGCTGTTCCACTACAGCGGACACATAACTTAATCCAAGGCCGTGTCCTTTCGCATTATGCGTGTCGCCATGAGGCACGCGGAAAAAAGTTTCGAAAATTTTCTGCTTGTATTCCGCTGGGATCCCGATGCCGTTATCCGTTACTGTTAACATAATCTCTTTATCATTTTCCTTCAAATTTATGAGAATCATTACTCCCGGATCGCTGTATTTTATCGCATTGTCCAATAGGTTGAAAATAACAGCCGCGAATTGAACCGGATCCGCGTGAAAAACGGCATTGCCTTCAATCTGAATTATCGCCTCATGCTTTTCCAATTGCGGTTTCAGCGAAGCGGCCACTTCTTCAACGAGTCTTTTCAAGTCAACACTTTCGGCATTCAAGGCTGGCTTCTGTTTTTCAAAAACCGACAAGGCCAGCACCTTATCTACGAGCATGGAAAGACGGTTCATTTCATTGGAGGAAATGTCAAGATAATCTTTAGTCCGCTCGGGGTTTTTCATCGCGTTAAAATTCTTCAGTGCCTCTAAAGCAACAGACACTGTGGCTATCGGCGTCTTTAATTCATGTGTCACATTGTTGACAAATTCATTCTTGATATGGGCAAGCCTTTGCTGCTTCAAAATATTGCTGTAAAGAAGCCAGAAAGAAAGCAAAGTAATGCCGATCAGAAACACGGAAAAGAAGGCAGGCAGTTTCATCTGGGTTAGAATAAATGGAAAAGTATTGAGCAGCGAATAGTGGTAGGCAACTGGCTTTCCAAAAGCAAGTGTCACTTCATTGGCAGTTTGCATTCCTTGAGGGGGAACACTATCCATCCTGATTACAGAAAAACGAAGTGCGATTCGTTCATCATTCAAGCGGCGCGCGAACGCAGAATCAATTTCGCTGATTTTTAAAGAATCACGAAAAGAATCAATGTCGTAAAAAATATTGTATTCCTTCCCCGACGTATCTTTCTTTATTTCCTGCCTAACTAGTTTCTTCAATTTTGCAGGAACCGATTTCTTTTTCGCAGCAAGCTCCGGTGGTTTTTTTTCAATTAAAGAAGAATCAAATAGCTTCTCCAAAGCCGGAGGCATTGCAGGCAAAACCCTGATACTGCTAATCCTCGCGGGGTTCAAGGCCTGGAACGGCATTTGCACTCTCATGCCTTTCTTATCTATAATAAAAATCCTGTTGCTTTTATTTGCCATCGTATCTGATTCCCAATTATGGGTGAGGCTGTCGTTCACATTAATCACCGATTGGCTGATTCCGAACAGCAGAGAAGAGGTGTCCCTCCGCTCCTGAAACATAGAATCGGCCTGCCTTTTCACCACACGCGTTATCAATTTTGGGCGACTAATTTCCGCAGGTAATACCTTCATCATATATGAATGCGATTTTTGTACAGAGCCGAAACCGACTAACTGGCTGCTGGAAGAATCGATTTTTGCAAAAGAGCCTTCATCTTTTAAAGTGATGACGATAGTTTTGATATGAGGCTGCAATGCGCTGTCGCTCATCTTTTGCTGAACCAGGTTCGCAATGGTAATGGGCGCTTCGGCCGCGACATTTCTTGCATCTGCATCGAAGCTTTTCTTTTTTTGATGAAGAGGCTTTATTCCGATTGCTGAAATGGAATCCGTTTTTAATTTGATTGAATCTATAGGTGTTTGAACATTTCCTGATTTCAATTTTGACGCCTGAAGGCTTAAAATAGTTTGCCGGAAGGCCGCGCTTGTTTTGATTTCCAGGTTTTGCTTTTCACGCGCATAGCTGTCCTTTAGCCAATAGGCCTGGAACCCAATGATGGCCACCAGGGTAATCGTCATTAAAAGAAACATCCATTTTAATTGTTGCATTCGCGGCTTTTCGTATTTTTAATTTGCAAAACAAAAATAATGCTTCGTGGTATCGTTGTGCATCACCGTTAACCTTTATTAACCTTAAAGCAAGGTCGCTTAACATATATTGCAACCCGCTTCTGATAATTTTGAAAAAAAACTTATGTTAATGAAAAAAATAACTTTAATAGCCTTGCTACTTTCTTTCTATGTCTTTGCCTCTGCACAACAAAAAGAGGGAAAGGTAATTTATGAACGTACCACTACCATCAGCATTAGTTTCAGTGGCGCGGACCAACGGATGGCCAGCATGATTCCCAAATCCAGAACAGAAAAAATGGAATTGAATTTTTCTAATAGCCAATCAATTTGGAAACAACTGCCAGAGGAAATTGAGAATGAGCCCAACGCTATGGGCGGAGGCATGCAGATTCGCTTTTCCGGAGGAACAGATAATGTTCTCTTCTACAATCTTAATGAAGGAACTTCAGTGGAGAAAAGAGAATTGTTCGACAAAACGTTTATCATAGATGACAGTGTGCGAAAAATGAAATGGAAAATTACCGGTGAAACAAAAATGATCGCCGGCCACAACTGCAGTGAAGCCATCGCTACGCGGTTTGGAAAGCGCATGACAATGAGCATGTCAAATGGCGCCGCGGAGCGAAAAGAAGTTAATGACACTACCACAATCATTGCCTGGTTTGCGATGGATATTCCGGTAAGCGCCGGCCCCGGAGAATATGGAGGGCAACTGCCCGGTCTTATTTTAGAAATGGATATCAATAATGGAAAGCAAATTTATAAAGCAGTTAGCCTTTCCGAAAAGGCAGATGTAGCCAGCATTACAGCGCCCAAAGGAAAAAAACGTTACACACCGGAAGAGTTCAAAACGGAACAAAAAAAGATGATGGATCAAATGCAGAAAAATGGAAGTGGGGCAGTAAGGATCGTCTCTCAATAAAAAAAATTAAGGCTTTTTTTAAAACCCTTTGCGAAAGCGAAGGGTTTTTTTCTTCAGGGAAGTGCAGGATTTTGGAATATGAATACTATTTTTCGTCTGAACCGAAATTTTCATTTTTAAAGGATGCCAGGATTTGAGGCATATGGAAGGCTTTCACCAGCAACCGAACCTTTTTTAAACTTTTTTTATAACTGATGAGTTAATCAATTCTGTAACTGCCGGCAGTTTTTGTGATTGATTTTCTTGTGTCCTTATGTAACTTTATACTATGCCCAATATTATTCATAAACCGATTTTTAATAAGCGCATCTTCTGGGATGTGAATTTCGATAAGATGGATTATGACGCCAAAGCGAATTTTGTGATTGAAAGAGTATTTGAACGGGGAGATGTGGAAGACATTAGGCAGTGCCGCAGGGTATTATGGAGAAGAAAAAGTGGCGGCTGCTTTATTGAATGCTAAATACTTGCCGGAAGATGCTATTTTAGGAAGAGGAAAGAAAAAGGATTTTTGGGATTTATCAGAATTACTTCAACACTATTCATTAGAAGAAATGATCGCATTTCATCAGGCTAAATATCCTGACCAAAATCTTCTTATTACTGGTGAATGGTTGAAAGCTTGTAAATTTTCAAATCAGTCCGCAAAGACCTTGTTTACCTATATCTCCAAATATTCAAAGCGGAGAACCGGTATTCAAAAAGACAGGGGTTTCTATAAAATACCGTTTTTGATTATGTAAAGACGGGACTTCACATCCATTTCCTTTCCACTGCAAAGAGACTTTTTTTGTATTTTTATTCTGAAAACCGCTTATACTCTTTACCTCACATTTATCCTCATTCCGCCTTTGCCTGCTTTATTCAATCCAGTTTTTGTAAGGTTATAGGTGAAGCTTAGCATAAAAAACCGAGGCAAGGTTTTCACGCGCAGGTCTTCAATATAACTTTGATTGGTATTACGGCTGATACCGATATTTTTATTGAGCAGATCAGTGGCGCTGAGTTTAATTTCACCGCGATTAAAGTTGAGGATTTGCTTGCTTACAAAGGCATTCCACACAGGAATTTTGGCATTGAATCCCGCGGCCCTTTGTGTATTGACGATATAGGAAAAATCGGTGGAAAACGTGAAACCTTTCGGTAATTCCCATTCTACAGAAGTGCTGTAGGAGTGAACCAAATAATGATTATTCGACGCAGCGTTCAGGGAATAAGTAGTGCTGTTGTAATTCAGATCGTAACCCGCGGTAACGTTCAGTTTGGCGGTTGGATCCAGGTTAAACCGTATTCCCGGACCGAAGGAGGTCGTATTGATATCATTAAGCTGGTTGTCGACAAATTGTTTCCCCATAAAATAATTGGAACGATTGCTAAATTCTACTGTTCCTTTCACAAAGCCAACAGGAATACTGTAGGTGATGGTATTGTTCAGATTATAAACCGCGTCCACATTTACCGGCCTTGAGCTGCGCTTACCTGATAGTGAATCAAAAGACTCAGCATTTACAATTTTATTTTTGGTTGTCTGGAAGGTAATATACGCAAATAGGTTTCGGTTTTCAAATGGCCTCACCAGGTTGAGGTTTGCCTGCAAACGATGATTGTATTCCTGCTTCAGGTCAGGATTTCCTTCCCGTATGTAAAGCGGATTGGACACATCAGGCACGGGTTGCAGCTGCGACAATGAAGGCTGATTAGTGCTGGTATTATAGGTCAATGTGAAGCTCCTGAATTTAGAAATATTGTATTGAAACCTTGCGGCAAAAAGAAGATTATTAAACGTTTTGCTGATCGTTGAATCCTTGGTACCACTGATTATTTTTCCCTCCATTAAGGCCTGCTGCCAGTTGATGCCGATAAAATAATTGTATTTATTTTTTTGCGTACGAAAACGCAATCCCGCATTTTCAAAACCATAGGTGTTTCGAAAATCATTGGTTAACGAATCAATCAACTGGTCATATTTGGAATTATATTGATTGTAATTGTAAGTAGTGATATCTGAAGTGTTGGCCCGGTTGCTTTTACTGCCATTCAGTTCGATCATTGAATATTTAAAAATTCTTTCTGTAAAAACCAATCGCGCGTTGTAACTGCTCAATCCGCCTTCGTTGAAGGCTTGCTGGTTGATCGTTTGGGCAGAAGCAACATTTCCATCTTTACTGTAAAAATAGCTATTGGAAAACTGATGCCCATCGCTCCTGCTTTCATTGAAACCGGTTTGCAAAGTTGCCGAAAATGTCCGCCCCTTCTTCCTGAATTTTTTGCTGAACATGATGGAATTATCGAAATTAAATCCGTTGCTATTGCTGTAATTATTGCTCATTCCATCATTCAGCTTCGAATGGTCAGATAATAGTGTTTGATAATCGCTGCGCGATTTATTAAAGGTGTTTTGCAAACTAATGTTGGGAATGAACCTTATGGCATGGAAAGAATCAATCTGGTACAACAAATTCATGGTCAACTTATGACTATTGTTGTTGTTTTTTGAAAATGAATTTTCCTCGTAGAAATTGTTGGATCCCGTCGAAATGTACTGCCGCTGTTTATGACTCTCTACGTCCGGGTTATAATGATTGTAAAAATAGCTGCTTTGCAAATCAAGCTTTGTGCCGATGATGTTATTATAGTTAATGCCGGTACCCCAAATGGTATTGATACCGCTTCCCGCGCCTGAAAGCCCCATGGAGGCCGCATCTGCAGAGGAAATGGAAAACGTGTTTCCACCCGTCGCCCGGTTCATACCGCCCCTGAAGCTCATGATATCCATAAATGAAAATCCTTCGGCATTGGTGTTGTTTCCCATTCCAATAATCGACATTTGCCTTGCCCCTTTGAAAGAATTTACATTGAAGCGGCCTTCGATTCTTTCGTTCGTTCCTCCTCCCAGCGACGCTTTGCCAAACATCCCTTTCTTCTTATCTTTTTTCAATTTCAGATTAATGGTTTTCTCATAATTGCCATCTTCGAAACCCGTTAGCTGCGCCTGGTCGCTTTGCTTATCATATACCTGCACTTTGTCGATTGCATCGGCGGGCAAGTTTTTTGTCGCCATTTTCGGATCGTTACCAAAAAATTCCTTCCCATCAACCAGTACTCTTGTAACTTTTTCTCCCTGCGCTTTTATGGTTCCATCTTTTTCCACCTGCACTCCCGGAAGTTTTTTCAATAATTGCTCAACGCTCGCATTGGGAACGGTTTTAAAAGAACCGGCATTGTATTGAACCGTGTCATTAATTAACGTTACCGGAGGATCTTCTTTTTTTATCAACACTTCATCAAGCATCAGGTTCTTATCAACGAGAATGACGGATCCAAGATTAACCTCCCTGCTGCTTTCGGAAATAGTAAAAGAAAGGTTTTTGTTGTGATGGTTGATATGCGTGATTAAAACGCGGTAATCGCCATTGGGCAAGCCGGCTATTTCAAAATTTCCTTTAGAATCCGTCATGCTGAATGATACCAGCGATGAATCTTTTTTATCTAAAATTGAAACGGTCGCCGAAGAAATGCTTGTGCGAGATAAACTATCTATAGCGATTCCTTTTACCATTCCATTTTTTTGGGCAAAAACAACAGTAGAAAAGGCGGTCACAAAAAGGGTAAAATAAAATTTCATCATGGTGAGAAAGTATTAAGCAGCGAAAATATTCCGTAGAGTAATGAAAGCCGGTTAATTTGGTTGGCATTAATGTTAATTAAAGTTAAAGGATTTTTTAACTATGAATGGCAAGCACTTTCATGTCTGAAATTTTAACAGCCGGCTTTGCTAAAGATTATAGTATTTTTGCTAAAATTGTTCGTTTGCTGGTTTTTCGATTTGTATAAAGTATCGGGCGATTTTGCTAAATCAACATGAAAACAAAATTATTATCGGGTCCGGAAGTGTTGCATGAATATTTGCTTGTCTTACACCCAAACGAGGATTTATGCGATAGAATTTTCGAGGTAAAAAAAGAATTTGCGGCAACTTATAAATCTGTCAACGCCCTTACAAAACCCCGCATTCATGTGGTAAGCTTTGTTCAGACCGAAGCCGCAGAACAAAAATTTACCCGGACTTTTGAAAGAATTATCGGCTCCCTGAAACCAATTTCCATTGAATTGAAAAATTTCGGCAGCCTTCCTTCCCACACCATTTTTATAAACATAGAATCAAAGCTCCAAATAAAAAATCTGATAAAAGAACTCAGGCAAACTCAATTGTTATTAAGATTGAATAAAGAACATAAGCCTCATTTTATAAATGATCCCATTTTAAGTATCGTCACCAAATTGAAGCCGTGGCAGTACGAAAAAGGTTGGCTTGATTTCTTTCAGCGCCATTTTTCCGGAAGGTTTATGGTTGAATCCATTGAACTGATGAAACGCGTGCAAGGCGAAAAAGTTTATAAAACCATCAAACAATTTAAAATGATGAATATTCCTTTTGAATTAAAGCAAGGGCAATTGTTTTAAGGAACATCAATTAAAAAAAATCGGATTCCCAAGGTGGAAAAAACAAAAATCTTATCCCAATGAACCGACAATTAAAACAAAACAGTTATAAAATTTCTCCTCAAAAAAACGAGGAAACAGGTGCTTACCTCTCTGGGCGGGGAGCGCAATTCAACACACCGAATCGTTTTCTAAAAAATCAAGCGGTGAAAGAGGAAGTTGAATCGATTGATGAATGGGAAGAAGCAGATTCTGCTACTCAATATCTTGAACAAGAGGTAAAAACCATTGTCAACAAAGTGGACAGTCCAGACCTGGGAATGTCTTATAGCATGAATCCATATGCGGGATGCGAGCATGGCTGCATTTATTGCTACGCGAGAAACGTGCATGAATACTGGGGTTACAGTGCCGGACTTGATTTCGAAAGAAAAATAATTGTGAAGATCAATGCGCCACAAATACTCAGAAAAACCTTGATGAATTCCAACTGGAACCCTCAGCCGATCATGCTGAGCGGCAACACTGACTGCTATCAACCTGCTGAACAAAAGTACAGGCTCACAAGAGGCTTACTAAAAGTTTGCAACGAATTTAATCAGCCGGTGGGCATTCTGACAAAAAATTCCGGGATTTTAAAAGACAAGGATGTTTTGAAGGAGATGGCTGAAAAAAAACTTGTATCGGCCATGGTTTCTGTAACCACTTTTAACGAAGAACTGAGAAGGGTCATGGAACCAAGAACAGCAACTGCCACTCAACGGCTCAGGGTGATTGAGGAATTAAGTGCTGCCGGTGTTCACACAGGAATTATGATGGGACCGATGATTCCCGGCCTCAACGAGCATGAAATGCAAAGAATCATGAAGGCTGGGAGCGATGCCGGTGCAAAATTTACTGCCTACACCTTTATAAGATTAAATGGCTCCATCAAATTTTTATTTCATGATTGGCTTTACAGGAATTTTCCTGACAGCGCCGATAAGGTATGGCACCTTATTGAAGAAAGCCATGATGGCAAAGTCAATGACAGCCGCTGGGGCGTGCGCATGAAAGGGGAAGGTAATATCGCTGCACTCGTGAATCAGCAATATAAAAAATATGGGAAGCTCTATGGCATAAATGAAGATCGTTGGAAACTCGATGGCAGCAAGTTCATAAGGCCGGGCACACAGGGCCGGCTGTTTTAACGGTAACATATTTCTAATTCCCTTTTTTCTAAAATCCGTTATTTTTACCGTTAATCTTTATCATATAGTGCCACTTTCAGAAAATATAAAAGCCTTTTTTCAAACCTATAGTCCGGACCCAATAGAAAATTTTGAAAAGCTGCCCAAGTCTGGCGGTGACAGGATTTATTTCCGTATTGTTACTCATGAAAGCTCTTATATCATAACTTATAATGAGAACATCAGGGAGAATGAAACCTTCCTGCACTTTACCCGGCATTTTTCAAAAATCCACGCCCCTGTTCCTTTTATTTATTACATCTCAAACGATGGCAAAATGTATATACAAGAAGATTTCGGCGGCAGTTCTTTACTGAATGAATTGGAAAAATCGGGGCAAACCGAATATGTGTATGACCTTTTCAGGAAAAGCCTGAAAGGGCTTGCGCAGTTGCAGATCCGAGGCATTGAAGATTTTGATTATTCCTATTGCCTTACTTCAAAGGAGTTTGGAAAGCAGGCAATCATGAGCGACCTTCTCTATTTCAAGTATTATTTTCTGGACACGCTTAAAATACCTTACGACAAAGAAAAACTGATAGAGGATTTTGATGCTTTGAGCACTTACCTAACTCATGTTCCGCATAAATATTTCATGTTCCGCGACTTCCAAAGTCGCAACATTTATGTTCAGAACGGGGAAGTTCATTTCATAGATTACCAGGGCGGAATGAAAGGCGCCTTACAATATGATGTAGCATCATTGCTATGGCAGGCGCGGGCGAATTTATCCGAAGAATGGAAAAATTCGCTGCTGGAATATTATATGGATTGCATTGAGGAAATTTTGGAAACACCGATTGACAGGAGCCGTTTTGCCAGCCAATATAATGGATATGTCCTGATCCGGCTGATGCAGGTTTTGGGAGCTTATGGCTTTCGGGGATTGTTTGAGAGAAAAGCTCAGTTTTTAACCAGCATTCCTTTGGCACTGATTAACCTGCGGTGGTTTTTGGAGAATAAAACAATGGGTATTTCCTTACAGGAATTTGACCGGCTGCTGAAACTGATTGTAGAAGATGAAGTTATTGACCGGTTCCGTCCTTTGCAAGCCGATGAATCTACTCCGCTGGTCGTTACTATCAATAGTTTTTCCTATTTAAAAACGGGTTATCCTGAAGAAAAAACCAGCAACGGGGGCGGCTTTGTTTTCGATTGTCGCGGGCTTTTGAATCCGGGCCGCTTTGATGAATTTAAAATTCTGAATGGAAAGGATTTGCCTGTGATCCATTTTTTGGAACAACGAACTAAAATGCCTGAATTTTTGAACAGCGTTTTCAACCTCGTTGACATTTCCGTAGAAGATTATATTAAAAGAGGATTTGCTAATTTGACGATAAGTTTTGGCTGCACGGGTGGCCAGCACCGCAGTGTTTATGCTGCCGAAACATTAGCGCGTTACCTCCGCAACAAATTCAGTGTGAAAATCGAGTTAAATCACATTGAACAAAACATTCATGAACTAAAAGGTTTTGAAAAAGCAACGTGAAATGAAAGCAATGATACTTGCCGCCGGACTTGGAACCCGGCTGAAACCTTTTACTGACAAGCATCCAAAAGCCCTGGCAACGGTTAATGGGAAAGCGTTATTGCAAAGGAATATTGAATACCTGGCTTCTTTTGGGATCCGTCAGGTGGTGATCAATATTCATCATTTCCCCGATCAAATCCTTGATTTAGTGAAAAGGAATAAGGGATTCGGGAGCGAAATTTATTTCTCCGATGAAACCAATCAAGTGCTTGAAACCGGTGGCGGCATAAAAAAGGCGAGAAGTTTCTTCGAAGCGGATTTCGAACCTTTTATCGTGATGAACGTTGATATTCTTACCGATGTAAACCTTGCCGAAATGGTTGTGCAACATGAAAAATCAAATGCGCTCGCAACTCTTGCGGTTTCTTCAAGAAAAACTTCGCGTTATTTTTTATTTGACAAAAAAGGTTTTCTGAGCGGCTGGAAAAACGAGCAAACCGGTGAAGAAAAGATCAGCAGACCGGCAAATGAATATGTTGAAAAAGCATTCAGCGGCATTCATGTTATTTCGCCCGCAATTTTTCCCATGATGAAAATGACAGGCAAATTTTCAATGGTGGACGTTTACCTGGACCTCTCAAAAACGCAACCCATTGCAGCTTTCGATCACAGTGGCGCGCGATTCATTGATGTCGGGAAACCAGAAAGCATTGAAAAAGCGGAAACGCTTTTCCCATAAAAGGAGCTCATAAATCAGGAAAAATTTCGAAAATAATTAGCCTTGGCGTTGCGGAACGCTTGATCTAAGCATCCACGCCATTTTCTCATGTTCTTTCATGATACCAGTAATAAAATCAGAACTACCAGCATCATCATATTTGTCTTCAAAATCATCGATCAAAGTACGCATCCTGCGGATCAAGGATTCATGATCAGTTACCAACTCTGCAATCATGTCTTCTGACACAGACGCTGCACCGGCGTGTTCTTGTAAAGAGGTGGAATCTAAAAATTCTCTCATGCTTCCGGTAGCGAAATGGCCCACTTTCCTGATTCGTTCAGCTACAGAATCAATAACTATTTGGAGCTGGTGATATTGGTCGTCGAGAAACAAGTGCAAGGCGTGGAAGTCGCGCCCCTCAATGTTCCAATGAAAGTTTAGCGTTTTTGTATATAGTACGAATTCGTCGGCAAGAACTTTGTTTAGCTCGGTGGCCACTTTCGAACTGTTCTCTTCTGAAAGGCCGGTGTTTAAAGCATCGGCGGGATCATTGTTATTCGATTTGCTTTTCCCCGGTGCGCTTTTTCCTATAACTTTTTGATTGGGCGCACTCTGATTTTTTGAATTGGAACTTTTTGCCATTATTTGATTCTTTAGTTTATGTAAAGGCATGAAACACAATATGAGTGCCAAGAAGAAAGTAAAAGATTGGAAAACAAAAAATGTTCAAAAAAGATTCGTTTGCTGGGAAAATAAGGCGCGGAATCAATGGTAGCACTGGAAGAAACCCAATAAAGATTTGCTTTATTGCAATAATTCAATAATAGTTGCCGTTATACATTTTCAATATCTTTATTATGAATCACAAATCATCCTTCGAACCGGTTCATTTTTTTGGAAATGCGATTAAAAGTTTTATTTCAAAAATTACGCAACATCCGGAGTATTACAACCTCAGACACCATTCAAAACATAAAGGGAGGCATAAAAGCCACGAAAGAATGTGGTAACTACCAGGCAATGTAATGAGCATCAAAAACAAAAGTTATCCACATGATGTGGAAAATACGGAACAAAGAAACGGGTGAATGTGCTATTGCATTGGCATTAATTGTTTTTTTACTTTGACACTCTAAATATTTCTTTATTCAAAACCACGTTTTATGAAAAATCAAGTTTACTCAAAACCATCTGCGTTTTCACTTTTTTTCAGTCACCTGGCTAAAAACTTTGCAGCTCTTTTTGAATCAGGCAACAAAAGAGAATTTCAAAGACTTAAGGATTTTATCACCTCCTAACTGAACAGGTATTCGACATCTTCTTTGCTCAAACTCTTGACAAACGTTTGATCGTCGGAAATAAGTTCTTTTGCAAGGATACGTTTGCGTTCCTGTAATTGTAAAATTTTGTCCTCAATCGTATCCTTGCATATCATTCTGTAGGCAAAAATATTTTTCGTTTGACCAATACGGTGAGTTCTGTCGATAGCCTGCTGCTCAACGGCCGGATTCCACCATGGATCAACGATATAGACATAATCGGCGGCAGTGAGGTTGAGCCCGACTCCACCTGCTTTCAATGAAATAAGAAATACGCGGCAGTTGTCATTATTCTGAAAATTCTGAATGGCCCGTTCTCTTTCGGCAGGCGAGGTTCCACCGTCGAAATACTCGAATTCAATATTGTTCTCAGTTAGTTTTTCCCTGATTAGCGAGAGCATTCCCAGGAACTGAGAAAATACCAGCGCCTTGTGTTCTCCAATGTTTTCAGTGATTTCGCGGGTGAGTTCTTCCAGCTTTATGGAATGATTTTCAAACTTTTCATCTTCATTCAAAATCGCCGGGCTATCACATATCTGGCGAAGTTTCATCAGCCCCTGCAAAATCGTTAGCTGTGATCTTCCAACTCCCTGCTGGTCAATAACACCCAAAATTTTATCCCTGTAGGAATTCCTGTAGGAATCGTAAATATTGCGCTGTTCCTTTTCCATCTCACAAAACAGGATCGTTTCCGTTTTTTCCGGAAGGTCTTTGGCAACCTGCTCTTTCGTTCTTCTTAAGATAAAAGGATACAGCAGTTTTTTCAGGTGATCCTTCTGTTCCTGCTCACCAAACTTATCGATGGGAGTGGAAAACTCATTCCTGAAAAACTCCACAGATCCCAGCAATCCCGGGTTGAGGAAATTTATTTGGGCATAAATGTCGAAGGTATTGTTTTGCAAGGGGGTACCGCTCATGCAGATCCTGTTGCGGGCCTTAAGCAATCCCGCGGCTTTCGTTACTTTGGAGGCGGGATTTTTGATAGCCTGCGATTCGTCCAGTACAATATAATCGAAATTGATCTTCAATAGCATCTGGATATCGCTTCTCAATGTTCCATAAGTGGTGATTATGATATCGGCACCTTCAAATTCCTCCTTGCTCCTGGCTCTCACATTTCCGTGATGAATTTTCCACGTGAGGGACGGCGTAAATTTCTTTATTTCGTTCTCCCAGTTATACATGAGGGTTGTGGGACAAACCACGAGCGCTTTCAGATCGCCTTCTTCCTGGTGATAATAACTTAGCATGGTGAGAGCCTGCACAGTTTTCCCCAAACCCATATCATCGGCTAAAATGCCGCCCCAGCCAACGGTATTCAAATAATTCATCCAATGGAAACCAGCCAGCTGATAAGGACGTAAGCGATTTTCCAGTTCGTGAGGAACGGGAACTTCCGGAATGCTTTTAAATTCCCTCAGGCGCTGATATTTTTCATCAAGTTCAAAAGATAGCTCCGACTGGTCCCGGTTTTCATACAGTTCGTCAATAACGCTTAGGTGGAATTTCGAAAGCCTCAACTGATTGTTTCTTCCTTCGCCCACCTTAAATAAAAGGGCGTATTTTTTTATCCATTCATCTGGAAGAATTCCAAGTGTTCCGTCATTCAACTGAACGAATGATTGTTTTCCAGCAAGGGCTTTTTGGATTTCTGCAATGCCAATCCGCTGTCCCCCAAAAGAAAGTTCAACTTTGGCATCAAACCAATCCATGCCGCTGCTGAGATGAATTTGGGTAGAAGGCTTGGAAGTGTTGAAACGGAAATTTTTCAAGGCCTCAAAACCAAAAACCGGAATTTTCATTTCCTTCATCGCATCTACGAAAAGAAAAAACCAGTTGTTTTTCAAAACATCGGGACCTTTTAAAACGAGGCTGTTTGTTTGCGGCTGCCTTGAAAATTGAGAATGAAGGTTGCTGAGCTTTGTCAAAAATTCCTCTTCCGCCTCTTTATTCCTTCTCACCATCAACACCTTGTCATTTTCAGGAACAATGATGATGTCATTATCATTGGCCTTAACGCTGAACCCTTTGTAATTGAAAACCGGTTGAAACACCAGGTACTCTCCTTTTTCAACAAGCATCACACTGATCTCGGGTGCGCCGTCCTTCGTCTCACTAATGAGCGAAGAATCAAAGACCACTTTATAATCCTTAGACAAAGGCAAAACCATATCTTTAAGAAGAGAAGGCCATTCGTTTTTAGGAATATGAAGGGGATTGCGGAATTTTTCTGAAATTAAAACCTCCTCAGATTTTTTCCAGAGAAACAGGGTTTCGTCATGCAAAAACAAAAGGTTACTTTGCCACTCGTTTTCGAAAAGTTCAAGGGTTTCCTGTTCCAGTTTTGCAAAACTTTCCATAAGAATTTCATCTTCTGAAACAGAAATATGAAAGTTGATTTCCGGCTGAACCTCTGACAAATCGAGGGGCTGAAGATTTTGAGTAATAAATTTTTTGCCTTCGGCTAAATAAAAATGCGTTTTTTCTTCGTTTGCTTCAAAAATCCGTTTCAGTTTTGGCTGAAGAAATTCCGATATGAGCATTTTTGTTTCTTCGGGCAACTCCTGATTTTCCTGGTGGATGATATTTTCCCAGAAGCCACTGAACGGCGAATTGCGGTTCAAATATTTATTGATCTCTGATTGCTGCAATTTCCTCGCTTGCTGAATCAGCAAACGGTCTTTTTCGGAAAAAGGCTCGGTGTTTACAAATTTGCTTAAATCCATCTTTTCAACCCTGCCAGCGAAAGCCCGCCTTTCCTCATCGTAATCGCCTTCAATCACATCTATGGAAAGAAAAGGAAAAGATTTTTCATTGGCGTTGAAGACAAGTGCCGCGCGCTTTTCTTTTTTCCCAAACGCAACCGGCGCTGATTCAGGCGCAGCAACTGCGGCTTCCGTCCTGCTTGTACTTACTGCACCAACTTTTTTTATCGAAGTATTGAGCACCTTGAGGTAAGGCTTTCCTTCTTTGTAAATAAATTCAAATTTGCCATCGAGCTCGTCGTTGAGGCTATAGCCATATCCTTCGAGGAGCTTGTTTTTTTCCTTATCCCAATTGCGGATGCTGTCAAAATAATTGGGCCCCCAGTTGTTCAGCAATTGAAGGAACAAAGCGGTTTTATGAACACACAAGGGATGAGAGCCCTCGTTACAGGTGCATGAAGTGTCAAAATTACGCTCTTCGTTTTTTTGAAGAATAATGTGAAAAGTGGTGGTGTCTTCTTCGAGTTGTGCTTCGACTCTCTCGCTGGCAGCAGAAAGAATATTGCATTTATTTCTTCTTAAAATACTCTCTGCTGCAGTATAGTTTTCCATACCCGCCAGCATGCGGATCATCTTTAATTCAATGTTCTTTATTTTGATCACGGTATGCTTTTGGTCATACCTTGAATTGCCGTCGTTGCTTAGCAGATTTTTATCCACAAGGTCCTGTAGCTGCATCAGCGCCGCTGCTTCATGGCGACAGATATCGCTCAGATTATAAGGACAGGTGCAACGGACAGAAATGGCTTTAGGATCGTCATATTTTTGAATGGTAACTTTATAAAAAGTAGTGTAGCTGTCATCGCGCACCCTGAATTGTACAGTATGCATTAATGGGTCGTGTTCAGCAAGCTCTACAAAGTGAGATGAATATATTTTTTTCCCACGGCGGATTACTTCATCCGTTCCTGAGTTATAAACATATTTGATAAAAAAGGGTAGTGCCAAGTGGATTCAATTTTTGTTTCAAAGGCCGATTTTTTCGCCAAAAGCCTTGCGAAAAAGGCAATTTGCAAAAATAATCAAATTTTGCAGCAGGAGAAAGGGCATTTGAACAATTTCCGTCTTATTGACAAATTTAGCCATTCTTTAAGTGTCCTTCGATCGCTTTTAGATTAAACCGAACTTGTTCTGTGAAAGGTTTCTCATAGTTTTTAAATATTAGGCATGGTTTCAGTTGTGTCGAATGTATGGTGTTTTCCCTCATTTTGAATTTAAAAACTTATAAATTCCTTACTAAGTTTTCAACAATTTTGTGATTTTATTTTTAGGTATATATTATCAATTCTAAGAGAGAGAATTATATAAACCTTGTCCTAAAGAAAAATATTTCGTCTTAGAAAAGCGCTTGAGTCACTGCTTCTCTGATATAGTGTTTGATAAAAGCAATAATTTCTTCTGCTTCGAAAGAAAAACTTCCGGCAAACGAACATTTTTTAAGATTTTTCCCTAAGCTATTCTTCAACTATTCTTAGAATGTTCAAATAAAAAATGTTTATGAGTACAGGCGGCTATAAAATTACAGATCAGGGAGCCATGTATTTTGTGAGTTTTGCTGTAGTCGGATGGGTAGATGTATTTACGAGGAAAGAATACAGCTATGTAGTAATAGAGAAGTTTAAAATTTTGTCAGGAGAAAAAAGATTTGGTGCTTTATGCCTGGTGTATGATGAGCAACCAGTTGCATTTAATAATTTCTGCTAAAGAGAATAATGTAAGTGATGTCACCTGGCGATTTTATAAAGTTTACGCTGTTGGCGGGGACGCCAACAGCAGCAGGGGGAATACAGAGATGTAGTAATAGAAAGTTTAAAATTTTGTCAGGAGAAAAAAGGTGTGGTGCTTTATGCCTGTGTATGATGAGCAAGCGATGTACCTGGCGATTTTAAGAAGTTACGCTGTTGGCGGGGACGCCAACAACAGCAGGAGACGCCAACAACAGCAGGAACTTTCTAAATTTTACGCCGCAATAAATCCTTTGGTGCCCTTTACAAGATTTCTCAATTCATCCCGTAAAAATCCTTTCAGGCTTAAATCCTCATCTAAGGACGGCCAGTGTATTCCGGTACCATCCGCAATTATCACGTATTCATTCAGTTCATCTTTACCTGCCGCTTTTAAATTTGGATAGCAGGATATTTTTTGCCGTAGAATGGCAGATGTGTTTAAAACAACGAGCATTAAATCCAGTTCTTTGTACACATCAATAGCTACAATGCGTAGTCCTTCATCGTAGATGATTTTTTCTACAGCATCATATCTGTTACTTGCTGAAGTATTCATTCCATTTAGCTTTAAAAGTGTTTGAATGAGTATCTGTTATTTCCATAATCATGTTTATTTCACTATTTGGAAAACCGTGCATATAGGCTATTTCGATATTTGGTAAAAGCCAAACCTTTCCGTTCGCGCTTCCTTTTGTTATGTGTACATGTGCGGGTTCATTATTTTCATTGCTATAAAAGAAAAATCTAAGCCCGTTTATCAATAATAATGTTGGCATATAAAACTGCTTTTATTGTGCCGAAAATTTTTACCAATAGGTTTGGGTTCAATCATCCTAAGGCAATGAGTTTACACAAATATAAATAAAAACGATGGTTTATTTTTACACCCAGCTTTTCTTAGAATGTTCAATAAAAAAAGAGTTGCGTCCTGAGTTTTCAACTCAGGACATTTTTCTTACCTGACGAACATTTTTTAAAGATTTTTTATTTCTCTCTTTACCGTGCCAGCAGCCTTCCTCCTGAATAAAACGGCAAAACGTTGGCATTATCTTCGGTGAGGCAATAGCGGATATCTTCTTCGAGCCCAAAACCCATTAGCCGGTGATAATGGGAGGCGTTTTTTTCTTTCATGAATTCAAAAAGATCGTCTTTCCCTTGTAAATAAAGGGTTTCCGCTATTTGAGTTGCATCACAATTAATCCGAAACTGGCTTTTAATCCGGTTGATGACCGCTCCGGCAAACAAAGTATCTTCAATATTGATCCGGTTTTTCCAGGCAGCGCAGGCAAGAATCACGTTTTTATTTTCCTTAGACAGATAATCACAAACAGAAGAAATGTTACAGAAAGAACCGGTAACGATTCCTTTGGCATTGGCGGCGAGCGCCATGTGTAATAGGCGTGTGCCATTGGTCGTTGTTAAGACAAGGGTTTTCCCTTTGATAAATTCCTCTGTGTATTGAAACGGCGTATTTCCATATTGCAATCCTTCAGCGATCTGCCCGTCTCTTTCTCCGGCGGTGATCACGGCCATTTGCTTTCCCAGCTTGATGCATTCGGCGACGCTGTTTACCGGAATGATTTCCTTCGCGCCGTTATATAACGCGGTGGCAATGGTGGAAGTGGCTCTTAAAATATCGATTATCACCACCACGGAATCGCTGATGTCGTACAAGGGCAGCAGCGAAGGCGATAATACCGTGTTTAAAAAAGGAAGGTCAGTTTTTGATTTCATTCAATGCATTTGGTTTCTGTAATTTTTTCAAAATCCTTATTCAAAAGGCATTTTCACCACTTTTGCTGACAGCAGCTTATCACGCACCTTGATGAAAACAGGGGTGTCGATTTTTGAATAATTGATCTCAACATAACCCATTCCAATCGGTTTTTGCAGCGATGGCGATTGGGTACCGCTGGTTACCTGGCCAATGGTTTCTCCTTCCTCATTTTTGATTTCATAGCCGTGCCTTGGAATCCCTTTTTCAAGCAATTCCAGGCCGACAAGTTTTTTCCCGATTCCTTCTGCCTTCAGCTCTTCGATTTCTTTTTTGCCAATGAAATCCTTGCTCAATTTTGTGATCCATCCCAAACCAGATTCCAAAGGAGAAGTGGTGTCGTCAATATCGTTTCCATAAAGGCAATAGCCCATTTCCAGTCTTAAAGTGTCGCGGGCAGCAAGTCCGATCGGTTTCATTCCCTGCGGGCCGCCTTCGGCAAAAATTTTATCCCACACTTTGGTGGCATCATCGTTTTTGTCCTCAAAATAAATTTCTATTCCGCCAGAACCCGTATAACCTGTTGCGCTGATCAGAACATTATCCACACCGGCAAATGTTCCTTTGACAAAAGTGTAATATTTCAGGTTCATGATATCCACATCTGTAAGCGGCTGGACTATTTTTGTGGCGTTTGGCCCCTGAATGGCGAGCAAACAGGTCTTATCGGAAATATTATGCATTTCAACTTTGTCCGTGTTGTGCTTTACAAGCCAGTTCCAGTCTTTTTCTATGTTCGAAGCGTTAACAACCAACATGTAGGCATTGTTTTCTTCAAGGCAGTAAATGATAAGGTCATCGATGATCCCGCCTTCTTCATTGGGAAAGCAACTGTATTGCGCTTTTCCGTTAGTGATCTTTGATGCGTCATTGCTGGTAACCCTTTGAATAAGGTCAAGCGCTTTATCTCCTTTCAGAATAAATTCGCCCATGTGGCTAACATCGAAAACTCCGGCGTTATTTCGCACAGCCACGTGTTCATCATTAATGCCTGAATAGCTTATCGGCATATTATAACCCGCGAATTCAGCCATCTTGGCTCCAAGAGCAATGTGCTTTTTCGTGAAAGGAGTATTCTTCATAAAGTTGATTTAAAAGTGGTGCAAATTTATGTGAAAAATAAGGGAAAAATAATTTTAAACCCACTTAGAACTAATGTATAGTTGACCGGTGTTTTAGGATACTTTTAGGATTCCCCGGAAGTGCATCATAACAAGCATGGGAAGGAAAATAATAAAAAGCGGAAAAAAGTCCGTTTGCTTATCGAAACATTTGAAAGCCAATTGAAACGGAGATTGCGTTCTTTTGCTGCCCAAAGAATCTATGGCTGGGCGGCTGCGGGATGCGTGCAAGTATCCTTTTCCGCCTCAAAAGGCTATGGCCTTAAAAATAGATTGCCGGAAAAGATACTGCACGGCAGCCCGAACTATCGACGAGGAAAGGATCGTGGCTGACAGCCCCAAATGCTTTGTCTTTTCTTCTTTCTGCCCTATTAAGCGTAAATACAAATTCTTACGAAAAAGTCCGTTTGCTAACGGCTCTAATACCACAACCGGGCTTTCACTTTTCTTAAATAATCCAGGGCGTTTTCACCAATTTTTTGCGGAGTAACGGAGGCTGGAATGCGCATAATCTTTTGCCAGTTTTGAAAGAAGCCTTTCAGGTCAAACCGGGTTTTTTTCAGGTAAAACAGCGACCACAAAATTGCGGTTGAGTAAAAATATTTTTTAGGCAAATAGGTTCGGGCGACTTTGCTTTTATTGAACCACATCATCGCCAGCTTTACCTTGTTGGGCAACCTGCCGGTGGGAGATTCCTTGTGTAAAACTTTTACGTCGGCATCAAATGCAAGCGAATAGCCGGCGTTGATAATCCGGTAACTTAGATCATATTCCTCCATTCCATAAAAAAAATCTTCCGGGTAATAGCCTGTCTTTACAAAAAGCTCTTTTCGCATCAAATGAGCGGCGCCGGTAAAATAATACGTCAGGAACCAGTCCTTGTCTTTATACGCTTCATAATTTTTGTGAGGTAATGCTTCTTTTTGCCGTTGGCGGGTTGAAAAATAAAAAATATTGAGGGTGATTACAGCGGTATTATTGCTGGCATACTGTGGCTTTTGAAACAAGGCGGCAACCTGTTCCAATGCATCAGATTCAGCAAAGAGCACATCATCATCGAGTACGAGCAAATATGGAAAACGCGCTTTTTGAATCAAAAAATTCCGACCGCGCGCAACGCCGAGGTTTTCGTTATTTTCAAAATATTGAAGAGGAAACGCCGGATTGTTTTCCTTGAATCTTTTTATCGGTTCATAAGAAACGGTGGAGTCATTGTTTAATAAAAGAATCTCGCCTGCATGCCGGAGAAGATCGTTCTGACTGTTCAGGTTTTCCAGCAAAGACAAAGTGTCTTCCGGGCGATTGTAGGTGATAATTAAAATGCTTAATTGCGGGCCGGGGTTCATTCAAGCGAAGCGTTTGGTGCAAAATGCAAATGAACACATTTTTTAGGGAATGGAATATGAAAAACATCTCTTTCATGGATTGATAAAATGTAAATGGCTTCGATAACGCCAATCGAACATAAAAAAGCCCCACACTAACGCGTGGAGCTTGTATCAAAACTAAACTGTAAAGCACTTAGATATTCATGATGAATGAATAATTTTCATCTGGCCCTGCGGGAGAAATACCTGAATTGATTGCGGTTCCCTTATTCAGGGTCTCAATTTTACGGTCAATTTCTTCTTTCGCTTTTTGAAGAGAATCTTTTATCCGGTTCACTTCTTTTTCCCTTGCGGCTTTTAATGAATCGACAGAGGCCTGCATTTTTTGGATCTGTTTTTCCTGAACGTTTTTCAGGGAATCTATTTTGCTACGGGAATTGTAGCGGTAAGAGCCGCTATTTTCCGTATCATACTCTTCTGTTACCGGATTGTCGGCAGAGTTATCGTTCCAGCCATTGGACTTGCTGGAAGGTTTGCCTTCAAGGGTGTAGAGGCCATCATCCTTCATCACGTATTTTACGCCATATTTAAAATCATAGTCATTGCCGTTATTAAAATAATACCAAAAACGGTTGGTCCAAACGCTATTGAAGGTTACGCGCAGGTTCTGGTAATTGAACATTTTATCAACCTGGATAAAATGCCCTACAGGAACGGCAATGGTTACTTCTACATTCTGATTACGAAATTTATCGGTGGTATTGATTGTGATTGCCCTGTCAAGCATCAGAACGGAATCCTGCTGTGAAACATTAAACGGAATCAGAGCCGCAAGAGTGTCGGCATACCTTCTAGTCCTACCGTTCGCAAGTTTCATCACCGTTACCTGGAAACTGTCATTCGGTGACTTTGTAATCCTGATCTTTACGTTTCCGATCAAAGCAGTATCATCAGCAATACCATAGGTGTTAAACGGCTCGAGGTTGAACCAATTATTTCTTCTGAAATCCGCATTCTGGAAAGGTTTTACTTCCAGCGATTTTACATTGGGGTTTGAAAGCGCCACCTGGGTTTCATTCATGGAACTGATCCCTTTAAAATCGCGGGCCACTGACGAAAGCAGCAACATAAAAAACACCCATCCCAATACCCACAAACCGCCAAAAGACCATCCCATGAAATTGTTGCGGCTTTTAACCCGTGCGATTCTGCGGATGATAAAAGTGATCACGCCCACAACCGGCACGCCGATAAAGAATATCAATGTTCCCCAGGCGAAAACCGTTTGCCAACCATTATTCAAGACAAAATCTTTTAAAGGAAAAATACCAATTGCGGCGATAGCGATTCCAAAAAGGGCGACAACTAAGGAAAGTGCAATGCAGCCCAGGATAAAATACATAACAATCTTTAAAAGCGTAACGATTATTTTTCCCAGGGCGCTCCCGGTGTGGCTTGCTGCCTGGTGTATCTGTTGGCCGATTTCAGGACCCTTCTCCTTTGCTATAGCGCCTGCCTCCATGCCTAATTTTCCAACTCTTTCGCTAACACCTCTCATTTCCTGCAACACAGACTTTTTAATCGAATTCAAATCGACTTTTTCACCCTTCATCTCCAATTTTTCTGAAGTGGTACTCGCTTCAGGCACAACGAGCCATAGAATAATATAGATAATAAAAGCGCCCGGACTGAAAGAGAAGCTTAAAAAATGAGGATAGCCGATCATTCCCCAATGACCCCAACGAAAAATGAAGGAGATGAAAGGAATTAAAAACAACACTCTCGGAATCCAGGGATTGATATTGAAATAGCTTCCCAGCCCACTGCAAACGCCGCCAATAATCTTTCCGTCGGGGTTGCGGTATAACCTTTTCCTGACGCCGTTTTCAATGAGATTACTTCCCGGAACGAAGATCCACAGAAGCAGGTAAAGCAATACGCCAAAACCGGTAAAAGCGAAAAGGATAAATAAAATCCTGACTATCACCGGATCAATGCCAAAGTAAGCGGCCACACCACTGCAAACGCCACCAAGAATCTTATGGTTTTCATCACGGTACAATTTTTTGCCTTTCCAATTGAAATCGGTATTGAAAAGCGTCTCCGGTTTTTTTGCTTCTCCGGATTCCTTGGCGCCAGTTTTTTCCTGTTCATCGGCTTCCTCAAAATCCTGCGGACGACCCATGTTTTTAATAATGGCGTTTACATCATCATCAGTGATGCAGGTGGTGCCGGCTTTCAATCTTTCCTGGAACAATTCGCTGATGCGGCTTTCAATGTCATTAATGATTTCATCTTTTCCCTCTTCATTGGCAAAATAGCGGCGCAGGCTTTCGATATATTGTTGCAGCAATTCATAAGAACTTTCCTCGATGGGAACTACCGTGCCCTGGAAATTAATATTAATTACTTTTTTCATTTTGATTCGATTTATTGGTTGTTGATTTTTTATTTGTTGATTTCCTTTTTGCCTGTAATTGTTTCCACGGCACCTGCAAGTTCCAGCCAGGTAGCCTCAAGTTCTTTATAGAATTCAGCGCCTTTTTCAGTCAGGGAAAAATATTTCCGTGGCGGCCCGCTGTTACTTTCAACCCACCGATAGGTAAGAAACTCCGCGTTTTTTAGCCGTGTGAGTAACGGATAGAGGGTTCCTTCAAGAATGTGCAGGTTAGCCGATTTCATCATGTCAATAATATCACTCGGGTAAGCTTCGCCCAATTTTATTATTGATAAGATGCAAAACTCGAGCACCCCTTTGCGCATCTGGCTTGCTGTGTTATCAATATTCATTTTACTTGGTTTTTAATCTGAATAAAATATGTATTATTCGCTTTCTGATACAAAGATAAGAAGGTTTATAATACTATGCAATACATAATACCTGTTTTTTGCCATTAGCCAAACACGTTTTCAGCTGAAACTTAGCTGAAACGCAATACAGTAGCTAATTTCAGGGATTTAAAAAAAATTTTTAAGAAAATTGCTGATTTATAAAAGGCTGAATAAAGGGTTGAACGGAAAGCGAAGAAGGCTTTTTGCTTTGAGGGCTTTCCATCCAAGGATTTACACAGCACTTCCCGTTATTTGATAGTTTCTGTAAAAAAATGAGAAAAGTTATTTTATCCATTTCATTCCTTTCAAAAAAGCTATCAGGCTGGAATCCTTTACCGACAATGGTTGTATCCAATTACCGAGCGGTTCTCTTTTCCACCAAAAACCTTTTGGGTTCCCGGGCTTTGCAAAACTGTAACGATATAATTCTGCCCTGATATATTTGGGTGGTTTATCCGGAAAAGGATCGGAAGCAAAAAGCTCGGTTATTTTCGGATCGTTGTGCAAGAGTTTCCAAATAAGATTATAGGTCCAGGGATATTCTTCAGGAGTGTCCATCGCAGCAAACCACATTTGCCAATCGAGGTGCAATTGGTAAGGTGCAATTTGCGGCGGCTGCTTATTCAATAAAACAGGCAAGCCCTTATAAACATAAGGCTTCCAATCGCTGCTGTCGGTCGGATTTTCATCTGACGTTCCTTCGAATATCACATTGTAACGCTCCTTGCCAACCGTTCCAAAGGCTCCATAGGTATTTACCAAATCCAGAGGATCAAAAGAGGTGTTCATTATCTGTGAAGAGGAGAGCAAATTAAAAGCGGGTTGAATGCTGAGCAAGGCAACCAATACGGTTACAATCCATGCGGTGGTTAGCATAGGCCTCGAAGGTGAAGAATTTTGATCGGCAATGCGCGCCTTTTTAACGAGGAAACGCGGTAAAATTTTTGACCAGAATCCATCATCAAAACAGGCAAGGGCAGGCACAATCGTGAGCCAGTTGAGAAAGGAAAGGTTGCCGCTGAGGATAATCGTTATTTGGAATAAAACGATCACTACGCCTGCAACATGACGGGCTATTCGCGGCCAGAAAACAAAAAAAGGCGCAAACAATTCAGCAAGAAAATTAAACCACACTCCGGTTTTTAAAACCGCGTGCGGCAGAAAATGAAACCACCGGCTCAGGGGCCCGGGAATGGGTTGTGTTTCAAAATGATAATAAAGAGCCGTTCCATTCCGCCAGATCTCATCCCCGCGGAATTTGATTAAGCCCGAACCTAGCATGATGCGAAAAATAAGCCAGCGGAATAGAACCATGATAACAAATGGCGGCGGATGTTTGGGAAAAGGCCGCATGTCAAGCAGCGGACAAAGGAAAATGGCAAGAAAGCCGGTTTCTGTGAGCTGAATTTCCCAGCCATAGCCATACCATTCCTGTCCCACATGCACAAAAGACATGTACAGAAACCAAAGCAGGGCAAGAATGGGAACATTTGCATAGCCGGCTACTACTATAAGTGAAAGGATGAAACCAGTCCAGGCAAGCACAAGTAAGGAAGTATCAGAATGAAAAAACCAAAAAAGCGATGGCAAACGGATAAACGCTGAACCGGTAGATCCGAGAGCATTTTTAATTTCTTTTAAATAAATATCTACAGGAGTAAGGCCGTTAGAGCCAATGAGTGGTAAAACTTCATTTATGAGAACCCCGAATCCTACAGCATACATGATTCCCAGTAAGCGAAGGATCATAAAGCGTGTAAGCCAGTAACTCCGCCTTGTTCCAAAGCTTTTTGAATAATTATCTGCAGGATTATTTACTTCAGTCTCATTCATCAGATTAAATTTTCCCGGATAAAAAAATCCTCAAGAAAGTTGCCAAACCCTGCTTGATTTTTGCAAAACATCTAGTTGACAAAACCGGGAAATGAAAACTAAGTATGATACCATTGTGGTGGGTTCAGGGCCTAATGGATTTGCAGCGGCGATTACAATGCAAAAGGCAGGGCTTGCCGTTTTATTGATTGAAGGAAAAGAAACATTAGGCGGTGGGATGCGTTCTGCGGAATTAACGCTTCCCGGTTTTATTCACGATGTTTGCTCTGCTGTTTATCCCCTCGGGGAAGATTCTCCTGTTTTTAAGCCCTTGCACCTTGAACAATATGGCCTTGAATACCTGAAACCGGAGTATGCAGTTGCCCATCCTTTTGATGATGGTTCGGCTGCGGCGGTTCAATCATCAATAGAACTTACTGCTTCCCAATTAGGGAAAGATGCCGTGAATTACAGGCAAATTTTTTCGCCGTTGGTAAATGAATGGCCGTCTTTGCGCTCGGCATTTGTTGGGCCACTTCATATCAGCCGTTTTACCCAAACTAAAGCCCGCTTTGCGGGTTATGCGCTCAGTTCAGCCAGAAGGTTTGCAAAAAATCAATTTGTTTCAAGGGAAGGGAAAGCGCTTTTTGCCGGCATGGCGGCCCATTCTATGCTTCCGCTAAATAAACTAACCTCTTCCTCTATTGCGGTTGTGCTAAATACTGTTGCTCATATTAATTCATGGCCTATTCCTAAAGGAGGCGCTCGACAAATTACCAGTGCGCTCGCCGCTTGTTTTAAAAATTCAGGTGGGGAAATTCAAACCGGAAATCCCATAACTTCTTTGCAACAATTACCCTCTTCTCCTGTTGTATTGCTCGATGTAACACCTGCTCAGCTTCTGTCGCTGGCAGGCGAACAATTTTCCCGATTTTATCAATGGCAACTGGGCAGGTATCAGTATGGTGAAGGCGTTTTTAAAATAGACTGGGCGCTCTCTGAGCGCATTCCTTTTGCAAATGAAAAATGCAGAAAGGCCGCAAGCATACATATTGGAGGAAGTTTCGATGAAATATACCAGAGCGAATACCTCATCTCTAAAAATACTGTTTCTGACAAACCTTTTGTTTTGTTGGTTCAACCAGGTGTCGTTGACTCTTCACGTGCCCCAAATGGAAAGCAAACAGCCTGGGCTTATTGCCACGTTTCAAACGGTTCCAAAAGAGATATGACAAATGAAATAGAAAAACAAGTGGAACGTTTTGCTCCCGGTTTTCGAGATTGCATTCTTGCGCGTCATGCAATGAACACTTGTGATTTGCAGGATTACAACTCAAATTATATTGGCGGTGATATTAACGGGGGAGCCGCTACTATTGATCAGATTTTTACAAGGCCGGTTGTAAGGCTTTCGCCTTATCGCACTTCTGCAAAAGGCATTTATGTTTGTTCTTCCTCCACTCCTCCCGGCGGAGGCGTTCATGGCATTTGCGGATATTATGCGGCAAGGCGGGCGTTAAAAGATTTGTATAAAATAAAGCTTCCCTGGTTATAAGAAAGAAAATAGAAACAGAGCCGCTGCTTCCGTCCACATCAACCCTCGACAATTTTAAAAGCACCCCTTCTTTATTAGCATTAAAAATAAAAGTTTTAATTTTAGGTAATGGATCTAAAAGACATAATATATATCAACAAGGACATTTTGCATGGCACTCCCGTTTTTAGAAACACAAGAGTCGCTGTTCAAACGTTATTTGATTATCTTGAGGAAAGTTCATTGGAAGAATTTCTTAAAGGTTTCCCATCTGTATCGCGAAAAGAGGCCGAAAAAGTAATAGAATTTGCTGGTAAATTAATTCAAACTACTTCTTTGGAATATGAAGATACTCCTTGATGAAAATATTGACGTTCGATTTAAAAATATGTTTGATACGAAAGAGTATCAGGTATTTACTGTACGGGATATGGATTGGCTTGGAATTAAAAATGGCGAGCTTCTAATACTTCTTCAGAAGAATTTCTTTGATATTTTTATTGCCGTTGATAAAAATTTGCCGTACCAGCAGAACAAAAAAACATTGCCAGTTTTAATAATCGTTCTAGATGTAAAGCGAAATGTTTTGGCTGCGGTATCAAAGCTATATCCGAAAATTTTGCAAATTCTTTCTCGTCCTTTTAGCAAAGAAATAATTGTGATAAATGAGAAATAACAAATGTTACACTGACCTTTTAATTCATAGTCTCTTTCCTAAGTGTGAATTATTTTAACCCAATGGCAGTACTTTCTATTTTCTTCAATAATTATTTCGCTTTTCTATATTTGAAATTGCCGAAGAAAGAAAGGACAACAAGGCGCCGAAAATAAATGCCCAAAGAAAGCCATCGATATGAATTCCTGAAACAAATTTTCCCGCGAGCAGAACCATCAGAACATTAAGAATCAAAAGAAAGATTCCAAGTGTAATGATAGTAATTGGTAAGGTGAGAATTACGAGGATAGGTTTTACAATCGCGTTTAAAATGCCAAGCACCAGCACAAAAACCAGCGCCGTGGAGTACGATCTGATTTGAACATAAGGGCTTAGGATCATTGACAACCCGTAAGCAACAGCAGCGGTTACCAGCAAGCGGATAAAAAATTTCATGGTTTGGTTTTAATCGAAAACTATTTAAATAACCACCAATTCAATAAACTCGTCCGGATTCAGGTATTTATTAGCCAGCGCCTGAATTTCTTCGGAGGTAATAGTCCTTATAGCATTGAGGCTGTCATAAAAATAATGTTCATCAAGATGGTTCAGGATCAGGCTCTTCCACCTGGCAATGTTATGAAACGGGCCGTCAACATATCCGAGATTCAGTCCCATGATATAATTCTTAACGAGAAGCAATTCGTCCTCATCCACCGGCTCTTCCCGGAGGATACTCATTTCCTTATATACCTCAGCGATCGTGGCCTCAGAAACTTCTTTGCCGGCCTCGGTGCTGATAACCCAGGAGCTGGTTTCTATATGGTTTTGCAAATAACTTGAAATCCCATAAGTATATCCTTTGTCTTCACGGATATTGCTCATAAGCCTCGAACCGAAATAACCGCCAAACAGCGTGTTCAGTACCATTGCCTTTTTAAAATCAGGATGATGACGATCCGGAAACGGCCGGGCAATCCGGATGGCTGCCTGTACGCCGTTTTCATCAACCATGAGGCGAAATTTCTTTTTCTCGGAAATTTCCCGGGCAGGCATTACAGTAGCCAGTTTTTCGTTCAGCGGCAGATCGCCAAAATACAATTCCAGCAAGTTTTCAAAGTCGGAAGGAAGTTTTCCGGCAGAAAAAATCATGCAATTCCCCGTCTTATAATATTGCTTATAGAAGTTGATCAGATCTTCTCTTGTCAACGCTTCGATATCTTCTTTGCCACTTACTTTCCCGTAAGGATGTTGGGCGCCATAGAGGTACTTATCAATCAGCCTGTTTGCCACAAAATCGCATTTCAATAAATTCACTGACAGCCGCTGAATGCTGTTTTGCTTAAAAATCTCAAGTTCCTCCTCAGGAAAAATTGCGTCGGTAATAATTTCTCTCACAACCGGAAGCAGCACTTTCAAATGCTTGGAAAGGCAATGGAGCGTGATGGTCGCCGTTTCATTGAAACAGGTGCGATTCAAATAAGCACCATAATATTCAAAAAACTCAGTTACATCAAAAGCGCTCTTCTGTGTCGTCCCATTTTTGATCAGGTAATTGGCCGTTGCCGCTACACCGGTTTTGGTTTCAAAGCAATTGCCCGCGCGGAAAACAAAATCTACCATCGCAACCTCTTCTGCACCATCATTTATATAATAAACCGGTGCTCCACTTGACAGGGCAAACTGACTGTAGGGTTTTAAAGTGATATGAAAGTCTATCGCATCTTTTATCGGGGGTGCTATGGTTCTGTCGGGCATGGTGTTTTCTGTTGGCTTTCCTAAAGTTAATTAATAAAATTTCATCTTGCCGCTCACCCGGCAATTCCCTGATCTGTCCCTCCATTGGCCGCTGGTACCGACCGGTAATAAAGAGTGCTGCTATTGTTTTCAACAAAGACTTTCCTGCATTCTTCAAGAATATCAGTTGCCGTTACTGCATGATAGTTGTCCAGTTCCCTGTTCATCAGATCCGCGTCGCCAAGAAGTTCGTAATTAGCAAGACTATTGGCGCGGTTCATCAGGCTTATGTCTTCAAAAGCAAGCAGGCTCTCGGTTTTATTCTTTATTTTTTCGAGCTCCGTTTGCGAAATGATTTCATTTTTCATTTTTTCGAGCTCCTCTAATACAGCCTTGTCGCCTTCTTCTATGCTAACGCCTTTTTTCAATTTTCCGTCAATATAAAGCAAACCGGCATCGATGCTTCCGAGGTGCGCGCATTGAATGCTACTGAACAACTGGCGCTCTTTCACCAGGCTTTGAAACAGCCTGGAAGAATTTCCGCCACCCAGAATTTCAGTGATCATGTCGGCGACATAATATCTTTTATCCAGCCGGTTCGAAATGTGCCAGCATTTGTAAAGTGCATCCAGGGGAACGGGCGCTTTGACCTCCAGAAAATGCGGCTGCTGCTGTTCGGGTTCCTGGGGAATATTTCTTATATATCTTTCCCCGCCGGGGATGTCACCAAACCATTTCTCGGCCAATTCCTTTACTTTTTCAACTGTTACATTTCCGGCAACAGTCAAGATCGCGTTTTGGGGAGTGTAATGCTTGTGAAAAAAGTCTTTTACATCCTCCAGCCGGGCGTTTTCAACATGACTCAACTCCTGGCCGATAGTCATCCACCTGTAAGGATGTTCCTTATAAGCGAGGTTTCTAAGTAGATGCCAAACGTCTCCATAGGGCTTGTTGATATAGTGTTCTTTAAATTCTTCACTCACAACTTTCCGCTGAACATCCAGGGAATTTTCGCTGAAGCCAAGGGAAAGCATGCGATCGCTTTCCAGCCAGAATCCTGTTTCCAGATTTTCTGCCGGAAGCTGGAGGTAATAATTGGTAAGGTCGTTGGTAGTATAGGCGTTGTTTTCCCCGCCTGCCATTTGCAGCGGCTCATCATAGGATTCAATATTGACGCTGCCGCCAAACATCAGGTGCTCGAAGAGGTGCGCAAACCCGGTTCGGTGCGGTTCTTCATCCCGGGCACCCACGTCATACATAACATCGAGAACCGCCATCGGAGTGCTGTGATCTTCATGAACAATCACGCGCAAGCCATTATCTAAAACAAATTTTTCAAAATTAATCATGGATTGCAAAATTGCGCCAAACCGAACCATTTTCCCAAAAAGAATTCAAAGTGGCACTAAAAGTGAAACTTCGATTAAAGGCTCACGCTTCTTCATGCCCAGGGAAGCTTAGGCGAAAAAATCCAGCAAACGGTATTTTTTCGAAGAAAGATCATATTTCTTTATTCTCTCCTTCCCTTTTCGTTCCTACAGCAATAAAATGTTGAATAATTAACTCCTTATTTGGCAAACCTCATTCCTGTTAACTGATACCGCTCATCGAGGATCTCCCACTAATATATTCTTCCAACCCTAAAAGTCAGGATAATCGGTGTTTGATCTCTCATGACCACCAGGGTTATTTTTTCTCCCACATTCTGCATTAGGTTTTTATAAACTCCGATATCGTTGCTAAAATTATTGTTTACCCCCATAATAATATCGTCTTTTTTCAAGCCGGCCTTGTCGGCTGGCGAACCCTTGATCACCTCGTCTGTGTAAATTTTCCCATTAATGAAATACAAATTCATGCCAGTGTAAGAATAGTCAAAAACATCATGGAAATGGCTGTTGGGTAGCAGGTGAATTTCTCTTGCCGGATAATTGATAATCAGGTTAAAGCGACGAAGAATATCGTTTCCGATGAGGCCGCCGATAAAAGGATAGGAGGTAGCGTTGAATTCATCATCAAGGATATTGGTAGGCACTCTTCTGAATTTATAGGGACCAATGCGTAGATCTTTAATGACTGTAAGAAGCATGTGCTTTCTTCCACCAAGGCCTTGAACCTGGATAGAGACCGGCTTTCTTTTTTTGAGCAGCAAAGAACTGTCTTCGCGGAAACGGCTGCTTACTAAAAAGCAGAGTCCGGCGCCTGTATCAAAATAAAAGTTAGCCGAAATCGCTCTTGCGTCCCTTATTGTCAAAGGCTGAATCGGCAACGCGGTAAAAAGAGGATGAAGAAGGGTCCCGCCCGGCGGATATTCCAAAGCTCCCGGTGAGAAGATTTGTATCCTCAGGCTATCAAAATCAACTTTGACTATGTACCGGTGAAAGAAGCTGTAACCTATGATTCCATCAATTTTTTCTCCATAAACACTGCTTAAAATATCATAATCATTGATATAGAAATCAAGCTTGTTAACGGTTAATCCCGGAAAAGCGAGACTTTTATCACGTGCGAAATCGACTTCCCTGATGCCGGCAATCCCACTAATGGATCTTCCTGACGGCACATGAGCTATATTAAACTCTTCAGTAGTTGATGAATCCAGAGAAATACCGCCACTGCCGGTATCGAGGATGAAGTTTAAAGGTTGAGATATTGTATCAAACTTTGCCTGCACCAGCATGACACCCCCGCTTAACTGCCTGAAAGGAAACTCGGTGATAAACTCAGCCGGCTTTTTAACAAACACTTCCTGGCCATATAATTGACAGGCCCAAAAAGTAAAAAAAAGATATGGAAGAATCTCCTTCATGCGATAAAAACTGAATTTAAGATTAATGCCTGTATTTTTGCAATATTTTTTTACAACGCCTTGAATTTCTTTGCAAAGCACAGATATGAACCTATCCCAATTATTACAAAAAGCCCTTCGTTTTGAATTCCTGACAGTGGAAGAGGGCGTATTTTTATTTAAAAAGGCTTCCCTTGCTAAGGTTATGGCTGTGGCCGATGAGCTTCGCAAAATCCAGGTGCCTCATGGAAAAGTTACCTGGATCATCGACAGAAATGTGAATACTACCAATGTTTGTATTGCCAATTGCAAGTTTTGTAATTTTTACAGGATTCCGGGCCACAAAGAATCCTATATAACAGACATAGAAAGCTATAAAAAGAAAATTGACGAAACGTTTCTTTACGGAGGCGAGCAATTGTTATTGCAAGGCGGCCATCATCCTGAATTAGACCTGAATTATTATGTAAATCTGTTTAAAGAATTAAAAAAGCTTTATCCTTCCCTAAAACTACATGCGCTTGGGCCACCTGAAGTAGCGCATATCACAAAGATTTCAAAATCTACCCATCATGAGGTTTTGAAGGCATTAAAAGAAGCTGGATTGGACTCCATGCCAGGGCCGGGAGCAGAAATTTTAACCGACCGCGTCAGGCGGCTAATCAGCAAAGGGAAATGCGGCTCCCAGGAATGGCTCGACATCATGGTGGAAGCGCATAAACTGGATCTTACCACATCGGCAACGATGATGTTCGGCCATGTGGAAACGATTGAAGAAAGATTTGAACATTTGGTCAAAATCCGGGAGGTGCAGGTGCGAAAGCCAGAAGGAGCCAAAGGATTTTTAAACTTTATACCCTGGACCTTCCAGGATGTGGACACGTTGTTAACCCGTATTCGCGGGGTGCATAATCTTACCACTCCGGAAGAATATATCAGGATGATCGCCATGAGCCGGATCATGTTACCCAACGTAAAAAACATCCAGGCGAGCTGGCTTACGGTTGGCAAAGAGGTAGCGCAGCTTTGTCTTCATGCCGGAGCCAACGATTTTGGAAGCATCATGATTGAGGAAAACGTAGTCAGCGCTGCCGGCGCGCCTCATCGTTTCACGAGCAAAGGAATTCAGGACGCCATCAGGGAAGCCGGCTTTGAACCGCAATTAAGAAATCAGCAATACGAATTCAGGAAAATGCCTGAGCAGATTGAAGAGCAGGTGATTGGGTATTGAGAGGGAATTTGTTTTTTCGCTTCTCCCTAACGGACTTTATGAAGCATTGGGCTTCGCCCTATCTTGGTGTATTATGCCCCTTCGGGGCTTGAAGTTCAGTATCGGCGCGGAGTCTTATAGCAAAAATTAGAATCGTTTTTTTAGCAAACGGACTTTTTTTAAGGAATATTCTGATATATACAGGAAAGCTGAATTTCCATGAATGATTCCTTCTCCAGAAGTGCCAACTAAAAATATTAGTCCCGGCAAGCGGATCTTTTTCCTCCATTTCCTGAAATTGAAGGCCATAAGCTGCTTCAAGGCAAACCTTCCTTCCGAATTCTATTTTTCCACTAATTTTGGCGGCAATAATTATTCTCTTTTAAAATTTATTTATGAAAAAACTATTTTCGGTAATTCTATTATGTTTTACCCTATTTAAAGCCAGCGCCGACGAGGGAATGTGGCTACCGATGCTGCTTGGACAGCAGGTTTATGACGACATGGTGAAACATGGTCTCAAGCTTAGCAAGGAACAATTGTACAGCATTAACAAGCCCTCGATAAAAGATGCCATTGTGATTTTTGGGGGCGGTTGCACAGGAGAAATCGTTAGCAACCAGGGCTTGATCTTCACGAATCACCATTGCGGTTATGGCGCCATTGCCAACGCCAGCACCGTGGAGCACAACTACCTGAAAGATGGTTTTTATGCTTATTCAAAAGACAAGGAAATCCGTTCTGACCTTACCATTACTTTCCTTGAAAAAATTGTGGATGTAACGGACCAGGTTGAAAAAGAACTGAAAGGATTAAGCTACGCGGACAGGGCGAAAAAAACAAATGAGGTTTACAGGCAAATTACCGATAAAGTCCTCGACACTGCCAACAGTGTTTATGGCAGGGTTTACAGCATGTTCAAGGGAAACCAGCACATCATGTATGTTTATAAAGTTTATAAAGATATCCGCCTGGTGGGCGCTCCGCCAGAAACCGTAGGAAAATTCGGTGGTGATACTGACAACTGGGAATGGCCGCGTCACACCGGGGATTATTCCATTTTCCGTGTGTATGCAACCAAAGATGGAAAACCTGCCGCTTACAGTGCTGATAATGTTCCCTTAAAACCAAAATGGTTTTTGCCGGTTTCTCTAAAAGGATATAAAGACGGTGATTATTCCATGATCTACGGTTACCCTGGCGGAACCAACCGTTATGAAACCTCTTTTGGCATTCAGTTGAAAAACGGCATTGACAATCCTTCTTTAGTTAATCTTCGCGATGTGAGATTGAAAGCCATGCACGCGCAAATGATTAAAGATCCGGCAGTAAAATTGAAACTCGCCGAAAGCTATTCTTCTATTGCCAACTATTACAAATTCTTCAAGGGCGAAACAGAGCAATTGGAGAAATACCATGTGTTTGAGAATAAGCAAAAAGAGGAAAGCAAATTCCAGGCATGGGCGAAAAACAAGCCTGAGTTTCAAAATGTTTTAGCCGATTATCAAAAAAATTACGAGGCTTGGACGCCCTATGCGAAAGAGAGAGTCTATTTGAATGAAGGAATTTTGGGTTCCCCGCTGGCGGCTTTCGCTTCTTCGCTCATCGGCGTGGAAAGGGCTTTGGTAGAACAGGGAAAGACAGAGAATGACGTAAGAAATGCTTTAAAAGCCGCAGTCGCATCAAGGACGAGATTCCTGGAAAGCGAAGACATCCCAAGCGACAGGATCATTCTTGCCAAAACCGCGATGATGTATTATACGGATGTTGACAAAAGCCAGCAGCCTACCGCTTTTTACCAGGGATTGAAAGAGAAATTTGGGTCATTGGATAATGAAGACACCTACAAAAAATGGGCAGATTTTGTTTTTAACAACACAATGATTCTCGATTCCGCCAAATGGAATGCTTTTGTAGATAAGCCGGATGCTGTGGTTTTGCAAAACGATCCCGCTTTTGCCTATGCATCAGCTTTTGTAAAAAATTATACTTTAAAATACAGCAAGCTTTTTAGCGACTTTACGGCTAAAAACAATGAACTGGGAAGGTTGTACTTGAAGGGTATTATGGAAATGAATCCTGCAGCGGCGAAGAAAATGTATCCTGACGCCAACTTCAGCATGAGGGTAAGTTACGGAAATGTGAAAAGCTATAATCCAAGAGATGGGGTTCACTATAATTATTTCACTACAAGCGAAGGAATCCTGGAAAAATACATTCCGGGCGATTATGAATTCGATCTGCCTTCAAAGGAAATCGAATTGCTGAAAAAGCGAGATTTTGGCCAGTACATCGATAAAACCCACAATGACCTTATCATTAATTTTATTACTACAAATGACATTACCGGCGGAAATTCCGGCTCTCCCGTAATGGATGCTTATGGAAACCTGATAGGTTTGGCTTTTGACGGCAACTATGAAGCTTTGAGCCATAAGATTCAATTTGACAAAGACCTGAACCGTACCATCTGCGTTGACGTGCGTTATGTTCTTTGGTGCATTGACAAGCTCGGTGGAGCAAAAAACATCATTGACGAATTGAAACTGGTTCGTTAAGGAGTTCATTCAACCTTTTGAAAAAAGCGCGGCCTGATGGCTGCGCTTTTTTATTACCTTTTCCCTAAGTTTTTATCGTTGTTGGGGAAACCGCTAAGCTTCGTCTTTTAACTCTGAAATCAGGTTGGCGATCAGGGCCGTCCATCCGGTTTGATGGCTCGCGCCCAAACCCTGGGCCGTGTCGCCATGAAAATATTCATAAAAAAGTACCAGTTCCTTATTTTCTTCCTTTTTGTAGAACCAGTTATCTGGGCCATTAACCGGCCTTTCCCCTTTTTCATTTTTTTCAAAAATATGGAGCAGCCTTTTTGTAATTTCTGCGGCAACATTGGCCATATTCATCCTGTTTCCTGACCCGGTAGGACATTCAACTTCCAGTTCTTCTTCATAAAAATACCCGAACGTTTTGAAGGCGTTTATGAAGAGATAATTGATCGGCATCCAAACGGGTCCGCGCCAATTCGAGTTGCCACCGAACATGTCGGAGGTTGATTCTCCGGGATCATATTCAATGGAATAGGTTCTTCCGGCATACTTAAGTGAATAGGGATTTGCCCGATAAAATTTTGAAAGCGCCCTAATTCCTCCAACAGACAGGAATTCGGCTTCGTCCAATAATTTTTCTGCCAAAAAGGTGAGTTTATTTTTGTTAACCAGCGACAGTAAAGTGCATTCATAATTACTCTTTTCGAGGCTGGGTAAAAACAAATGATTGGAAATCCTATAATTCTGGAACCATTTCATGCGCTTGGTGAAATCCGGCAGCTTATCAAAAACCTCTTTTTCAATAACAGTTACAGCGAATATGGGTGCAAGCCCGACAACTGACCGCACTTTTAAAGGGAACGCTTCGGATTTATTAAGGCTAAGTACATCATAAAAAAACTTATCCTCCTCATTCCACAGGTGCAATTCATTGAGCGCCTCCGCAATCATTACAAAATGCTCGTAAAACTTGGTTGCCAAATCCTGGAAGGAAATGTCATGAAGCGAAATCTCCAGCGCAATGTTCATCATATCCAGAGCATACATTCCCATCCAGCTTGTTGCATCAGCCTGTTCCAGGATCATATTACCCGGAAGCACAAGACTTCTGTTAAAAAGACCGATATTATCGAGACCAAGAAATCCACCCTCAAAAATATTGTTTCCTTCCTTGTCTTTCATATTGGTCCACCACGTAAAATTGATGATCAGCTTTTGAAACACACTTTTCAGGAAATCAATATCGGTTTTTCCATAAAGCCGCTGCTCAGTCTTGTAAACTTCAAGGGCAGCGAAGGCGTGAACCGGTGGATTGACATCATTAAAATCCCATTCGTAAGCGGGGAGCTGCCCCTGCGGGTTCATATACCATTCCCTCATGAGAAGCGTTAACTGGTGCTTGGCAAATAACGGATCAATGACGGCCATGGTAATGCAGTGAAAGGCTATGTCCCAGGATGCATACCAGGGATATTCCCAATTATCGGACATGGATAAAATGTCCTGGTTCTTCAATGTTTTCCAATTATGGTTCCGGCCATTTTTCCGTTCCTCGCTCTCGGGTGTGATTCCATCAGTCGTGTTGAGCCACCTGTCGACATCATAATGATAATATTGCTTATTCCAAAGCAAGCCGGCAAATGCCTGACGCTGAATATTCTTCTGATCTTCAGTGGCCGATGAAGGATGTAGGGCCTCATAAAAATCATCCGCCTCCTGTTTTCTTTTTGCAAAAACCTTATCAGCATCAGCAAAAACATCCGCTTTTTTTTATTAGAAAGTCGCAAGGTTATTTGCCTGGAACCTTTTGACTTCAATCTCTAACCTGTAAACCGGCGAAGCCTTTGTTCCATGGCCCCTTTCCTTTAATATTTGCAGGTCCGTTCCACGAATAATGGCTTCATGAAAAGCATCTTTTAAAAATTCGCTCTTGTTGGGCAGGTTGAAGAGCTTTTTGAAATTCGTTTCATTTTCAGTAAAAAGTACCTCAGGGGTTTCCTGAAAATACAAATAATATTCACCCAGGGAATGATGCCTGGCCACGAGAGAATTTCCAGTTCCCAGACTGATGCCCGGTTTATTTTCTTCTCCCGCATACTGCCAGTGATTATAAAACCATAAGGTGGGCAAAACTGTAATCGGGGCCGTTTTATTTCCGCGGTTTATTATTTCAATCCTGATAAAAATGTCTTCACTGTCTTGTTTTGCATATTCCACAAAAACATCAAAATATTGGTCCTCATCAAAGATTCCGGTATCGAGAAGCTCGTATTCCGGATCATTTTTTCCGCGTGACTTGTTTTTTTGAATAAGATCCTCGTAAGGAAATTCCTCCTGCGGATACTTGTACAAATATTTCATGTAGTAATGGGTAGGAAGATTGTCAAGGTAGTAATATAATTCCTTCACGTCTTCACCATGATTTCCCTGGGGATTGCTGAGGCCGAAAAGCCTTTCTTTTAAAATTGGATCCTTGCCATTCCACAAGGCTATTGCAAAACATAATTGCTGGTTAATGTCTGAAATTCCACCCAGGCCGTCTTCGCCCCAGCGGTAAACCCTGCTTCGCGCGTGATCGTGCGGAAAATAATTCCAGGCATTCCCGTCGGGGCTGTAATCTTCACGAACTGTTCCCCATTGCCGTTCACTTAAATAAGGCCCCCATTTTTCCAGTGGGACTTCTTTTTTTGAATTTTCATTTAATCGTTTCTGTTCTTCTGTTTTCCTGAGCATTCGTTTTTAAGTTGAATATAAATTGTAACAGTGGGTTTTTTAATGACTTACCCGTTTGTTGAGAATCCGGGATAAAGCAACATGCCACCATCGGCGAAAACAGTTGTGCCAACGAGATAATCAGATTCATCGCTTGCCAGCCAAACGGCTACCTTGCCAATGTCTTCCGGAAGGCCAATGCGGCCATAAGGGATAAGCGTCAGCAATTTTTTCAACGCTTCTTCAGTATCCCAGGCTTCCTGGTTGATATGTGTTTTTATAGCACCGGGACCAATGGCATTCACTCTGATTTTTTTAGGCGCCAGCTCCTGCGCCATGCTTTCCATCAACATCTGAATGCCTCCCTTGCTTGCAGCGTAGTTCACATGACCCGCCCAGGGAATTACCTGGTGAACACTGCTCATGCAAATGATTTTTCCGGCAGAAGAGCTTCTTTCAGCAACAACCCCGCGATTCAAAAACTCTTTTACCGCTTCCCGGGCGCATAAAAACTGGCCTGTGAGATTTACATTGATGACCGTTTGCCAATCAGAAAGACTCATGCTTTCCAAAGGGGAATCTTTTTGTATTCCGGCGTTGCTGACCAAAATATCGATAGTGCCGAAATTGGTAAACATTTGTTGAAACATGGACTGAACCTCATCCTCCTTACTCACATCCGCTTTTATCGCGATCGCCTTGCCACCGTTGCTTTCAATTTGCTTTACAACCGTATCTGCGTTTTCAGGATGGCTTACATAGTTGACAACTACATTGGCCCCATCGTTGGCAAGAGCAATGGCAACAGCCATTCCGATACCGCTATTTGCACCGGTTACCAGGGCGCTCTGTCCTTTTAATTTAGGATTAAGATTCATGATGCCTTTTTTTAATAAAAACCGGTTGAAATTATTATGCCAATTGTGCGCTAAAGGCCAAAGCTCAAAGCTGACAGCTTATGGTTGGAGGGAAAATACAAGCCACTTTTCAATCGTTTCCCTTTACCAAGAGCAGTAATCTTTTCTTTTCAATAGTTATTATTTTTTTTTATCGCAAAAAGTATATTTTTGTAGCCGTATTAACTAAACTTTACAACCATGCAAGACATTGCAACAAGAGTAAAAAAAATCATTGTTGACAAGTTAGGTGTTGACGAGGCAGAAGTAACTTACAGAAGCTTCATTCACTAACGATTTAGGTGCCGACAGTCTGGACACCGTAGAATTAATTATGGAATTTGAAAAAGAATTTAATATCTCCATTCCGGATGAACAAGCCGAAACCATCACCACGGTTGGGCAAGCAGTTGCATATCTTGAAGAACACGCTAAGGTAATCAATCTCATTTTAACGTCGACAGGCAAGCTTATGGAATTAAAAAGAGTAGTTGTAACCGGATTGGGTGCCTTAACGCCCTTGGGTAAAACTCTTCCATGAATATTGGGACGGGCTGACCAGTGGTGTTTCTGGTGCTGATTATATTCAGCAATTTGATTGCGCTAAGTTCAAAACCAGGTTTGCCTGTGAAATTAAAGATTTTGAGCCACAAACTATCTTGAAAGAAAAGAAGCGCGCAAACTTGACCGTTTCACTCAGTTTGCACTTGTTGCAAGTGATGAGGCCGTAAAAGATGCGGGAATTTCCAAAGAAAATGTTAATCCGGACAGCGTGGGCGTTATTTTCGCAAGCGGAATCGGAGGCATCACAACTTTCCAGGATGATGTCATGGAATTTGCACGTGGCGATGGAACTCCCCGTTTCAATCCCTTCTTTATTCCTAAAATGATCCTGGATATTGCCGCCGGTCAAATTTCAATGCGTTATGGTTTTCGCGGCCCAAATTTCGCTGTTGTAAGCGCCTGCGCTTCAGCACCAATGCCATCATCGACGCTTTTGACAACTTATTCGTCTCGGTAAAGCCGATATTATCCTTACCGGAGGCAGCGAAGCCGTTATTTCCGAATCGGGAGTTGGCGGATTTAACGCTATGAAGGCGCTGAGCGAAAGGAACGACGATCCCAAAACCGCTTCCGGCCTTTTGATAAAGACCGTGATGGTTTTGTTATGGGCGAAGCTGCAGGCGTACTGGTTCTTGAAGAACTTGAACACGCTAAAGCCCGGGGCGCCAAAATTTATTGTGAAATAGCCGGTGGCGGAGCAACTGCCGATGCCTACCATATAACCGCTCCTCACCCTGACGGATTAGGAGCAAAAAACGTAATGAACGTAGCGCTGGCTGAAGCCGGCCTCAAGCCGGAAGACATTGATTATATCAATGTTCACGGAACTTCAACCCCTTTGGGCGATATTGCAGAAACTAAGGCCATATTAAATGTATTTGGCGAACAAGCTTATGACCTAAACATCAGTTCAACAAAATCAATGACCGGGCATTGCCTGGGGGCAGCCGGAGTAATTGAAGCACTGGCCTGCATTACTCACCGTTACCAAAAATATGATTCCTCCAACGATCAATCATTTTACTGATGATCCGGAGCTTGACCCGAAACTGAATTTCACCTTTAATAAAGCACAGGAAAAAGAAGTGAATGCTGCTTTGAGCAATACTTTTGGATTTGGCGGACACAACGCGTCCATCATTGTCAAGAAGTATAAGGGATAGGATCATCTTGAAAAATACTTTTTTATGGATAACAACGCCCCGATTTCCACTTCGGAAATTAATAATTTCCTTACACGCCGCCTTGGGGATCAAGAGGCAGCTGAAATAATGGAATATATCCACAATGAAATAAATAAGCAAGTCATCGCCCATGGCGATGAAACGAGGAATGAAATCCTGGCTTGGCGCAATGAAATGAAAAACGAATTCGCCACAAAAGACGATGCCGCTATTTTAGAAAAAAAGCTCGTGAAAAGAGTGTCTTCAGTTGAAGGAACGATCATTCTATGGGCTTTTGTGTTCTGGTTCACCTTGATCATTGCGATGGTGGTAATCTTTAAGTTTATGCACTAGGGGCATTAGCAAACGGACTTTTTTCTAAGTTTTCCTGGTTTAAGCATTGGGGACAAATGGTATTCCGCTTGAATCAATTTTTGAATAAACAATTTAAGCCTTAACCTTAGTTACAGCTAGCTTTCTCTTTTCAAAGCCTTATTAGGCATTTTGTGATACTAATTGATGACGTTTCACATCCTTTACAACTCAATATCCCTTTCATTTTCCCAATCTCCGCGAATGCTTAGTGTTTGAGGAATACTGTACACCTTTTCCGGTTGTTTTTTGAGGTGATAATTTCCGAAATCCCAAACGCCGTTTTGATTGGTGTCGTCGAGGATGCGCAACTCATATTCTCCCGGCTTAAACAACTGAATGCTCCAGGAAGAAGTGGTTAGGGGATAGGAATTGACTATTTCATTGTTCACCACAAATTGAAGAACGGGATGAGCGAACTTATCCAGGTTTTTAAAATTCAATTTGATACTTCCATATTCGCTTGCGCGTTTTGACTTAAATTTTATTGTATCAGATTTGGCTAGTTCAACTCCGGCGGTGTCGGTAGCGAAATCTTTAGGAAGCAGCAAGCGGTAGTGAGTGTCTTCCTGCCAGTTGTCTTTTATTATTACTTTTTTATGTGTGCTGTCAAGGGTTGCGAGCGAGCCGGGAATCAGGTTAAATAGCGTGTCTGTCAGCTTTATTTTTAAACTGTCAAAATTTTTCAGCTTATGATTAAATTCCAATGTCAAAGGATTCAGCAAATCCTGGATTCCACCGGACAAGGAGGTGGTGTATTTTAGTTTTTTATCTGTTGATGGTTTTTCTGCTGGCGGCTTCACAAACGGTTTCTCTTCAGCGTAGGCGTAAAGTTTTACCGGATGCACTTCTTTCCCGATTTTCACAGCGCTATCTGAAAATGCAAAAAGTTGAGCAGGGTTATTATACATCTTTTGGCCGCTTTCATCCTTGAGCGCGAAAACATGGTAAGTTCCTTCGGCAAGGTGCTGGAATTGAAAATCACCTTTGGAATTCACACGGGCAATGTAATGAGGCTTTTCTTTATAAACAGCCGAATCATTGAGATTTTTATACAGGAACACCAATAGTGTTGTGTCCACTTTTCCCGTTTCAGCAAGAACTACGTTTCCATTGAAAGTCAACGAATCAATAAATCCGCCAGTTGAAAAAACATAGGTAAAATCATGGACGGGGTTGTTTTCGTTAATATCCTGGATCGCATTTCCTAACTGGATGCTGTAGGTTGTGTTGGGCTGAAGCGTGTCGCGCAGTTTTATGGTAACCGTCCTTAATTTATAATCAACATTGGGAATGAGTTTTGGGGTCGGTGCCACAAGCAAATAATTTTGCAGATTGTCCAGGTGAACATATTCATCGAAAGTCAAAACAATTTTATTGGTTTTGAAATGCGTGCTATGATTAGGTGGAGCAGAGTTCAATAACACCGGCGCGAGCGTATCGCGCGGACCTCCTGTTGGCATTCCGATTTGAGCGCAACTGCTTGCAGTAACGGAAAGAATATAAAAAAAGGCAGCCGTCGCGGCGAAAAGTAGAGCGTTGCGCATATCATTAGTAAAAAAAAGCAAACATAAACTGTTTGCACCTATATTGTTTTTTGCTGTTCCTAAATTAATTCTAAATCTTCAGCCATTTCACAAAGAAGCATTGGGCTTTGAAATTTTTTACAAACCCGCACCAATGGCAAGATTCTTTTCCACATCCGGTATAAAAATCGTGTGCCTGAATTTTTTCCCACACCATTTTTATTTGTTGTTTTACTGTTTCAATATCCGCGGGATTGATGGTGATTTTTCTCTTTTGAAACCCCTTATTTTTATCTGGCTCAACGAAATCAAATTCAGAGCTTGCGACTTTCCATTCTTTTCCTTCTAGCTGGTCGATCAACATTTTATAAAAAACCGCCTGCCGCCAATAGTCACCGCCATTGGGCTCTGCCTCGTTGGGAGGTAGCAGCTTTTTTCGATTGTATTCACTGTTCACGTCGCCGGTTTTATAATCAACCACATTGATTTCATTCCCATTAAATTCCATCTTGTCAATTTTTCCTTTTAAAGGAATTCCATTGATCATGACGTTTTTGATGTTCCTTTCAACGGCCACAATCTTGTTACATGAAGAGACGTAATTTTCATAATAACCGGCCAATACTTTTTCACCGTATTCCATCCTTCTGCCAAAAGCCTCTTTGGTAAAGTTTCCCCTACGCCTTGAAAGGAACCACCTAAAATTTTCGATCATCCATTCCTTTGATGGAAACTTTTTTGAAGGATCTTTTTGCATCTCTTCAAAAAGCCTTTGCAGTGCAAAATGGATAGCGCTTCCAAACTCCATGCTCTCTGATTTGCCTGAGGGAATGCGAATGAGATTACTATAATAAAAACTCAGCGGGCAATCAAGATACGAATTCAAGGCGCTAACCGACATTACGAAGCCTGCAACAAGAGGTTCTATAAAATCCTTTTCGCATGTTTCAATTTGCGGCCGGAATGAATAATTCATCACCTCAAACTTTATTAATTCTTCCTCGCTTACAACTGCTTTTTGAACGCTCAGTCCGCGCTCTTCCAATATTTCTGAAACAAACATCGAGGCCTGTGCATCCTTGTTGCTGGCTGTATTTTCAACCCACGAAATTTGAAGATGTTTCTCCGCCCTGGTTATCGCCACATAAAATAACCGACGCAATTCTTCATTAGGATTGGTTGAAGGAAGAGAAGAAAATAATGTGTTCGGGAATTTAAAAGCCGTTGTCCGATTGTTCTTTTTCTCCCACAAATGCGCATTCATGCCCGTGATAAAAACATGTTCGAATTCCAGCCCTTTTGAGCCATGAACTGTTAATAAATTCACTCCTTTTTCTGTTCCTGAAATGCGCGAATAGGGCAACGCAAGTTTTTCGTTTTGCATTAAATCCAACAATTGAACAAATCTTTGCAAATCGAGCATCGGATCGCGGGCGACTTCTTCCTTCAGAAAACTGAAAAACGTTTCCAGAAGCTGGAGAAGCCCGATTTTGTCTGCATGATTCATGACGTAAGGAAGCACTCCGCCGCGGCTAATTATTTTTTCAAAAAGTTGCGTCAGGGTCACATTAGGAACATCGCCAATCAGCGACTCCATCATTGTGCTGAAGGCTTTGAGACGAGCATTTGCGCCGGTGGTAAAAAGTTCCTGCGAAACAGGATGGGCTTTTTCATACAATACTTTCCGGAGAAAAGTTGGTTGCCTGCTGAAATTCTTTTGATTCACCTCAACAGAAAGTTTCGCAATTTCTATGGGAGGGATAGAATAAAAATCATAATGAAGTATTTTAAAAAGCATTTCATCTCCTGAAAAAGGAATTTCATGTTCCGCAGCGAGATACTTCAAGACGGTAATCAGCTTTTCTATAAAAGGATGCGTTAAAACATCGGTGCTTCTTTTGCAAAATGAAGGAATATTTTTCAGGCTGAAGTATTTCAGCAATCGTTCGCCATAATTATTTTCTTTATAGATGACGGCGATTTTTTCCGGGGCAATTCCTTTTGCAAGAAGACCTTCAACCTTCGTTGCAATGCCGGCCATTTCCTCTTTTTCATTTCTATAACAAACGAATTCGGGAAGTGTTTCAATGCCTTTTAATTTTTCATTTGAACAAGCGAGATTCTTGTTTAGGTTGGGCAATTTATGAATAAGCCTTTCATGATTTTTATCGATCAGGAATTTTGAGATGTCAAGAATTGGTTTCGTTGAGCGGTAATTATCTTCAAGCACAACAGTTTCAACATTTTCAAAAGAATTTGCAAAGCTGAACATGTTTTCAATGTTTGCACCCTGGAAGCGAAAAATGCTTTGGTCGTCGTCGCCAACAACAAACACGTTAGGGGAACGCTGCGACCCCATCAATAATTGGATGATCTCGTTCTGCGCGCCGCTGGTATCCTGAAATTCATCTACCAGAAGGAATCTGAATTTTTCGCGGCAGCTTTCTAAAAGGAGCGGGTTTTCCTTTAACGATTTGCAAACCCAAAGAATCATGTCATCAAAATCATAAAAATTGTTTTGGCTCATGAGATTCTGAAAAGTATCAAACTCATTTACAGCTGCCAGCAGCTTTTGCATGCGGATCGTTTCCTGGAAATAACCCGGTTTAAAATCTCCTTTTTCAAACCCTTCTCCCGAAACCTGGTATTTATAGCTCTCCTCCCTTGTTATTTTTTCGAGATAAGCTTCGATGTTTTCTTTTATAAAAGAAGGCTGCCAGCCCTCACGCTTCATATGTGAAAAAAGAAATTGGAGATTTTTTAAATCTGAATAAACATCGCCGCGGTATTTTTTTAAAGGGTTATCATTAGAGAAATTATCAATCAGGCTTTTAAGGATCCTTGTTCTTTCCAGATCTGAGACCTGGTTAAGTTCAGTTTTTTCAAATAGGGATAAATTTTCCTGGATTAACTGGTTGCAGAAACCATGAAAGGTAAAAATGTTCACTTTCCAAGCATCCGCGCCAATAATTTGATGCAGTCTTTTGCGCATTGCCGTTGCGGCGGAATCAGTGTAAGTGAGACATAAAATATTATCAGGAAAAACTTCTTTCTCCAAAAGGATTCTTGCGATTCTCATGGAAAGGATCTGTGTTTTGCCTGTTCCGGGTCCGGCTATTACCATTACCGGTCCGTCAACTAAATCCACGGCCTGCTTTTGCTTTTCATTGAGCTTGTTATATTCCCGGTTGAAATTTTCCAGCAGTATTTTTTGTTGATCCGGCATGCTTACGAAGTTAACGAATGAGGCTGAAAAAAGTTTGAAAAAACTGCGTTTGCTGGGGGGAAAATAGATAATGGTCTATAGTGTGAGAAAATTCCCGCGAAGCGGAATAAAACAATAAGTTCATCTCCATACAGATGGCGTTCGGGTGTTTTATGAAAAGGATGGGAACTTATTTTGAAAAGAAAATCTAAGGGAGATATTTTTCTTCCTTTTGAAAAATTGTTTCTTGTGGGCAACGGCGAAGCGGGAAAAAAACAAGAAAAACTTTCTTTCACCTGCCTTTGTGTTTTGCAAAAAATCTACATTAAAAATCCGTTTGCTGGCGAATATATTTTTTGCTATTAAAACAATTCGTTGCCAAATAATTCCGGGGCTTATTATAACATCAACCTATAAACGCAAAGTGTTTGCCTTGGTCAAAAAGATTAAGGAACCGGAACATAAATTCTGGTTATCCATTTCAGGGTGTCGGGCTCTTTGCTCCTGTCTGTCACAAGGGATTCGAAGGGGATGGCCATCACTGTTTTTTCATAATCACTTATATAAAGTTTCATTTGCCGTAAGGCTTCTTCTACAATGGAATTCCCTCCACGGACTTCAGCGGTCAGGACTTTCCAGGGAACAAAGCGGCTAAAAAATATTTCGTCTTTTCCCGAAAGCTTTTTATTGACAGGTATGGCTACCATCGTTTCAAAAAGTGCTGATTCCAATTTCCTGACATGAAGCATGGGGAAATTATTTTCCTTCGCGCCATTGAGGGCAATGTATTTTTTTAAATCAGAAACCAGTTTATAAATTTCGGATGTCGATGGATATTGAGTTGACAAGCTTTTTATGGCAACCATGGTGGAATCTTTAGACATGGTTTCATGAAAATCTGTACCATAAATGTTTTGGCCGTTTTCCAGGAAAACTTTCAGTGCCGAAAGCCATTTCGACATGCCTTTTTTTACCTGTCGGGCTTGCTGATAATCCATGATACGCTGAACCGGATTGAGGCTTGAGGGCATTTCATATTTCCAAACCATTATAGTAGAGTCAATAGACGTTTTTATGAGCTCAATCCTGCTTTTTATGGATGTATTCTTTCCTTCTATCCGAACTTCAAGGGCATTATAAAAGGGTTCGCCGGGACGATATGTATAGCCGGCAAAAAAATAGGAAGGCCGGGAGCCAGTTGTTTGATTTACATCACCGCTGCCGGAAGGCAACCACTTTCCCCATTGCCCGCCATCGCCAATTATCCTGAAAGCCGCATGCACATTACATTTGACGTATTCAATTTTTGCAACCTCCAAAGTGCCGGGAATAAAAACGTAAACCGAGGCCAGCGACAATACGAAAATGATCAAAAGAAAAACCGTTGATTTTTTCATTTTTGCGGAGTTATTCCCTGCAAAATAGGCAAACGGACTTTTATCGAAGAAATAATTTTTATTCTGCCGCAATGCACACAAAAAGGCGCTTCTATTTTTAGCTAACCGGCAAATTAAACCGGTTTTGTGCACATTTTATTTTACATTTATTGCACCTCTCCTTTAAAATTTTGCAGATGAAAAAACATTTACTATTCGTCCTGGCATCATTTTCTTTTCAATCCTTTTCTCAAAAACCAGATGCCTGGAAAATTGTTGCGGAAAAAATTGATCCTTCCAATTATTACGGCGAAACCGTTGCGAACGGCATGATTGGCATTGTTTCCTCCGCGATTCCGTTAAAATGCAAAACCGTTGTGCTTAATGGTGCTTATGATCAATATGGGCGCGGAAGGGTGAGCAATTTTTTGAAAAGTTTCAATCTTGTAAATATGAACCTCGATATTGACGGCCAGCGGATAGGGGAGAGCAATATTAAAAACATGAGACAGGAGCTCGACATGAAACACGGGAGTTTTACGACCACTTTTGATTATATGGATAAAGCGGTTATTTCCTACACCTATTATGCGCTGAGAAACCTGCCGTATACGGTTCTGGTTGATGTTACCATCAGGGCGAAAAAAAATATAGAAATTATTCCGGCAAGCGTCATGGAAGCTCCTGACGAACTGCGCGATGTGCAGAATTATTACAACCAGATCGACCGGCCGCACGTTACCATAAACCTGCTATCTTCAATTGCAAAAAGTCCAACGGGCAAATTGACGCTCGCTTCGTCTACCACTTTTTTGTTTGATGAGCCGCATGGCTCAGAACCGCAGTTGATTCACGAAATGTGGGACAACAATATGCACCTTTCCAAGTTTTACAAAACCCTGAAAGCCGGCAGCTCCTATCATTTTTCGATTGCGGGCGCTTCAATAACGAGCGCGCAACATGAAGATCCGCTCAATGAAGCCGAACGCTATGTTATTTACGCCCGGCTTCAAAACACGCGGCAATTAATTCAGGCACATGAGGAAGCGTGGACCGAAATCTGGAAAAGCGATATTGCGATTGAAGGAGATGAGGCTAGCCAGCGAGATGTGCATGCGGCTATGTATCACTTATACTCTTTTGTAAGATCCGGCACCTCTTACAGCTTGTCGCCAATGGGATTGAGCGGGCTTGGCTACAATGGCCATGTTTTCTGGGATGCTGAATTATGGATGTTTCCGGCCCTTCTCGTCCTTCATCCTGAAATGGCGAAAAGCATGATTGAATACAGGTTTGAACGGCTTAAAGAAGCCAAACACAACGCCTTTGCTCATGGGTATAAAGGCGCGATGTTTCCCTGGGAAAGCGCCGCTACCGGGAATGAAGAAACACCTGTATGGGCTTTAAGCGGGCCATTCGAGCATCATATAACGGCGGACGTCGCCATCGCTGCCTGGAATTATTTTTTGGTTTCGCGCGACACGTCATGGCTTCGGGAAAAAGGATTTCCCTTAATCAAAGAATGTGCTGATTTCTGGGTGAGTCGGGTAGAAAGAAACGGCCCCGGAAAATATGATATCCGCAATGTAGTGGCTGCCGATGAATGGGCTGAAAACGTGGATAACAATGCATTTACCAATGCGGCGGCAAAAGCCAATTTGCAATACGCTATTGCCGCGGCTCAGATCCTGCATCAGTCAGTGGACAGCCAATGGGCAGAAGTCGAAAAAAACATTCCCATCCTAAAATTAAACAATGGCGTGACGGCCGAATTCGCAGGTTATAACGGCGAAAAAATCAAGCAGGCGGATGTGAATTTGCTTGCTTATCCGTTAAAGGAAATCACCGATCCGGGGCAGATTAAAAAAGATTTGGAGTATTACGAAACCCGCATTGGAGAAGGGTCTCCAGCAATGACGCATGCCATATTTTCTGTGCTTTATTCAAGGCTGAACGAGCCAGCAAAAGCCTGGGCTGCTTTTGAAAAATCATATATTCCCAACAAGCTTCCGCCCTTTGGCGTTCTTGCTGAAACGGCTGGAGGAACCAATCCTTATTTCGCCACCGGCGCCGGAGGGTTTTTGCAAAGTGTGCTTTTCGGTTTTGGGGGCCTCGATATTACACCTGATGGAATTATCCAGTTGAAAACTGCGTTGCCAAAACAATGGAAACAGCTCACTTTAACCGGCATCGGCAAAGACAAAAAATCTTTTGTGGTGAAATGATGATGCAGGAAAAATGTGTCCTCATCAAGTTTTTTTTCAGGCAGAAAGAAAAAATTTTTTTTGGATAACAAAGGAAATACAATACATTTAGGTATCGAAAGTGTGAAATAAGCAAATGTTGAAGGGCTAATATCAGCAATCCCAAAAATTACCTGCTCAGGGAAAATTCCTCCAGTTTTATCCATAAAAACCGTTGTTGTTCTATTTCTTGAACGATTAATTTTTCAGGATTTTGAAAAAATTGGCCGCCATATTTTTTCTGATGCTTTTTTCCTTCAACTGGTTTGGATATCAGTTGCTATTTGATTACCTGCAGCAAAAATCAAGCGAGGAAACCGAGGCGCTTCTGGATTGTGATCAGTACAATGAATCGCAATTGATCGAGCTAAAAATAGCGCTCCACGTTCCCTACCAAACGACCCGGGCCGACTTTGAACGCTTCAATGGAGAAATAGAGCTGAACGGGAAAGTTTTCAAATACGTGAAAAGAAAAGTTATTAATGATACGCTTTACGTAATGTGCATTCCCGATTCAAAAAGAATGAAGTTGGAATCCGTTAAGTATAATTTTTTTAAAATCTCCACAGATTTTGGCAATGAGAAAATGCATTCAGGCGATGTTTCAAAAAGCATGCAGATTACCTGCTATCTTTCTTCAATTCAACCTGCAATCATGCTTCCCTGCCCGCTTTATGAAAAGTCATGGGTGCCTCTTTTGCCTAAAAATCTCTTAACCGCGAACCATCTTTCTCCCGAACAACCTCCGGACAAACAAACTGCATAAGTTTCATTTTCAGGACATGCTGCCGCCATTATCAGCCGGCGGCGCCCATCATTTTTAATTTAAATATTTTATTCATGAAACAGTTCGCTATATGCGTTTTTACGGCTATGGTTTTATGGAGCTGCGGCTCAAAGAAGGACTATGCCCTTGTGTTTAAAAATCCGGATTTGTTCTGCCAGACGGTTTACAAGTTAAACAGCGTTGTAATGGGCAATAACTTCAGCCCCATTGTCGCTTCAAGGAATTATTTATATGCGAGTGTCGCCTCTTATGAAGTGATAGCGGCCGGATATCCAGGAAAATACAAATCGCTCGCAGGACAGCTAAAAGGCTTTTCGGCCGTTCCGGTGCCGGAGCCAGGGAAAGAAATCGACTTTGAATTTGCTTCGCTGCTGGCTTATTGCAAATTAGGGAGTTCTGTAACATTCCCGGAAGGAAGCATGGACCAGTATGTTGACAGTTTAAAAAAACTCGCAAAGGATCATGGAATGCCTAGGGAGGTGCTTGAAAATTCAACCGCCTTTTCGGATTCTGTTTGCAAAGCGATTTTAAAGTGGAGCAAGAAAGATAATTACGCCGAGACAAGAAGCGCAGAGAAATATACCGTAAATGATGAGGAAGGCAGATGGGTTCCCACTCCGCCCGCATACACATCGGCCATGGAGCCGCATTGGAACAAGATCCGCCCCGTGGTTATGGACAGTTGCAATCAGTTTGCTGCCCCGCCTCCATTGAAGTTTAACGTTAAGGACAGCAGCAGCGATTATTACAAGCAGGTGATGCTTTCCAAAAAAGCGATAGAAAACCTTACGCCTGAACAAGTGCACATCGCAGATTTCTGGGACGACAATCCTTTTAAATTAAACGTTTCAGGCCATGTAATGTTTGGCAGCAAGAAGTTTTCTCCTGGCGGTCATTGGATGGGAATTGTTGGGATCGCCGCTATGAAATCGAAGGCTGATTTCGCGACTACCGTGTATGCATACACGAAAACAAGCATTGCTTTGTTCGAGGCGTTCATCCAGTGCTGGGATGTTAAGTTCAGGTATAATACCGCCCGCCCGGAAACGATCATCAATAAATATTTTGATGCCGACTGGCAGCCGCATTTGCAAACTCCGCCGTTTCCTGAATATACATGTGGCCATTCAACCTGTTCCGCTGCCGCGGCAGAGGCGCTTACAAGTGTTTTCGGCGACAACTTTTCTTATACCGATTCCACAGAACTGGATTTCGGGATAGCCAGCAGAAGTTTTACATCCTTCAGGGAGGCGGCTATGGAAAATAATATGGCGAGGTTCTATGGCGGCATCCATTATCATTATTCCTGCCTTGTCGCTAATGAATGCGGGAAGAAAGTGGGCGCGCTGGTTGTTCAGAGACTGAAAATGAAGCTTTAGTTCTTCTTTCAAAAACTTTTTTATCAAAAATTAAAAACTTTTTTATGAAATTCATATTTGCATTTCTATTAAGTGCTATTTGCATTTTTCTACTTTCCATTTCAGCCAAGAGCCAGGGCTGTGTTGCCATCCGCAGCACAGGCGGCATTTGCACAATGGAACATTCCAATTCCCAGGAACATTCAGGATGGGTGCTAAACATCAACAACCGCTACTTTAAATCCTTCCGCCATTTTGTTGGAACAAAAGAACAAAAACAAAGGGCGGCTAACGGTTCTGAAGTAATTAATCACTCTTACACCCTTGATGTTACCCTTACCAGGAATGTAAACAAATGGTGGTCATTTTCAATTGATGCTCCCATGATCGCCAATTCGAGGTCCTCGTTATATGAACACGATGGGAAGAACCGGTACAGCACCCATTCTTTTGGATTAGGCGACGTGCGGCTTTCAGCTTACCGCTGGATTTTTGACCCCGCAATATCCTTGAGGGGAAACATCCAGATTGGACTTGGAATTAAACTGGCTACCGGAGATTATAAATATCAGGATGTTTTCCATAAAAACGATTCAACACTTGTCCTCGGCCCTGTTGATCAATCCATTCAGTTAGGGGACGGCGGAACCGGTTTTAGCGCGGAAGTGAATGCCTATTGCAATCTCTCTAAAAACTTCAGCCTCTACAGCAATTTGTATTACATGTTGAGTCCGCGGGAACAGAACGGCACACTCACTTCCAGGGGCGCTGCTCCTTCTGCCGCCAGCATTAAAAACGGAAGTTTCGTGATGAGTGTTCCTGACCAATACATGCTTCGAGCCGGAGTGAACTTCACAGCGAAAAAGTTAACGGCTTCTTTGGGTTTCCGCGATGAATGCTTGCCTGCAAGAGATTTAATCGGCGGCAGCAAAGGCTTTAGAAGGCCTGGATACATTCTTTCAATAGAGCCGGGTGTGACATATAATTTCAAAAAAATGAACCTTTACGCTTATGTTCCTGTAGCCTTGAAACGCAACAGGACACAAAGCGTAGCGGATAAATTTCAAACACAGTTGACTGGTGTTTATACCCAGGGCGACGCAGCTTTCGCCGACTATGCTATGAACATTGGCTGTTCCGTCAGGTTTTGAATCCGCTGCATTTATTCCTAAAGAAAGTTAAAAAAAGTACGTTCGCCATCCTGATTCTATTAGAGAGGATGCGAACGCTTTTTTTTCATTTCGTCATTGACGAATAAAATAATTTCGTTTGTGGCTGTCTGTAAGATCTCACAATAATAATGAAAAACAATTCCAGCAAACGAACCTTTTTTAATAATTTATCTTATTGCCTTCGGTTATTCATTTGATCTTATTTTAGAAAAAAGAAGCCGCAGGTCGCTATTGAATTTTGGCATTTTGACAAAAAATTTTTTTCGTTTATTTATAACCACTATCTCAGCAAAAAAGAATTTTTTTTATGTAATTACTTCCATTTCATTTAATCCGGACAACCATCGCCTGCCATGGTTTCAGTTCGAATTTTCCATTCATTATTTTAGTCTCCGCCAGGTTGTTTATCAATACCCGTAAAACAGTTCCAGTAGATTTTCGCAAATTAAATTCAGCAGGATGGTCTGAAAAATTCATTACTATCAGCAATTTTTTGCCATCGAGAATGCGGGTATAGGCATAGACCTGGCGGTTGTTTTCATCCAGGAGGGTATAGGCGCCGTAAACCAGTTCCGGAAGCGATTTGCGCAGTTTCACCATCCTTTTAAAATAGTTCAATGTGGAATTGGGATTGGCCTCTTCGGCGGCCGCGTTAATAAATTTGTAATCAGGGTTTATTTTTAACCATGGGGTTCCTGTTGTGAACCCGGCGTTGACTGAATCATCCCATTGGAATGGCGTGCGCCCATTATCCCGCGCTGATATTTTTTGGCCTGTTAAAAAGTATCCAAGATCTCCACCTTCCTCCTTAATTTTCTTATACATGTTTAAGGTTTCAATATCCTGATAGTCGCTAATGCTATCGAATTTTATGTTTTTCATTCCCAGTTCGTCGCCCGCAAAATAGTACGGTGTCGCCCGCATCGTGAGCAAAAATGTAGTTAGAAGTTTTGAAGAAGCTTCACGGAATTCAGGAGCGTCATTTCCCCATCTGGTCACCATTCTCGGCTGATCGTGGTTTCCCAGGTAAATAGTTCCCCATCCTTTAAAAGCGAAAACACTATCCCATTTGCTGTATACTTTCTTAAATTCAAGCAAACTGTACCCCATTGGATCCATGTGTTTAAATTGCCCGGGCAAATAACCAATCCCCATGCCTTCAAAGTGATAAAGCATGTTCAATTCTTTCCTTTCAGGATCTACAAAGTTGTGCGCAGTTTCAACAGTTACGCCTATTCCTTCCGCCACAGACATCACATCATATTTGCTTAAAGTCTCCCGGTTCATTTGTTTCAAATAATCATGAAGGTGGGGTCCATCGGCATAATAAGCAACGTAGTTACCGTGGTACTTTGCCGGAAGTTCAGGAAAGGTAGTATCTTTTGAAATCGCTGAAATGACGTCCATCCTGAATCCGTCAACACCTTTTTTGAACCAGAAATTCATCATGTCAAAAACCTCCTGCCTCACCCTGCGATTTTCCCAATTGAGATCGGGTTGCTGCTGGGCAAAATAATGCAGATAGTAGGAGTTGGTGAGGCTGTCATATTTCCAGGCGCTTCCATCTACATCAAAAAAACTGAACCGATGGGCGGGCTTTCCCCTTTCAGCATCCCACCAATGATAATAATTCCGGTAAGGGTTTGTTCTGGATTTTCTCGATTCAATGAACCATTTATGCTGGTCGCTGCTATGGTTCACCACCAAATCCATCACCAGCTTTATATTCCTTTCGTGCATGCCCTTGAGCATGTTGTCGAAATCGTCCATCGTCCCAAAAACCTTCATGATGTTTTCATAATCGCTGATATCATAGCCATTATCAACATTAGGGGAACTATAAATGGGGTTAAGCCACACCACGTCAATTCCCAGGCTCTTTATATAATCTAATTTAGAAATAATGCCTTTCAAATCGCCGATGCCATCCCCATCGGTGTCTTTAAAGCTTCTGGGATAAATCTGATAGACAACGGCTTCTTTCCACCATGTCCTTCTATTATCAGGCCTTTGCGCCCTGGCTTGGTCAGTAGTCATAAAAGAGAAGATAAAAAGTAGAGAAATGCAACTCATTAAATTGCGAAGAATGCTATTTTTCATTGGAAAAATATTTAAAATTATTTTACTGGATGCTCAAAAGTAATACCGGATTTAGCGGGCTTCCGACCACATGCTATTTTATCTTTTGGGCCGGGAAAGCTTTCGATTCATTCGTGAATGAATAATTGTATATTCGATATAATTTATCAGGAGTTTTTATGCAAAACTGGCAAATAAAAATTTCTCTATTTCTCAACTATTTCGTTTTCGCCATCCTTCTCAATAGCGTTGGCACCGTTATTTTACAGGTGCAGAACAATTATGGGATCTCCCAATCCTCGGCGAGCATCCTGGAAGCTTTTAAAGATTTGAGCATCGCCATCGCTTCATTTTTAGTTGCTTCCTACATAACCAGAATTGGATATAAGCGTTCGATGCTGCTTGCACTCGCCTTTGTAACCATCGCATGCCTCCTGATGCCGTTTATTGGAGGATTCGCGATGACTAAAGTTTTGTTTGCGATCACGGGCGTAAGTTTCGCGCTTATAAAAGTGTCCGTTTATGCAACAATTGGACTGGTAACGACAGGCAAAAAGGATCACGCAAGCTTCATGAACTTTATTGAATCCTTTTTCATGATCGGGATCCTTTCCGGATATTTTATTTTCAGTGCTTTTGTCGATAATACCTCTCCCGGTTCCACTTCCTGGCTGAAGGTTTATTATTTACTTGCAGCTATTTCTGTAGCGGCTTTCCTATTATTACTCACTGCCCGCCTGGATGAATCTTCTGTAAAGGAAGAGGAGGGAAAATCTTTTCTAAGGGATTTTACCGACATGATAAAACTTGCGATTCGGCCATTGGTTCTCATCTTCATCATCAGCGCTTTCTTTTATGTCCTGATAGAGCAAAGCATTATGAGCTGGCTACCCACCTTCAATAGCCAGGTGCTTCACCTCTCCACCACGCTCAGCATTCAGATGGCCAGCATTCTGGCTGTGTCAACAGCCCTTGGTAGATTTATTGCCGGAATTGTTTTGAGAAAAATATATTGGCTAAAAGTTCTCATCGCCTGCCTTTTGATCGCTGCAATTCTTGTTATTCTCGTAATTCCCCTTGCCTCAAAAATCCCTCCCGGCACAATCTCTAATTGGCTGGATGCGCCTTTTGTCGCTTATATGTTTCCGCTGATCGGCTTACTGCTGGCTCCGGTTTACCCCGCTATCAATTCCGTTATTCTCAGTTCACTTCCTTTGAGGCAGCACGGTCCGATGAGCGGATTGATTGTGATTTTTTCCGCCCTGGGCGGAACAACCGGCTCTATTATTACTGGTCATATATTTGAGGCTTACGGAGGACAAACAGCCTTTTATTTCTCGCTCATCCCGATTGCAATACTAATAGCAAGCCTTGTATTTTTTCACCGACTTCAAAAAAAAGTGTCGGTAGCGGCGGCTTAGCTTCTTTTTAACCTGGAAAAATCTGGACGGCTTCTTGTGGAACAGTTCCAAAAAACTTCTTGCATGTCTGATACCATTTATTCTTTAGGCGAACTCTTCGAAAGAGTCCAATTAGAACCGGTTTTCCCTGATGGCAAAACCTTTGTGGATTGCACGCCCAAATCAAGTGTTTCGTCTATTCATAACCGTTATGAAGAAGAAAAAAACAAGCCGGGTTTCAGCCTTACTGATTTTGTACATGCTAATTTCATCCTTCCCCAAACCTATTCATCCAACTACCATTCCATCAGTGGAGAACCGGTTACAGAGCACATTGAAAAGCTTTGGACAGTTTTGGCGCGCCAGCCGGAACCTTCAAAAAATTCACTTATTGAATTGCCTTTTCCATACATTGTTCCGGGAGGGCGTTTCAGGGAAATTTATTATTGGGACAGTTATTTTACAATGCTGGGCTTGCAGGTTTCACGAAGGATTGAAATGATAAATAACATGATCAGCAACTTTTCTTTTCTGATCAACAGCTTTGGTTATATTCCAAATGGCAACCGAACTTATTTTCTTGGCAGATCTCAACCGCCTTTTTTTTCATGCATGATTCAATTACTTGCGCAAGAAAAAGGGGAAGAGATTTTAATGAAATATTTACTCCCATTGCAAAAAGAATATGATTTTTGGATGCGTGGAAAAGAAGATGTAAGCGATAAAAAGAAGGCCTTGCATCATGTAGTCCTGGCTGCCAGACGGACGTGTTTTAAATCGTTATTGGGATGAATCCGATTCTCCACGCCCGGAAGCTTTTCGCGCTGAAACTATTTTAGCTGAGGGAGTTGAAGACAAAAAAAAGCTGTTCCGTCATTTAAGATGCGCAGCGGAATCCGGATGGGATTTCTCTTCCAGATGGTTCAAAAACCCAAAGGATTTCTCAAGCATACATACCGCAGACATCATCCCCGTTGATCTAAATTGTTTGTTACTCCACCTGGAAAAAACGCTGGCCGAAGCCTTTACGATTACCCAGGACAACGAATCTGCAAAAAAGTTTGAAAGTCTTGCTGATAGCAGGAAACAGGCTATTAATACCTATTGCTGGAATAGTGAGAAAGGCTTTTATTTTGATTATGATTTTATTGAAAACAAGCAAAAGGAAGGCATGACGCTCGCCGCTGCATTTCCCTTGTATTTTGGCATTTCTTCTGAAGAGCAGGCACGAAAAGTTGCTGGCCTTTTAAAAGAAAAGTTTCTGTTTTCAGGTGGTTTACTCACAACAACGGAAAACACAGGCCAGCAGTGGGATGCGCCGAATGGGTGGGCGCCATTGCAATGGATTGCCATTCAGGGACTGATTAAATATGGCCATGTCGAATTTGCAAAAGAGATTGCCGATCGGTGGATGAACATAAATAAAAAGGTTTATGAAAACACGGGAAAAATGATGGAAAAATACAATATCGTGGCAACGGATCTCAAAGCCGGAGGAGGTGAATATCCCGCTCAGGATGGATTTGGATGGACGAACGGCGTTTACCTTGCACTGAACAAATGGCTTCATGAATGATACAAAGTTCTTTATTCCATGATTCCTTCCAGGGCAAATAAGAACGCATAATTGAGGGCGACGTCCTTTAAATAATCAAATCTTCCTGAAGCGCCTCCATGCCCGAACTCCATATTGGTATGGAGCAACAAGATGTTTTTATCCGTTTTCATTGCCCTCAATTTGGCAACCCATTTGGCGGGTTCAAAGTATTGCACCTGGCTGTCATGCAAGCCCGTTGTAACAAGGATGTTGGGATAATTTTTCCGTTCCACATTTTCATAAGGCGAATAACTTTTCATATAAAAATAAGCTTCCTTATTTTTTGGGTTTCCCCATTCATCGAACTCGTTGGTGGTTAATGGAATGCTCTCGTCCAGCATTGTATTAACCACATCCACAAAAGGAACTTGCGCTATAATACCGTTCCACAACTCAGGGGTCGTGTTTGCAATCGCGCCCATCAATAACCCGCCCGCACTTCCACCCTGGGCATATAAATGTTCCTTGCTGGTAAATTTTTCTGCTATAAGAAACTTTCCCGCGTCAATAAAATCTGAAAATGAATTTTTTTTGTTCATCATTTTTCCATCTTCATACCATTGACGCCCCATTTCCTGGCCACCACGAATGTGAGCAATCGCAAAAGCGAAGCCTCGTTCCAGCAAGCTTAAGCGACTGCTGGTGAAAGAGGCATCCATGCTCAATCCATAAGAGCCATAGGCGTATAGAAGGAGCGGGCCGCCTCCGTCTTTTTCAAATCCTTTTTTATATACGATTGATATGGGGATTTTTGTTCCATCGCCAGCTGTTGCATAAAGGCGCTCTGTTATAAAGTTGGCCGGATCATAGCCGCCCAATACCTCCTGGCGCTTCATGAGCTTTTTTGTTCTACCTGGCATGTCAAAATCATAGACGGAAGCGGGTGTTGTCAGAGAGCTGTAATTATATCTTAACGTTGTTGAATCGTATTCTGGATTACTTCCCAAGCTGGCTATGTAGGAGGGTTCTCCGAAGTCAAGATAATATTGCTCTTCCTTATTAATTTCTTGTATTCGGATTTGAACTAAACCGTTTTTTCTTTCACTGATAGCCAGAAAATTTCTAAATTCCTCAACGTCAGACAACAAAACATCCGGGCGGTGGGCGATAACCTCTTTCCAGTAATCCTTTCCGGTTTCATTCAGCGGGCTTTCCATTAACCGGAAGTTTTTAGCATTCCAGTTAGTCAGGATCAAAAACTTGTCCTCCAGACAAATAACATTATAAAGAACCTCCTCCATCCTGGGCTGAAAGGAGGCAAACTCCTCATCCGGCTGAGAAGCATCTATAAAAAAAGTTTCAGATGAGAGGGTTCCTGCCGAAATAATGCCGATGAATTTATTATTCTTTGATTTTGAAACGCCAATATAATTGCTTTTATCCTTTTCTTCATAAACCGCAACGTCACTGCTTTCTGGCGTATGGAGTACATGCTTTTTTATTTTTTCCGATAAAAGCGTTTCAGGATTATTGGCAGTATAAAAAAGCGTTTTGTTATCGTTGGCCCATACCATGTTTCCGCTTGTTGAAGGAATGGCATCACTTAACAGTTCGCCGGTTACAAGGTTTTTTATTCGAATGGTGTATTGGCGGCGGGAAACCGTATCCACACCGAAGGCAAGCAATGTATTATCCGGGCTCACCTGGAAACCACTAAGGGCGTAGTAAGAGTGGCCTGATGCCATTGCATCAACATCAAGAAGAACTTCTTCAGGAGATGCTAGATTCTCCTTTTTACGGCAATATTTATAATACTGCTTTCCCTCTGCTGTTCGCATATAATAAAAGTATCCATTCCGGAAAACAGGAACGCTTTCGTCCTTCTCCTTTATCCTGTTTTTCATTTCATTGAACAATTTTTCTTGAAACGCAACTGTAGGGCGCATCATCTCGCCGACATAATTATTTTCAGCCTCGAGGTAAGAAACAACATCATCTGAATGCGGTCCTTTTTTAAAAAAGTCAATCATCCAATAGTATGGATCATTCACTTTGTCTCCATGTATGGATCTCACATGATCATGCATCGCTGCAATGGGCGGTTTTGCATCAGGCCATTTATATTGTTCTTTCATTTTTTAAATCTAAAGAGTATTAAGGAAATGAATCATTATTATTCTTTGTTCACACTTTTTATTCCAAATTAAAATATTCGGGATCATTATGAACAATATTTTAACCGGGTTACGAATATAACAGTAATGAATAAACGAGAATACGGATTATCAAAAAAACTCTGTAAATCCTTGCTCGTTTTATCTGAGGGAAGTATAAAGTGCCGGAAATATAACAGTAACGTATAGACGAAAAATATGCAAAACAAAAAGGTCTAAAAAAGATCCGTTTACCGGGAAGTAAAGAAATGCCCCGGCTTTGGTGCGGAATGAAAAACAAGAAAAGTGCAAAAAGGTTCGTCTGCTGCAAAAAAAGTTAACCGTAAAAGAAACATAAACAAAAAATGTTCAAAAAAGATTCGACTGCTGCACAAACTTCAACAAAGAAATTGCCGGTTTTCATTTTCTTAAAACGACTAAAACATCGAATTACCCTGAGAAAAAAGATCTGGTAGGAAATGCTTACCTGGCTCAAAAAATAAAAAGTTTAAAAAAGGTTTGTTTGCTAAAAAACGTTAACAGTAAAACTGTTGGTTTTCAATTTCTTCTTTAACAATATCAGGCATTAAGAACCTGATTGACTTTTTCTCTTTTATCATTCTTCGGATTGCTGTACTTGAAATTTGAAGCAGCGGCGCCCGCAGCACAGTAATATTTTTAAGGATTTTCTTTTCATCTACAGGGAATCCGGGACGTTCATAAATGAAAATCGGATAGTCTCTTAAGAGGATTTCCGAATTCTTCCAGTTGCTTATGTTGCTAAAGCTGTCACTTCCCATAATGATTGAAAACTTGTCATTTGGGCGTTTTTCAGACAAATAAGTAAGGGTATCAATCGTATAGGAGGGTCGGGGAAGTTGAAACTCTATATTAGATGAGCGCAGTTTCCCTTCGCCTTCAATAGCAAGATCTATCAGGTGTTTCCGGTGATGCTCATTAAGAAGCGAATTTTCATTTTTCAATGGGTTTTGTGGGGAAACAACAAACCATACTTGTTGCAACGAGGTATAATTCACCATGTGATTGGCTATAATCAAATGTCCATTATGAACTGGGTTAAAAGAGCCGAAGTATAAACCGATTTCCAAATAAAATAAATTTAAACAGTTAGTATGGGTTCAACAATAATCTGATCTGCCTCATCAAGCCTAAGGCTTAAGGAATAACCTGCAACCAGGACATAAATAGGATCTCCCAAAGGAGCTTTTTTCCAAACCGTTACCTCTTCTTCGGGTAAACAGCCCATTTCCATCAATTTTAAAATGATCTCATGGGTTTCGAAAGACTTAATTTTTACTTTTGTGCCTGGCTTTACTTGCGATAATTTCATCGCCATAAAACTATCATTCAAAATTGAATAACTGATTTCGATTTTAGAAAAAAATCATGGGTACTATTTCATTTAACAATCACGGCATATCTCCTTCATTAAAGAATAAACCTCTTTTGAAATTATTTCTTTCCTCGATTTTTAATGAAGAAGGATTTGATTTCCATTCCATTTCGTACATCTTTTGCACCGACGAATATTTACTAAAACTCAACCAACAGTACCTGAATCACGATACACTGACAGATATCATCACTTTCACACTATCCGAAACCTCCTTACCCATTATATCAGAAATATACATCAGTGTGGAGAGGGTTCGCGAAAATGCGGAATTGCTTCAACTTCCCTTTGAAACTGAAATGAACCGGGTTATGATTCACGGAATCCTTCATTTGTGCGGCTACTCAGACCATTCTGCCGAATTAAAACTTCAAATGCGCGCAAAAGAAGATTACTACTTGCAGCGGATGGAGTTTTAAAACAGCGTCTTACAAATCAGAAAATACGAATTGTTCCACGTAAAACCTTTCCTTCCTGGGTCCTAGAACCAATAAACTGCTGTTCAAACCTGCCACTACGATCGCACTATTCCAACCCCTACATTTTAAAATTTATGGACATCACTAACCTGGTTTAGAACGATTCTCCATTGCAGGATCTAGGCGCTCAAGTCTGCTTGAAATTGTTCCACGTGGAACAATTTGATAGATTAAACCATGCCACACTAAAAATAGAAAACAGAGACCGCCAACCCTAAAACAGAGGTGCCAAACAGCAGTTAAAAATATGGTTCCACGTGAAACATGTCATTAATAAATCCTCATAATGGTATTTTTGCAAAATGTTTCCAAAATATGATGTAATAGTAGTTGGTGCCGGCCATGCAGGATGTGAAGCTGCAGCAGCTGCTGCCAATTTGGGCAGCAAAGTGCTTCTTATTACAATGAATATGCAAACTATGGCCCAAATGAGCTGTAATCCTGCCATGGGAGGCATCGCAAAGGGCCAGATAGTCAGGGAAATAGATGCCTTGGGAGGTTATTCAGGGATCGTAACTGACGAAAGCATGATTCAGTTCAGGATGCTGAACAAAAGTAAGGGCCCGGCCATGTGGAGTCCGAGGGCTCAAAGCGATCGAATGCTGTTTGCCATAAATGGAGACAACATGCTTGGAAAATACACCCAATCTTGATTTTTACCAGGACTCAGTGATTGGGCTAATCAAAAAGAAATGACAGTATTGCGGGTGTAATAACCGCGCTTGGGCCATGAAATTTATTCAAAATCAGTGGTTTTAACCAATGGAACTTTCTTAAATGGCATTATTCATATTGGTGAAAAGACAATTAAGGGGTGGAAGAATGGCTGAAAAGGCTTCAACCGGAATTACCGAACAATTGGTAGAGCTGGGGATTTGAAAGCAACCGGCTTAAAAACAGGAACACCTCCACAGAATTGATGGCCGTTGCCTGGATTATTCAAAAATGGAAGAGCAGAAGGGTGATGATGAAATAGCAGGCTTTTCCTTTACACAATACAAACAAAGCCGCAAAATCAACGAAGTTGCTGGATCACTTATACAAATCCAGAAGTTCATGAAATATTAAAAACAGGCTTTCATGAAAGTCCGATGTTCCAGGGGCAGAATTCAGGGACGTGGGCCCAGGTATTGCCCAAGCATTGAAGATAAAATCAACCGCTTTGCAGAAAGAGACACGTCACCAATTATTTGTTGAGCCCGAAGGCTGGAACACGATTGAAATATATGTAAATGGCTTTTCATCTTCCTTACCAGAAGAAGTTCAATATAAGGCACTTACAAAAGTACCGGGTTTTGAAAATTGCAAAATGTTTCGTCCGGGTTATGCAATTGAATATGATTATTTTCCACCAACCCAGTTGAAACAATCAGCCTGGAAACCAAATTAATAAGAAATCTTTTTTTTGCAGGCCAGATAAATGGTACAACCGGTTATGAAGAAGCCGCCTGCCAGGGATTGATGGCAGGAATTAATGCTCATCAAAGCAGTAATTGAAAATGAACCATTTATCCTTAAAAGAAACGAAGCCTATATTGGTGTTTTAATTGATGATCTTATAAGCAAAGGCACCGAAGAACCATACAGAATGTTTACAAGCCGGGCAGAATTCAGAACGCTTGTTACGGCAGGACAATGCAGATCTGCGATTAACAGAAAAAAGCTTTCGAATAGGTTTGGCATCTCAAAGCAGAATGGAAAAGGTTCTTGAAAAAAGAAAAGAGATCAAAGAAATCAAGGAACTTCTTCAATCCTTAAAACTGGAGCCTGAACAAGTAAATGTGTTTTTAAATAAGAAAATTTCAGCGCCCATTACACAGAAAAGCAAAACAAGCCAAATATTGCTGCGTCCGGGAATTGAACTCCAAGAAATGATTGAATCGGTTTTGGAAATAAAAAATGCAGTGGGCCATTATAATAAAGAATCGCTGGAGCAGGCGGAAATAGAAATAAAGTATGAAGTGTATCTGCAGAAAGAAGAAGAACTGGTGGCAAAAATGAGCGCTCTTGAAAACCAGATAATTCCGGAAAGTTTCAATTATGCAAATATTGCATCTTTGTCTAATGAGGCCCGGCAAAAATTCAACAAGATAAAACCGCAGACTCTTGGCCAGGCAAGCAGGATCAGTGGCGTTAACCCCAGTGATGTGCAAATCCTGATGGTTTATATGGGCCGGTAATTTTCGTTTATACATAACCGTTATATTAAATTATGAATCTACATTTGCCCACTTGTGCTGGAAAGCCCGAAATTTTTCAAGCCGTTAGATCCTTTTTGGAAAGTTGCGGCTTCCGTGTTTCTGATGAAGATCAAACCCGTCCCTGGGGCGGCTTCTATGTGATTGACGAATCGCAATCCCGGAAATTTATTGACTTTTTCCTTGGAGATGTTCCTCAGGCAAGCGAGCAAGCCTTTGGAAAAATAAGCCCTAAAATCCTGATTGTAGAAGCCGGCAAAAGATTAAGCTGGCAATTTCACCACCGCCGTTCAGAAGTGTGGAAAGTGATTGCCGGGGAGGCTGGAGTTATAACAAGTCAAACAGACGAGGAGAACGGCTTGCAATTGAAAAAAACGAATGATGTGATAATTTTGAAGCAAGGAGAACGCCATCGGCTGATAGGAACAGATACCTGGGGAGTAATTGCAGAAATCTGGCAGCATACAGACGAGAATCACCCAAGCAATGAAGAGGATATTGTAAGAGTGCAGGACGATTTTGGGAGGTAATCCATTAAGTTGGAAAAACGGAAAGCAGATCAAAATAAAAAAACCCTTATAACAATTTATAAGGGTTTTTGTTGTGGTGTGGGGCGGGATCGAACCGCCGACACAAGGATTTTCAGTCCTTTGCTCTACCGACTGAGCTACCGCACCAGTTGAATGGGCGGCAAAAATAGAATTATTTGGTTAAAATAAAAATCTATTTTTACTTTTTTTTAATTGCCGTATTCACATAAAAATTTTATCCGCATAATCTTCAACTGCTCAAACGAATAGTTACCGTCAGCAAGTTCTTCTTTTGCAATATCAAGACTAGAGGTTTGGCACCCTTTGAAATAATCGATAATCTCTTCCCTCTCATATTCTTCAACCATATCCTCAATGGCATAATCAAGATTTAGTTTAGTTCCGCTTGCAACAATTGTTTCCATTTCTTCCAGCAACTCATCCAGTTTAAGCGTCCGGTTTTTAGCAATTGTTTCCAGAGGCATTTTTTTATCAACATTCTGGATAATAAACACCTTATTGCTATTCTTGTTCACGACGCTTTTCATTACAAAATCATCCGGCTTCTCAATATCATTCTCTTCAACATATTTTTCAATAAGATTTACAAAAGGACGTGCCAAATTTTAAAGCCTTCCCAACACTCACTCCCTGGCACTTTTCCAACTCCTTCAATGTGGTCGGATACATGGTTGCCATATCGTTCAAACTGTTTTCAAGGAAGATCACAAAAGGCGGAAGGTTCCGCTTTTTGGCTTCCTGCTGCCGTAAATCCTTTAATAATCCAATCAGTTTCTCATCTACCGCTACAGCATCGCCTGCATCGGTAACATCCTCATCTTCATCGCCATCCGTTTCATAAATATGATTGAGCACAATTTTAAACGACGCGGGCTTTTTTAAGTAAGATTCGCCCTTTTTTGTAAGTTTTAAAACGCCGTATTCCTCAATATCCTTTTGAATAAAACCTTCCAGAAGCATCTGCCTGATCAGCGAATTCCAAAAATGTTCATCCTTTTCTTTTCCTGATACCAAAAACAGGCTTTTCTTCATGGCGATACATTTTAATCTGCGGATTCAAGCTTTCCAACGATCACAGGAATCATATACGTAATCTGGGAAACGTTCATCGAGCGCCTTAATAGCCTTTAAGGCGATCAATGCTTCAGATTTAGCCTCAATCAGTTCTTTTGGATTCTTGCAATTATCACATTTTCCACCGCAATTATCAACGGTGTAACTCTTCTCCAAAATAATTCAATAAGGATTTTCCTTCGGCAAACGGCGCTTTCAGAATAAGCAACCGTTTCATTAATAAGTTGAGCACCAATTTCTCGTTCACTCAAGGGTTTGTCCCGCATTAAATGCTCCAGTTTCGCAACATCTTTATGCGAATAATATAATAAACATTTTCCTTCCAATCCATCACGTCCGGCACGGCCTGTTTCCTGGTAATAATTTTCAATTGATTTGGGAATATTGTAATGAATTACAAACCGCACATCCGGTTTGTCGATCCCCATTCCAAAGGCGATGGTCGCCACAATAACCTGTATATCTTCATTCAAGAACTGATCCTGTCTTTTAGCCCTTAATTTAGCGTCGAGACCTGCATGATAAGCTACGGCTTTAATGCCATTTGCCATCAGCATCTCAGCTAAGTTCTTCGGTAGTTTTACGGTTAAGGGTATAAATGATGCCGCTTTTCCCTTTATTTTGAGATATAAATTTTACTATGCTTTTTACCGTCTGTTCCTTTTTCACTTTTGGTACTACCTCATAATAAAGATTGGAACGGTTAAAAGAAGAAATAAAGATGTTAGGATCGCGAAGTCCAAGGTTTTTAACAATGTCGCTTTGAACCTTTGGCGTTGCAGTTGCCGTTAAAGCAATTACCGGCACTTTTTCATTGATCAGATCCATGATATCGCGCAATCGCCTGTATTCCGGTCTGAAATCATGCCCCCACTCGCTGATACAATGCGCTTCATCAACCGCAAAAAAGGAAATTTTTAAATCCCTGAAAAAATCAACGTTCTCTTCTTTCGTTAAAGTTTCCGGAGCTACATATAGCATTTTCGTTTGGCCTGAAAGTAAGATCTTCTTTTACGATTTTCTGTTGCCCTTTATTTAATGTGCTGTTTAAAAAATGGGCTACATTATCGTTGCTGCTATATCCCCGAACCAGATCCACCTGGTTTTTCATTAAAGCGATTAGCGGCGAAACGATAATTGCGCAGCCTTCACTAATAATTGCAGGAAATTGGTAACAAAGACTTTTTCCGCCACCTGTAGGCATAATCACAAAGGTGTCTTGGCCAGATAAAAGGCTATTGATAATGTCTTCTTGAGGTTCCTTGAACTTATTGAAGCCGAAGTGTTTTTGAAGAGATTCCGTCAATAAAGGTGTTGTAGCAGTTTTTTTTGTTTTACTCTCTGATGAGGAATTGGTTTTGACTTTTGTTTTTGTAGGCATGGTTTTTCGTTTCGATCCGCTTATTTTTTTAAGGATTCCAAAGTTAATTCAATTGCTTTTTAAAAAGTAGTGTTAAATTGTCTTTTAACATTATAAACATTATTTCAGCGGATTGCCCTAAGTTACAAAGGTTTTGCAGTGTTTATGAAAATCCTTTGCTTTGTTCAACAATTCCAATTGCTTTAGGTTTGCAGCTTTTAACCTGTTTAACAGAACAGATTATACAATTCGATAATGAAAAAGGATATAAAAAATATTGCCCGGCAAACAATTCAGCAGGAAGCAGATTCAATCAAGGAACTGGTTCATTCTGTAAATGAGGATTTTGAAAAAGCAGTAAGGCTTATTTATAGCAGCAAGGGAAGGTTTGTAATTAGTGGAATTGGCAAAAGCGCGATCGTGGCCCAAAAGATAGTTGCCTCATTAAACAGCACCGGAACTCCATCACTGTTTTTACATGCAGCCGATGCAATTCATGGAGATATTGGAATGGTGCAGCAGGATGACATCGTGATGATCATTAGTAAAAGCGGGGATAGTCCTGAAATCAAAGTTCTTGTACCTCTGATAAAAAACTTCAAAAATCCGCTTATTGCCATGTGCGGCAACATGCAAAGTTACCTGGCAAAATGCGCCGATGTAATTTTAAACACTACTGTGAAGGAGGAGGCTTGCCCAAATAATCTCGCACCAACAAGCAGCACCACAGCGCAGATAGTCATGGGCGACGCGTTGACGGTATGCCTAATGAATATTCGAGGATTCGGATCTGAAGATTTCGCAAAATTCCATCCGGGAGGAACACTTGGAAAAAAATTATACCTCCGCGTCGGCGATCTTTTTGTGAACAATGAAAAGCCTTTGGTCCTGCTGGATAGTTCGCTCAAAGAAGTGATCATCGAGATTACAAAAAAACGTTTAGGGGTTACTGTTGTCCTGGATGGTGAGGAAAGGCTGGCAGGAATCATAACGGATGGTGACCTGAGGAGAATGCTTGAAAAAGATTTGTATCATAGGGACGTTAAAGCCAAAGACATTATGAGTGTGGATCCCAAAACTATCGATAAAAGCGAACTGGCTGTAACAGCACTCGATATGATGCGAAAAAAAAATATTACACAATTAGTGGTAATTGATAATAATATTTACACAGGTATTATACATTTACATGATCTTATCCGGGAAGGAATTATTTAATCTTATTAGAAAATGAATAAAAATAATTACGTGGCCATCATGGCCGGCGGAATCGGAAGTAGGTTTTGGCCTGTTAGCAGACTGGATTATCCAAAACAATTCCTTGATATCCTGAATTCGGGAAGGACGTTGATCCAATCCACTTACGACCGGTTTGCTGCAATACATACCTGCAGAAAATATTTACGTCGTAACCTCCCATCAATACAAGGATATCGTAGCCAAGCAATTGCCGGAACTAAAACCTGAAAATATTGTATGTGAGCCTTCCCGAAAAAATACCGCTCCCTGCGTGGCCTATATTTCCTATAAGCTTCAGGAGCAAAACCCGGAAAGTAATTTGATTTGCGCACCAGCAGACCACCTTATTTTGGATGATACTTCCTTCATAAAGGCTAGCATTGAAGCGCTCGAATTCACTGAAAAAAACAATGCATTGCTAACTTTGGGCATTACTCCTTTTCAACCCAATACGGGCTACGGCTACATCCAGTACGAAGAGCATGCCGTCAGCGATAATATCTACAAAGTAAAAACCTTTACGGAAAAACCAGATTTGGAACTGGCTAAAACATTTCTTGCCAGCGGCGATTTTTTATGGAATGCCGGCATTTTTGTTTGGCGCACAAAAAGCATTATCGCCGCATTTGAGAAAAACCTTCCTGAAATTCATGATCTTTTTGAAGGTGCTAAGAAAGCGATGAATACAGAAAAGGAAAAAGAGGCCATCGAACTCATTTATCCTCTGTGCGCCAATATTTCCATTGACTATGGCATCCTGGAAAAAGCAGATTGCGTTTATGTGATTCCCGCCTCGTTTGGCTGGAGCGATCTGGGAACCTGGGGAAGCGCTTATGAAAATCTGGAGAAAGATTATCATGAAAACGCTGTTGTGGGAAACAACGTGATTCTGTTTGATTCAAATAAAAACGTGATTCATACTCACGGGGAAAAATTGATCCTGCTTCAGGGCCTTGAAGATTTTATTGTTGTGGATACAGATGATGCCTTATTGGTTTGCAAAAAAGATAAAGAACAGCACATAAAAGAATATTTGGCAGAAATAAAAAGAAATAAGGGAGAGAGGTACTTGTAAAAATAGCAGGATTATTTTTTAATAAAATAAACCCGTGCGCTTTCACCTTATAGGTTACCCTAACGCATGAATGTGACGTAGGGTTTACTAATTTGTTTCAAAGTTTTATAATATAAGCTCCGCTCATTTTGATACTGGTTTTGGCAAATCATATAAGGTGCAGATCGGTCAAATAAATGCAAAACCTGCACCCTGAGCCGCACAATATTGGTGACATTATTGTGGTTTATTTCCCTTGTTTATTGTGGTATATCCCCATATGCGAAAAGCCTGATCTTTTCAAAAGGATTGCATAATTTCGGTTCAATTATTTAAACCGAAATACTTTGAACTCACTTGTAATCCAGAGCAAACTACCCAACATTGGAGAAACAATTTTTACCAAAATGAGCGCACTGGCTCTTCAACATAAGGCGATTAATCTTGGCCAGGGCTTTCCCGATTTTGAAATGAATCCACAATTGATTGAATTGGTTAACAAGGCAATGATGGAGGGACATAATCAATACGCCCACCGTAATGGCGCTATTTCCTTGAGGGAAGCTATTTCAGAAAAGGTTTTGGAATTATATGCGGCGCAAATTAATCCGGCAACAGAGATCTGCATCACTCCCGGCGCCACCTACGCTATCTACACCGCCCTCACGGCTTTGTTGCATCCGGGCGATGAAGTCATTGTTTTTGAACCAGCCTATGACAGCTATATTCCCAATATTGAGATCAATGGCGCAATTCCCGTTTTAATTCCGCTTGAACATCCGGATTATAAAATTAACTGGAACCGCGTGAGGGAAAAGATTTCACCCGCAACTAAACTAATTATTCTTAACTCTCCTCATAATCCGACAGGAAGCGTTCTTAATGAAAATGATATTGCTGAATTAAGAAAAATTGTAGCAGATACCGGAATATTTATTTTGAGTGACGAAGTTTACGAACACCTGATTTTTGACGGATTTCAACATGAAAGCCTGCTGAAATATCCTGACCTTTTCCATCGGTCTTTTATCACATTTTCTTTTGGGAAAGTATATCATTGCACCGGTTGGAAAATCGGTTATTGCATTGCACCAAATGAATTAATGAAAGAGTTTTTGAAAGTGCACCAGTATAATTGTTTTTCTACCAATTCACCTGTGCAATATGCTTTAGCGCAATTCCTGAAAAACAAGGATGAATATCTGAATCTTGCCGGGCAGATGCAGGGAAAAAGAGATTATTTAAAAACCTTAATGGAACAAACCGGTTTCAAACCTATCCCATCGCATGGAAGCTATTTCCAGCTTTATGATTATTCACAAATCAGCGATGAAACAGAAGCGGATTTCGCCGAAAGGCTGGTTCGGGAAGCAGGTGTGGCTACCATACCGGTATCCGCATTTTATAAAGAAGGAACAGACAACCATGTCCTTCGATTTTGTTTTGCAAAAAAAGAAAGTACGCTGAAAGAAGCAGTTAATCGGTTAATTCATTATTTGGATAAGTCGTAACTAGTACTATAAAGCGATAGCAAACTGACTTTTTTCGAAGATTTATAATAGAAAAGGGTTTCCAACCTTCGATTTTTGTGTGTGTAACTTCAAGTCAAGAAACCATTTATGCGAAGCAAATAAATTTTCAGCAAACGAACTTTTTATCAAGATTTATCATAGAAAGGTTATACAAACCTTTTACTCTTGCGCGCCAGCAAGAATAATATTGAATTCCTTTCCCAATCAGGGAAATCAACGGGAAAAACCTTCTCAAATCGGAAAAAATATCAACAACCATGAAAAGGAATTAAATTTTATATATGCTGCCCTGCTTAAAAACCTACATGGAATATATTTTGAGGAGAATTATATATCATTAAATCTTAAAAATATTTTTTATGAAAAAGTTAAGTTTAGCGTCCATAATAGCGGGCGCCCTCTTGTTCTCGGCATGCAATGGCAATTCAAATACATCAACCAACTCTGATTCTACCAACACAACTACTTCATCTTCAGCGATGAACGATAGCAGCAGGATGAATAACGCAAGCGGTGATACTTCTAACCGAATGAATAATTCAATGGCTGGCACTAACGATACCGGAAAAAACACAATGACCAATGCAATGGTGGATAATGATACAAAGGATTTCGCAAAAGATGCAGCAGAGGGTGGAATGATGGAAGTTCAGTTAGGTAACATAGCTCAAAAAAATTCAGCAACACAGGCAGTAAAGGACTTTGGAAAAATGATGGTGGATGATCATACAAAAATCAATGATAATTTGAAAAGCCTTGCCTCAAGGAAAAACGTCGATCTGCCAACAACCGTCACCACAAAACAGCAGAAGGATATAGACGATCTAAGCAAAAAAACAGGGGCCGATTTCGATAAAGCCTATGTGTCAATGATGATTGATGATCACAAAAAAGATATCTCCGATTTCAAAAAAGCGGGCGACAAAATTAAAGATCCGGATTTCAAAACCTTTGTCATGAATTCATTGCCCACTTTGCAAAAACACCTGGATGCGATCGAAAACATAAAAAAGAAAATGTAGAACAGGGATAAAACGAAAAAAGGGTGCAGATATGCATCCTTTTTTTTTGCTGCCAGAAAAAAAGAGCGTTTGCTATTACGTTAATGAAGGCAAAACTAAAATATTTGTCAAAATAAAACTAAAATAATTAGTGTTAATAATTATTAGTTTCTATATTTGCGCAAGCAATAACTTTACAATTCTTATTGACAAATACAATTAATAAATTATGGCAGCTACAGATAAAAATTCTGACAAATTAAAAGCCCTTAAACTTACTATTGATAAAATAGACAAAGATTTTGGAAAAGGCAGTGTTATGATGATGAATGAGCGTTCACAGGAACCTCATGAAGTGATTTCCACAGGTTCAATAGGCCTGGATGTAGCTTTGGGAATCGGCGGTTTGCCTAAAGGACGTGTGGTAGAAATTTATGGTCCGGAATCTTCTGGTAAAACTACTTTGGCAATACATGTAATCGCAGAGGCACAGAAGAAAGGTGGAATGTGTGCGATCATCGATGCTGAACATGCTTTTGACAGCACTTATGCCAGAAAGCTTGGCGTTGATGTGGATAATCTTTTGATAAGTCAGCCCGATTATGGCGAACAGGGTTTGGAAATCGCAGACAGGTTAATCCTTTCGGGAGCGCTTGATGTTGTCGTTATAGATTCTGTTGCGGCACTGGTTCCTAAGGGCGAACTGGAAGGAGAAATGGGCGATAGCAAAATGGGATTGCAGGCAAGATTGATGAGCCAGGCATTGAGAAAATTAACCGCAACCATCAGCAAGACAAATTGCTGCTGCATTTTCATTAATCAGCTTCGCGATAAGATTGGGGTGATGTTTGGAAATCCGGAAACAACAACAGGCGGTAATGCGCTCAAATTTTATTCTTCTGTAAGGCTGGATATTCGCAGAATGGCTCAGATCAAAGACGGCGATGAAGCCGTTGGAAACCGTGTGAAAGTGAAGGTGGTTAAAAATAAAATGGCGCCGCCTTTCCGCCTTGCTGAATTCGATATTATTTTCGGTGGAGGAATCTCCAAGGTGGGTGAAATCATTGATATGGGCGTTGATCTTGGCATCGTTCAAAAAAGTGGAAGTTGGTTCAGTTATGACACAACGAAGCTTGGACAGGGCCGTGAAGCAGTGAAACAATTATTAATCGACAACCCTGAATTATCCAATGAACTGGAAGGAAAAATCAGGGCGAAAATCTCAGAAGGAGTTGTTGGTTAAACAGAATTAAAAAATTAAAAAAAGCTTGTTCCAGGAACAAGCTTTTTTTTTAAACTTCATTAATTTGTTTTATCTAATTTTTTTTAAAAGGACGCCTGCACTATTTAGCCTTCAAAATTTTTTTATTTTTACAAGCCAAAGCGGTGGCTAATTTCAAGCATTTTATCAATTGGTTTTTTGGCAGCAATTCGCAACGTTTCATCCATTGTAATTTGCGGCTCTTCGAATTCCATACACAAATATAATTTTTCAAGGGTATTGAGCTTCATGTAGGGGCAATCATTGCAGGCGCACATATTTTCCGGAGGAGCAGGGATGAAAGTTTTTTCCGGAGACTGGATCTGCATCTGGTGAATAATGCCGGATTCAGTGGCAACAATAAATTCCATTGCAGGATTTTCTAAAGAATATTTTAAAAGGGAACTGGTGCTTCCAATAAAATCGGCAGCGCGGAGAACAGGTTCTTCGCATTCAGGATGTGCAAGAACCTTCGCTTTTGGGTGCCGCATTTTTAAGCGTGTTATTTTTTCCAGACTAAAAAGCTCGTGAACAATGCAGGCGCCATTCCATAAAACCATGTCTCTTCCGGTTTTCCTGATCAAATAAGCGCCTAAGTTTTTATCGGGGGCAAATATGATTTTCTGTTCTTTTGGCAAGCTGTTGATGATTGCTTCCGCATTGGACGAAGTGCAGATAATATCGCTCAGTGCTTTCATTTCCCCGGAGCAATTGATGTAGGTGATAACCACATGGTCAGGATATTGATCTCTGAATTTTTTAAACTGATCGGCCGGAGCTGAGTCTGCAAGCGAGCAACCGGCATTCAGGTCGGGTAATAAAACTTTCTTATTGGGATTGAGGATCTTAGCGGTTTCGGCCATGAAATGCACGCCAGCAAAAACGATGATATCGGCATCTGTGGATTGCGCTTTTTGAGCGAGTCCAAGGCTGTCGCCAATAAAATCAGCAACGTCCTGAATATCCGGTTCCTGGTAATAATGGGCAAGTATGATGGCATTTTTTTCTTTTTTTAAACGTTCTATTTCCGAGAAGAGGTCTAAGGTAGGATCAATCTGCAAATCGAGGAAACCTTTTTTTTCTAAATTTTTTTTTGCGCCTTCAATGTTAATATCTGCCATAGTATTTAATATTAATACCTTTTTATTAAAAAACCCTATTACTATTAGGGATGTGGATTTGTGGAAACTTCCTTTTTTGTAATTGATGCAAATTTAAAACTTCCATCTTATCCACACGTATCCACATTTATTTAACATCGCTCTTTTAACAGCAGTTCTCATAAAAAACGTCTTTTTAACATTTGTTAAGAAAAAAGAGGGTGGGTAAAATTCTTTCTCTTTTTTTTTAAAAAATTGTGAATGGAGTCAGGAAAAATTGTTGCTTGTTTCTTGAAAAAGGGAATTTTCTCCGAAATCCCCAAAGTTGTTCTTTCTTGTTCACGTTTCGGTTTTTCCCGAAAGCCGGTTTACCCACAGGAAAAGCAATTTTTACACAGGGCATTGTTGAAAAGTATTTTTGGAGGGATTACCGATTAAAAGGAAGGAAGAGTTTTCGGCGGGAAGAACACAAAGAGCAGAAGGGAATTGTGATAATTATTCAAAAAAAGGACGTTTGCTGCAATTCTTTTCGGAATTTTCGACGATTGGCACATCGAAAGAAGATGGCCTTATTCCGCTGAGCCCCGTACTATCGATCAAAAGTATCTGCAGCTGACATGCGCAAATTCTCTTCCTTCTTTTGTGTTTTTTTCGCGAACCACCTGGGAAAAAGTTAGGTTAAAGTAATAATTTTCTGCGCAAACTGAATTTTTCGACTTTCATACATATATATATAGTATGGCGTTTTGATGTTGTATCTTGTTCTTTTATTTTTCTTTGAGAAAGCTTTTTCCAAAAAAGCATCCCAAAGCGAATTCCATGCGGTTATGCACAATTTGTTCCTATTCTATTTTACCCTATTTTTGCCGCCTCATTTAAATTTAAGAGTTTACCAACATGTCAATCATTCAGACTATACGTGAGAAAGGTGCAGTAATCATAATCGCAGTCATCGCGATAAGCCTTATCGGATTTATTTTAATGGATTCCATGAGCGGAGCCAGTAAATTCGGCCGCGGAAACACAACCGTAATTGGAGCCGTGAACGGTGAAAACATCGATTATGAAGAGTTCAATGAAAAAGTGAAAGAAACAGAACAGCAGTATCCGAATAGCGCCGGACAGCGCAACCAGATCATGCAATCAGTTTGGGATCAATTGGTTGCTGAAAGAATTGTGGATAAGCAATTCCAAAACCTGGGAATCGTTTTCACCCCAAAAGAAATGAGCGCGATCATGTTTAGCGAGGAAGCGCCGCAGCAATTGAAACAGGCGTTCACCAACAGGGAAACCGGCCAATATGATATTGAGCAAGCGAAGCAATGGTGGGCTCAAACAAAGAAAAATAAGAACGCCGAACAAAGGAATGCGATTATTTCACAGGTGATAGACCCAATGCGCCTCAACAGCTTATACACGAAATATACTTCCATGATTTCCGCAAGCATCTATCATCCTAAATGGCTTGCTAAAGAACAGGAAGAAGAAAGAAATAATTTCGCGACGATTTCTTATGTTGCCGCTCCTTATACATTAATAAGCGATAGCGCTGTGAATGTAACCGATGCGGATATTCAGAATTATCTTGATAAAAATAAATTGAAATTTCAGCAGGAAGGCGGAAGAATGATTTCCTATGTGCTTTTTAGCGCGGCAGCCAATTCAGCCGACAGTGCCAGAATCTATCAATCACTTGAAGAGTTGAAGCCTCAGTTTGCGGCCGATTCAAACGCGAAATTTTTCCTGGGAAGAAATTCTTCTTCCATTCCGTTTTTTGACGCTTATACGCCAAAATCTAAAATTCAGGTTCCTAATGCAGAAGCCATTATCGAGCTTCCCGATGGTGGCGTATATGGACCTTATGAAGATGGAAAAAATTATGTGCTCGCAAAAAAAATCTCTACCAAAGTTTTACCGGACAGCATTAAGTGCCGCCATATTTTGTTAGGAACTATGGATCCCCAAACCCAGCAACCTTTAATGGACGACAGCACGGCGCACAGGATCGCTGACAGCATCCAGGTGGCGATAAAAGGCGGTGCAAGTTTTGACGCCCTTGATGAAAAATATTCTACCGATCAGGCCGCTAAAAAAGAAAATGGGGTTATGACATTCGATTTGCTGACGATTGAGGGAGAAACCTTCGCCAAAGAATTTGGCGACTTTCTTTTGAACAATAAAGGAGAAACAAAAGGCGTGGTGAAAACACAATTCGGCTGGCATTATATTGAAATTCTTGAGAAAAAGAATTTTGAACCCGCTTATAAGATTGCTTATATGGGCAAGGAAATCGCTCCGAGCGATCAGACGATCAATAGCGCCAACACCGCTGCCATTAAGCTTTCCGGCAGCGCTAAAGATGTGAAATCCTTTAATGATTATATCGCTAAAAACGGATTGAACAAAGTAGATGTTCCCAACATTGTTAAAGAAAATGATTTCCAGCTTGGAGGCTTGCAGGATGCAAGGCCGATCGTTAAATGGGCTTTTGAGGCAAAAGAAGGCGAGGTTTCCGAGCCCTTTACCGTTAAGGACGATTTTGTTGTAGCAATCGTTGACCGCACAGTCAAAGCCGGAGTCCCTGATGTAAATACCGCCAGGCCGATGGTCGAATATGCTATCCGCAATATGAAAAAAGCAGATGAGATTAAAAAGAAAATGAACAATCCGGCTTCTCTTGAAGCAGCAGCCTCTGCTTATAACCTCCAGGTTTTGACAACAGGCGCGGATTCAACTTTAACTTTTGAGGCACAAATAATAAATGGGATTGGCAACGAGCCCAAAATTGCCGGCGCAGCTTTTAACAAGGCTTATCAAACAAAAGTTTCTCCGGCGATTGCGGGAAATACCGGAGTTTTTGTTATTAAGGTAAACAGCGTATCTGCTAAAGAGCCGCTTTCTCCTGAAATGCAAGCCCAGCAAAAAATGAACGAATTGAACAGAGGAATCCAGTCGGCACTCGGCCAGTCATTCAACGCACTGAAAAAAACTGCGAAGATTAAAGATAACAGAAGCAAATTCTTTTAATAATCAATAAATATCTTTATTAAAAAAGCCATCTCCGGATGGCTTTTTTAATATGCTGAAAAAACTCTCTGCGAAGCTTAAAGAAAACGCTAACAATCATTGTGCGTATCTTTGTGTTGAACAAAAAACCACGATGGAAGAAATTATAAATAAGGTTGCTCAGAGTGGCATCCTCACCCTTGATCTTGAAAAATTTTATCCGGAAGGAGAAATCGCCGTATTTGATATGAAAGATCATCTGTTTATGGAACTGATTTTAAAAGAGAAAGATTTCCGGGAAGAATTAAAAAATCTGCATTGGAGTTTTTATGAAAACAAGAATGTAGCAATTACCTGTTCCAATGATGCGATCATTCCACTGTGGGCCTATATGCTTGTGACGACTTATTTGCAGCCGATTTCGCTGGAAATTGTTTTTGGGAATCCGGAACAATTGCTGAATGTTTTGCTTCTTAAGAATGTATGCAAATTGGATGTAAAGGACTTTGAAGGTAAGAGGGTGGTGGTTAAAGGATGCGGTGATAAAAAAATTCCGGAAGCTGCTTATGTTGAAATTACAAAAATGCTTAGGCCGGTTGCAAAAAGCATCATGTATGGAGAGCCCTGCAGTACGGTTCCGATTTATAAAAAAAAGGCGCTTTAAATACCTTGAAGGAAATTTCTAAAACCACCCCTTTCTTCTAAACATCCAGATCATCCAAATGGGAATAGCAAGCATCAAGCCGACGGCGATAAAAAAACCATAAGGATTGCTAAGCCACGGAATTCTGTTGAAATTCATCCCAAAGATTCCTCCAATGACTGTTGCGGGCGCAAGCAGACAGGTAACAACAGCCATCACCTTCATCACCTCATTCATTTTTAAATTGACATTGCTAAGGTAAAGGTCCTGGAGGTTGATCATCATGTCACGGTAATTTTCGGCCAATTCATTCGCCTGAACAATATGATCATAAATGTCCTTGAAATATTTTTCGGTTTTGTTTTCGATCAGTTCGCTTTCACTGCGCAAAATACCGTTGATCAATTCCCTCACCGGCGAAATGTTCCTTTTCAAAAGGATCATTTCCTTTCTCAGCAGGTTGATGCGGGCAAGTGTTCGGTTATCCGGGTGCAACGTAATATCTTCCTCTAATCCTTCAATTTTTTCACCCAGCTTTTCCATGATCACGAAATAATTGTCAACGATCATGTCGATCATGGAATAAAATAAATAATCAGCGCCACTCAACCTTAGTTTGCTACCGGTAATTTTAATTTTCTCCCTTATCGGGTTGAAAACATCCCTTCCGGCGTTTTCCTGGAAACTCAGCACAAATCCAGACCCCAAAATAATACTCACCTGTTCCGTTTCTATCGAAGATGTTTGCTCATTGAAATAAAGCATGTTTAATATGCAATAGAGAAGTCGGTTTAAATCATCCATTTTAGGCCGATGGCCACTGCTTAAAATATCTTCCTGAATAAGGGGATGGATGCCAAAATGATTGCCGATATTTTCCACATCGGATTTTTTCAGTCCGTCAAAGTTGATCCAGCTCACATTGGAATTATGGAGATAAGGATACGTAGCTTCAACAGTGCGCAGTCCTGCTGACACTGCCTCCTTCGGGGAAAAATCAAATACCGAAATTTTAGTTTTTTCCGGCTCCGTTCTTTTCGCGGCAATGGTGGGATTTACCTGCAAAACCTTTTTTGTGGCGCGCATTTCCACAGGACGGATAGCCTGCATGCCTTTTTTTTTGCTCATCGGAAACAGAATTTCGGTTCAATGATAAAATATGAACACAGTGATATGTTCGTTTGCTGACGAAAGTAGCGGATTATTCTCTTACTGATCTTTTAATATACACTTCTCCTTTATATGGCTCGAGGGAAGAATGATATTGATAACCCGCCACATGCAAAAGATAATAGGTCATCACATCGCACCAGCAAATCTCGTCTTTAAACAGGCCATCAACTGCGGGCGGCATCTTTCCTTCCTGGCGGCTTTCTTCTTTGTTGTAATCGTATTTTCCACCATTCTTTTTTATCCATGCTTCAAACTTTTCCATTTCCTCCGGAAAAGAAAAAACGATTTTAAAATGCGTGTCTTCCCTGATATCTTTCAGATCATCGTTCATATAATGATGATACTTATGACGGTGCCTTATAATTTTTGCAGTGTACATCTTGTTTTGTTTAATGAAACAATCGATCTCAGCAATTACAATAATTTTGCCGCATATTCGAGATCTTCAGGGGTATCAATGGAAACGGGGCTTTCATCCGTAATCACCATTTTTATTTTTACCCCGTTTTCGAGGTATCGCAACTGTTCAAGCTTTTCAATCGCCTCCAGGGGGGTGGGCTTCCATCGGGTGAAATTCATCAGGGTGTTTTTCCTGTAGCCATAAATTCCAATGTGCTTATAATAAACCGGTAAGGTGTTTTTATCCCGCCAGAAGGGAATCACACTTCGCGAAAAAAGCATGGCGTTACTGTCGCCATCTACCACAACTTTCACATGATTGGGATTCATGATCGATTCCGGGTCCTTCATTTCATGCATGAGCGAGGCAACCTGCACTTCTTCACCGCCTTGGGAATCGAAAGCCAATAATAGGTTTTGCAGCAATTCTTTTTTCACAAAAGGTTCATCGCCCTGAACGTTGATAACGATATCGGTTTCCAGGTCGGCAACCGCCTCAGCAATGCGGTCACTGCCACTTTCATGATTACCCTTGCTCATGACTGCATAACCACCATTTTGTATAATTTCATTGAAAATGATTTCGTGATCAGCGACAACGATTACTTCATCAAACAATAAAGTGGCAACCGTGTTTTCATAGGTGTGCCTTATAACAGTTTTGTTTCCCAGCATTTGCATGAGCTTTCCGGGAAACCTGGTGGCCGCATAACGGGCAGGTATAAGCGCAATTGTTTTCATTGATTTCAATCATTAATTTAATTCTTCTGTTTCGCAAAGAAAAGAATCATTGCCATAAGTTTCAGGCAAGGAAGCGCTTTCATATTTGCATTTGGCGCATTGATAAACATTTTCTGCTGAGACCGCATAGCTTCCAAAAAACCAGCTCAGGATAGCCGTTGCCATATTGGAAGGAGAGTTTTTTGGAACCAGTTCAATGGAGTGACTACCGCATTTGGGGCATGTAGCTGTTTTCATATAATCCTCATCAAATTGCCGCAACAGCTCCAGGGCTTCCTGCACAATCTCCGTCTTTACTGCAAGTTTTATTCCGCCAACGGCGTTCGAAAGGAACGGATCAACGGTAACAGTAAATTCGTCTTTTAAATAACACTCCACACCAGAAGATCTGAGCTTGGTTAATAAAATGTGGGCAGAGAAATAATTTTGGAAAGTCCTTATGGTTATGAGATGCATATGGCACTGATTTAATACCGAATTTAATTTTCATATAATTCAGACCCATTTTCTGAAAGCACTTTCAAAAGCTGGGCTTTTAAAAATACGAAAAATTATACCCCTGAAAACAAAAAGCAATCCCGCCAGGAATTGCTTTTCAAAAAACATCCTTTAAAGGATTAACTATTTAACATCAATGGCATAGCGAGCATCAATAATTCTTCATTTTCCACTTTTTCTGTTGGCTTGATGATTCCCGCTTTTGTAGGTCCGCTTAATTCGATCACAACTTCCGGCGTTTCCGCAGCACCGAGCATTTCAATTAAAAATTTGGCGTTGAAAGCGATTTGCATGTCTTCACCGTCATATTGGCAAGCCATGCGCTCATTTCCTTCAAAACTAAAATCCACATCCTGGGCGGCAAGCTGCAGTTCACTACCTGTAATAGTGAGTGCCACCTGGTTAGTGCTTTTATTACTGAAAACGCTTACACGGCGAAGTGCATTCTGGAAATCGTTTTTATTAACAGTGAGTTTATAAGGATTGTCATTTGGAATTACCACTTTATAATCAGGGAAGCGTGCATCAATAAGGCGGCAAACCATTTCCGTTCCTCCGTGCTTTACGAACAAATGATTTGAATTATAGGATAGTTCCAATGTATCATTATTGTTGGGTAATACATTTTTCAAAAGGTTCAATGGTTTTTTCGGAACAATAAAAGTATCCGTTTCAGGACAAACAACATCAAGCCTTGAGAATCGAACGAGACGGTGCGCATCGGTGGCAACGCAGGTTATACCTTCGCGGGAAAGCTCAAAAAATACACCGGTCATTGCGGGGCGAAGGTCATCGTTGCTCACAGCAAAAAGGCATTTGTTGATAGCGGTTACCAAAGCGGAAGAAGGCATGCTGAAATTATTGGCCTCGTCGGCGATTGGCTCTTTAGGGAAATTATCCGGGTTTTCGCCCATCACTTTATATTTTCCATTATCGCTCGTAATTTCTATACCATACTTCTCGTCGATGGTAAAAGTGAGCGGCTGTTCGGGAATATTTTTAAGGGAATCCAATAAAATTTTTGCCGGAATGCAGACCCTTCCATTGTCCTTTGCTTCAATATCCATGTTGATTTTCATCACGGTTTCCAAATCCGTAGCAACAATGGTTAATTTATTCTTTTCAATCTCGAAAAGAAAATCTTCCAGAATCGGTAAAACAGTATTAGCATTGATAACCCCGCTTATTTGCTGCAGATGTTTTAATAATTGCGTTGAGGAAACGATAAACTTCATAAAAAATGTTTGTCGCCAAAGATAAAAGATTCATCATTATCAAAAGAAAGAAAATGAACTGCAGCAAACGCACTTTTATTTAGGAAAAATTCAATTTTTAGAAGGCAGAAGGAATAAGAAAAGATCCCTTCATGCCATTTCATTTTTTTTTGAGAAAAAATTTTTTTTAAAAGTGACGAAGAAGAAGATATGCCCGAAAAAACCGCAAAGCATACGCTGCACTACTTTTTGTGTGCCAGATTCCCCGGGGATTCATTCGATGGTGGTTTTCGACACGCTTTAAAAACCTCGTTTTGAATGATAAATCATAATTTCGTGGCAACAAACAAATATGGATATTAAAAATCAAAAAATAGCGCTTCTGGTTGATGGCGATAATGCACAATCAAAAATCATGGATCTTGTGTTAGAAGAAGCGTCCAAATATGGAAAGGTGACGATTCGGCGGGTTTATGGCGACTGGACAACCCAGCACATGAATCATTGGAAAAGTTTACTCAATGAAATGGCGTTTAACCCGATCCAGAAATTTTCTTACACGACAGGAAAAAATTCTACTGATAGCGCTTTGATCATAGATGCCATGGATATTTTACATGCCGATCTCGTGGACGCGTTTTGTATCGTTTCCAGCGACAGCGATTATACAGGCCTGGCAAAAAGGATCAGGGAAGCCGGCATCTTTGTGATGGGAATCGGCGAACAAAAAACTCCTAACGCATTTGTGAAATCATGCGAAATATTTACTTACGTGGAAAACCTGGAGCCAAAAGTCGAGGTGACTGAGAAAAAAGAGGCTGCCAAAAAACAGAAGGAAAAATCTTCCATGAGCATGAAGCTTATTAATAAGGCTTATGACATGAGCATCAACGAAAGTAATGAGGCCTACATTTCAACCCTTGGAATTAATTTGAGAAAACTTGATCCCAGCTTTGATGTAAGAACGTATGGCTGCAAAACACTGACCCAGTTTTTTTCCAAACTTCCGGGTTTTGTCGTTGTGGACAACCTGATCAATGGATTGAATAACCCCATGATTAAAAAGAAATAAAGGCATGGCCGGAAAGAGGAAAGAGTTAATTTTTTAAACCCCGTCTTTCCAGTTCCACAGATACCTGCATGCATAAGTGCGGTAAGGGCTCCATTTCACCGAGATCGCTTCCATTTTCTTGAGCAGCAATTTTTTATCAGTCTCCTTTATCTTGTACAGTTTTACCAGGCTTTGCTTCAGGCCAAGGTCATCAAAAGCAAATACGTCTTCCCGGCCCAGCGTAAACATCAGGATCATTTCTACTGTCCATTTTCCCACTCCTTTTATTTGTGTAAGCAGGGAGATGACCTCTTCATTGCTCATGGTATCCAGGGCGGCGTCAGTAATTTTATGCTCAATGAAAAACCGGCAAACGTTATGCACATAAGAAGCCTTCGCGTTTGAAAAACCAATGGCCCGAAAACTTTCGGCGGGTGTTTCTAAAATTTTTTTCGCCGTTGGTTCCTTGCCCCCATAAAGGTCGAGGAACCGGTTGTATAAAACTTTTGCAACTGTTGTGCTTAACTGCTGGCTTAAAATAGAGGAGCAGAGGCGCAGATAGACTTTATTGCGCTTTTCAAGAATAAAAGGAGGCTGCGCCTGAATTAATTTTACAAGTTTTTTATCTTTTGATAAATGCGCGATATGTTTCATACTCTGTTGTTACTATTTCAGGTTCCAACTAATTCTGCCGTCTTTTTCATCCTTCATTTCAATTCCCAGTTCAGACAATTGGTTTCTAATTTTGTCAGAAGTGAAAAAGTCTTTTTTTGAACGGGCATCTTTTCTTATCTCCATCAGCAACTCCATTAATCCGCTAAACTGTTCCGTATTTTTAGTGGCTTCCTGCAATCCGAGAATCCGCTCAAGATAAAGTGTGAAAGATTCCTTCAACCGTGAAAGGGTAAGCGAAGAAAAAGCGTCTGCGGCAATCAGGCCATCATGCAGCGAATTAATCACAGGAACAATTTCAAACATGTTGGCAAGCACTTTCGCGGTATTGAAATCATCGTTCAAAAACTCCTCAAACTCACTGATGAGCTGATTGATTTTTTCATCAAGTTCCGGATCTTTCGCAGGCCCTTCAACAACCGGCATTTTCTTCAGGATTTCATACGCTTCCCACAATCTTTTTAATCCCTTCTCAGCCGCAACGAGCGCTTCGCTGCTAAAATCGAGCGTGCTGCGATAATGTGTTTGCAGGATAAAAAACCTGATGACCATAGGCGAAAATGCTTGCGAAAGCAATGGGTGATTTCCGCTGAACATCTGGGTAAGCGTTATCTGGTTGTTATAGCTTTTCCCCATTTTTTTCCCGTTAACGGTTATCATGTTATTATGCATCCAATATTTTGCAGGCGGCGTATGATTGCAAATGGTGCTTTGCGCGATCTCGCTTTCATGATGGGGAAACATCAGATCCATTCCCCCGCCATGAATGTCGAAACGGGAGCCAAGATATTTTGTAGCCATCGCTGAGCATTCAATGTGCCATCCGGGGAAACCTTCTCCCCAAGGGCTTTTCCATCGCATGATATGTTTTGGCGGCGCTGATTTCCACAGGGCGAAGTCGGCTTTATTTCTCTTCTCTTCCTGGCCTTCCAGTTCGCGGGTCGTTTCCAGAAGATCATCAATTTTGCGCCCACTCAATTCGCCGTATTTGTATTCAGATGCATATTTCTTAACGTCAAAATATACAGAGCCGTTCATTGTATAAGCATAGCCGGCATCAATCAGTTTTTCAATCATGTTGATTTGCTCTATGATATGTCCGGTTGCCGTTGGTTCTATGCTTGGTTCGAGGGTATTAAATTTGCGGAACGCCCAATGGAAAAGGTTGGTATATTTTTGCACCAGCTCCATCGGTTCGAGTTTTTCGAGCTGCGCTTTAGAAGAAATTTTGTCTTCCGCTTCCCGGCCTTCCTCTTCAAAATGCCCGGCGTCAGTGATATTTCTCACATAACGCACCCGATAGCCCTGGTGTAACAGATATCTATAGACGACATCGAAAGTTATATAAGGTCTTGCATGGCCGAGATGGCTTTCCCCGCTGACTGTTGGGCCGCAGACATACATGCCGACATTCGGTGGGTTAATGGGCAAAAACTCTTCTTTCTCTTTCGTGAGGGAATTATAAATTTTAAGAGGCATAAAAAATTGAATTGTATTAAATGAGTTCCAAAACTCGTCCAAAGATATTCCACCTTTTACAATCGACCTTTATTTTAAATTTTTGTTATGGATTGAATCCAGTTTCATGTCCGCAATTATCGGATAGTGATCACTTAATAATTTTTTTACGCGGGTGTATTGGGCGATGGTAAATCTTTTATCTGCAAAAATATTGTCTATCCTGAGCGTTGGCGAAATGCCGCTAAATGTTCTTGAAATGCCGGATCCTTTTTTTACAAAAGCATTTTCGAGCCCGGCACCAATTGTCTCATAGGCATAAGAAACAGGAACGTCATTAAAATCGCCGCAAAGTATGATAGGATAAGGACTTTGGTTCATTTCGTCCTTGATAAAAAAAGCCTGGGAAGCTCTTTTTATAATCCCTTTTTTTAATTTTGAAATAATGCTTTTTGATTCGGTAATAGTGGAATTTGATTTCATGCCACCCTTGTCCAGGTAATCAAGATTTTCTTTTGAAAACCGCAGCGATTGCAGATGCACATTGAATATCCTTAGCGTGTCGCTTCCGTACAGCACGTCAACAAACTGGTAGGTCGAATTATAATTATTGGGATTGTTGACAATGGTTTGCTTTCTTGCAATGGGAAGTTTTGAAAAAATAATAATGCCAAAATGATGATAACGGTCAAAGTCATCCCTTAATTGATATGAATACAAATAATCTTTAAAACGCAACGCGTTTTGTATATCTGGAAAATAGTTGGCGGCCTTTTTATTTTCCCCAGCTACCACTTCCTGAAAACAGGCGATGTCCGGATCGTAGGTATTGATAAGGTCAAACATTTCCTGCTTCACTTCCGGATGATCCTTATGATGCAAAATATTGAACTGCTCCACGTTCCAGCTCATGACCCTAAGGTTTCCTGGTTTGCGCAAAAGTGAAAATTCACGCGGAACATTGGGCGGGAAAATTTGCATAACCGCATGCAGGCAAATAGCGATCGCGGCAAGGGAAATCAGTGAGCAGAGCGGTTTTATAAACAACCAGAAGATGAAAAACAGCACCAAAATTAATAGTAGCCAGGGAAGCGTGATTGTGATGAGGCTAAGAAACCACCAACGTTCCGGATCCAAATATTTTACATTAGCGCCCGCGATAAATGAAATTGCGGCAAGAACATTTACTGCAAAAAACAGTCGCATGGTTATCCTGCGCAAAAAAGGCTGTGCCATCTACCGGAGAGCATTTAACGATGAACGAATTGAAAAGCTAAGAATTAATTGAATTACAAATTAATAGAAATTATTCCGATTTTGAGGTTAAGGACCAGGGCTATATCAGAAATCCGCTTCCCGGGCTTTCTTTAAAATATTTTTTTCTTCGTCGGATAAACATTGAAATCCTTTTTGATTGATTTTATCAAGGATCTCGTCTATGCGTTGTTGCGTAATGACAGGCCTTTTTACGAAAGGCTTTTGGCCGCCGGTTTTGTAAAAGACTTTCTCTTTTATTTTTTGCTGGACTTGCTTTTCATCAGGATTGAAAAGATTCATGAACCAAAAATATACATCGTTCATCCATTTCCCCAAGTCATATCCCTTCCGCAAACTTACAATAAATAAAAAACCTACAAGAGCGCCGCCTAAATGCGAAAGGCTATGAGCCAGGCTGCTGCTGGATGACACGTCAATTATTACATAAAGAATGGTGAGAACCCACAAAGGAATACCACCGTTCAGCATCTTGAATAACCGATAATCTGGAAGGAGTGTTGTTGTCGCAATTGCCACCGCCATGATGGAAGCGTTCCCTCCCATCAATGTTGAATATTCTATTTGAGAACGAAGGTTGGGAAACAGGTAATTGGCTCCAATAAAAAATATAGCCCCAGCGAGGCCTCCATATAAATAAACCGGAATTATTTTACTGTTTCCTGACATGGTTTGAAACAAGGATCCAAAAACCCAGAGCCATATCATGTTGACAAAGGTGTAAATAATGCCGGTATGAACAAACATGTAAGAGAGGATAGTCCACGGCATTTCTGCCAGGGTCGACAATTTTGCCGGCAAAATAAACCAGCGGAGAATTTGGTACTGGAACGCTGTTTCAGAGGATTGAACCATGTAATATATCAGTTGGATCAACCCCAGGGAGATAAAAATCATTGCATTGATGGCCACCAGGGCCATGAGGGCGTTATTATCATCGCCCAGGCTTATTTTATTTAAACGCCTATCTGTATATCTTTCTGATTCGCCCATAACAATGTTTAAAATACCACTGTAAAATTACCATTTTAGCAGCAGTTAAAAAGGATATAAATTAAAACCTAATATCGCAGTTTCATGCCATCAATACCTTGATCTTTTGCCATTGTTGTGCCAAAAAATACACAGGATAAAACCGGCGACAAGCCCCCCGAGGTGTGCAAAATGAGCCACATTGTCCCCGCCCGAAAAACCTCCGAAAATATCTATCGCCGCGTAAATCAACGCGAGGTACTTTGCTTTAATTGGAAAGGGGAAAGGCAAAATATAAAACTGCACGTTTGGAAATGTATAAGCAAAAGCGGCAAGCAGTCCCATAACGGCGCCGGAAGCACCGATGGCCACTCCATTGCTTACCAAAAACATTTGGGCAAGGCCAGCGGTAAGCCCACAGATAAAGTAGAAGATAAGGAATTTTTTCGGCCCCCAGGTTCTTTCTAAAACGCTCCCAAAAATCCATAAGGCATACATATTAAATAGAATGTGGAAAAATCCGCCATGAGCAAACATGTGCGTCACCAGCTGATAAGGTTTAAAGAGCCCGCTGTCATAGGAGTAAAGCGCCAATTTATAAGTAAGCCAGCCGTTTCCGTCGGTTTTGTCAAACACCAACTGCGCCACAAAAACAATAGCATTTATAATGATCAGATTCAAAACCACAGGAGTAGCAGATTGGGAAGGCCGGTAACTGTTATAAGACATTCAATAAAAAATTTAGGTGTGCAATTTCGGAAATACTTGGCGGAAATTAGCCTTTTATGGGTTCTCATTGTTTGCGATCCGATTTTATATAAAAACTTTAGCAGTTTTTCAAAATTTGAAAAATGGTTGTTTCAGCTCTTGCTAATTATCTCGCCAACAAACGAACTTTTTTTAAACATTTAATGAAACTCAAACACCTTTACGGATTTGTGAAGCGTACCAACCTCCATTTCCAAACGTACACGCTGGGCCATAATCACCTCAGGTGAATGCATTTGAACCGGAAAATTTTAAAAACACGTCAGCAGTACCTGCTTGTTTGAGCAAACGAACTTTTTTCAAAGATTTATCCAAATCAGGACAAGAAGCGGTAATTGTTCAAAACCAGTTGAATGTCATGAACCACTTCATAATGCCTTGCGTATAATTTATCGGTTGCCAGCAAGCTTTCCTCGGGAAGGGTGTTCAGGTGAATTGGAAATCCGGTGGTGGTAATAATTCCAGGTTGTATAAGGGGAAGCGAATCTTCCCTTAGACAATAGCCTACCCAGGTTTTCCTGCGGATTAAAACTGAAAAAATGTTTCGAAAAAAAACCAGCGGCTTTCTTTTTATAAAAAAATGAATCGGGAAAGTGAGTAAGAAAACGAGGGAGCAACCTATATCGAAAAGATGTTTAGACCGCTTGTAAACGGCGAGATCCAAATGAAAATCCTTACTGCTTGAAAAATCAGCAGCCGAATCCTTGTCGTCGCTTCCGATGAGGGCGTGTGATCCTTTTGCAAAAATTTTTATACTGATTTTTTGAGGAATATGCGGGATGTCTTCAATGATTTGTTTGAAGGAAAGCGCCCCTTCACAATAAACAATCTCCGTAACGGGATATAAATGAACAAGCCGGCTCAAATCCTTAAACATGCCAATAGAGGAAGAATCTTTTGAATCGCCGGTTTCAATTCTTCCCAAAATCCTTTCCGCTTTTCCTTGTTTTTTCAGTAAGCAAGCAATGTCAGAAAATTCTTCTGCCGTGGAAGCGATAATGGTTTGGTTTGTCTCATCAACGTTAGCAGCGCTTTCAATTATTTTCGCTTTCAATAATAGTTTTCGCATCACCGTCATTAAGGCAAAAGCCCAAAGGGATCCGAACAACAAAATGCCGCGTGAAAAACGAAGGTTCTCAGGCAGTAGGGAATAGATCGAAAGGATAACGAGAATTGCGAAGAGTGTTGATCTGTTCAACCTGGATTGCTTATAACCATTGTCATATAAACCGGCCAGGAACGAAGCGCCTAAAAACAAAAAGGTAAAAACAGGAAAGGCAATGAGGAGTAAATTAGGCGAATAATTCACCTGCTGTTTGATGAACTCGCTCCACAGGAATTTGACGCCCCAAAAACTTATCAGAATAACAGCGGCATCAATTGCCGGAAGGCCGATCCATTTCAGAAACCGTGCAATGGAGGCCAGCGCCGCGCGAAAAAGAATGGCCGCCTGGATAGTAAAATAAAACAGTTTGGCGGCTGTGCTTTGGTAATGCTTTTTCACAAAAACACTCATGGCTTTGTAAAACATTTTCACATAGTTCAGGCTTCCTTTTCTGGTGCTCTCACCCTTGAAATGGATGATAGGACTCCCGGTGAAATAGACATTTTTGAAGCCAGCTTCCTGAATCCTGAAACTGAGATCAATATCTTCACCATACATAAAAAAATCTTCATCGAAACCCTTTACAATTTCCAGAATTTTTTTTGGGATCATCATGAAAGCCCCTGCCAGCACGTCTACTTCGTGGTTTTCATTTTCTGACAGGTTACCCAGGTGATATTTTGCAAAAGTTTTAGATCGTGGGAAAATAGAGGAAAGTCCTGAGAGCTTGTAAAGCGAGGTTAAGGGCGATGGGAAAGCGCGCTTGCTCTCCTTCAAAAAATTGCCCGCGCCATCAATCATTTTTATTCCCAGTGCGCAGTTATCATCATGTGATTGTATGTAAGAAATGCATTTTTCAAAACAATCCTCGGGAACGATGGTGTCGGGATTTAAAAATAAAATATATTCACCGCGCGCACTCACCAGAGCCAGATTGTTTGCTTTCCCGAAACCCATGTTGCATTCGCTCCAAAGAAAGCGGACGCATTTAAATTTATCTTTAAAAAAAGCGCGGCTGCCCTCTGTGGAATTGTTGTCCACGACAATAATTTCACCCTCAATATTCTTCATGGCCTTAATAACCGATAAAAGGCATTGTTCCAGGAAAAACTTTACGTTGTAATTGATTATGATAACCGAAAGTCGCAAATCGTTACTTATAATTTTGTTAGTTGGCCGCCTGAAAAAGCAAGCGCATTTTTTCTTGTTAAGCTGTGAATTTCGCCAAATTTGACACAATTCATGTAATAATTTTAATGAAACTTTGCAGCATGCATAAAGAAACACTCATCCAGGCCGCCAATGCAGGTGCGGCAGAATTAAAAAAATTCTTCAATGGCGAATTTACAATCAGCAATAAAGAAGGCGTCAACAATTTGGTTACGCAGGCCGATTTCGCTTCCGACAAAGCCATCCGGCAGGTTATTAAAGCGGCATTTCCCGATCACGGCATTTTAAGCGAGGAAAGTGATGAAAAATTTTCTGACTCGGAATATAAATGGATCATCGATCCAATTGACGGCACCGTAAACTTTGCCAACAATATTCCTCTTTGCTGTGTAAGCATCGGCCTTGAGTTGAAAGGGGAAATGCTTATGGGCGTGGTTTTCAATCCGGTCATGAATGAATTTTTCTTTGCAGAAAAAAATAAAGGCGCCACGCTTAACGGTCAAAAGATCAATGTGAGCGAAAAAACTGAAGTTCTTACAAGTTGCCTTGTCACCGGTTTTCCATACACCTATCTCGAAAATAAAAACGGCCCTTTGGAAGTTTTTTCACGCCTGATCCGCAAAGGTATTCCTGTTCGCCGCCTCGGCAGCGCCGCTATCGATTTATGCTGGGTGGCCGCTGGAAGGTTTGACGGTTTTTATGAACATGAGCTTCATGCATGGGACAGTGCGGCAGGGTTTTTAATTGTAGAAGAAGCCGGCGGAAAAGTCACTGATCTAAAGGGAAACCCCTATTCTCCCTATCAGCCGGGAATCGTTGCTACCAATGGCAAAATACATGACGAACTGATTGCGTGGATCAATAATCCGGAGGCATAATCACCTGAATTCAAGCCGGGTGTGTTATCAAAAACTTTCTGTAAAATTTATTAAATTTGACTGCCTCAATCTTGTTGCAATTGGACAATAATCTTTTATATGGTAAACTATCTGAACTTCCTGATAACTTAAAGTCAGAAGTTGAAGATTTTATTGACTTTCTTGCGGAAAAAAATAAAAAGAAACAACAAAATGCTAAGCCTAAATTTGGAAGTGGCAAGGATATGTTTATTATGAAACCAGACTTTGATGAACCGCTCTCTGATTTTAAAGAATATATGGAGTAATGAAACAGTTCTTGCTTGACACACATACATTAATTTGGTTCATTAACAGAAATAAGGAACTTTCTGACACTGGACGAAAGGCTATCGAAGCGGATAACGCTATTAAACTTTGTTAGTATTGCCAGTTTATGGGAAATTGCAATTAAAGCAAGCCTAAACAAAATTGTGCTTAAAGCACCATTTAACGAAATCAACAGACAGATTTTAGAAAATGGATTTAACCCTTTGCCCATAACATTTAAGCACACATTAACTGTTTCTGCCTTGCCCTTTCACCACCGTGACCCTTTTTACAGAATGATAATAGCGCAGGCGATAACAAAAAATCTAGCTATCATTTCAAAAGACCCATGCTTTTCTTTATATGGTGTTGAGGTCATTTGGTAAAGCGTTCAACTTCCCTCTTCTTTCAAACATCCCTTTCACATCGTACATTTGCGCTAAATAAAGGCACTCAAAAATGAATACGGAATCCCGGACAGAAGTTTCTTCCCTTGGCGAATTTGGTCTTATAGACCACCTTACAAAAAACAATGAAATCAGGAACGCGTCCACGATTGTTACGGTCGGCGATGATGCGGCGGTTTTGGATCATTTTGGAAAGCAAACGGTTGTAACCACCGATATGCTCGTTGAGGGAATTCATTTCGATTTGATGTACACTCCATTGAAACATTTGGGATATAAAAGCGTCATTGTAAATCTCAGTGACGTGTATGCGATGAACGCCAATCCCGCCCAGATAACCATGAGCGTTGCTTTCAGCAATCGTTTCAGTGTTGAGGCGCTGGATGAATTTTACGAAGGCGTATATGCTGCCTGCGAAAAATATAATGTAGATCTTGTTGGCGGCGACACGTCTTCCTCACAGAAAGGTTTTATCATTTGCGTAACAGCGATAGGGGAAGTTTCACCGGGAAAATATGTAACCAGAAGCGGCGCAAAAAATGGCGACCTGATTTGCGTGAGCGGCGATCTTGGCGGTGCTTTTTTAGGACTTACTTTGCTGGAAAGAGAAAAGAAAATTTTCCTTGAAACAAAAGGCGTTCAGCCGGATCTTGAAAACCAGGATTACATTGTGGGCCGGATTTTAAAGCCGGAGGCGAGAAGGGACATTATTGAGTTTTTTGAGAAAGAAGAAATGATGCCCACCTCAATGATAGATATCAGCGACGGCCTGAGCAGCGAAATCCTTCACATTTGCAAGCAAAGCGAAGCTGGATGCACACTGTATGAAGAAAAAATTCCCGTGAGTGAATTGGCGCGTCAGTTTGCATACAAACTTGAACTCGATCCTACAGCCTGCGCACTTAGCGGCGGCGAGGATTACGAGTTGCTTTTTACCGTCGATCAGAAAGATTATGACAAGGTCGCTGCCAATAACCAGATTAGCATTGTTGGACATATAACAGAAAAAGAAGCGGGCACCATCATCATTACAAAAGGCGGCAATAAACATCCGCTGGTAGCTCAGGGATGGAACGCAATGAAATAATATTTCTTTTTATGCAGTAATATTGTTGTGAATTACTGCTTAGATTTATGCAAACAATGAGGCGCTTCATCTTTTTGCTTTTTATTCCCCTATTGCATTCCTGCTCGGTTTCCAGAAATTATAACCCTAATAAAAAATATCCGCAGGAAGAATTGCAGCAGGATTATTCCCTGCTTCGCCAGATACTTGAAAAGAAGCATCCATCCCTTTATTGGTACACGCCAAAAGACAGCATGGATTATTTTTTTGACGAAGGATACAAGGCAATTGGCGATTCAATGACCGAGTTGCAATTCGGCTGGAAGATCCTGGCACCCCTGACTTCATCAATTCACTGCGGGCACACAAGCGTCGCCATGAGCAAAGGATGGAACCATTTTATCCGAAACAAGAGAATTCCTTCTTTCCCCCTTTTTGTAAAAACATGGAGCGACACGATGATGGTAACAGGTACCCTTACACGAAAAGATTCTGCGATCAGGAAAGGAGATTTCATCACCTCGATCAACGGAATAAAAACCGCGGAAATGATTCGAATCATGTTCGATTACATGTCGGAAGATGGATATGCGAATAACGTCAACTACATCCGGCTGAGCTCCAGCTTCCCTTATTTTCACAGGAATATTTTTGGATTGTATAAAAATTATTTCGTCACCTATACAGACAGCAATGGGATCGAAAAAAGCGTCAGCCTTCCATATTATGAACCCTCTCCGGACAGTGTTCGAAACAAGCTTAAAATGAAGCGCCAAAAAATTTCACATCAAAAACGAATCAACGATATCCGGTCACTGGAATTTGATTCATCTTTTGCCTTAATGACGGTTACCGGTTTTTCGAAAGGGCGGCTCAATAATTTTTTCAGAAGATCCTTCCGGGAGCTGCATAAAAAAAATGTACAGAACCTTGTGATTGACCTGCGCGCCAATGGTGGTGGCGACATTAACAAGTCGGTTTTGCTTACCCGCTTTTTGCGCAATACAAAATTCAAAGTCGCAGACAGTGCTTATTCCAAAAGCAAAAATTTCAGCCCCTTTACCAAGAACATTTCTTCCGGATTTTTAAACAACCTGGGCCTCGTATTCGTTACCCGCAAAAGAAATGATGAAAAATATCATTTCGGATATTGGGAGCGGCATGAGTTTAGCCCGAGGCGAAAAAACCATTTTGATGGCAAGGTGTATGTGCTCACAAACGGTCTCACCTTTTCAGCCGCGGCATTATTTTGCAATGCCGTCAAAGGCCAGGAAAATATAACAATCGCCGGAGAAGAAACTGGCGGGGGCTGGTATGGAAATTCCGGAATTCTGATTCCAAATATTGTCCTTCCCAACACAAAACTTAAAGTAAGGCTTCCGTTTTTCAGGCTCGTTCAATATCAGCATATTCCGGTAAAAGGAACCGGTGTGATTCCGGATCTTTATATCGGGCCTAACTGGCGCGACATTTTGAATGGTGTTGATACCAAAATTGAAACAGTGAGAAAAATTATCGAAGAAAATAAAATTATTGAAGAAAAATAAATAATCAGGATTTCAAATAATGGCCATTACTTATTCGCTTATAACAAAACTGTCAGCATCATTTAAAAAAGGAAAGCGTTGCCTCGTTTCGTTCACCTTTTCTTTCTCAAGCGTATAGGTGAAAATATCTTCCTCCTTGTTTTTTTCATAAATGATTTCACCTAATGGATCAATGATCGTGCTGTTTCCAGAGTGATTGATTTTATTGCCATCCTCGCCCACTCTGTTGACCCCAACCACGAAGCACTGATTTTCTATGGCCCGGGCCTGCAATAAGGTTTTCCAGGCCCTGCTTCTTCTTTCCGGCCAGTTCGCTACATTGATCAGGAGATCATACTTTTTATCCGCCCCACCAGGAATTTGGCGGGCCCAAACAGGAAAGCGTAAATCATAGCAAATTTGCAAATTGATCTTCCATCCTTTTACGGAAGCGATGAGTTTTTTTGTTCCTGGAGTATAATGCGAATGCTCGTCAGCGAAAGCGAACAGGTGCCTCTTGTCATAATAGCCGTATTCACCATTGGGAAGCATCCAGATGAGGCGGTTGAAATATTTTCCATCTTCTTCAATGATAAGGCTGCCAGTCATGATGATCTTCTTTTTTGCGGCAATATTTTTCATCCATTCCACTGTCATTCCATTCATCGGCTCCGCAAGAATTTCCGGCTTCATACTAAAAGCCGTACTGAACATTTCGGGAAGAATGACGACCTCTGTTTTTTCAGAAATGTTTTCAATTTTTTTCTGAAGCATGGCAAGATTCGCTTTTTTATCTTCCCAAAAAAGGTTCGTTTGAATAAGGGAAACTGTTAAGGAAGGCATCATGGTTTGTAAATTTTAAAGTCGCTCTTTGTTTTCATAAAAATAGGTCTTTAGGTATGATAGATTTTTTCAGTAAAATCAAATCCTGTTTACCGCCTCTCTAACCAGGTCGTTTTCGAAGCCGCGCTGCAAAAGAAAATCCTGCAATTTCCTTTTCCTGACGAAAATATTCTTTTCAGTTTTTAATGTTTTTAATTTCTGTTCAAGGGCATTTTGAAAAGCTGTTTCATAAGCCTGCTCGTCTATTTCCAGCATCGCTTTCCGAATGCAATATTCGCTCACCTGGTTAAATTTTAGTGCCTGCTTAATTTTGTTTTTCCCCCAATGCTTCATCCTGAATTTTCCACCGGCAAACTGTATCGCGTAGCGTTCCTCATTCAAATAGTTTTCACCGATCAGTGTTGAAACAATTTCCTCAACCTCAGTTTTTCTCAAGCCAAAGGAATAGAGTTTTTCGCGCACTTCCTTATGGCACCTTTCCTGGTAAGCACAGTATTGCCTGATTTTTGGAAGGGATTGCTCAGGTGTAAAATTCTTTGATTCCATGAATCAAAAATACCATCGGTTTCCTTTTTTTTGGGGAAAAGTTTCCCGGTGCCAGTGAATCAAAAACACTTGCAGTTAAAAAAAAATGGCCAGTGATAAAAATCACCGGCCTTGCTTACCTCTGAAACCACAAGAAAAAAGTTTGCACTTTCCTTCCTGAAATAAATTAATAGAGGATTATTTGAATTAAATAGAAAACGGAAACAATATCGTCCGTAGTGAACGAAAATGATATAAGCTATTGGGCTATGAAGGCTTTAAAAAATAGGAAAAGGAAAATTTGTGTGGGGCTGCTAAATTAACAAGAAATTAATAAATATCAATTTTTTTTTTGATCCTAACTTTAAAATTTTCCTAATTCTCTTTCAGCATATTCATTAATTTTTCTGATTTTATAGTTATACCACCATTTGGGGCTGGTTTTTTTCATGACGGTATCAATGCCCCTCATTCCAAATAAATTCCAAACTCCTTTGGCTTTTCCTGCAAGCGATCCCTGAAGCGCGCGAAGGCTCATGGCAAAGCCGCTGTCTATATACTCCATGTGGTGCCAGTAACCTGCTGGCATGAAAAGCGTGTCTCCCGGGTTTAAAATGACGTCATAACCTATAGCATACCTAAGCGCCGGAAATTTTTCATAATCAGGAATTCCCGAATGGCCGGCATAGTTGGAGAAATCGGCAAGGCTGAGCACCTCAAACGGCTTGCGGTATAATTTGCGCTGCTCTTCATAACGGAACAAAAGCACTCTTTTGCGGCCGGCAAACTGTGTGTGCATGATATGGGAAAGATCGATGTCAAAATGCATGTGGGTAATCGAAGTTTCACCGCCTGTAAAAAGCATCGGGTATTTTTTTACAAAGCCTTTCATTAAGTGTTCAGGCCAGGTAAAATCGTTTATTAATTGAGGGGCATGATCAAAAATGTTGAAAAGGAAAATCCGCCAGGCCGCAGGCCCTTTTTTTATCATGTCAACATATTGGCCGAAAGTCTTATAATCATCCGCAGTATTTATGGGAGTGTATGCGTCGCTTTTGACATTATTGTAAAGCGCCACTTTTTGATCCCCCACGATTTCTTTAAAATAATCCCAGTTCCACTTTTTATAGGCAGGCCAATCTTTTGCAAGCCCTGTGATTACTAAAGGCTTTTTCGGATCGTAATAATTCTTCTTAAAATCTGCCGGGGAAATATTTTCTACTGTATCTATCGAATGCAACTGCATATAAAAGGTTTTGCGCTGCAAAATTAACTAATCTTGAAAGGTTTCCCCGAAGGAAATTCCGCATGAGCCATGTTTTCCCCTTGAAATGATGCCGCGACGAACCTGCCGGTAATTGTTTTAAACTTCCTATGTTCTACCTTTGAAGAAAAAATAGGAATTGGGATTTGCGCTTTCGCCAATAATACCGGCAGCGAATCCAATCCGCTGAATCTAAAACAAAACACCTTGGCGCTACATTTTCATAAGCTCACGATCAAAGACATTAAACACGAAACGCCCGAGTGCGTTTCCATTTCCTTCGATATTCCCGAGGATGTCCAAAAGGAATTCCAGTTCACACAGGGACAAAACATTACGATAAAAACGGATCTTGACGAAACCAGGAGATCCTATTCGATTTGTTCCAGCCCTCTCGACAATGAACTAAGAGTCGCAGTAAAAAAAATAAAAAACGGCGTTTTTTCTACGTTTGCGAACGAAAAGCTCAAAAAGGGCGATGCTCTCGAAGTGATGCCACCAACCGGCACTTTCTTCACTCAAACCGATCCTGCCAATAAAAAAGAATATGTTTTTTTCGCCGCAGGTAGCGGGATCACACCCATTATTTCCATTATAAAAACAATACTCAAAAAGGAGCCGCATAGCAGCGTGACGCTTGTTTATGGAAATAAAAATGTCGCGTCCATTATTTTCCGTGAAGAATTGGAAGCGCTCAAAGACAAGCACCTTGAAAACTTCCGGATGTATCACATTCTCAGCCGCGAAAAAACTGATTCAGAATTTAACAACGGAAGAATTGATGTGGATAAGTGCAACCATCTTTCGCGTCTCATTGATTTCAACAAAGTGGATGACTTTTTTATTTGCGGCCCCGAGCAAATGATCTTTACAGTAAAGGACTTTTTGCATGGCTGGGGGATCGATTCAAAACAAATTCATTTTGAGTTATTCACAACGCCCACACGGCAGAACACTAAAATTTACACCGCTGTAAAAGAGCCTGAAGCCGATGGAAGCGAAGTGACTGTTACCCTTGACGGGCGCAGTTTTAATTTCAATTTAGATTATAACGGCAACACGATTTTAGACGCCGTTTTGGCCGAAGGCGCCGATGCCCCTTTCGCCTGCAAAGGCGGCGTATGCTGCACCTGCAAAGCGAAATTGCTCGAAGGCGAGGTCGAAATGGAATCGAATTATGGGCTCGAAAAAAGCGAAGTCAAAGCGGGTTATATCCTCACCTGTCAATCCCATCCGCGATCAAAAAAAATAGTTATTGATTACGATGCCGCGTGATTTTTTTTCAGCAAATTAATTTCAGCAAACGCACTTTTTTGAAGTTTTTTTCATGCAAAGGCGTAATGAATCAACGGCGCTATAAAGCTAAGGGCCAACAGCAAACGTATTTTTTTCAAAGATTTTTTTCACTTTTCACCAGATTCTCTGTATAAAAAAAATTCTGAAAAAGCTAAAGAATTTCGATTTCTTCTTTTTCCCGAAAAACACAAACACAACCACCGTCATTGCGAGGCGCTGCTCAAACATCTTCACTAAACGAACACCATGCGCCGCGGCAATCTCAAGCGAAAGCAATGTGCAAAAAGTCTTTCCAGCAAACGCATATTTTTTTAAATTTTTTTTTCACGCAAAGGCGCAATGATTGAAAGTCACTATTAATCTAAGACAAACAGCAAACGTATTTTTTTTCAAACATTTTTTCCGCTTGGACCGAAAGGTTGCACAAAAAAACGTTTTTCAAAGCAATACTTTACGAATGAAAATCATCGCTTTTAATTATAACGTTCCATCCTGTTTTTGACACCATGAAATCACTAACTTTGAATATAAATCGCAACACATGGACGCTGATAAACTTTTGCAAATTTTTGATGATAAAATAGAACAGGAAATCAGGATCGAACCCAAAGACTGGATGCCGGAGGATTATCGAAAAACGCTGATCAGGCAAATTAGTCAGCATGCCCATAGCGAAATTGTGGGAATGCTTCCTGAAGCAAACTGGATTACCCGCGCGCCCTCCCTAAGGAGAAAAGCGACACTTCTTGCAAAAGTTCAGGATGAAGCGGGACATGGGCTGTACCTGTATTCCGCTGTAGAAACGATGGGCGTAACGCGTGAAGAAATGGTCGATCAATTGTTAAGCGGCCGCGCAAAATATTCATCCATTTTTAATTATCCAACGCTTACATGGGCCGATATGGGCGCCATTGGCTGGCTCGTTGATGGCGCGGCAATCATGAACCAGGTTCCCTTGTGCAGGGCTTCTTATGGGCCTTATGCAAGAGCTATGGTGAGAATTTGCAAGGAGGAAAGTTTTCATCAGCGTCAGGGATATGAAATTTTGCTGACGCTTTGCCGCGGAACGAAAGAGCAAAAAGCAATGGCGCAGGACGCTCTCAACAGGTGGTGGTGGCCCAGCATGATGATGTTTGGCCCTAACGACGACGCTTCGCCCCACACGTTGCAAAGCATGAAGTGGAAAATAAAAAGGTTTACCAACGATGAGCTTCGCCAGAAGTTTGTTGACATCTGCAAAGGCCAGGCAGATATTTTAGGACTTACAATTCCCGATCCCGATTTGAAATGGAATGAAGAAAAGGGGCAGCATGATTTCGGACCAATCAACTGGGATGAATTCTGGAATGTGATAAAAGGAAATGGCCCCTGCAATAAAGAGCGTTTGGCTGCAAGAATCAAAGCTCATGAAGACGGCGCCTGGGTGAGGGAAGCCGCGATTGCGCATGCAGAAAAAAGGAAAAATAAAACCAGCGAGCATGCTCCTTTAAACCTGGCTTAAATAAAACCACTGATTGTTAAGACCCATCATTCGTTCAAAACAAACAAAAAAGCTGAAACATAGTCATTTCCATTTCTCTTTATATTCGCAAATAATAAAGTTATTTTGCAATGTATAAAAATCAGGAAAAATAATGTGCGGAATTGCGGGAACGGTTAATGCAGAATTCTCCTACGAAGATGTTATAAAAACAATGGGGCATCGGGGCCCGGATGAACATCATGGTTACAGGCATGGCAATGTGAATTTCTTTCATCTCCGCCTCTCCATTCTTGACATTGCGGGCGGCAGCCAGCCTATGGATCTCGATGACAAATACACCATTGTCTTTAATGGGGAAATTTATAACCACCAGGAAGTCCGGAAGCAGTTTAATATCGACGGGAACACTTCTTCGGACACTGAAACCTTACTGCTTTTGTATCAGCGATTCGGCGTTGATTTTCTTGAACATCTGGATGGCATGTTCGCTTTCGTTATTCACGACAAAATAAAAAACGAGCTTTTTATCGCTCGCGACAGGGCCGGGAAAAAGCCTTTTTATTATTTTCTGAACGAGCAAAAATTCGCTTTCGCCAGCGAGTTGAATTGCTTGAAAAGCATGATTTCGCCGGAGATCGATTGCAACAATTTTTACCAGTACCTGCGCCTCGGATCTTTCTACAGGCAATTCACTCCCTACAAAAAGGTAAAGGAATTGAGGGGCGGAAGTTTTTTAATCGTTGACTGCAACACGCTTTCAGTAAGCGAAAATAAATGGTGGGATATCCATGATTTCTATAAAACGCAAAGCCGCGATTCCTTTGAGGAATGCCTTGAAAAAACAGAGCAATTTCTGCACCTCGCAATAAAGAGAAGAATAGAATCAAGCGACCTTGAGGTAGGAAGTTTTTTGAGTGGCGGCATTGATAGCGGGCTCGCTACAGCCATAGCATCACAGTACAAGCCCAACTTAAAAACATTCACCATTTCTTTTGAAGGTGAATATGATGAAGCGCCCCTTGCGAAGCTTGTTGCCGAAAAATATAAAACGCAGCACACAGAAATAAAGATTTCATTCCAAAATTTGAAAAACGATCTGGAAAAGATTTTATCGAATTATGGAGAACCCTTTTTCGATAGTTCTGCCATTCCCAGTTATTATGTGAGCCGCGAAGCGAAAAAATATTTGACCGTCATTTTGAATGGCGACGGCGCTGATGAACTTTTTGGTGGCTACAGGCGTTATGTTCCTTTTGCCCGCTATGATTTTTTCAAAAAAAACTTCCTCCTGAGAAACAGCGCCGCGTTCATTAAAAGAGCGTTGCCGGCTTCTGATAATAAAAAGTCTGTTTATAATTATCTGTATCGCCTTGCGGCGCTCGCATCCAATTCAGATCTCGAAATTTACCTTTCCGCTGGAGTAGATATTTTCGAAGGCTATCAGCAATACATTCTTGATCCCGGCTTTGATTATCTTCAGCCGGTAAGAGAAGATTTTGATAAAATCGCGAACAGCAATTTATCGGGATTAAAAAAAATTATGAACCTTGATTTTGAAGTGAACCTGTTCAGTGATTTGCTTGTAAAGATGGACATCGCCACCATGGCTAATTCACTTGAAGGAAGAAGCGCCTTTCTTTCAAAAGAATTGCTGGAATATATTCCGTCGGTTTCCGACAAATTTAAGATTAAGGGAAAAACGACAAAATTCATGTTGCGCCAGCTTGCAGCAAAATATCTTCCTGCTGAATTAATTCATCAACCGAAAAGAGGTTTCGAAATTCCGTTGAAAAACTGGATCGGCAATGAGTTGAAAGAACCGGTTTATGACTATCTTTCTTCGCCTGATAATTTTTATAAAAATTTTGTACAGGAAAAATTCGTTAAAGGCCTTTTGGACAACAGCATTAAAATATCTGCTGAAAAGAGGGCAAAAATTTTATGGACTCTATTATCATTAGAGATCTGGCATAAAAAAGTTTATCAATGACAACTGTTGATGTAAGAAAAAAAATCGCGGTTATTGAAAATGGGCTTCTATCAACCTATACCATGAGAGACGGTCTCATGAGGCGATTGATTGAGGAAGGATACGAAGTTACTGTGCTTACACATGCCAACAGTTTTGTGTCACACGTAGAGAAAAGCGGGATTAAGGTGGTCGACATCGGATCCGGCAATATCAATCCTCTGAAAGTAATCAAATACATCTATAATTTATATTCTTCTTTAAAAAAAATTCAACCTGATGTGTGCCTTACCTTCAGCATCAGGCCAGCCATTTGGGGCAATTTTATTACCCGCGTTTTGAAGATCCCAACGATTACAAATATCACCGGAGTGGGGCCGCTGTTTATCAGTAAAAATCTTGCTTACAGGGTTGCCCGCTCGGTTTACAGGCATGCACTTCGAAAGACCCGCAAAGTTTTTTTCCAGAATTTTGATGACATGAATCTATTCATTGAAAAGAAATTCGTGTTGCCGGCAATTGCAGAAAGGATTCCGGGTTCGGGGGTTGATTATAACAAGTTTAGCCCGATAAAATCCCCGGAAAAAAATCACGGTTCTTTTGTTTTTTTATTTATTGGAAGACTGATAAAAGACAAAGGCATTTTTGAGTTTGTTGAAGCAGCGCGCATCATCAATAAAAAATATCCACAGGTTATTTTCAATGTGATCGGTCCGTTCTGGCACCAGAATTTAAAATCCAACACGCTTTCCAGGCAGGAATTGCAAAACTGGATTGAAGAGGGAATTATAGACTATGAAGGCGAAAAAAAAGATGTGCGTAAATATATCGCCGAGGCCGATTGCATTGTGCTTCCATCTTATCGTGAGGGCACATCTAATATTTTGCTAGAAGCCGCTTCCATGGAAAAACCAGCGATAACTACCAACACTACCGGTTGTAAAGAAATAGTTGATGATGGGATTACCGGCCTGTTATGCAATGTAAAAGACGCTGCGGACCTTGCGTTGAAAATGGAAAAAATGCTTTTGCTCACCCCTGAAGAAAGGTGCAAAATGGGCAAAAAGGGACGAGAAAAAATTATTAAAGAATTCGATAAGCAGATCGTATTGAATGCCTACTTAAGAGTGATTCGCGAATCCTCATAAGGCAAAAAATCCCTGGAATTTACGAAGCAAACGGACTCTTTTTTACTTTTCTTTGTAGAAGTCCACAAGGCCACCGGAGCAGACTTCAATGCCCTAACCTTTTCATTTTGCCTTTTCCATTTATCTTTGCCGCCTTATGGCAAATGAATCAAATAATTTCAACGAGATCATCGCGCATTGCAAAGAGTATGGATATATTTTTCCTTCCAGTGAAATTTATGACGGCTTAAGTGCGGTATATGATTATGGACAAAACGGTGCTCAATTAAAAAAGAACATTCGTGATTACTGGTGGAAAAGCATGACCCAACTTCACGAAAATATTGTGGGCATTGATGCTGCTATTTTTATGCATCCCCTAACGTGGAAGGCAAGCGGCCATATCGATAACTTCAGTGATCCGATGATCGATAATAAGGATAGCAACAGGCGCTACCGCGTTGATCATTTGATTGAATCCCATGCGGAAAAGTTGGCCCTTGAAGGGAAAAAAGAAGAAGAATACGCGCTCCTTAAAACAATGGATGAACTCCTTTCAAAAGACGATTTTTCCGGAATTAAAAACTTAATCGAGGAAAATAAAATTACTTGCCCGGTGAGCGAAACCTGCAACTGGACCGATGTCCGGCAATTTAATCTGATGTTTGATACGCAACTGGGAAGCGTTGCCGGCGAAGCCGATAAAATCTATTTGAGGCCGGAAACCGCTCAGGGCATTTTCGTGAATTTTTTGAATGTGCAAAAAACAGGCAGGATGAAAATTCCGTTTGGCATTGCCCAAACAGGGAAAGCTTTCCGTAATGAAATTGTGGCGCGCCAGTTCATTTTCCGCATGCGCGAATTTGAACAAATGGAAATGCAGTTTTTTGTCCGCCCCGGCACAGAAATGGAATGGTATAATTACTGGAAAGAGGAAAGATTGAAATGGCATGAAAGCCTTGGCATTCCAGCAGAAAAGCTTCGTTATCACGATCACGTAAAGCTGGCTCATTACGCAAATGCGGCTGTCGACATCGAATATGAATTTCCATTTGGTTTCAAAGAACTGGAAGGCATTCATTCTCGTACGGATTTTGATTTGAAACAACACCAGGAACTAAGCAAAAAGAAATTGCAGTATTTCGATAACGAACTGAAAGAAGATGGAAAACCGTACGGAAATTATATTCCCTATGTTGTTGAAACCTCTGTCGGTTTAGATCGTTTGTTCCTTACCGTTATCAGCAGTTCCTATGCAGAAGAAAAATGGACCAAAGAGGATGGTTCCGAAGACAGCCGCGTAGTTTTAAGGATTCCAGCGAAGATCGCTCCCTATAAACTTGCGATTCTTCCCCTGATCAAAAAAGACGGGCTTCCTGAAATTGCCAAAAAACTTATGGAAGAATGCAAGCAAAGCTTTCACTCTTTTTATGAAGAAAAAGACAGCATCGGCAAGCGCTACAGGAGAATGGATGCGATTGGAACGCCCTTTTGCGTAACGATAGACCATCAAACCAAGGAAGACAATACCGTTACCATCAGGCACAGGGACACGATGTTGCAGGAAAGAATTTCACTCGCTGATGTGAGGAAATTGATCTTAGAAAAGATAAGTTGATTTATGCTGGCAGGTTATGCTCCCTTAAGATTTGTATTTTCTTAATCGTTGAATTCGTTCTTGACCGCCTCGATTTTCTAATCTACATTTGGCGCTAAATTTTTGATGTGAGCTTGCAGGAAATATACCAAACATTTGTAGAGGGAATGAAAGAAACCACATGGCTTGAATATGTCGCGGTGTTTTCAGGAATCGTAAGTGTTTGGTTTTCCAGAAAGGAAAATATCTGGGTATATCCTACCGGCCTTATCAACACAACTTTTTATGTTTATCTCAGTTTTAAGGGGAGCCTGTTCGGCGAAGCAAGTGTCAATTTATATTATACGATCATGAGTATTTATGGATGGATATTGTGGTCGAGAATGAACCAGCATCGCGAGCATGTAGTCATCATAAAATGGAGCAGCAGGAAAGAATGGGTGGGGCAGTTGTTATTTTTTGCCGCTTTTTATGTTGCTATTTTTTCCGCACTCACCTATTTGAAAAGAGACTTTGCCCCGGGTGCTATTCCATGGGCAGACGCGTTTGCCAGCGCGACGGCATTTACAGGAATGTGGCTTATGGCGCGTAAAAAAGTGGAAAGCTGGTATTGGTGGATCGCTACCAACATCGCCTCCATTCCTTTATATTTTGTGAAGCATTATGTGTTCACGAGTGTTTATTATCTGATTCTTTTAGTGATGGCCTTTTGGGGGTTATTTGAATGGAAGCGGAGGGCCAATGAATATCTTCTTAAAACCAGAGAAGGCGCATGACAACGATAAAAAAAATTGTAGTGATTGGGCCTGAATCGACCGGAAAAAGCACTCTCTGTGAAAAACTATCCGTGCATTATAATACGCTTTGGGTTCCGGAATATGCAAGGGAATACCTGGAAAAAAGGGGTGCTGCATACGCTTATAAAGATTTGCTTTCAATTGCAAAGGGACAAATTGAATTAGAAGAACGGCACAGTGAAGAGTTGGAAGCGCTTCGCCAGAAAGAAGCGGTTCAGGGTGATCGGTTCCTTTTTATCGATACTGATATGAATGTGATGAAAGTTTGGTCGGAGTTTGTTTTCAATGATTGCGATAACTGGATCCTTAACCAGATCGCGGAGAGAAAGTATGACCTCTATTTGCTTTGCGACATCGACCTGCCCTGGATTGAAGATGCGTTGAGAGAGTATCCCGATAAAAATATCCGCCGCAAATTATTTCGCTTTTATAAGGAAATCATGGTAAACCAGCACATCCCGTGGCAGGAGATAGCCGGAAGTTATGAGGAAAGATTTGAAAAAGCAGTAAAGTGCATCGATGCACGTTTCACATGAAAAATTCTTCTGAAACCACCTTTCCGTCTTTTGTCTGGTAAATTGCAATTTCGCTGTGTTTTTCCCGCTCCCTTCCTTTCATGGTAGCATCCAAACTGATTGCCATGGCTATCGCGTTTCCTGCAACAATGGGTTGAGAAACGCTTGTGCCATGAAACGCTTCCACCATCGATCCCCATTTTTTTCCCTTTTCGAGGATTGCGTCCAGGCCCTTTGTTTCTTTTTCAAAGGCGGGAGTGCCAAACGGTTCAATGCTTACCGCATCTTTAGAAAAAAGTTCTTTCTGTGCTTTTTCAAACTCTCCTTTTTGGCAGAACTCGTAGAGCTTGTCTGCAATTTGTTGTGTAGTCATGCTTTATAAAATTTAATTTGAAGTCCACAAATTTCTTACCAGCAGATCGATGTGAATTAAATTGACAAGGAGGTGACTCCTACCCGAAATAAAGATAGCGTCCAATAATGCCAGCCGAAAAAACTGTTTCAGGTAAATAATGCTTTTATTCTGCATCAAATTCGTCAATATTCTTTTACTTTTATTATTCAACATATCAACTAAAACCATGAAAACCCTTTTACTCATTCGACATGCTAAAAGCAGTTGGGATAGCGCTACGCTTTCCGATTTTGAAAGGCCCTTAAATGATAGGGGCAAGAAGGACGGGCCGGAAATGGCGAAAAGGCTAAAGGATAAAAAGATCAGGATCGACACGTTCGTTTCAAGCCCTGCTAAACGCGCTCAAAAAACCGCAAAAATTTTCATGAAGGAATATGATGCTAAAGAAAAGCACCTCGTTCTGGAAAATTCCTTGTATGAAGCTTCAGTAAAAGATTTTTACAAGGTGATTGAAAACCTCGACGACAAGGATGAATGCGTTGCGGTCTTTTCCCATAATCCGGGCATCACTGATTTCGTGAACGAACTCGAATGCACTCCTGTTTATAACATGCCGACATGCGCCGTTTATGCCATTAAAATTCTATCCAAGCACTGGAAAGAAATCCAAGTAGCAGAAAAGGAATTTATGTTTTTTGATTATCCCAAAAACGACGGCTAAAGCAGATCTTATAAGCGCCTGGTATTGTTTCTTGCCGTTTCCTGTGAATTTTCTCTTAAAAAGGTTCGTTTGCTGTAAAGAAACTCATTTTTTCCGGCTGTCGCAAACAATTAAAACTATAAAGCGAAGGGGATTTTTTAAATTTGCAAATTAATTTTCAAGATGGAAACCAAAGAAGAAGTTTTACAGGATGTAGTGATAAAATTTGCCGGAGACAGTGGCGACGGCATGCAATTGACCGGAACTCAATTCACAAACAATACGGCGCTCATGGGAATTGATCTGGCGACATTTCCTGATTTTCCCGCCGAAATCCGCGCTCCGATAGGAACCCTTCCCGGTGTAAGTGGTTACCAGCTCCGCTTTTCCAGCGACAGGATTTTCACGCCCGGTGATAAGTGTGATGTACTGGTAGCCATGAATGCCGCGGCTTTGAAAATCAATCTGAAAGCGTTAAAAAAGAACGGGAAAATCATTGCCAACGTTGATGGCTTTGATGCTAAAAATCTACGACTGGCCAATTATCCGGAAGGAGTTAATCCACTGGAAAATGGTAGCCTTGATAGATTTGAAGTGATTAAAATGGATGTAACGAAAATGACCCGGGAGGCGTTAAAGGATTTCACCTTGGGAACCAAGGAAAAAGACCGGGCAAAAAATATGTTTGTACTTGGTTTTTTGTACTGGATGTACAACCGCAACATGGATAATACGATTCGGTTTTTGAAAGAAAAATTTGGTAAAAAGCCGGATATCCTGGAAAGTAATATTAAGAGCGTTCCAGGCTGGTTATAATTATGGTGATACAACAGAAACTGTTACAACGAGGTATTACAGTAAAAAAAGCCAGCATGCCTCTGGGCACCTACCGTTCCATCATGGGCAACCAGGCACTCGCTTACGGACTCATTGCCGCTTCGCAGAAAAGCGGGCTACCTGTTATTCTGGGTTCTTATCCCATCACCCCCGCTTCGATATTCTGCACGAATTGAGCAGTCATAAAGCATTTGGTGTAAAAACCTTCCAGGCAGAAGATGAGATCGCGGCCATTACTTCGGCTATTGGTGCCTGTTATGGTGGAGCCTTGGCGTTACAACTACAGTCGGACCGGGAATGGCGCTAAAATCTGAAGCGATGGGACTGGCGGTAATGCTGGAAATTCCCTTGCTGATTGTGAACATCCAACGTGGTGGCCCTCATACCGGTTTGCCAACGAAAACGGAACAAAGCGATCTGCTGCAGGCATATTATGGAAGAAACGGCGAATGTCCGATGCCGATCATTGTTTCAGCTTCCACACCCAGCGACTGTTTTAGTGTGGTTTATGAAGCGGTGAGAATCGCGGTGCAGCATATGACGCCGGTCATTTTTTTAAGCGATGGCTATATTGCAAATGGAGCTGAACCCTGGAAATTTCCCGAAAGCAAGGACCTTCCTCACATTGAAGTTCATTTTAAAACAGAACTGGCGCCTGAGAAGGCGTTTTTCACCCCTACTTGCGCGATGAAAAATTAGTGCGGCCCTGGGCGATTCCCGGTACAGCGGGTTTGGAACATAGTATTGGCGGTTTGGAAAAACAAGATATCACCGGAAACGTCAGCTATGATCCCGAGAATCATCAGTTGATGGTCAAAGATCCGCCAGGAAAAAGTTGATAAGATCGCACGATTATATTCCGCTACAGCAAAAGTTGGATAATGGCCCGGAAAAAGGTAAAGTTGCCTGCTTGGGCTGGGGGAGCACTTATGGTTCAATAAAAAGTGCCGTTGCCGAACTCCTCCAAGAAGGTCATCGGTTTCCCATACGCATTTGCGTTATATCGGCCCTTTCCCGGAAAACCTTGGCGACCTGCTTAAAGAATTTTGAACAGGTTTTAATACCGGAACTTAATAATGGTCAATTAATAAAAATTGTGAGGGATCAATATTTGGTAGACGCGAAAGGATACAATAAGATTATGGGGATTCCTTTCACAAAGCAGTGAACTGATGGATGAAATAAAGAAGTTTCTCAAAATTTTACAATTATCTTTTGAGTTCGGTTTCGCCTTCCGGCATAGTCAAATAGCCAAGTGTTCACAAAAAAGTCGCTCCAGTTGAACGACTTAAATAGGCGTTATAAATGTTTTTTGCCTGATCCTTTCCACCGATACGCCTAATCCAAGATTGAATGCAAAATAGCCGGCTGTTGTAAGCAGCTGCCGCGAATACTGCCCGGGCCTGCATGTCAGCGTAATCGCCTGTCAGCTCAATTTCCAAGATACACTGATGGGCGAAATCCTGAATTATAGAATACGGCGGATCAATATATTTTCCGCTTACATCATCAAGATAATCAGTTTGCAAAATTCTGTAAAGCAGTTCTACCCGAATATTCACGACCGGAGAGAGATCGTATCGAGCGCCCATTCCTATGGGAAAATTTATTTGATTCAGCTTATAATCTTTTACTTTGGGATATTCAGGGAACCCCTGCCCTTCCGTATGAAGCGGTTGAAGATCCACATAACTGCCATTCAGTACGGTTTGCGGATTAAAATGGAAATATCCAATACCAGCAAGAATGTATGGGGAAACCGCCGGAGGGTAATGATCGTCATTGTAGTTGCCAAAAATATAGAAAGGATGGAATTCACCTATCAGAGCCACTTCCGCAATCGTGCTTCGAAAATTTAAATTGCGCTCATACCGGCCATTTGTGGAAGGGGCTACTTTTTTTAAAATACTATCATAAGCTTTCACTGTTCCAAAAGTTCCTTCCAATCTTATTCCAATTGCATTTTTGAACATGACATTGAAAAAAATGCCGCCGCAAAGCTGGTTGTTGCGAAAATTAAAGTCTTTTACAAATTTTTTACCCACACCCTTCCTGCCACCCAAGATCCGTAAAAGCATTCATTGCGCCAATGGAACCACCGACTTCAAACGTCACATCGGCCTCATAATACTCACCATTATAAAAATAATACTGTGCTTTTAGCTGGCTTCCAAGTGTTAACAAAAAGAAGAAAATGAGTATTTTATATTTCATAAATGGTGAGATTCATAAGTGAAACCTTTAAAAGGCTTGAATCCATAAAAATAAAGACTATTTTCTAATAATTGGATTAACAACGGTATTATAATATTTGCACGCTGGCTTCAATCCACAAATTTCACATTTGGGAGTTCTGGCAACGCAAACATAACGTCCGTGAAGAATTAGCCAGTGATGAGCGGTAAAAATCAAATCGACGGGAAAATGTTTCACTAATTGCCGTTCAGTTTCAAGCGGGGTTTTTGCATTTGTTGTAAGGCCAATTCGCGCCGCTACGCGGAAAACATGGGTATCGACAGCCATATTCGGTTGTCGATCTACAACTGAAGTAATTACATTCGCCGTTTTTCTTCCGACTCCCGGTAATTTTACTAATTCCTCTACCGTCATCGGGATTTTTCCATCAAATTTCTCCATTACCATTTTTGCCATTCCAATCAAGATGATTGGTTTTATTATTGGGGTAGGAAATGCTTTTTATTATCGGGAAAAGCTCTTCCGGCGTTGCCTGGCTCAATGAGCCCAAATCCGGATACTGTTCAAAAAGGGCTGGGGTCGTTTGGTTCACTCTTTTATCTGTGCATTGGGCCGAAAGAATTACGGCAACCAGCAGCTGATAAGGGTTTTCATAGTGCAGCTCGGTTTCCGCATCAGGATTATGGAGCAAAAAATAATTGATTACGAATTGGTATCTCTCTTTTTTAGTCATAAAAAAATCCTGCCGTTTTACGGCAGGATGGAAATTTAGTAATTTTAAACAAGTTTATATCGAATGGACGTGGGCCTGCTTTTTATTTGCGTACTGCAAGATCTTATTAACTGCCTCTTGTCTTGGAGAATAGTTGACCGAATTTAGATTCTGTTCAGCATTTAACAATTTTTCGTAAGCTTCCTTCAGGTTCCAGTCGGTTTCCAATGCAGCTTTTATATTGGCGGTCTTTTTTTCAGAAGTTTCCTTGTACAGATACCTAACCAGGTCTTCCGGGGTGATTGTAATCATAAAAATGTGTGGCTTTAATAAAAAATTAATATCCTATCCAAAAATAAAACGCACTTTGTTTAAAAATATTGCATTATCTGATTTGAGACGAATCAATTGTGATTATAAACAAATCTTCATTATCTTTTTTCATCAGGTACTTTTCCCGGGCATACTTTTCCAAGGTTTCCGGATTGGTTTTCAGTAGTCCCAGTTCGTGTTTTGTAGCAGCAATTTTTTCGGTCATCAACTTTTCGCTTTCCTGGAGTTTATTAAGCTCCCGGATACGTTTTAATTGCAGTGATGCATCATTTTTGTCAAAGAACGCCATCCATACAGCAAAAGCTATGCCTGTTATCATGTATTTATTGGTAAAAATTTTGCGAACACTCATATTTGTTGGTTTAGGAAGATGCCATTTCCACGTTTTTATTTCCCAAATTTAATTTTTCCTTTCGGATAAACCGCGCTTTTGCCCAGAATTTCTTCTATGCGAATCAGTTGATTGTATTTAGCAATCCGGTCTGTACGACTGGCTGAACCGGTTTTTATTTGCCCGCAATTTAAAGCCACAGCAAGATCAGCAATAGTGGTGTCTTCTGTTTCTCCGCTTCGATGGCTCATAATTGTATTGTAGCCATTGGTTTGCGCCAGGGAAACAGCATTTATGGTTTCTGTGAGGGTTCCTATCTGGTTCACTTTCACCAACAGGGCGTTTGCTATATTTTCATCAATCCCTTTTTGAAGTCTTTTTTCGTTGGTAACAAAAAGGTCATCACCTACCAATTGCACCTTGTCTCCAACTGCTTCTGTAAGCAGCTTCCAGCCATTCCAGTCATCTTCGGCCATGCCATCCTCAATGGAAATGATTGGATAATTTTTAACCCAGGTTTTCCAATAATCTACCAGTTCCTCGCTGCTCAATTTCCTGCCATCACTTTTATGAAAAATATATTTTCCTTCTTTTGCGTTCCATAGTTCGCTGTTTGCAGCATCCATGGCAATGGCGACATCTGAAGTTTTATAACCCGCTTTTTCTATGGCAAGCAAAACTGTTTCTATCGCCTCTTCATTGCTTTGGATATTGGGGGCAAAACCGCCTTCATCTCCAACGTTGGTACTGTACCCTTTCTTTTTCAAAACGGATTTAAGCTGATGGAAGATCTCTACACCCCAGCGCAAAGCTTCGCTGAAAGAAGAAGCGCCCACGGGCATGATCATAAATTCCTGGAAATCAATTTTATTATCCGCATGCGCGCCGCCATTCAAAATATTCATCATCGGGATAGGCAAAATTTTGGCGTTGGTTCCACCAATATACCGGTATAAAGGAAGGTTGGCTTCGAGAGCGGCAGCTTTCGCAACAGCAAGGCTTACTGCAAGAATCGCGTTCGCACCCAGCTTGCTTTTATTTTCAGTGCCATCGAGGGCGATCATTTTGGCATCGATTCCTGTTTGATCGGCAACATCCCAACCGATCAACTGGTCAGCGATAATCGTGTTCACATTGCTTACGGCCTGCAAAACTCCTTTGCCATCATATACTTTTTTGTCATTATCACGCAGTTCTACGGCTTCGTGGATTCCTGTGCTGGCTCCTGATGGAACGGCGGCTCTGCCAAGGAATTCGTTTTCTGTAAGAATGTCTACTTCAATTGTAGGATTGCCGCGGCTGTCTAAAATCTGGCGGGCATGGATGTTGGCGATGTAACTCATTATTTATTTTTGATTGTTGTTGATTCTAAATTCTATTAAACTGATTGTTTCCAAAAACAAATTTATTCCTTCATTTTCGCAGCTTCTTTTTCTACCGTTTCTTTTTGAAATACTTTAATGGCGGATATTCAATTTTATATGCCAGTTATTTCATTAATAGATCGAAATAGCATACTTTTTTACAAATTTAAATTATTTAAAGAACGGCACGGCATTTTATAAAAGCAAACCATCTTTATCATGCATTTTGTTATAAGCCTTTTGCATTTTGAGTCAAATTCCTGAACACTTCTTCCAAATTCCTGCTCTTACTTTTCAAAGAAACAATGTCAAGCTGGTTTTGCAGGCTAAGCTCCAAAAGCAGCCTTTTTATTTTTTCAGGATCCGTGGTTTGAATATGATATTGGTTAGATATTTCTTCCACTTTTTCCGAGCCTGGCAGCGATCTCAAGACAGCTATATCGATATTTTTTCCGAACTGAACGACGACAGTACTGTTCGTTGCATTAGAAGATTGAAGATTGGCCAAACTGTCGTCTGCTACTATCGCTCCTTTATTGATAATGATGACACGATCGCAAATGCTTTCAACTTCCTGCAGGATATGCGAAGAAAAAAGAATGGTTTTATTTTTCCCCAACTCTTTAATTACTTCCCTGATTTCTATGATTTGATTTGGGTCAAGGCCGGTAGTCGGCTCGTCAAGGATAAGGACTTTAGGATCATGAATCAAGGCTGCGGCAAGTCCAACTCTTTGCTTGTAACCTTTACTTAATTGCCCGGTTTTTTTATTGCTTTCAGGCTTCAATCCCGTCAGGTTTATCACTTCCTCAATCCTTTCTTTTGCATTTGTTTTCAGATCATGCAACCCTGCAATAAAGAGAAGATATTCTCTTACATACATTTCATAGTAAAGCGGGTTTCCCTCAGGCAAATAGCCAATTTGCTTTTTGGTTTCCAACGGATCGTTATTAACATTGATGCCATTAACCAGCACTGTTCCCGAGTCAGCGGCTAAATATCCGGTGATGATCTTCATGGTAGTTGATTTTCCCGCGCCGTTAGGGCCTAAAAAACCAACAATCTCCTTGTCGTGCGCCTCAAATGAAATGTTGTCAATGGCTTTTTGCATGCCATAAATTTTTGTGAGGCTGGAAACGTTAATTGACATGGGAACAAATGTACATCCGGAAGTACTAAGGAGAAAATAAATCAATAATACCTTCGGTTATTTACTAAATAGTCCAAGGGGAGATTCAGTGGGTAATAAGAAACAAAAGATAAAACTTTAAAAAAAGTTAGTTTGCTGGCTTTGGCTTGAAGTTTATTGGCAAAAGGAAGGAAGCACAGTATTGTCTGCTATGGTTAAAGCAAGGGGGAAAATAAAATTATCCCAGAAAATGTTCGTTTGCTGAGATGACCAAAAATGGATCAAAAATTTTTCCGGCATGGGAGAGTATCACGGAAAAAATTTTTTTGTAAGAAGGTCGGTTGCAGGAATTAAACTTTTCTAAAGAGCCTAACCCTGCAATCGAACTAATATTTTATTGCCCATTTTTATTGCCCATTGTTTTCGGGATCTTTCCGGTTATTATTTGAATTTGCCTGAGGAGCGTTTCGTGGCTTTTGGGACCTTTGCTGCTGCTGTGGACGGTTCATTGGTTTTTGTCCTGTTTTTTGTTGTTGCGGCTGACCCTGCCTTTGTTGTCCTTGCGGTTGCCTTTGTTGAGGTTGAGCAGTTTTTTGCTGCGCCTGTTGTGGCCTTTGATTTTTTTGCTGCGGCCGGTTTGCTCCGGTGTTTGTCCTGCGTTCCACCTCTCTGCGCTTGCGGGTGTTTTTCTCGAGAGATCTTAAACTGATTTGGCCTACCACATCAACAAATTCAGGTTCCACTTCTTTAGGTTTGCCGCTGACAATTTCAACTGTTTCCAAAGCTTCCGGTTTGATGCCGGCTTTATTCTGAGCCTTAATTTTTATCACCGTTTCAATAGAAAGCGGATAGTGCTTGGTGCTGTCGGGCATTGAATACCACATCAGGTTTCTGAAAATATCTTTTTTAATCAAAAACGCCCGGCCTTTGGCTACTTCGAGCATGTCGGCATCGTTAGGGAAATGTTGAAGCGCGTCAAGATAAGTATCCAATTCATAATTGAGACAACATTTGAGACGGCCACACTGCCCGCTCAGTTTTGTTTGGTTAATACTTAAATTCTGGTAACGAGCGGCGTTTGTGTTTACGCTTTTAAAATCGGTAAGCCACGTTGCGCAGCACAGTTCGCGGCCACAACTTCCAATTCCCCCAACTTTTCCAGCTTCCTGGCGGGCGCCGATCTGCTTCATCTCCACCTTCACTTTAAATTCGGATGCATACACCCGGATCAACTCACGGAAATCCACTCTTTCATCAGCGATATAAAAAAAAGTAGCTTTTCGTCCATCGGCCTGAATTTCAACCTCTGCCATCTTCAAATCCACTTTTAACTGTCGTGCGATGGCCCTGCTCCTCATAAGCACCTCTTTTTCACGGCTTTTGGTTTCTTTCCATTTTGAAATATCAGTGTCGTTGGCGAGCCGCAATACTTTTTTTATTTCCGGATTGTCTTCGCGAACACCTTTTTTCTTTAATTGCAAGCGAACCAGTTCGCCCGTAATGCTTACCGTTCCCACATCAAAACCGCTCACGCCTTCTACTGCAATGATATCGCCCTTTTCAAAAAAGTTGAGCGTATTGTTTCTGTAAAAATCTTTGCGGCTTCCCTGATTAAAGGAAACTTCCATGATGCGGCAGGCACTCTCCGGATCACTGAAAGGAAGATTAGCCAGCCAGTCATGAACATTCATCCTGTTGCAACCGCCGGTACTGCATCCTCCATTACTTTTACATCCGGTAGGTTTTCCTGTACTACAACTCGTGCATCCCATATTTTTCAATAAAATGTTTGTTAATAAAAAATGTTTTGGAAACGAAAAACTTACAACTAAAGGCTGATGCCCCAGGTAATAAGGTGATTCGGAAGCAGATGCACTTAATTCGCGGCTAATTTTACAATGGATCTTAAATTTTTGTAAGAAGTAAAATCAGAGGCAGGCCTTTTGGAAGGCAAGCGGTTTGCAAAAAAAGTATAAATAAAAAGTAGTTTCAAAAGAAATTATTTAAAAGCATCTGCACTGGAATCATTTTCGTCAACTTACCAAAATTAGCGAATTATCTTTAATAATATGAAAGAAACGAATCGTGAGTGCGTGAAATAGCATTTTTGCATGAGCGTTTCGTTCAATATAATAAATTGCCTTGTCCAGCTCGTTGATGATCGCTTCCTGAGCCTCCAGCCCACACATTTTATTTAAACGATGAGCAAAATCCCTTTCATCTTCAGGTATGGAGGCAATGGAGTTCTCATCGAGGTAGCGAATCCGGACTGCCTGCTGCAATAAATGAATAAAATATTTCAAAAATTGCTTTTGCTTTTCCCGACCGATCCCGCTGATTTGATCGATCCATTTCAGTTGAGCGTTTACATTGTTTTTTAATGTAACATTCAACCATTCGCGAACCTGCAATTGCCAATCCTCCTCGGCATTTTGCACCATTGAGAGCGCCTCCCTGAAATTTCCTTCAGAAAGAGCCGAAATTTGTACAGCCTTTTCAGGAAGAACATCATAATTTGTAATCAGCGCTTCCTCCACCTCACCATTTGACAACAAAGGAATTTTAACGAGTTGGGTCCTTGACAAAATCGTGGGAAGAATGGCGCTTTCATCTTCGGCAACAAAAATAAAAAGCGTATCAGCAGGAGGTTCCTCAATCAGTTTGAGCAATCGGTTTCCCTCATTTCGTAAAAATTCAGGCATCCACATGATGAGAATCTTGTAGGGGCTTTCAAACGATTTGAGGCTTAGTTTATGCGTAATGTCCTCGCATTCATGAACGGTAATATTTCCCTGCTTGTTGGCCGCGGTTTCAATTTTGGTCTTAGGGTTTTCTTTCAAAAAATTGATCCAGTCTGCCGCATTCCCGTAAGGGTGCTTTTCAACAAATTCGCGCCATTCAACCATATAATCGGTGCTTAAAACACGCGTGTGATTACTATCTTTTTTTATGGCCGGATAAGAAAAATGCAGGTCTGGATGAACCAGTTGCGCGGCTTTTATGCAGGAAGGGCAAGTTCCGCAACTATCAGCAAAAGTTGCAGCAGTTTCGGGAGCCGGATCCCCAAACAAGGAAATGCTTTCCGCTTTTTTCCTGGGATTCACCTTTTCACAAAGGATATATTGCGCAAAAGCGATGGCCAGGGGAAAACTACCACTTCCTTCGCGTCCAAGAAACAATAGCGCATGGGAAAGCCGGTTCTTTTGAACCAGTTCCGTTAGGCGATGTTTTACTTCCTCCTGGGCGATAATATTTCTAAATTGCATAAACGGTTCAAAACTATTTCAAATACTGTAAAATCTCATCACTCAGAGGAGTGATTTTGCTGTCGAATTTGGCAACGAGGACTCCGTTTTCATCTAATAGGAATTTAGTGAAATTCCATTTGATGTCAGCGTCCATCACTCCGTTTTCAGATTTGTCTGTGAGCCATTTATAGATTGGCGCGATATCGTCGCCCTTTACAGAAACTTTGGCTGCCATTGGGAAAGTTACTCCATAGTTTTTGGTGCAAAAAGATTGAATTTCTTCATTGCTTCCGGGTTCCTGAGCGCCGAAATTATTGGCCGGGAAACCTACAATCACCAATTTGGCTGCATATTGTTTATACAGCTCTTCCAATTGTGCGTATTGGGGCGTATATCCGCATTTGGACGCGGTGTTCACCACCAGAATCTTCTTTCCTTTAAATTTTGAAAAATCAATGGAGCCGCCATCCAGAGATGGAACTTTAAATTTATAGATGTTTTCTGCTTTCATGTCATTTTTAATTGAAAAGGGAACAAAAGCAACGAGCGAAGCAAATAACAAAAGAGATAAGGACGATGCTGCTATCTTTTTCATAAAATTTTCTTGTAAAGGTAAGCAATCGCTTAAAGCAGTGAGTAGAACGTTAAGATTAGTTCTACATCTGCGCACAGTAAATCTTCTTCTTTTTGAAAGGAGAAAATAATAATGTAAAAAAGGTTCGTTTGCTGTCGTTCTTCACACAAATTCTTCGGCTGCTTCATATTGAGTTAAGCGTACAGTTGTGAACCATTGTGCTTTTTGTGACTTCGAATGAAAGAAAATTAAATAATGTCCAAAAAATATTCCCTGGCTGTTTCTCCTTTTTTGAGGCTAATGAAAATAGTGGCTACCTTATCCGCTTAAATATAAAAAACGAACTTGCACGGAAAAGAATAATCAAATGGACAAAATTTTTAGGATCAATAAAATGCTGGATGAATTTAACGTGAAGGCGGTCATTTTTGATCTTGATGGAACCCTGATCGACAACAATGCTTTTCATCTTACAACATGGAAAAAGTATCTGGAAAATATGGGAAGGCAGATTTCTGAGGAGGAATATAATCAAAACATCAATGGGCGCACCAACAAGGACGCGATTGAGTATATTTATGGACGAAAAATGGCCGACGATGAACTCGAAAAATATACAAATGAAAAAGAGGAACTCTACCGTAAGATCTACCATCCTCATATTTCACCTGTGGCCGGCTTAGTCGGATTTGCTTGAAGTTCTCAAGAAAAAGGGAATTCCCATGGGCATTGCGACATCAGGCATACAGCCCAACATTGACTTCATGTTTGAGCATATTCCAATTAAACAGTATTTCAGCGTGATTGTAAATTCTTCCCACATCGGCAAAGGCAAGCCTGATCCCGAAATTTACCTCAAAACAGCAAAGTTGTTAAATGTTTCACCCAGTAATTGTCTTGTTTTTGAAGATGCCGTTGTTGGGATTGATGCAGCAAAAGCCGCAGGAATGAAGGTGATAGCCGTTGCCACAACGCATCCAAAAGAAGAACTTCAGCACGCGGACAGGATTGTGGAAAATTATAAGGAAATATAGGGACAAGCCATTCATTTGTGGTATGATTTTTCGAAAGGTTCCATTATTTTTTGTGAGACAAATAATAAATCGATATTACCAACGTTTAATGTGCATTAATAAACCCCAAATCCTTATTCTATGATTGTTAAAGAAATTGTATGCGAACTGCTGATCGCCATTCACATTATCCTGTTTATCCAATCCAGGTTTGAAAAAATCAAGGCGTAACAAAGCGCCGTTCTTTTTATAATAAACAGGGCTGTTCACTTTTCGTGAGCCAGATCCTTATTTACCGCCCTGTTTTTCACTTTTTTCGCCCATATAGAAATTCGACATTCGGGCCGAAACTCCCCTATCTATAATTCTTTTAGTTGCTTCCTGGTTTCTTTCATCTTTTGAGCAGGAATGTAAATTTTGTTGCCTCGCTCAAGATTAATAACTTTTTTAATTAGCCGATACCGGCTTACCAGCGGTTCTCCACAAAAAGCAAAAATCATTTTCTGAATGATTATATTTGCAGCCCTTACAAATAGTTTACTGCCTTTTCAGGCTAAAAATTAATGATACATGATCTCTATTTCTCCCTTTAAAGCATTAAGGCCTGAGCCGCAATTTGCAAAACAAGTGGCATCGCGTCCCTACGACGTTTTAAGCAGCAAGGAAGCAAAAGTGGAAGCAGAAGGAAACCCACATTCATTTTTGCATATTACCAAAAGCGAAATCGATCTGCCCGCAACTATCGATGTTCACAGCAAAGAGGTATATGAGAAAGCCAAAGAAAACCTGGACGCCTTCAGGAGCCGGCCCGTGCTTTTTGAAGAAAGCAAGCCTTGCTATTATATTTACCAGTTGAGCATGAATGAAAGGAAGCAAACCGGCCTGGTTTGCTGCAGTTCCGTAAATGATTACGAGCAGGGATTGATAAAAAAACATGAATTTACCCGACCTGAAAAAGAATTAGACAGGATTAATCATATTAAAACAACTGGCGCGCAAACCGGCAACGTTTTTCTCGCTTTCCGCGATGTGGATGAAATCAATGACATCATGGAGAAATGGAAAGCTGAAAAAAGCCCTGTTTACAATTTTGCCGCAGACGACTCGATCCAACATACGGTTTGGGTTATCAGCGATGAGAAAATTATTGACAGGATAACGGAAATTTTTAGAAACGACGTGGATTGCACTTACATTGCTGATGGCCATCATCGCGTGGCTTCAGCGGCGAAAGTAAAATACCAGCTTGCAGATAACGAAGAAGCAGGTTACTTTCTTTCCACTTTGTTTCCTGCATCCGAATTGCAGATCATGGATTATAATCGCGTGGTTAAAGATTTAAATGGTTTGAGTGAAGAGGAATTCCTCGACAAGCTGAATAAGAATTTTACAATAGAAAAAGAAACCAGGGCTTATAAGCCAGCGGCGGCGCATAACTTCGGAATGTACCTGAACGGCCATTGGTATAAGCTTACAGCATTGGACGGAACCTTTTCTACAGATCCGATCGGGGTTCTTGATATCACCATTTTGCAGGAAAACCTGCTGGATCCCGTTTTAGGGATTAAGGATCAAAGAACAGACTCAAGAATCGATTTCATTGGCGGCATCAGGGGCTTGGGAGAACTTGAAGAACGCGTTAACAGCAAAGAGTGGGCGGTAGCATTTAGCCTTTATCCGGTAAGCATCCAGCAATTATTTGATATAGCAGACAGCAACAACGTCATGCCTCCAAAAAGCACCTGGTTTGAACCCAAATTAAGGGATGGATTGCTGACGCATTTGATAAGCAAGTAGATCGGTTTTCCGCTTTCTGTTGTTCCGGCATCAGGTATTTTCAACCACTTTAAACCGTTCTCTACCTTGGTTTTTCATCGCCACTTATGGCGCTAAATGTCCTGTGTAGATCATCAGCAAAAGGATGATTCCTAATGCAACGCGATAAATGCCCCAAAGCCGGAAACCGTGTTTCTTTAAAAATTCAATAAAAAATTTAATGGCGACCATCGCTACGACAAAAGCGATCAGGTTTCCTATTGTCAGCAATTTTATTTCTTCACCAGAAAAGCCTCCTTTCTCCTTATAGAATTTGAACAGCTTATAGCCTGTCGCCGCCAGCATGGTAGGCACCGCAAGAAAAAATGAAAATTCCGCTGCCGCACTCCGGGTAAGTTTTTGCTGCATGCCTCCAATGATGGAAGCGGCACTCCGGCTAACTCCCGGCACCATCGCCAGGCACTGCCAAACGCCAATCGTAAATGAACTTAGGTAGGAAACTTGCTTTTCCGAGTGGATCCGCGATTGAGTAAAAAACTTATCTACAAAAATCAAAACAATCCCACCGAGTAGTAAGGCAATGGCAACTGTTGTAGAGCTTTCAAGCAAGGCATCAATTTTTTTAGAAAACAACAAGCCGAGGATAATGGCCGGAATAACACCGACCAGCAATTTGATATAAAAATGCCAGTTTTTGAGATCCAAAAATTTTTTCCAGTACAACACAACAACTGCAAGGATCGCCCCTAGTTGAATCGCGACGGTAAACATTTTCGTGAAATCATTTTCCGGCACACCCAGAAGTTTTTCCGCGATGATCATGTGGCCGGTTGAGGAGATGGGAATGAATTCGGTAATGCCCTCGACGATGGCGATGATAATAGTTTCAGTAATGGTCATTTGTAGATAAGATTTAAAAACAGAGGAGCAAACATAAAAAAAGCGATGAAATAATCATCGCTTTTTCGTAGAGATCCTAAAGTTATTTTTGTTTTTTGATGATCGCGTAAATTTCAACCAGCAAACCAGCAACAATTAAGATAGGCGCCAGGGTGATTCTCCTGAAACTGTAGATTTCATTGTCGTTAAACACATTGGGATTGTCGCTTTTTCCGCCAGCCATCAGGAAAAATCCAATCGCGATGATTACCGCCCCGATTAGCATCCATTTATAATTATCCTTGGTAAACAATTTGTTTTCCTCAAGATGATGAACGGTTTCATGTTTTGAATGGGCCGTAGAGATTTTATTTGTATTCATAACTGGTAATTGAAGTTGCAATGTTAAGAAATAAAATGAATGCGCTTTTATTTAATACAGGTCGTCGAGCTTCATTTTTAAATATTTCAATGCCGAACGATGCGTGCTTAAAAGGGTAATAAAGATGCCAAGAACCGTTATTCCTGTAAAAATCAGGAACATGTTTCCAGTGTCATGCAGCACTTTCAGGTAAGGAATAAATTTTTCTGAAAGGGTAATGAATCCGGTCATTAAAGCGATGGCGATCGCCGATGCAATAATTCCGTTTACAATTGCGCGCCCATCGAGAGGCCGTGTAATAAACCATCGGGTTGCACCCACCATTTGCATCGTTTTAATCAGGAACCGGTTGCTGTACATGGCAAGCCTGATGGTGTTGTCGATTGAAATGATAACAAGAAGCGATAAAATAATGGCAACGATCAACAGTACCAGGGTAGTTGTTTTCACAAACTGACTAACTCCCGCAACGGTATCTTTTGGCGTCTGGAATTCCGAAACCGTTGTGGGAAAATTGGAAACCAGTAAGTTTTCCAGGTGGGCGAGGCTGTCCTTGTCCACATAATTTGCCTTCACATAGAAGTCAATGCTTTCCGGCAATGGATTGCTAATCGCCAGTTTTTTCCAAAGAGTGTCGTTTTCCTGGTTGTATTTTGATATCGCTTTTTCCTTTGTGATATATTCCACATCAACCGTATAGGGCAGCGCCTGAATGTAATTTTTCAGAGAATCAATCTGCGTGTTGTTGGCAGTGCGATAAATGTAGGCATGGAGTTGAATATTCTCTTTAAAATAATCACCTGTTTTTTTGATGTTCAAAAATATCCAGGCTACGATGCCAAATAAAAATAAAACCAGCGAAACGCCGATAATGGCATATACATAAGAAGGTTTTCCGCGTTTGGTCGATGCTTTACCGAATTGGGCCATGATAAAAAAATGGGTTTATGAATTGCTTTTTTTGTCCCTCGTCAAAAATATATCTTTTTGCACAGGTTTAGTATTTTTGCGGCTTTGCAAATCGTTGCTAATGTAATTTACATCTGCCGTTAAGAAGAACAGGAAGGGAATGAATAACATTTCTTTCACAAAAGAATAATCAAATTCCCGCTTGTATTTTGTTTTGCAAAAATCCTTTTAAGGCTTTTATTTTTTTAAAAAATCAATCACCCTATTTTAGCGTGCATTAATCAAAAAAGACAATGGAATATAATTTCAGGGAAATAGAAAAAAAATGGCAGCAGGAATGGAAAGAAACGGGAATCTATCATGTAGCAAACGGATCTGAAAAGCCGAAATGTTATGTTTTGGACATGTTCCCTTATCCGAGCGGCGCAGGCTTGCACGTAGGACATCCGTTAGGTTATATCGCCAGTGATATTTATGCACGCTTTAAAAGGTTGAAAGGGTTCAATGTTTTACATCCAATGGGCTTCGACAGCTTCGGGCTTCCTGCCGAACAATATGCCATTGAAACCGGCCAGCATCCGGCAACAACGACCGAAAAAAATATCGCGACTTTCAAAAAGCAATTAGATAAGATTGGTTTTTGCTATGACTGGAGCCGGGAAATAAAAACCAGCGATCCTGAATATTACCGCTGGACACAATGGATATTTCTGCAATTATTTAAAAGCTGGTACAATCATAAAAATGAGAAAGCAGAACCGATTGAATCATTAATAAAAGAGTTTGAAGAAAACGGCACTGAAAATTTGCTGACAGAACTGAATTTTTCTGCTGCTGATTGGCAAAGTTTTGACGAGAAACAACAGGAGGAAATATTGATGGATTTCCGTTTGGCATTTTCATCTTATGGAGAAGTGAACTGGTGCGAAGCGTTGGGAACTGTGCTCGCCAATGATGAAGTGGTGAATGGCGTCAGTGAACGTGGCGGCCATCCCGTAGAAAAAAAGAAAATGCGCCAGTGGTATTTGCGCATCACGGATTATGCAGAGCGATTGCTGAAAGGCCTGGAAACAGTGAATTTCAGCGATGCGATGAAAGAGATGCAGAAGAACTGGATAGGAAAAAGCGAGGGAGCGGAGATTGAATTCGAAGTCAAACATAGCCTCACCCCCAACCCCTCTCCAAAAGGAGAGGGGGGAAAAGCACCTATTCAAACCGCAAACCGGGCGTTTTGGCCAGAACTAAAAGATTTCTCAAGAGAAAACAGGAAGGAAAAAACGCCCGCAGAAAATAAACTATGGCAAAAATTAAGAAACAACCAATTGGGCGCCAAGGCAAGGAGGCAGCATGTTATTGAAGGGTTTATTGTTGATTTTGCTTTTTTGAACGAGAAACTATTAATTGAAGTTGATGGCGATTATCACACTGATCCTCAACAAAAACTATACGATGATTCCAGGAGTAAATTTTTAGAAAGTTCAGGGTATCAGATAATACGATTTACAAACGATGAGGTAATAAATCATTTTCAGGAAGTAATTACGAAAATAAAAAAAGGGTTAGCTGCGGCTTCCCCCCTCTCCCTTGGGAGAGGGGACGGGGGTGAGGCAAAATCACTTACCGTTTACACCACCCGACCGGATACAATCTTCGGCGTTGATTTTTTGGTACTTGCTCCTGAACATGAATTGGTCAGTCAAATTACCACGCCAGCTCAACAGGCATCGATAGACGAATATCTAACCTACGTAAAAAGCCGCAGTGACAGGGAAAGATTGGCCGAAGTAAAGCAAATAACCGGATGCTTTACCGGATCTTATGGCATCAACCCATTTAATGGAAAGCATATTCCTATCTGGGTTGCTGAATACGTTCTGGCAGGATATGGAACAGGAGCCATCATGGCAGTGCCTTGCGGTGATCAAAGGGATTTCGCTTTCGCAAAACATTTTAATATTCCGATTACCAATATTATCGGGAACGATTTTACTGGCAGTGAAGCGAATCCGACGAAAGATGCGGTGTTAGAAAATTCCGGCTTTTTAAATGGATTATTGATGAAAGACGCGATTGGAATTGCGATCAATAAAATAGAAGAATTAGGAATTGGAAAACGAAAAGTAAATTACCGGATGCGGGATGCGGGCTTTAGCCGGCAAAGGTATTGGGGCGAGCCTTTTCCAATTATCTGGAGTGATGGCGTTGCCATTCCAATGGATGAAAAAAAACTGCCTTTGGAACTGCCTTTTGTAGAAAAATATGGTCCTGGCAAAAATGGCGAAGGGCCGTTGTCAAATTTGACGGATTGGGTAAATACAATCAACGGAAAACGCGAAACATCGACCATGCCTGGATATGCAGGAAGCAGTTGGTATTTCCTTCGCTATATGGATCCGCACAACAATGAAACATTTGCTGACAGAAAAGCAACTGATTACTGGAACCAGGTGGATGTTTATATCGGTGGAACAGAACATGCGGTCGGGCATTTATTATATAGCCGCTTGTGGACAAAGTTTTTATTCGATATGGGCTTGATCAGCTTTGATGAACCGTTTAAAAAACTGGTCAACCAAGGAATGATAACGGGTAATTCCTACTTTGTTATCGGATTTTATGCATTGAAATTAGAAAAGGAAATTTCCGATTTTGAAATAGACCAAATAGAAGGTAAAAGGTTTGGACAATTTTTAATATCAATCGGAAATTACGAAAATGGATTCTCAACTATTTTTCAATTAAACGGAAAAGATTATAGAGTAGAGGATGTGGCAGAGTTTCAAAAGACAAGAATTCGGTATGCTCATTTTTTTGTTGATATGAAAGACAGGTTAACAAAGCAGAATCTGATAAAAGCACTTGAATTGGATAACTTTTCTTCCAATGAAATTTCAGAAGCATTGAATTATATTTTTTGGGATGGGAAAACAGAAAATGGGGAACAATTCATTCAATGTAGGCATGAAACTGAAAAAATGTCCAAATCAAAATACAATACCGTAAATCCTGATGTTTTGGTTGACAAATATGGCGCTGATACTTTCCGCATGTACGAAATGTTTTTGGGTCCAATAGAACAAAGCAAACCCTGGGATACCAAAGGGATTGAAGGCGTTCACCGTTTCCTCAAAAAATTATGGCGCTTGTTTTATAATGAAGAAAAAGGGAAAGTGTGGACTCAAGAAAAAGCGACGGATGCAGAACTCAAAACCCTTCATAAAACCATTAAAAAAATTGAAGAAGATACCGATCGTTTTTCTTTCAATACCGCTGTCAGTGCATTTATGATTAGTGTGAATGAATTGTCGGATTTAAAATGCCATAAAAAAGAAATCCTGGAACCGTTGATGATTTTGCTTGCCCCTTATGCCCCGCATATCGCGGAAGAACTTTATCATGCACTTGGAAATTCCGGGTCGATTCTTAATGCATCTTATCCAAAGCTGGAAGATAAATATCTTACAGAATCAGAAAAAGACTATCCTGTTTCTATAAATGGAAAAATGCGCACAACTATAAAAATTTCCCTCCAGGCCACGCAAGAGGAGGTTGAAATAATTGTGTTGCAAAATGAAGTGGTTCAAAAATGGATGGAAGAGAAGCCTGCCAAGAAAATCATTTTTGTGAAAGGGAAGATGGTGAATGTTGTGCTGTAGGCCAGGTTGGGAAACAGAATGTTTTACTTAATTGGAGATAAAGTTATGCTCATGCACAGGTCGCGAGACCTGCGCAGAGCAAGAATGCCATTCAACCGATGTTTCAATTTGTCATTACTGTTGCGGTTGCATCATCGGAGGCTTCGCTACAAATTGCTTCATAAAATCAACCTTGCCGTCTTTGTTGATTCTCCAGATTTCCTGCAAATCCTCTTTGACAACCTTGCCGTCAGGGTCAGTATGTGTTTCAGTGCCCCATAATGCTACCCAGTTTTCATTTCTGTCAACACTTTTCAATGGCACCCATGCATCAAGCGTACTGCTTACATTTGACAAAGAACCGCGGTATTTTTTGACTCCCATCAAAAGGGAATCTTTGCCTCTTGCCATCGTGCCATCTGCAAAAAACATTACCGCAGTATCTGCCAGGTAATCATGATTGCTAAAAGTATTGTTGTCGTAATCTTTCCATAATTCCAAAATCATTTTTGCATTCGCAGGGTCTCCTATCCTGAAATTGGAGGAATAATTAGCTGTGTAAGGATAAGAGGTATTGTTCGTTTTTTCTTTCACCTGGATTTTATCTTTATCCTCCTTCATCTTTTGTTTTTGTTGTGCAACACTTTCTTTGCATAAAAAAACCAGGGATAAAACGCCAATTGAAATGAATAACCGTTTCATGTTTTAAAGTTTTAAAATGATTAAAAAAGTAGTGGAGTTCAGAAAGTGAAGCGGATATAAAACTAAACTTATTTTGTATTATTAAGAATTATTTTTTTGAACATTTTTGCAAAGTATTTTAAGCAAAATAAAGGTTGCGAACGGTTGCTTTTGCTGCCGGAACTGCCCTTCTTTCTGAAATCTCCTCATGTCAGCAAACGAACCTTTTTAAAACATCATTTTCATTGCCAGGCCTACTCACAAAACATTTCCGCTAAACAGTACGCGCCGTGGGTAATCTCATGTGAAAGATTTTCCTCTCATTTATTGAAAGTCTGCAAAAAAATCTTTCCAGCAAACGCACTTATTTGGAAGATTTTTTCCGCTTCACGGGAATTGTCTGGCAATAAAATAATTTCTGAAAAAAGAAGAAAAATCACCCCTCTAAATTTTCTTTCTTTCTTTCACCCAAACTTTCAAACACTACCATCGTCATTGTGCGGTGCATGCACAAACATTTCCACCAAACCAAACACCACGGGCGGTGGCAATCTCACGTTAAAGCTCGCTCTGATATCTATGGAAACTTCGCAAAAATGCTTTCCGGCAAACGCACTTTTTTAGTGTTTTTTTCTGCTTCACTGGAATTGTCTCAAGAGGTGGCTCAACTTTATTTTTAGCATAAAATATTATAAACCACTTGTGCCGAAAAAAAACGGGTTATTGACAACAGCATAGCATGAAAACAAAAAACGCCCGCCAAAATCTGGCGAGCGTTTTATACTTTAAATCATTTAAGTTTTTCTACTTTCTCACATCTTTCAGCATCTCCTTTACGGCCGCTTCTATTTGAGCATCTTTTCCGTTTAAGAAATCTTCATAAGCAAGCGGCACCCTGATATCCGGTTCAACTTGCAAATTTTCTGTTGGCCGACCTTCTTTTCCGATGGTGCCGATCATGGGGATTCCAAAAACGATTGTTGGATCTATTTGAGTTTCCCACCAAACAGCTGTGCCGGTGCCGGCAACTGGCATTCCGATCAATTTCCCAATGCCCAATTGCTTATAGATATAAGGGAAAATAAAGGCATCGCTGTAGTTGCCTTCGCTCATCAAAACGCAGCTCGGCTTTTGCCAGCGGCCCAAAGGTTCTCCGCCCTTCACAAGATTTCCCTGCGGGGAAAATTGGAGGTAGGTTTTTCCATTAAGAAAAGTGGCGAGGTCTTCGTGGAGCCATCCTCCGCCATTGAAACGTGTGTCAACTATCAGCGCTTCCTTATCGAGGTTTTTTCCCATCGCTTCATCAAAGGTGCTCCTGTAGCTTCCGTCATTCATTCCCTGCACATGCACATAGCCAATTTTTCCGCCGCTTAACTTTTCTACCATGTCGCTCATCTTTTTGATCCAGCGCTTATACATCAATGCGGATTCTTCACCCACAGAAATTGGTTTTGCTACTTCTTCATAGCGTATATTATTTGCCGGATCATAAACAGAAAGCAAGGTGCTTTTTCCTGCTATCCGGTTAAGCGATTTCGCCCAATCGGCATCATTTGTTATTTCTTCGCCGTTTATTTTTTCGATGATTTCGCCTGCTTTTATTTTGCTTGTTGACCTGTCGAGCGGCCCTCCGGCAATCACTTCCATCACCTTCAATCCTTTGCCTGAATAGGTCTCATCATACAATAATCCCAGCGCAGCAGTATTGTCGCCATTTGGCACCGGTTCGTTATAACGGCCGCCTGTATGAGAACCATTCAGCTCGCCCAACATTTCGCTTAGCAGTTCCTGGAAATCGAAATTGTTATTAATGTGGGGAAGAAATTTAACGTAGGTCTTTTTATACATCTCCCAGTCAACTCCATGCAACTTGGGATCATAAAATTTTTCTTTTACCTGCCGCCAGGCGTGTTCAAATATATAGGCGCGCTCGGCGGATGGATCTAAAACCATTTCTCCACTAATGTTTACAGGCGAGGGTTTTCCGGTCGAGGCATCAATTTTTACAAGATTGTCCCGGTTGGTTACAAAAATGTTTTTGCCATCCTTGGAAAGCTGCACTCCACTCGGCGTGCCTTCGAGCTTCGCCAGGATTTTTGTTTCCTTTGTCCTTAACTCGGTAACCCACAGGTCGTAGCCTTTTTCAAAAGAAGATAAATAGTACAATTTTGCACCGTTCGAATCTATCGCATAGTCACTGATGGAAGAACTGTTAATAGTCATTCTTACCTTACGATTGTCAAGATTCTTCAAATCTGGCAGCCATACTTTTTCCGGAGTTTTTTCTTTTTTCGTGAGCATAGACTTCATGGTGTCAATGGTCACTTTATTCTTGTTCTGTTTTTCTTCTTCTTCTTTCAATAATTCATATTCTTCTTTGCTCATTTTGTAGCGGTCAAAAAGGGCCTGGTCAAAGAAAACGCCATACACATCCACTTCGGTGCTTCCCTGGCTGGCGATGGATTTTCTTCCTTCGCGGTTGCTTAGCCAGGTTAGCATTTTCCCATTCAATGCCCATTTGCCTCGCCCTTCAGAGAATCCGCTGTTTACAGGATAACTTATTTCGCCAGAGCCATCCGCTTTTATCAATGCGATATTGCTTTGGAAAACATAGCCCTTCTGGTCGTCGGCGATAAGCCATTTATTATCGGGACTCCAATCAAAATCCCAATCACCATCGCTATAGGAATAATTATGGCCTTTTGGCAAAACGGTTCTTGATTTCCCGGAGGCAATATTGTAGATCTTTAAAACATTTCTGTTTTCAATGTAGGCTATTTCTTTTCCATCAGAAGAGTATTTGGGTTGAAATTCTTCTGCATCGGTAGCAATGAGCGGCTCCTCTTTCAAAACGGTTGACGCATAAAAATACGATTCCTCTTTTCTCAAGATTGTGGTTTTATAAATATCCCAGTTGTCGTTTCTTTCTGCTGCATAAATAAGGCTTCTTCCGTCAGGGCTCCATTGAACCATGCGCTCCTGCTGGGGGGTATTGGTGATCCGCTTGGTTTGTTTTCCTTCTACGCTTGTTACAAAAATTTCCCCTCTTGTAACAAAGGCGATTTCCTTCCCGTTGGGTGATAAAACGAATTCAGTTACCCGACCGTTTACCGGCATATTTTTCTCAAGATCCATTCTGCCATCATTGAAAATTTGAATGGCTACTTTTTTAGCAGCCCCACCGTTTTTCAAGGTGTAAATTTCACCGTCCTGGGAAAAGCAAAGGGTGTTGTCTTTTGAAACGCTCAAATGCCTCACCGGGTTGTGTTTAAATTGCGTGAGCTGGGTTTCATTCGCTAATTGCAGTGATCTTTTATACACGTTTTGCGATCCGTTTTTTTCGCTTAAATAAAATACCGACTGATCGTCACTGCTCCATACCGGCTCTCTGTTTTCTCCCGAGAAATCAGTGATTTTTTTATACTTGCTGGTTTTCAGATCCATGATCCAAACATCTCTTGTAACGGCTGAAGTGTGGTGCTTGCGCCAGGGATCTTCATAACCTTTCCTGTCCTGGAAAACCACCTCTGTTCCTTTTGAATTGTAATGCGCGTTTTCCATTCCCGCTTCTGAAATTAAAATCGGTTTTCCACCTGTTACTGCAACAGAATATAAATTTTGAAAAATCCTGGGGCTATAAAAACGTACATTGTTGGCGCTTATATTTCTCGCGCTTCCAAAAATTACGCTTTTATTGTCGGGTGAAAAATCATAAGGATAATCGTTGGCGCTATTGTATGTGAGCCGAACTGGAGTGCCGCCTGTAGCCGGCATTATATATACATCGAAATTGCCGGCACGGTTGCTCGCGAAAGCGATATGTTTTCCATCATGGCTCCAAACCGGCATTTGGTCCTGTGCTTCGTGAATGGTGAGCGGAGTGGCAACACCACCGTTGGCATCCACCCGGTAAATGTCGCCCTTGTATCCAAAAGCAATAGTTTTCCCATCCGGGGAAATGGCAGGATAGCGCAGCCATAAAGGGTTTGTTTGGGCAAAAGAGATGAAGGCCATAAACAGGCCTGTACAAAAGAGTATTATTTTATTCATTAAAAAAAATTGGTTTTTTGGTAAAAGACAATAAATATAAGAAGAAAATTTTCAGATTGACACAATCCCTTATTTAAACGGCTGATAAAATGATTTAAAAGTGAGCCTTCCCCAAATTAAAATTGAAATAAAGTTCGTTTGCCACATTGATTTTTTGCAAGATGGAAAAATAAAAAATTTAATTTACATAAGAATCTTATGTATTTTTATTTCATGAAAAAATCCTCGCTTTATAAAGGGTTGCTCGAACCCATCATTTTGCAGTTGTTGAAGGAGAACGGCAAAATGTATGGGTTTGAAATTACTCAAAAAGTAAAGCTGTTAACAGAAGGGCGTTTGAAAATAACAGAAGGCGCATTATATCCATTGCTCCACAGGTTGGAATCTGAAGGATTGCTTGATGTAACAATGGAAAATATTGGAAACAGGATCAGGAAATATTATTCGCTCACCAGAACAGGAAAGAAAGAAAGCGCCGGAAGGCTTTCTGATGTTCAAAGTTTCATTGAGACGTTGCAGGTTCTTTTTAAACCAAAATTTACATAGATGCTTTCAAAAGAGGAAATAGACTATTTGTTTTTATTCTGCCGCCGGCATTTTGTTGAATATTATGATGTTCAGGTGGAGCTAGTGGATCATTTGGCAAATGCAGTTGAAGCACAAATGCAAAAAGACGCCAAACTTTCATTCGAAAAAGCAGTAGAGAAAGTGCATAAAGATTTTGGGGTAATGGGCTTTGCGCCTCTTGTCGCGGAAAAACAAAAACTGGCCGAAAAGCAAAGCCGGAAATTATTTTGGAAACTTTTTAAAGAACAATTCAAATGGCCTGCCATTGCTACTTTTTTTCTGTTGATGGCAAGTTTTCTGACCATTTTTTCAGCAGCCATTTTTTTAATTAAATGGTTCGTTCTTGTATTTGTTTTCTTTAGTTTGATAGTTCATTTCTATACGATGTTTGGCCTGCAGCAAATCACCAAAAAATCGGATAAAAAATTCCTCATAGTAAACTTTTCATGGTTTACTTCATTTTCATTGGCCCCGGCTTATCTCGTTAATTTACCCCAATTTATGTCTATTAACTTTTACGACGTTACTCATCCGCGCCTGGTTATTTTTGGGGCCGCTATTTTATTAAGCCTTTTTATTTTGAAAGTAATTGTGATGTGTCAAACTGTTTCTTCTATCAAAAACATGTTACAGAAAACGTATCCGGAGGTTTTTTCCACAGCGCGGTGACCCGGTTTCTGTTATTTCGCTTTGCTATAAATTACTCAATTTCTGAAAGATTCAATTTCGGAAATTTTAATCCCTTTTTTATTTACGACTGAAAACATGAAATTTGTCAGATGCAATTCAACAGAAATAATTTGTCAGACAAAACCCTTATTGAGCTTTACCGGAACCTGCTGCTTCCGAGAATGATTGAAGAAAAAATGCTGCTCCTGTTGCGGCAGGGAAAGGTTTCCAAATGGTTTAGCGGCATTGGACAGGAAGCCATTTCTGTTGGCGTCACTTTGGCCCTTAGGCCGGATGAATGGATCATGCCCCTGCATAGGAATCTCGGTGTTTTCACCACAAGAAAAATGCCTTTGCATGATTTGATCAAACAGTGGCAGGGCGATCTGAGCGGTTTCAGCAAAGGCCGCGAGCGCAGTTTCCATTTTGGCAACAAAGAACATTTTATCTGCGGAATGATTTCCCATCTTGGTCCGCAACTGGCCGTTGCTGATGGTGCTGCACTGGCCTATAAATTAAAAAAAGAGAGAAAAGTATCGCTTGCCTTCACCGGCGACGGGGGAACGAGCGAGGGTGATTTTCACGAGGCTTTGAATGTAGCGGCTGTATGGGATCTGCCTGTGATTTTCATTATTGAAAACAATGGTTATGGTTTGAGCACGCCAGTGAATGAACAATTTGCGTGCGCAAACCTGATAGATAAAGCGAAAGGTTATGGGATGGAAGGCGTACAGATTGATGGGAACAATATACTTGCCGTGTATGAAACAGTGAAAGGCGTTAGGGACTATTGCATTGAAAATCAAAAGCCGTATTTAATTGAATGTATGACTTTCCGCATGCGCGGGCATGAGGAAGCAAGCGGCGTGAAATATGTTCCAAAAGAAATGTTTGAAAAGTGGATTGAAAAAGATCCGATCAAAAACTATGAGCATTTTTTGGTTGAACAAGAAGTTTTAACGAATCTGGAACTTGCGGAAATCAGGAATGAATTCAGGGAATATATTGACAAGACTCCATTCGTTTCTCCCAATGAACCCAGTGCCGCAAGTGGGTCGGGTTCAATAACCGACAGGGAGCTGGAAGATGTTTATGCCAAAAGAAAAATTCCTTTTGAAAGCGATAAAAAAAGCTTCCTGGAAAACAAAAAGAATTCATCTTCTCCCCGTGGCATTCGCTTCATCGACGCCATTAAAGAAGGACTTCAGCAGTCGATGACTGCTCATCCGAATTTGATTTTAATGGGACAGGATATTGCCGAATATGGAGGCGCCTTTAAAATTACCGAAGGCCTGATGGAGGAGTTTGGAAAAGAAAGAGTGCGGAATACACCATTATGCGAAAGCGCGATAGTGGGCAGCGCGCTTGGCTTGTCGCTGGAAGGATTTAAAAGCGTTGTTGAAATGCAATTCGCCGATTTTGTTTCAGTTGGCTTCAATCAAATTGTAAATAACCTGGCTAAAATCAACTACCGCTGGGGGCAAAACGCCGATGTGGTGATCCGTATGCCTACGGGAGCAGGTGTTGGCGCCGGGCCATTTCATAGCCAAAGCAACGAAGCCTGGTTTGTACACACGCCGGGTTTAAAAGTGGTGTATCCTTCAACTCCAGAGGACGCGAAAGGTTTGCTGATAGCGGCGATCAACGATCCCAATCCGGTCATGTTCTTTGAACATAAAGTTTTATATAGGAGCATCACCGCGGAATTTCCCGAAGAATATTACGAGGTGGAAATTGGCAAGGCAAGGCAAGTTCGCGAAGGCGGAGACCTCAGCATAATCACTTACGGAATGGGAGTGATTTGGGCAATGGAATATGCCGCCAGGCATCCGGAAATCTCCTTTGACATTCTCGATTTAAGGACATTGCTTCCGCTCGATCATAAAGCGATCAGAACTTCAGTGAACAGGACTGGAAAAGTTTTGGTACTTCATGAAGACACGCTGACTGGCGGCATTGGGGGAGAGATTGCCGCATGGATCGCACAGAATTGCTTTGAATATTTAGACGCGCCGGTAATGCGCTGCGCTTCGCTGGATACGCCCATTCCTTTTAATTCCGGTCTTGAAAAGAATTTTTTAGCAAGTTCAAGATTGAATGCGACTGTTCAAAAACTAATGAGTTATTGATAGCAAACGAATCTTTTTGTAAGATTTCTTTATTTCATTTTAACCGGCTCATTTTCCGGAACCGGAAACTTAAAAAAGCCGCGGAAAAAGTTAAACCGGTAATAAAGCCTGTCCAGATTCCGGCAGCCCCCAATTTAAAATAAAAGGCGAGCAGGCAGCCAACAGGAATTCCTATGATCCAATAGGCGATCGCTATAAAAAGGGTGGGAATTTTCACATCTTTGATTCCACGTAATAAGCCGGCGCTAATGGCCTGCGTGCTGTCTGAAATTTGAAAAAGCGCGGCGAATAAAAGCAGATAAGCTGCCATGGAAACTACCTGCAGGTCATTGTTAAAGATGTAAGGCAGTTTTTGGCGGAATACAATAAAGAAAGCGGCGCATAAAGTTCCGTAGATCAATGCCATTCCGATTGTGCTGCTTCCTATCGATTTGATGGACAAGGAATCTTTCCTTCCAAATGCGTTGCTCACGCGAATCGACCCTGCCTGCGACAAGCCCATGGAAACCATGAAAGTGAGTGAAGCGATGCTCAGCGCGATTTGATGCGCCGCTTGTTCCACTGCACCAATGGTTCCGATTAAAATTCCTGAAACCGCAAAAGCGCCCGCTTCCATCGTGATTTGAAAACTGCTGGGAATACCGATGCCCAGCAGCTCTTTCAGCGTGTGCCATTTAAATTTCCATTCTTTACTTCTTACCGCCACGTACCTGCGAAAAGTTTTGTGATACAGGATAATCAATGCCAAAACAATAAAAATCAAAATGCGGGTTATTAACGTGCCCCAGCCTGCTCCTATTAGTTCCATCCTTGGGAAACCCCAGTTGCCATAGATAAGCAGCCAGTTTATAAAAGCGTTTAAAGGCATAGCAAGAACGGAAAGGATCATCGCCGTTTTAGTGTGTTCAAGGCCATCGGTAAATTGTTTTAATGCCATAAATAAGAGCATTGGAATCACAGACCAGCCCATGATTTGCAGATAGGGCAGCGCGAGCGTCGCAACCTCGGGATCCTGATCCAGGTGGAACAGAATGTTTTTACTGAATTCAATTCCTAAAGCAATAATAACGGCTGAAATGGCGCAGAGCCAAAAACCGTTATAAAGATAATGGCTCACTAATTTTTTGTCATTTCGCCCGCTGGCCATAGAAACCATTTGCGAAACAGAAATGGTAATCCCGATACCGAAGACAAAAGGAATATTCATTACACTCATTACCAATGCGGCAGCGGCAAGGTGTTTATAACTTACACTTCCCACCATTGCAGTGTCAATGATGCCCAGCAACATTTGAGCAACTTCACCAAAAATGATGGGAAAAGCAAGATTTAAGGTTTTTTTTGCCTGTGCAAGGAGCATCGGATACGGTAATTTTGTTGAAAAGGGTGGCAAAGGTAAAAAACAATGAAGGGTTAATTTCAATGTAGTGAGCAGAAAATTGAAAAACGCACCGTGTACTTGCCAATAATTGAATAAAGAGGATGCAATAAGAAATTCTTTCCCGTTTGAAGTTTGAAAAAACGTTGCGCAATTGAACGGGGGTTGGTCCTTTTGCTGATCAGGGAACTATCGATGAGTGGCCCGGGATGTAGGCAAGTATCCTTTACCGCCGAAAAATGTTAGGACTTTAGAAAAAGAAAGCGCGGTAAAGATACTGCCTGACAGCCCGGCACATCGTTGAGCAGAGAACCTTCGCTGACAGCCCCAAATGCTTTTCTTTTTTTAAATAAAAAGCTGATAAAAGTACGTCTGCTGGAAAGGATACAAATGTTTATTTTTCCAGGCCGATTTGTTTTTTAAAAGCATAGGAAGTGTTCAAAATGTATTCATAAAACTGGGTAAGGGAGCTGTTCACAACAAAAGAATAAGTAGGGCGGTAGAGTTTTTTATATTGAAGCAAAGTGTCTCCATTCAAACCCGTTATACGTGTTATGGTTTTGGAATTAAACCGGTAATCCACATACCGGTCCTGCTCGTCCTGAACCAGTCTTTTTTGGAAAGCAAGGTTTTGTTTATTCTTTTTAAACTGAAAAACGCCGATCAGCTCATCGAGATCAAAGCCCGCCGGGCCGCCGGGATCGTAGGTTGAACGAATTCCTGGTTTTTCGCGACCGAAAATTTTGGAATAGGCCTGGCGGTTTTCAATAGAATCACTGCGGTAGGTGTCTGCATAAACCGTGACGCCCTGAAGCAACTTATATTTTTCTTTCACTCGCACCCTCAGAGAAATATCAAAGGCCGTATAGTTGGGCATTGTTTTCACCGGAAATTTTACGGTTGATTTTCCCTGGTAGAAAAAACTTAGGGAATCAGTTTCTGATACATTTATATGATAAGCGCCGAGCGAATCAGTAATGGTTTGGGCGCCGGAAGTGCTGTAAACGGAAACCCCGGGAATGACATAGGCTTTCGAGGAATCAAAGACGGTTCCTGAGATCGTAACCTGGCCAAAAGCGGGTGCAAGGAGTGCGTTCAAAAGAAACAGCAGGCCCGAAAAATTAAGTTTCAGAAATTTTTTCACAATGATATGCGATATTACGCTAATGATTCTTATGAAAAGTAACCATTGGAATTTTTAACGCTGCTTTTTTTAATTACCGTTATTCCCTTTTTAAACTTTGCCCTTTAGTGCTGAGTTTTGGATTTGACAAAAGCATTACCCTTAAATTCTGAAAACACGATTTTGGTGCAAAGTTTGGATTACCAAAAATCTTAAAAATAAGTTCGTTTGCCGCTTTGCAATTATGAAATATTTTGGAGAATTGGAATGAATTTTTAAAATGAGTTCGTTTGCCCGCGCCAGCAATCTTATTTTTTGGTAAGAATAGATAAATCTTCGAAATAAGTTCGTTTGCTGAAAAATCAGGCAATTGCATTAATTGGTAAAAATTCCATTTTATGTATATTATAAGAGATGTTTTTCACTTAAAGTTTGGCCGGTTTAAGGAAGTCAAAGCTTTGATGGCTGAAGCAAAAAGTAAAAATATGCTTCCGCAGGCTCAGGAGCTAAGGATGTTGAGCGACTTCACCGGCGATGCCTATCGTTTCATCATGGAGGCGTCCTTCAATTCCCTTGCAGATTATGAAAAAACGTTAAGTGGTTCTATGAACCAGGAGGAATGGCAACAATGGTATGAAAAGGTGAAACCGCTTGTAAAAAGTTCATACCGGGAAATATTAAAAGTGGTTCAATGAGATGGCCTCCATCAGTTGTTTATTCCTTTTAATGTCTCGCCAATGACGCGGGGATAATGTTCGTGTTCCAAGTGATGAATTTTTTTAGCAAGGCTTTCAGCTGTTTCTCCTTCGTCGACCGGGCATTTCGCCTGGAAGATAATTTTTCCATGATCGTATATTTCATCCACATAATGGATGGTAATGCCGCTTTCTTTTTCTTTCGCGGCGACAACCGCCTCGTGAACGGCCTTGCCATACATCCCTTTTCCGCCAAAGGCGGGAAGCAGTGCCGGATGAATATTCACGATTTTGCCAGGAAATGCATTTATTAATATTGTGGGGATTTTCCAGAGAAAGCCAGCAAGGACAATAAAATCGATTTTATGGCTCTTTAATTCTTCCACATAGCCGGTATCGTTAAACCGGGATTTATCCAATAGAAGAATAGGCATGTTTTCCTTCGAGGCAATTTGAAGAACTCCGGCTTTTGGATTGCTGCAAACGATCAAAACAGGTTTTGCTGCGGCATGGCTTTTAAAATAATTAATGATTTGTTGGGCATTGCTTCCTGCGCCGGATGCGAAAATGGCTAGCCTCGGAGGTTCTTTATCGGTTGGCAAAGGGATTGGATCGCCTTTTTTTTTCTCAAAAGACCGAAGCGGCCTAAAATTTTCTTTTCATATTTCCAGAAGAAGGGAAACATTCCAAACGTAAACCCAACGATTAATATAATTATCTGGTATCCAAAAACCAATACAAGCAGTTTTGAAAGCCACCAGGCAGGGCCAAATTTTTCAAGGAAAAGCCATTCGGCCACTTTTTTGCTGAGCCATGCGGTGAAAGTGCCTGTAATCGCGAATGTGCAAATAATCAAAAACAGTTCTTTATTACCTACTTCCCAATGCTTTTTTAAACGCTGTAACATCGCTCAAAGATGCAGAATTTTATAATTAAAATAAACGGTTGATTTTTTAAAGAGGACCAAGCTGTCTTTTTTAAATTTTAAACTTTAGCGAAATAATTTATCTATAAGAAAAAATCGCTGAAATCCGCACCTGACAAAGGAAAAAAAAAATAAAAATGTTAACACTTTGTCAACATGCTTCCTTATTTTTGCAGCCGAATAACGATATTTTTCCATTACTCACGATAGGTACTAAGTGTATGAATCAAATCAGCAGGTTTACTAAAATTTTAGTAGTACTTTTTTTCCTTACTTTAATTTCACCGGAATTATTGTTTGCAGCAGATGGTGAAGCCTTATTCAAGGCGAACTGTGCAAGTTGTCATAAAGCAGATGCCCATTATGTAGGTCCGGCGCTCAAAGGCGCAAGGGAAAGAGAACCTTCAAAAGATTGGGTATATAAATGGATCGCCAACGCAAGCGCCATGGCCAACACGGATCCTTACGCCATGAAATTAAAGGCCGAGGCCGGTGGTGTGGTGATGACTTCTTTCCCTGATCTGAAAAAAGATGAAATTGATGCCATTCTTGACTGGGCAGATAAATATACAAAACCAGGCGCTGCTCCAACAGGAGCTCCGGGATCAGAAACCGCCGTTGGTGAAGCACCTTCTTCTAACAATACAGTGTTATATGGTGTGCTTACAGCAATCCTTGTAATTATCGGATTGATCCTTCTTCAGGTTAACAGCAACCTTAAAAAGTTGACTGATGAAAAAGACGGAATAAAAACTCCACCCAATGTTCCTTTTTACCGTAATAAAGCTTACTTATTATTAGTAGTGATTATTTTATTCACTTTGGCTGGTTATTTCCTTGTAGAAGGCGCAATGGGATTGGGAAGACAAAAAGGCTATCAGCCGGTTCAACCTATTTATTATTCCCATGAAGTTCACGCAGGGGTAAATCAGATAAGCTGTCTATACTGCCATGGCGGAGCACAGGATAGCAAGCACGCTAACGATTCCTTCCGTAAATGTTTGTATGAATTGCCACATGGCGGTTAATGAATATACAGGCAAACCGATCTTGCGTGAAGACGGCACAACAGTTAATGCCAATGAGGAAATCCAGAAATTATATCAATATGCTGGTTGGAATCCTGATACTAAAACTTATGACAAGCCAGGAAAGCCTATTGAATGGGTGAAGATTCACAATCTTCCCGCACATGTTTACTTTAACCATTCCCAACACGTTAAAGTAGGCCAGGTCGCTTGTCAGACTTGTCACGGCGAAATACAAAAAATGCCTGAGGTGAAGCAGTTCGCGGATTTAAGCATGGGATGGTGCATCAACTGCCATCGCACAACCAATGTGCAGTTTAACGACGAAAAGGGGCACGGGAACAAGTTTTACAGTCATCTACGAAAAATTTCATGAGGATATAAAAAACAAAAAATACGATAGCGTTACAGTTGAGAAAATTGGCGGAACCGAATGTCAGAAATGCCACTATTGATTTCCCTGATATCACATTGAAATTTTAATCAAATCATTACCATTTATAAATTTCCTTAAGCGGGTTAATAATATGAGTGAAAAAAAATACTGGCAAAATTTTGGCGAGCTTAATAAGAGTGAAGCAAATGAGAAATCTTTGAAAGATGAATTCAGGGAAGAGCTTCCTTTTGAAGAGCTTGGCGATGAAAATATTTTTAATGCCAAAGCTCCAAGAAGAGATTTCCTGAAATATATGGGTTTCAGCACCGCCGCTGCTGTAGTTGCCGCAAGTTGCGAAATGCCCGTACGTAAAAGCATTCCTTTTCTGCATAAGCCCGATGACATTATTGCAGGGGTTTCCAATTACTATGCCTCTACCTATTTGAACGAAGGAGACGCTGTTCCCGTTGTAGTTAAGCAAAGAGAAGGAAGGCCGATCAAAATCGAAGGCAACGAACTCTCTTCTATCACTGGTGGAGGAACATCCGCCCAGTGCCAATCATCAGTACTGGACTTGTATGACACTACCAGGCTTCGTTTTCCGATGGCCAATAAAAAAGAGGCCACTTTTGAAGCTATTGATAAAATGATCGCTGATGGTATTGCTGCAAATGCGGGAAAGCCATTGGTTTTATTGACTTCTTCTATCACTTCAATCACCACGAGGCAAATCATTGCTGATATATTGGCTAAATATCCGGGAAGTCGCCATGTTCAATATGATGCAGTTTCCTACAGTGGTATGATAACTGCTAATCAGGCATCTTACGGCCAAAAGGCCATTCCGGCCTATCATTTTGAAAACGCGAAAGTAATCGTGAGCCTTGGCGCCGACTTTTTAGGCACCTGGTTAAGTCCGGTGGTTTTTGCAAAGCAATATGCAGTGAACCGGAGGATCAACGAGAAAAACCCTGCAATGAGCAGGCATATCCAATTTGAAGGTTATTTTAGTATGACAGGCGCAAACGCCGATGAACGCTATATTCATAAGCCTTCAGAAACCGGAGCGGTTGCTCTGGCTTTGCTTGGAGCATTGGGTGGAGGAACTTCTTCCAATATTTCCGGCGCTCTTGCAGATGCTGTTAAAAATACCGCTGCAGAGCTGATGGCCAATAAAGGTGCAGCACTGGTTGTTTGCGGAAGCAATGATCCGAATATTCAGATTATAGTAAACGCGATAAACGAAGCTGTTGGAGCAAACGGAAAAACAATTGACTGGAATAGTCCTGTAAATTATCGCCAGGGTGTGGACAGCGATATGGTAACACTTACTGAGGATTTGAATGCTGGAAATATCGGCGGTTTATTTATCTATGGCGTTAACCCGGTTTATAACTATTTTGCAGCTGAAAAATTCGCTGCCGGATTAAAGAAATGTCCTTTTACGGTTTCCTTCAGCGAAAAAATGGATGAAACTACTGAATTGTGCAAATATGTGGTTCCTTCCCATCACTGGCTCGAAAGCTGGGGCGATGCGGAACTGCAAAAGGGCTATGTTAGTGTTCTTCAACCCCTCATTCACCCTTTGTTCAAAACCAGGCAGTTTGAAAGCTCCCTGTTGAAGCTTGCAGGAAATGCTGAAGAGTACGAAACCTATTTCAGGAATTACTGGGTTGGGAAACTTGGCGGAGCAACCAATTTTGAAAGGTTTCTCCAGGATGGTGTGTTAGAAAATTCCAAACTCAAAACTCAGTCTACCGTTGTTAATGCATCTAATCTGACCCCTGCAACTGCAGCAGCCGTAGCATCTATTGGCGGATCAGATTCTACATTAAAGCCATCTGGATCTTTAGCTGATTCTCTTTCTACCTCTTCTGCGGTTGTTGCATTTGGAACAGCCACCTTTACAGGAAATGTTCCTGACGCCGCGGCAAAAATCGCTACTATTAAAGGTGGCGATGTGGAAATGGTTTTATACCAAAAAGTTTCACTCGGTACTGGTAACCGCGCCAATAACGCCTGGCTGCAGGAAGTTAGTGATCCGGTTTCAAAAGCAACCTGGGATAACTACGCCATGATTTCTCCGGAAATGGGAAAGAAACTTTTCGATATAGATATTTTTCAACCTCGCCAGGCTGATAAATATGAAGTGCATCCTGAAAAGCCGGTAGTAAAGATTGTTTCAAATGGCAAAACCATTGAAATTCCTGTCCTGATTATTCCAGGAACCCATCCCAATGTGATTGCGATTGCTCTTGGTTATGGAAGGAAAAGCAACGATGCATCAAAAACAATAGAATACATCGGCCCTGCTGCTAATGAAGTAGGTGTGAATGTTTATCCACTGACTGTTTTTAATGGAACGGGTGTGATTTACAATACAACTGCAACAATTGAAAAAGCGGGAAGGATGTTTCCTATCGCTCAATCTCAGACTCATAGCATTACAGAAGGGCGTCCGGTTGTAAGAGAAACCACTCTTTCGCACTTTATACATGATCCTGAAGAGTTGGGAAGAGAGGAGAAAGAAGAACTTGCTCAATATGGTGAAGATTTCACCAGGGACGGAACTCTTTATCCTACTTATGAGAAACCAGGGATCAAATGGGGAATGAGCATTGATCTGAACACTTGTATTGGTTGCAGCGCTTGCATCGTGGCATGTATTGCTGAAAATAATATTTCTACGGTTGGAAAATTTGAGGTTTCCAGGTTCCATGAAATGCAATGGATACGCATTGACAGGTATTTTACCGGGGATCCAAAAAATCCGGATATCGTGTTCCAGCCGATGCTTTGCCAGCATTGTGATAATGCTCCCTGCGAAAACGTTTGTCCGGTGGCTGCAACCAACCACAGCAGTGAAGGCCTGAACCAGATGGCTTATAACCGTTGTATCGGAACAAGATATTGTGCAAATAACTGTCCTTATAAAGTACGTCGTTTTAACTGGGTGGATTATAATGGTGCTGACAGTTTCCCTGACAATCAACGACGGCATCATTGTCTGGACGCTACACGATGTGACATGATGAACGATGATCTTACACGCATGGTGTTGAACCCTGATGTAACGGTTCGTTCCCGTGGTGTGATGGAAAAATGCTCCTTCTGCGTACAGCGCTTGCAGGAAGGCAAACTGAATGCGAAGAAAGAGAACAGGACCGTTAAAAGATCTGGAAGTAAAAACAGCGTGCATGCAGGCTTGTCCTACAAACGCTATCATGTTCGGAAATGTGAATGATAAGGAAAGTGCAGTATCCAAACTAAGATATGAAGATCAAAAAGCGAGTAATTCTATGTGCTGGAGCAACTTCATACACTTAGCCAATGTAAATTACCTTGCTAAAGTGAGGAATACACATAAGGAGAAGTGAAGGCAGAACAATTGAAAAAGGTATAAAGTAACCGATTAAAAATTAATAAGGTTACAGATACAAGCGTGTAGCAAAAAGCTAAAAAGAGTATGTCATTATTAAAATACGAATCGCAGCTTAGGGAACCATTGGTTGATGGTGATAAGGATTACCACCAGGTAACAGAAGATATTATCGCCCCGATTGAAATGAAACCTACAACCCTTTGGTGGATCGGATTTTCCATATCCGTTGCCCTTACTGATTTTCGGTGTCTATTCAGTATATCGTGAAGTTACTTTACGGAATTGGCCAGTGGAATCTGAACAAAACTATTGGCTGGGGTTGGGATATCACCAACTTCGTTTGGTGGGTCGGTATCGGTCATGCAGGAACACTGATCTCCGCGATTCTTTTGCTGTTCCGGCAGGGATGGAGAACAGGTGTAAACCGTGCTGCTGAAGCGATGACTATTTTTGCGGTAATGTGCGCCGGACAATTCCCGATCTTTCACATGGGTCGTGTATGGATGGGCTTTTTTGTATTGCCTTATCCAAATACCCGCGGACCTGTATGGCCGAACTTTAACTCGCCTCTTCTGTGGGACGTATTTGCGATATCAACTTATTTCACTGTATCACTTTTGTTCTGGTACTCAGGTTTATTACCTGATCTTGCAACCGTCCGTGACCGTGCAAAAACCAAATTGCAGAAAAATGTTATATGGTATGGCCTCTTTTGGCTGGACGGGAAGCACCAAACACTGGCAACGTCATGAAAGTCTTGTCGCTTGTTTTGGCTGGTCTAGCTACACCACTGGTACTATCGGTTCATACCATTGTATCTTTTGACTTTGCCACTTCAGTGGTTCCAGGATGGCATACTACCATCTTCCCTCCCTACTTTGTGGCGGGTGCGATTTTCTCTGGTTTTGCAATGGTGCAATCACTGTTGATCATTACCAGAAAAGTATTGCATCTTGAAGATTATATTACCATCGGCCATATAGAGGCGATGAATAAAGTTATCGTACTTACAGGTTCAATAGTAGGTTGTGCTTATTTTACGAATTGTTTATCGCATGGTATAGCCAGAATCCTTACGAATGGTATGCCTTCCGTGAAAACAGGGTGAATATTTTCAGCCCTTATGGCTGGGCCTATTGGTAATGATGTTCTGTAACGTAGTTTCTCCGCAGTTATTCTGGTTCAAGGAAATTAAGAAGAAACGTTCTGTTCACTTTCTTCATGGCAGTATTGATTAACGTAGGTATGTGGTTTGAACGCTTTGTAATTATCGTTACGTCGATCTACCGGGATTTCCTTCCTTCTTCCTGGAGCTACTTATTATAGTCCTTCCATTTGGGAAATCGGATTTTACTTGGGAACTTTCGGATTGTTCTTCACCTGTTATTTCCTATTTGCCAAATATTTCCCGGTTATCGCGGTTGCGGAAATTAAGCATGTATTGAAAACAAGTGGGGAGAACTATAAAGCGAAAATGACTGATCTGGAGAAAAAGGATTCTGATAAATTTTATATCGAAGAGGTTGAGCACGCTCATTAACCATTGGAGAAATAAGACAGAAAAACATTTAAAATTTAAAAGCCCGAAGGGTTAGAGTATGATAAAAAAATTTGTTGTAGGAAGTTTTACAGATGAGAAGGTATTATTTCCCGCAGTTAAAAATGTACGACGTGCAGGATACAAAATTCACGATGTCTATACACCCTTTCCTGTTCATGGTCTCGATCATGCAATGGGATTAAGGGAAACGAGCCTGCATACCATGCGGGTTTATTTATGGAATAACAGGTACTGCAATTGCAATTGGCGGTATGGGTTGGATTTTTACAACAGACTGGCCTTTGAACATTGGTGGAAAACCGCACTTTCCTTTGCCGGCGTTTATTCCAATCGCCTTTGAATTAACGGTTCTTTTTTCTGCCGTAGGAATGGTTTGGACATTTTGCTGGCTTTGCAAAATGATGCCTGGAGTAAGAAAACATCATTTCAGCCCGAGAGCCACCGATGATGCCTTTGTAATGGTAATTGAATGTCCTGAAACAGCGAATGAAACCGAAATTGAATCGTTCCTTGAAACAAACGGGGCCATAGAGATCAATGTTCAGGAAGCTGAAGACGGATGGTGGTTCGGAAGATATGACAAAGAACAAAAGTTATACAGAACCGAACAAATAGAGCTTGAGTAAACCTGAAACGAAAAGAAAATTCCTGATACTGAATACTTGATATTTTGATATGAAAAAAATAAAATCACTTTTAACGTTACTTATAATAGCAGGGTTTATCATGCTCATGCAAAGCTGTGGTAGTAAACGTGATCCGGGCAGGACTTATATGCCGGATATGCAATATGCCCGTTCTTACCAGGCATATGCACAAAACAATCTCTCCAATGAGAATATTAATTATGTGCCTTATCCCGTTGCGGGAACGATAAGAAGAGGGGATCTTTTTCCCTATGCTTTGCCGAACGATTCCAATGGGTATAGAATGAGCGCGACTGTAAAAGATCCTTTGCCACCTCTGGACACTGATCAAATGAAAGAAGCTGAGCGGTTGTTTAATATTAATTGTGCTATCTGCCACGGACCGAAAATGGATGCGCAGGGACCTTTGGCAACAGCGGGAAAAATCCCGGCTGTGGCTAACCTCACTCTGTCTCAATATATTGCCATGCCTGAAGGAACAATGTTTCACGCGATCACCTACGGAAAAGGCAACATGGGAAGCTATGCTTCACAGTTAAGCAGGGAGCAAAGATGGATGGTAATACAATATGTAAAGCATCATCAGGCCTCATTAGGTGGAGGGGCGGCGGGAGCTCCAGCAGCAGGAAGCGATTCAACATCAACAAACAAATAAAAGTTTAATTTCTAAAATATTTTATTAATGAACAATCAGTATGTAACACCGGCAGGTTATAAAAAGTGGTCAGGCGGATTAATGATTGCCGGCTTGCTTACTCTCATTCTTGGTTTTATTTTCCTAAACCCTTTTGCCGGCTCTCATGGAGACAATGTGAATAGTACCCGCTTCTGGGCTGTTCTGCTTCAAAATAGCTTATTCTGGCTGATGCTCGTGAATGTCGCCACATTCTTTATTGTGATTTGCACCCTTGCAATGGGTGGCTGGCAAGTAGCCTTCCGAAGGGTAAATGAAGCAATTTCGTCCCTTGTTCCTATAATGGGCGTCATTACCATCATTGTTTTGCTTTGCATAATTTTAAGCGGACGCTCTGACATTTATCCATGGCTGGATAAAGAACATGTAGCTAATGATCAGATTTTAAAAGGGAAAAAAGCTTTCTTAAATCCATATGTTTACCTGATTGCATCCATTGTTTGCATTGGACTTTGGGCATATCTTGGAAAAAAATTAAAAGACCTTAGTCTTGAAAGTGACAAGATGGGAACCATGGATTACGATACTGCACGGATGTGGTTAAAGAAAAACATGAGTTACTCTGCCTATTACATAGTTCTTTATTTGCTTACTGTTGGTTCAATCATGCCATGGCTTTGGCTGATGAGTTTGGATCCGCACTGGTTCAGCACCATGTATAGCTGGTACACATTTGCAAGTACTTTTGTATCTGGGATTGCCCTTATCACGATATTTGTTATCTACTTTAAAAACAGGGGCCAACTTGAATTTGTAAACCAGGAACACATACAGGATCTTGGCAAGTTCATGTTTGCGTTCTCAATTTTCTGGACTTACCTATGGTTTGCTCAATTCATGCTGATCTGGTACGCAAACATTCCTGAAGAAACTGTTTATTTCAAGATTCGCCTTCAGGGTCCTTACCAGGGGTTGTTTTACCTGAATCTGATCCTGAATTTTGTTGCGCCGATCCTGATATTCATGAAGAGAGCTACAAAACGGAATTATACGATTGTAACCTTTATGTGCATAGTGATTATTTTCGGCCATTGGATCGATTTTTACCAGATGGTCATGCCGGCTACTGTGAAATATCATCCGCATATGAGCTGGTTTGAACTTGGAATTCCTTTAGGTTTTGTTGGATTGATTATGTGGGGAGTAAGCAAGTTTGCTTCTAAGGTACCAATGACAGCATTAAACAATCCTTTCCTGAAAGAAAGTATCATTCATCAGGTTTAGAGTTAATAATATAACTACTACCAGGTTTAGTTTAGAACAGGGAATTCCGCAATTAGATTCTTAATTATCTTTGCTTTCAGTTTTGAAGCCGGGTTTTGTATCGAAGTGTTGAGGAATAATTTAAAGTTCTTTCAGGTAGTTGCTTGTTGAAAATCTTTTCAAAAAAGCAAAGGATCAAAAAATAATAAACTTTTTAAAATCCCATTTTTAGGGCGAGGAAAAAATTAAGAAACATGAATACCTTTTTTGTGATAACAATCGTTGTACTTGTTTTCCTGGTAATTTTTCAGATATCAAAGGCCAGTGAATATGTGAGCGTGTTGAAAGGCGAAGATAAATCTCGCAAGCAAAACAACAAGATCAACGGATTTTTAATGATTGTCTTCCTGATCCTTGGACTAATTGGGGTTTGGTGGTGCAATAAATTGTATTATCCTAAAACCCTATTACCACATGGGTCAGGGTCCGTTGAAGGAGAAAGTATTGACACAATGATGTGGATTACTATCCTGATTACCGGTATCGTATTCTTTATTACCCAGATACTCCTTTTTTGGTTTTCTTATAAATACCAGGAGAGCAGCAAACGCAAGGCTTTTTACTTTACCCACAATAACAAGCTTGAATTACTCTGGACGGGTGTTCCTGCAATTACACTGACTATTTTGGTAGTTTTTGGTTTGAAATACTGGTTTAAATTCACTTCCGACGCACCCAAAAACGCACAGGTTATCGAAATAACCGGCCACCAGTTTGGTTGGGAAATTAGGTACCCGGGCAAGGATGGGATTTTGGGCAGAAAAAATTACAGGCTAACAGATGCTGCCAAAGGAAATCCGCTTGGTGTAGATTGGGACGATGCAGCAAGCCACGATGATATTCATGTTCCAACAACAATGCATGTGGTGGTTAACAAGCCGGTAAAGCTTGTAATCAATTCGCAGGATGTGATTCATGACGTGGGTCTCCCCGCTTTCAGAATGAAAATGGATGCAGTGCCAGGCACTCCAACCACCCTTTGGTTTACTCCTAAGTTAACCACTGAGGAAATGAAGAAGAAGACAGGAAATCCGGATTTTGTTTATGAAATCGCCTGTGATCAAATGTGCGGAAAGGGACATTTTACGATGCGAGGGGTAATCGTAGTTGAAACACAAAAGGAATATAATGAGTGGATGATAAAGCAAAGACCGGAATACCTGAAAGCGAAAGCAGGCATGCCTGTAGAAACAGCAGATTCTACCAAAACGGTCGCTCTGGGAAATTAAGAAACACAACATTAAATTTTAGCCTAAGGCATTTTAAAAAATAGATTATGAACAACGAAGAAGTTATGCATGAACAACCCCTGGTAGTACACGATCTGGGACATGCAGCTCATGAAGCTCCTCATCATCAGTCTTTTATAAGAAAATATATTTTTAGCGAGGATCATAAAATGATCTCAAGGCAATTCCTTATTACCGGTATAATCTGGGCAGTTATTGGTGGCCTGTTTTCCGTTTTGTTCCGCCTGCAGTTGGGATATCCGGATGCAACTTTTCCATTTCTTGAGGATATCCTTGGGCGCTGGGCTCAGGGTGGCAAACTGGATCAGGAGTTTTATTACGCTTTGGTAACGATGCACGGAACGATTCTTGTGTTTTTCGTATTGACTGCGGGTTTGAGCGGAACATTCTCGAATTTCCTGATACCCCTGCAGATTGGAGCCAGAGATATGGCCTCGCCATTTCTTAACATGCTTTCTTATTGGTTCTTCTTTGCTGCTTCCATAGTTATGTTCTCTTCCTTGTTTATTCAAACCGGTCCTGCAAGTGGCGGATGGACTATTTATCCGCCCTTGAGTGCATTAAAAGACGCGATGGATGGATCAAAAACCGGGATGGATTTATGGCTTATCAGCATTGCTCTATTCATCATTTCGACCTTGCTTGGAGGCCTCAATTATGTTAGTACGATTTTGAACATGCGCACCAAAGGCATGTACATGACAAGAATGCCACTTACCATTTGGTCTTTCTTGTTTACCGCTATTTTAGGAATTCTCACTTTCCCTGTTTTATTGTCAGCTGTTGTTCTTTTGCTTCTGGATCGCCATTTAGGAACCAGCTTCTATTTGAGCGACATTGTAATTGGTGGTAAAATACTGCCTAACGAGGGTGGAAGTCCTATTTTGTTCCAGCATTTATTCTGGTTCCTCGGCCATCCTGAGGTGTATATCATTGCCCTCCCGGCGATGGGCATCACGTCTGAAGTTATTTCAACGAATTCAAGAAAACCCATTTTTGGATATATGGCGATGGTTGGTTCTTTCTTTGCCATTGCATCTTTATCCTTTATGGTTTGGGCCCATCACATGTTTGTTACCGGGATGAATCCGTTCCTTGGATCCTTCTTCGTATTGTTCACATTGCTGATTGCGGTTCCTTCAGCAATCAAAGTGTTTAACTGGCTTACAACGTTGTGGAAAGGGAATATCCATTTTACACCCGCCATGCTCTTTGCAATTGGTTTTGTCAGCCTTTTCATTTCAGGAGGTTTGACAGGCATATGGCTCGGAAACTCTACTTTAGACATGCACCTCCATGATACCTATTTCGTAATCGCGCATTTCCATCTTGTGATGGGCGTTGCATCTATGTTCGGCATGTTTTCAGGTATCTATCACTGGTACCCGAAAATGTTTGGCCGTCACATGAACAATACCCTTGCTTATCTGCATTTCTGGATCACTATGGTCGGCGCTTACCTGATTTTCTGGCCTATGCACTATGAAGGATTGGCTGGGATGCCGCGCCGTTACTATGATTTCAGTAATTGGGAGTCTTTCAAAATGTTTAATGGCTTGAACACCTTTATCAGCATTGTTGCCATCATTGTTTTCTTTACTCAGTTCTTGTTCATTTTTAATTTCTTCTATTCCATGTACAAAGGAAGAAGAATTACTGAAGCGACAAAAAATCCATGGAATTCAACTACCTTGGAATGGACAACACCCGTTCATCCGCCTCATGGAAACTGGATTGAAGAAGTTCCGGAAGTTCATCGCTGGGCCTATGATTATGGAAAGGACGGAAGAGATTTTATCCCGCAAACAGAACCCATTGGTTCCAATGAAAGTTCTCATGCGGATCAATAGAGGGCTTATTTTTAAGAAAAACACTTTTTCTGAATCAGCCCTGTTCATTCAGGGCTTTTTTTAAAACAAATTTCATAAATGGACAAAACAGTAACTTTTGCAACCCATTCAACCTCATACACGGTGGCGAGCAAAGTGAAAGATTATTTTATTTTAATCAAATTCACTTTGAGTTTCATGGTTGTATTTAGTTGCGTGGTTTGTTATCTGCTTGCTCCAAACGTAACCTTCAATCTGTCTTCCGTTCTTATGCTGTTCATTGCCGGAATGTTGATAACAGGTTCTGCGAACACAATTAATCAAACGGTTGAAAAAGACACCGACGCTTTGATGATGAGAACCGCTAGCCGCCCTGTTGCCGCCGGAAGAATGAGCGTGCAGGAAGCCTGGATCTTCGCAATTGTTACAGGCCTGGCCGGGTTGATTATCATGTGGACCTGGTTCAATATCGAAAGCGCAATGATCGGTTTGTTCAGCTTGTTTTTGTACGCCTTTATTTATACACCCTTAAAAAAAGTAAACTCTATTTCCGTTTTGGTTGGGGCTTTTCCAGGCGCGCTGCCTTGCCTTATCGGTTGGGTTGCCGCAACCGGATACATCAATCCTATGGCCGAGTTTCAGGGTACGTTAGCAAACGGACATTTTTCGACTTTTTATAATTATGGGGGATATATCCTCTTCGCAATACAATTTCTTTGGCAATTCCCTCATTTTTGGGCGATAGCCTGGATCGCGCATAAGGATTATTCTAATGCCGGGTTCAAGCTTTTGCCGGCAGAAAAGGGGCCAACGAAATTTACGGCCATGCAAACCGTAATGTATTCTATGTTGATGGTTCCTGTTGGAATGTTGCCCTATTTTTTTAACATCAGTGGTATGATTGCCTTCTGGATCTTATTGGTTTGCAATCTCTGGATGGTCTATGTGAGTGTAATGCTGGTAATAAAAATGAATGCTGCCGCCGCAAGGAAAGTAATGTTTAGTTCCTATTTTTATCTCATGATTGTATTTCTCGCCTTGTTGTTTGATAAAGTGTAGGAAGAACGAAAAAAGTAAACTTAAAGAAAATATTAATTATGATTGCTGTGATGAATGAACAAAAGAAAGGATTGCACCCCAATAAATTTTCCCTATGGGTGGCACTGGGAAGCATGGTAATGATGTTTGCCGGATTAAGCAGTGCTTATATCGTAAAACGCAATCAAGCCAACTGGCTTACTTACAACATTCCCTTGGTTTTTTGGTATTCAACGGGTATTATTCTATTAAGTAGCTTAACGATGATTCTCTGCAGGAAAGCTTATCTCAACAGGCAGATGAATCAATATAAAAGATGGCTCGCCGTTACTGCACTTCTCGGAATAGCTTTTGTTTTTATGCAATATTTCGGTTTTGTTGAAATGTGGAAAAACGGAATTACGATCACACGAAATGTATCTTTCTCTTTTCTTTACGTGATCGTCACCTTGCATGCGGTTCATGTTTTGGGTGGAATCACGGCGCTTGTAATTATTTTGGTAAAATCTTACAGGACAAGGAAGAAAACTTACAACTCTATTTCTATTGACATGATGAATACATACTGGCATTTTGTGGATTTACTTTGGATATATTTATTAGTGTTTTTAACAGTGGTAAGATAGCAGATTGCCGGAAAGCAACCTGGAATGAAAACAAACAACTGGAATAATTAATCAGCATATCAATTAGATTTAATTTTATTTTTGCAATAATCTTTAACGAATAATTAATGGAAACAGCACTGACGCAAACGAAAACAAAAAGGTGGACCGGAGGCAGAAGCCCCTTCAATGTAAGTTATGGCAAGCTTATGATGTGGTATTTTTTAGTAAGCGATTCTTTCACTTTTGGCGCATTTTTGATTTCTTACGGGTCTATCCGCTTCAGCCAGAACAGCTGGGTTGATCACAACTATGTTTTTAATAAGTTTCCTTTTACGGAAGCTAACCTTCCTTTGGCTTTTGTGAGCCTTATGACGTTTATTCTCATTTTCAGCTCTGTAACTATGGTTTTGGCCGTTCATGAAGGCCATAAAATGAACCGTAAAGGGGTTGAAAAATGGCTCGGCTTAACCATTCTTGGGGGCTTGGCTTTCCTTGGATGCCAGGCATGGGAATGGACTCACCTTATCACGCATACTCACAAAGTTCTGGTTGATGGCGCAATTCAAAATTGGGGCACTACTATGACTCATAATCCCTGGGGGCCTGAAGTGATGTTTAATGGAGAAATGGTAAGTACTCCCGGGCCAGTGGCTTTTGGAGGATACTTTTTTGGCATAACCGGTTTCCATGGTTTTCACGTTTTTACAGGAGTTGTTATTAATAGCATCATGTTCATAAAAACAAAACTTGGGCATTTCCAACAGCGTGGCCACTATGAAATGGTGGAAAAAGCTGGGCTCTACTGGCATTTTGTAGATCTTGTTTGGGTATTTGTGTTCTTATGTTTTTACCTGATCTAAGAAATTTAGATTAAAATATTTTTGTTTTATCTTTTAAAGAAGTAACTTTTATTATGTCTGCTCAATCTTCACCAATAGTAGTAACCGCTGCCGATACGGCGCATGTGAAAAGAATCTGGAAAGCTTTTTGGATCCTGCTTATTCTCACTGTTATTGAATTGGCCTTAGGCCTCACCATTTATTACCTCGATATGTCTCCTGAACCGAGCTATCACCTGGTATTGGCAATAAAAGGGGTGATTTGCATTCTCACCATTGCAAAAGCCTTTTATATTATTTCTATTTTCATGCATCTTGGCGATGAAGTCAGGACAATGATCATGACAATTGCCATACCGGCAACCTTATTCATCTGGTTTATTATTGCCTTTATCTGGGACGGAAATGCCTACAAAAATCTAAGAAACACTGATGCTGGCAGTAGAAAATACATAGAGCAGCAGGCAAACCCCTCTTCTCTTCCTGCAGAAAGCGGCATTAAAAAGTTGGATTAAACAACTCAGATTATATATTTTAAGATTAGCTGTTGCACTTCGCAATGGCTAATTTTGCTTTTTAGAAAATGAGAACATGAATAAAAAAGCGATGCTGGCTTTGATGATAGCCATTTTATTGCCATTCTCCGGTTATTTGCTTGTGAGTTATTATAGCAACAGGGATATTCAAATGCCCAGGAGATATTTTTACGATAGCGTAAAAGTTGTTGAAAAAAATGGCAAAACTACTTTCGATACCGCCTGGCACAGTGTAAGCAACATGCATTTCACTAATCAACTTGGACAAGATGTTTCCTTTGATGATCTAAAAGGGAAAGTTGTTGTGCTCAATTTCTTTTTCACCCGTTGCCCAACTATTTGCCCACAACTTGCCACGGCAATGAAAAAACTTCAAAATTCTTTTCCTCATAGCGACACGATTGTACAGTTTGTTTCTGTGACCGTCGATCCCAAACATGATTCTGTTCAGCAGTTACGCAACTGGGCTGAAAAGTTTAATGTAAACCCAGATAGTTGGTGGCTTCTGACCGGTAACAGGGACAGCATTTACCAGATGGCTTTAAAAGAAATCAAAGCGAGCATCGCGGATGTAAACGTCGATACGGCCTTTGTTCATACCGAAAATTTTTTCCTGCTTGATAAGCACCGGGTTGTAAGAGGATGGTATAATGGTTTGGATTCCGTAGCTCAAAGCAGGCTTGTAAGAGATATTCCCTTACTAATGCTTGAAAAGAATCAAAAACGCACCTTTGGGGAGTTTTTAAAAAGCTTGTTTGATAAAGAAATGACGCCGCAAACAAACCGCAACCGAAGATGACCGAAATGGAAAAACTACCTAAACCTGTTTTAAAAGAAAATGATCCTGCAGCCAAAGTTCTCATATGGACTGCCTCAATAATTATTTTCATCGGTATTGCATTTCTGGCCAAAGTCAGGCTGGAACTTCATCCGGGTTTTGATCCTCATGTTTTTGCAACTGCAAATGCAATCATCAACTCCATTGTTGCGCTTTTATTAGTCGCAGCTCTCGCTGCTGTCAAAGCAAAGAAATATCAGGTTCATAAAAAGCTAATGATGACGGCTATCCTGCTTTCCATTCTTTTTTTGATTTCTTATGTGTCCCATCATTTACTCACCGGCGATACAAAATATGGCGATTTGAACCATGATGGAATTTTGAGTGCCGAAGAGAGAAGCCTCGCGGGTTCGATGAGATATGTTTATTATGCCATTTTAATCACTCATATCCCTCTCGCAGGAATCATACTTCCGTTTATCTTATTCACTGCTTATCGGGCCTTAACGGGCAATTATGCAAGGCATAAAAAACTCGCCCGGATTACCTGGCCCATTTGGTTTTATGTGGCGGTTTCAGGGGTTGTTGTTTACCTGATGATTAGCCGCTACTATCAATAAAAGTTTGTAAAACATTGAGCTGCAAACGAACTTTTTTCAAGCTTTTATTTTACCATATTTACCCATTTTATAGTGGTGATTGCCCAAATGGAAGCACTGCTTTTTTTTGCGCAAAATTATAAACGCAGAGGAATTTATGGTCTTAAATGGCCATCAGATAACTGAAAGCAAACGGACTTTTTTCAAGGATTTTTTTTATTGCACAACCACTCTTTTAATCAAAGGCAAAAGCCAGTTGACGTGTTGCAAAAGTTTCTGCAACCAGCCCTATTTCATTTTTCTGTTCTGAAGAAATGTGAAAAAGTTCTGTTTCTTCATGTCGCGAAGCGACAACAATTTTTACGTCACCAGCCTGTTCAGAAAATATCTGGTGAACAAGGTTCGGACAATTGTTGTTTTTTGATAAATGAGACAAAAGTAGATGGCTCATGAACGATGGTTTGTGGGCGACAAAGAGTTCAAGCGCTTGTCTATTGCTTAAATGGCCTTTTCCTCCCCGGATCCGGTTTTTTAAATAAAGGGGATAACCGCCTTTTTCCAGCATTTCTTCATCATAATTGGCTTCTAAAAAAGCCGCATGGCATTGCTGAAAATAATTTTTTAAATGGTTGCATGGAACGCCAATGTCGGTGAAAACCCCAACACAAGTTTTGTTGCCTGAAATGGTGAAACTGTAAGGATCACTTGCATCGTGGAATTTGGGAAAAGCCGTAACCGATAGATCGCCGATAGAAACAGGTTCGTGAGCCATAAACGTTTTGGTCAATTCCTCTCCAAATTGCAATCTCCCATGAAGCCGCGTTTCAGAAGTAATATAAACCGGCAGCTGATATTTTTTTATCAGAACGGGAAGGCCTTTAATATGGTCCGAATGTTCATGAGAAACAAAAACGGCCTTCACTTTTTCTATTTGCAGACCAAGCCGTTTCATTCTCTTTTCAATTTCCCTGCAAGAAATTCCTGCATCAACCAATACCGCTTCGGTGTTGTTCCCGATATAATAACAGTTTCCGTTGCTGCCGGAGTTGAGAGAAGTGATGAATAAAGACATTGGAGCAAAGAAAAGAATTTTGAGAAGTAAAGGAGAGATTTTTTTTCAATTGTGCACATCTTTTTTCTAAATTGAAAACAGCCAATTTTTTTGCTTCCGGAAAATCATTTGGATTAAATAATACTTTACATTCGGCAAAGGTGTGTTATTGCCTGTTTTCATTATAGAATTATTATTTCTTTTCAAACTACAAACTAATGAGCCTTTTATTAAACAGAAATACTTTTGGAAACCCCGCGAATAAAGGAAATGTCCTTTCAAAAGAAGAAGCAAATGAATTATTGAACAACTGGGTATTAAACGACAAATTAAAGCTGCACATGAAGCAAGTAGCGCATCTCATGAAAAGCTGGTCTGCAGAAAAAGAGCAAATGACTGAAGAGGATCAATGGCGATGGGAAATGGCAGGTTTGCTCCACGATGCCGATTGGGATCAATGGCCCGAATTGCATTGCAAAAAAATAATCGAAGAACTGGAAACAAGAAATATTGATCAAGAAATTATTCGCGCCATTGCTTCTCATGGACCCAATCATTTTGGCGTAGAACCGGAAACTAAAATGGATAAAATGCTGTATGCTTTTGATGAATTATCAGGATTAATTCATGCCTATTCTCTGATGCGCCCTACCGGTTACGAAGGAATGGAGCTGAAAGGCGTAAAGAAAAGGCTGAAAGAAAAATATTTTGCCGCGAATGTTTCAAGAGAAGAAATTCAGGATGCCTGCAACCGCGCAGGAATTCCTTTGGATGAAATCATTCAATTTATTATTGAACATCAGAAAGATGCTAAATACTAAATTCCGTTATTTCTTTGTTTGCCGTAAAATGTCATCACAAATTGTCATGACATTCTTGACACCAAAAAATTGCATTAAGCAGATAAAAAACATTTAGGCGAACATGACACCCAGCTCAACCAAATTTATGATGCAATGGAGAACTTATTGGATGAAAAAGCATGGCAGAGAAAATCGAATGAACGGGAAAGGATTGGGTTTAAAAAATAAAAAACTATCTGTGTTCTTCATAAAAATTTACCGGAACCGCATCTTTCAGAATTTTCATTTCTTCAACAGTCAGCGAAGAAGTATTCATTGTTTCTACAGCTTCTTTCAATTGTTCCAAAGTTCTTATTCCGACAACGGCAGCAGTAACTGCCTTATTTTTTAAAACAAATTGAATGGCAGTTTGAGCCGAATTTCTTTCATCGGAACTAATGGATTTTATGGCTTTTGCTGCAGCGGTAACTTGTGCTTCACTATAATTCAAATAGGGTTTTATGGGCTTATCAATAAGCAACCCTGATGCAACGCTGCCTCTTGCTAAAACGCCGATATTATTTTCATGCAATAATTGCAAAGTGTTTTCTTCCGGGCGGCGGTCCAATAAACTATATTGGGTCATTACGCTAACGATATTTGATTTTTTTACAAATTCCCTTATCACATTTGGCCGGATGGAGGAAAGCCCGTAATACCGGATCTTCCCTTGTTGAACCAGTATTTCATACGCTTCGATTGTCTCGTCAATATTATCTTCCATCGTTCCGCCATGAGATTGATAAAGGTCAATGTAATCGATCTGCAATCTTTTCAAGCTTTCATCCGCGCATTTCAAAATATATTCTTTGCGTGGATTCCAGTCCCATCCACTGCCATCTGCGCGCCATTGGTTCCCTGCTTTTGTAGCAATGATCACCTTATCTCTTTTTCCCTTGAAAGCCCTTCCCAATAAGGTTTCATTCAAGCCTTTATCATAAAGGTCGGCGGTGTCTAAATAATTAATTCCCTGATCAATTGCCGCGTCAATAAGTTGATTAAAATCTTTTTGATCAGGCTTTAACGACATGCAGCCAAAGCCGATCCTGCTAATTTTTAATTCCGAACTTCCAAGGAGCTGATATTGCATGGCGGTTTTTGAGTAAAGTTAGTAAAAGAGGGTCGCGAAAAAGAAAACCCCTTTCCATCTAATCAGTTTGTTTTCCTGTTCGATAGATAAACGCCGCCAAAAATTAAAAGGGCTGCCATGATTTTAAAGAAGGATAAATGCTCTTTTAAAAATATCATGGAGATAATTACCGCAAAAACCGGTTGGGAATAGATATAAGCGCCGGCAGTTGAAGCGCTAAGGGTTTTGATTCCATACACATTGAAAATATAGGCAAGAAAAGTGCCCGGAATGGTTATCAGGAACCAAAGCGTCCAATCTTTTAATCCAAATACATGCCAGGGTATTTCTGAAAACTCCCTGGCAGAAAGCGGCAAAATCATGAAAAATCCGAATGTGAAAACCCATCGCATAACATGTATAGCTTCATATTTTTCCATTAAGGGCTTTACGATTATAAAATAGAAAGTATAAGCCATGGCGCTGAGGATAACCAGGATATCTCCAAGCAGGATATTGTCGCCAGGAGCGCTTATTTCCCTGGTACCAATCAATAAAACGGCTCCCGAAACTCCAAGCAACAAGCCGAGAGTTTTCTGAATAGTAAGCCTTTCACGTAAAATTCTCGCTGCAATGATCGTGATCATGATCGGCGTTATCAGCGTGAGCAGGGAAGCGTGAATCGGAAAGGTGAACGAAAGTCCTTTTATGAATAGCATCTGGTTTAGGGCGATGGCTGTTAGTGCGCAAAGTAAAAAGGCGGGAATGTCCTTTTTCCTGATTTTTACCTTTTCCTTGCTGAATAAAAACAAACACCAGAACAAAGCCAGGCTAACTCCAATTCTTATTAAATTAATTCCAAAAGGCCCTGCGTAATGGTTTGAGGTAAAATATTTTACAGCCGTATAATTGATTGCAAAAAATAAATTGGTGCCGAGCAGGCCCAGATGCGCTTTGGTCTGAGAAGTCAAAATAAATTATTGAGGTGCAAAATTGCCTGTTTTTATTGATCGCACAAATTCGTTCACCACTTTTTTATATTCCTCAAGCGATTGGCTTGAAGCAGTAAAAGGAAACCCGGAGGCAGCTTTCAACGCTTCTTTTAGAGAAAAAGCGTTTTGTTCAACAGAATAAAAATATTTTTTCTCCAGAAGATATTGGGCGAGATATTCCTGTTCGCTTTGCCCGGGAGTTGCGACAAGAATCGCTTTTTTCTTCAGTTTTATAAGATCCATGATGGTTGTATATCCGCTTCTGCAGATTACCATGCCCGCTTCTTCAAACGCGATGTTCAGTTCTTTCGCTGAAAGGTGATTTTTGATGGTTAGAGTCGCGGTTTCGGGCATCCTGTTTTTTTCTCCAGGCAATCCTCTAACCACTAAGACTTTTCCTGTAAAATCTTCCAATTGAGCAAAAACAATGTTTTCAAAAACTGTGCGTTGCGGTTCCGGGCCGGAAATGGAAATTAGGAGGTCATACACTTTTGCAACGTTTTGCAATTCCTCAAACCGGGACAACGGACCGAGGTAAATAGCATTGGAAGGAATTTTTTTCGGATGGGAAAGCTTGCCCGCCAATCCTTGTTCTGGGAAATCCGGAACCCAGCATTGAGCATATTTCCTTATGAAATAAGCATGGATCTTTTGGGCGATCTTTTCCGTTACTGAGTTGCCTGTCTTAATAAACAGCTGATGGGTGATATAAATACACGGAACCTCTTTGCAATGCATACCAAATCGGTTATCTGAAATAACGGCATCGAGCTGAAATTGACTTACTGTTTTTTTTAGCCAATTTCTTTCGTGAACTATTGAAAGCAGTATTTTAGGCAACTGCATCAACAATGAAAATTGAAGAAATGTTGGCTTCCGGCTGTAGGTAATTCCATATCCTTTCAGCCGTAAAAATACGATATCCGGAAACTCATTTTTTAAAAGGGAAAATGTTTGTCCTTCGGCTGCAATATATACAGCACAATTGCGTTTAAGAAGTTCGTTAATAATTGGAATACAGCGGGTTGCGTGGCCAAGCCCCCAGTCGAGCGGTGCTATTAAAATCCGTGGCTGCCGGAGGGCTTTGTTAAAATTGTTTCCGTTGCTCAAAAGAATGCAATAATTATTAATGAAAATAGTTTAATTTGGTATTGGAATTTTAATCGATCACATGGCATTTTGAAAAAAAGATCATTTGATCCGAAAATAATCCAAAAAATCAATATTTATTAATGAAAACCTTTAGCAAAATCCTGCTTATTTTATTAGTTACCGTAGCAACATTTGCTTCGGGCTGCTCCGCTTCAAAAAAAGGAAACTGCGGCTGTCCTAGTAAATCGGGCATGATTGGCTATTAAAAACCACTTTTAACATGGACAAATTTAACCGGGATCTCTTGGTGTTGTTCAAAGAAGAATCTAGCCCACAGGCAATCGAACATGAAGTAGAACTCCTTCACCAATTACTGTTTTACGTTGAAAAGATTGACAATCTTGTTGTCGCACATGAAGTAATCAATATCAACAAGTATAAGATTTTTTCTGACAGGAAGCTTGTTCATAAAACGATAAGCCAGAAAAACCTCAAGCCTTTTGTTTTTCTGAACAATAAAAACTGATTATTCGCTTATTGTCCAGACTTCTTTTCCCCTGAGCAATTTATCCAAATCACCTTTTCCTCTTGACAAGGTCTCCTCTATTTGCATAGCCATCAAATCTTCATAGCAGGGTCGTTCTGTTTCAAAAAACACTCCGAAAGGCCGTGGAAAATGATGCTCCATTTTTGGATCATCAAAAAGCCGGGTAAGGATTTGCGCTTTGTAAAAATCCTTTTCATCGTGAATCCATAAATCATCCGCTGAAACGTTTTCATTCAATTGAACCACAACCGGCCTTAAGCCATCTAATTTAATCCCTTTATTTTTTTGAGCACCAAAAATCAGCGGCTGCCCCTGTTCAAGGAAAAGCGCTTCCTCAGGCTTTGATTTTTTTTCAGTGAAGATTTCAAAAGCGCCGTCGTTAAAAATATTGCAGTTTTGATAGATTTCAAGGAAAGAAGATCCTTTGTGTCCGTGAGATCTTAAAAGCATTGCTTGCAAATGTTTAGGATCCCTGTCCATGGTTCTTGCAACAAAAGAGGCGTCTGCGCCCAACGCTAATGCAGAAGGATTGAAGGGGTGATCGATACTTCCCAATGGCGTGCTTTTGGTGATCTTTTGCTGTTCGCTTGTCGGCGAATATTGCCCTTTGGTTAATCCGTAAATTTCGTTATTGAATAGAAGAAGATTTACATCGAAATTGCGACGCAATAAATGGATCGTATGGTTTCCGCCGATGCTCAGGCAATCCCCGTCGCCAGTAACAATCCAAATACTCAATTCCGGCCGGCTTGCCTTTAAACCGCTCGCAATCGCTGTCGCACGTCCATGAATGCTGTGCATTCCATAAGTATTCATGTAATAGGGAAAACGGCTACTGCATCCGATTCCGGAAATGATAACGAAGTTTTCCCTTGGAATGCCAAGGGTGGGCATCACTTTTTGTACCTGTGCCAATATTGAATAATCGCCACATCCCGGACACCAGCGAACTTCCTGATCGGTCGTAAAGTCTTTGGCAGTTAGGGTTGTGGGGGCGATTGCAGTTTCACTCATCTTAAAAAATTATGCCTTCAAAGGTACTACATAACTATGTTAGAGGAAATGTAATCCATTATTGAAATGCGGAATTTTATCAATTCAAAAGTGTCTTTGTAATAATTGCCGGCCACTTGCCACAATAGTTCAATTTTTATTTGGACAATTCTTCCCAATATTCAGCAGCGCGTCTTGTATGAGGAATAACAATTGTTCCTCCCACAATATTGGCAACTGCGAAAATTTCATACATCTGTTCAGTCGTTATTCCAAGTTCAAATGATTTCCCCAAATGATATTTAATGCAATCATCACAACGCAATACCATGCTGGCAACGAGACCGAGCATTTCCTTAGTCTTTTTATCAAGAGCGCCTTCTTCATAGGTGTTGGTATCCAGGTTCCAGAGGCGTTTCATTACAAGATTATTTTTGCTTAAAATAACCTCGTTCATCTTTTCGCGATATTCATTGAATTCATTCACTAATGCTGACATAAAAAATGATTTAAAAAGTTATAAAGTAATCTGGAAGATAGTTTCTGTTCATTTTTTAAAATTACAGAGACAAGCTTTTTTTTCCTGAATAGTTTTATCTGCCAAGGTGATGAATCTCGTCATCCAAATCATGATCGGGCAACTTATTTAGGTGCGCTTTAATAAAAAAGTAGCTTGTTATCGCGAAAGCGAAGCCGATCAGGGCGACAGATATCAGGTTATCTTTCCCAAAGATCATGAACCCGCCTATGATGCCGAAAAACTCTGTGACGATCCAGGCTATAACAGTAAAAAATTTCCATTTCGCGGGATTCAGGCCCTTGCTAAACGCAAGGCGTCCTATTTCGCGGGTAATAAAAATAAGAATAATAATTTCAATCATTGGGACGGTTTAAACCGGTTAAACCAGGTCAATGTCAAAATTTACGAGCTGCACAAATTCTGCAAGCCTGGAATCGAGATCCTGTTTTGTAATTTCCTTTAATCTTTGAGGGCCAAATTTTTCAACACAAAAACTTGCGAGAGCCGAACCTACGATGATGCCGGTTTTCATGTTTTCAAAACTAATATCCTTTGTTTTTGCCAAATGGCCAATAAATCCACCAGCGAAAGAATCACCGGCACCAGTCGGATCAAAAACTTCTTCAAGCGGTAAAGCGGGCGCAAAGAAAACATGATCTTCATGAAACAGCAAGGCGCCATGTTCCCCTTTTTTTATAATGAGGAACTTTGGACCCATCTGCAGAATCTTTTTTGCTGATTTTACCAAAGAGAATTCTCCGCTCAACTGCCTTGCCTCACTATCATTGATCATCAGCACGTCAACCATTCCCAGCACTTTTTTCAAATCGTCGAACGCAGTTTCCATCCAGAAATTCATCGTGTCTAAAACAATCAGCTTAGGCCTTGTCCGCAATTGCTGGATTACGCTCATCTGCAAGGACGGCATTAAATTGCCGAGCATTAAAAATTCTGAATTCTGATATTCCTCAGGAACGTTTGGTTTAAAATTCGCCAAAACATTCAGGTCAGTGATCAATGTGTCGCGCGTGTTCATATCCATGTGATATTTTCCACTCCAGAAAAAAGATTTTTGGTCAGGAACTATTTCAACTCCATCTAACTGAACATTGCGGCTTTTCAGCTCGTTCATTTCTTCCAGAGGAAAATCATTTCCAACAATTGAGATTTGCTGGATAGGGCCGGTTAAATGACTGGCCGAGTAAGCTACATAAGTGGCCGAGCCACCAACGATTTTATCCGTTTTTCCAAAGGGAGTTTCAATGGCGTCGAAAGCCATTGTGCCTAGAGTAATAATTGCCATGGTGTTTTGCGAATTTTAAAACGGTGCAAATGTAAGCGAAAGAGTTAAACCGCCGTCAACCCAAAGGTTAAAACGAAATTTTTGTCCGCAGCATTGCAGGAAAAACAACAGGACAAAGCTGAAAGAACATTGATAAATCCGTGCAACTGGCATCAATATGCAAAACAATTATCTTTACAATACCTAAATCCAGAAAAATATGCTTTTATCAATTCATCCTCAGAATCCTCAGCAACGTCTTATCAACCAGGTAGTAGAATGTTTAAAAGATGGTGGAATTATCATTTATCCTACCGATACCATCTATGGCCTGGGTTGTGACATCCACCATCCCAAAGCGATTGAACGCATTTGCCAGATTAAAAATGTTGATCCCAAAAAAGCACAACTTTCTTTTATTTGCCGGGATCTGAGCCATCTGAGTGACTATACGAAAAGCATTGACACTCCCTTATATAGAATCCTTAAAAACAATTTGCCCGGGCCCTTCACTTTCATTTTGCCTGCGAGCAAGCAAGTTCCTAAAATCCTGAAAAGCAAAAAAGAAACCATCGGCCTGCGCGTTCCTGACAATCTAATTTGTCAAGCCATTCTCGAAGCCATGGGAAACCCTATTTTGAGCGCTTCTTTACCCGGAGAAATGGTTGAAGAATATACTCATCCGGAAACAATCTATGAAACCTTCGGGAAGATGGTGGATTTTGTAATTGATGGTGGCCCCGGAGGTATCATTCCATCTACGATCGTCGATTGCACAACCTCTGATTGGACTGTTACGCGCCAGGGGCTTGGCGAATGGAGGGCATAATATCGATAGGGCAAAAAGAAAAAAACGGGAAAAAAGTTCGTTTGCCTGAAAAAAATTCGCTCTGGCAAACGTACTTTTTTGAAGCTTTTATTGCATTTCACTTTGCGCCTCCGCTTCTACTCCGGTGTCCAAACGCATTGTATAAATATTGAAACTCTTCCTGTGATAGCGGCAAAGTCCATGGGTGTCAATGGCAGCGCGGTGCTCAGCGGTTCCATATCCTTTGTTGGTATGCCAGCAATACATTTTGTGCTTCCTGTGCAGGTTTTGCATGTAGGCGTCCCTGTAGGTCTTTGCCAGCACACTTGCCGCGGCGATGGAAGCATAGATTCCATCTCCCTTCACTATACAATGATGTGGAATTTTTTTATAAGGCTTGAACCGGTTGCCGTCAATCAATAATATTTCAGGTTTAATATCCAGTTTATTTAATGCAAGATGCATCGCTTTGAAAGAAGCCTGAAGGATATTGATGCGGTCAATCTCTTCATTGCTCACGCTGGAAACTCCGTAAGCGATAGATTCTTTTTCAATAAGAGGTCTCAGCAATTCGCGCTGCTCTTTCGTAAGCTGTTTGGAATCATTGAGTAATGGGTGATAGAATTCTTTTGGCAAAATAACGGCGGCAGCAAAAACAGGACCCGCATAACATCCGCGGCCGGCTTCGTCAACCCCGGCTTCAATAAATTTATTATGATAGAAAGGAAGCAGCAATTCGATTATTTTCGTCAAAAGTAAAACAGCCTTTTAAATTCCGCCGATCAATTTGTCAACATGAATTTTTAAAATAATGGGTTGTGGTCGTGTATCGGCTTCGGGGTTTAACTTTGCCTGCACAGATAACTAACTCCTTTAAGAAAAAAGAATCAAAACATATTAAGAATGCCGGAAATTGAAATAAACAGATCCAATAAAAATGTAGCAAAATGGCTTTATCTCGGGGTTGTCATGCTGATGGTCCAAATTCTGCTAGGCGGTATCACCCGGCTTACCGAATCCGGCTTAAGCATAACGGAATGGAACCCAATAACGGGTGCGCTTCCGCCGTTAAACAATGCTCAATGGCAAATAGAGTTTGATAAATATAAAGGGACAGATCAGTTCCGCTACATCCACGCTGATTTTTCTTTAGGTGATTTCAAATTCATCTTTTTCTGGGAATGGTTCCATCGAACCTGGGCAAGGCTAATGGGGATTGTTTTTTTGGTAGGATTCTTTTATTTTCTCATTAAAAAGCAGTTTAAGCCAGACATGATCATTCCTTTCATTATTTTATTCTTGCTGGGAATTGTACAGGGCGCGATTGGGTGGATCATGGTGAAAAGCGGACTGGTGCCAGAAAAAATGTTTGTCGGTCACGTTCAGCTCGCAACGCATTTCATGGCGGCACTTCTGCTTCTTTGCTATACCTTATGGTTTGCGCTCAGCATATCAATCCCCTCGGGAATGAGGATCATTAACAGGCCTTTGAGAAAAATCACCCTTCTGATTTTTTTCGTACTCTTTTTTCAATTGATCTATGGTGCTTTTATGGCCGGATTGCACGCTGCAACCGCCGCTCCAACATGGCCAACAATAAATGGTGAATGGTTTCCTGCCGCTATGAACCAGTTATCGCCGAAATGGAAAAATTTCCTCGACAACAAGATCATGATCCAATTCATTCACCGGGGACTGGCTTATGGGCTGTTGATTTTTGTATTCATATGGTGGTTGAAAGCAAGGAAAACAGTGGGAAGCCCGCTGTTCAAAAAAATGAAATTCCTTCCGGTCCTTCTTGTGCTGCTTCAGGTTGTTCTTGGCATTTTAACCGTAACCATGTCGCCTTTTGGCAATAACCTGGCATGGTTTGGCGTTGCCCATCAACTGGTTGCCATGCTGTTTCTCATGTCCGTGGTCCTGATGCTGTTCATCATCAGGTCATCAGACGTGAAAAAGCGCTATTTTTAAAAAAATAATGCAGGGAATAAAGCCTTATGAAAAATTTTATCCGAAATTTTTATTATTCATTTCCTATTCAATTATTGCTGCTTCATTTCCGCAAATCGCAGGTTTTATTGATTTTCTGGCTGATCCTTTTTTTAACCGTCACCGGAAATTTCATGAACGTTTTTGGCGCCAATGGTTTGTTTCTTGCCCCTGAATATCTTGGAAATGTGAACCCTGCGGGAGCAGCCATAACCGGAATCGCTGCTGCTATTTTCATAATGAGCTGGAACATAACCACGTTCATTTTACATAGCATCCGTTTTCGGTTTCTTGCCACCGGCTCAAAACCTTTTTTAAAATACTGCATCAATAACGCCATAATTCCCGTTGCTTTCCTCATCGTTTATTTTCTTGAGGCGATGCATTATGACATGAGCAGGGAACTCATTCCCCTGAGTGCTTTCCTGCTTTTGGCGGGAGGTTTCCTCGGCGGATTTTTCTTGCTGGTCCTTTTTTCTTTCCTGTATTTTTTTACTGCCGACCGGCGCATAGTAAGAACCTTTAAGCCAGGGTTTGCTGATTTCGATGAAAATAAAATTTCCGGCAAGCCAGAAGAAGCTGGTTCCCAAAATGATTTTGGCCTGCCAATAGGATTTTACCTGAATACTCATTTTAGATTTCGAAAAGCAAGGCCTGTGAACCACTATAGCCAGACTTTCCTGGACGTGATTTTCAAGCGCCATCATTTCGCGGCGATGATTACTGTGCTGCTGGCTTTTATTTTCATGATCTTCATCGCTTTCTTTCTCGATCACCGGGTTTTCCAGGTTCCGGCAGCCGCAAGTATCCTGATTCTATTCGCAGTCATGGTCGCTGTAATCGGGGCGCTTTCTTATTTTCTCGGAAGCTGGAGCTTGATTTTTATGATCTTTCTTTTCAGCATCCTGAATGTCCTTTACCAACATGACATTATTGATCCGCGCAACAAGGCCTACGGTCTCGATTATCAGAATAAGACCAGGCCCGGCTATAGTTTGCAGAATCTTGAATCATTGAATGCCGCTGATAAGATTGAAGCTGACAAGAATAATATGATCCGGATCCTGGATCGCTGGAAGCAAAAGCAAAAGGAAGAAAAGCCTATCATGGTGTTTCTGAATTTCAGTGGCGGCGGCGTGAGGAGCGCCAGTTTTGCCATGAATGTTTTGCAGGAACTGGATAGCATAACCAACGGGAAGATCATGGACAAAACCATGCTGATCAGCGGCGCATCAGGAGGGATGCTTGCCGCCGCTTATTTCCGTGAGCTTTCGCGGTTAAAATCAAAAGGTGAAAATATAGACTTGCAAAGCCCCGAATACCTCGATGACATTTCCGAAGATTTATTGAATCCTGTTTTTTCTGCAATGATCGCGCGTGATCTTATTTCGCCCTCGCAAAAATTTACGTTTGGTAATTACCGCTACATCAAGGATCGTGGCTATGCTTTCGAGCAAAAGCTAAACAGGAATACCCATTCTCTTTTGGATAAAAGCATTGGCTTTTACAAAGACGCCGAAGGCCATGCCGAAATCCCTTTGATGATCCTTAATTCAGCAGTCACAAGAGATCTGAAAAAAATGATGGTTTGCACCCAGCCCCTGAGTTTCCTAATGCAGGATGAATTCAGGGACAGCGCTTCGAGGATGGCCGGTCCGGACGCTATTGACTTCGCTGCATTGTTCAAAAATGAAAATCCCATGAACCTCAGGATGCTTACGGCCCTTCGGATGAACGCCACCTATCCTTATCTTTTGCCCAGCGTATGGCTTCCGTCCAATCCGGTGATAGATGTTATGGACGCTGGTTTAAGGGACAACAGCGGGCAGGAAACCTCCCTTCGGTTCATCCATTTTTTTAAAGATTGGATCAACAAGAATACCGGCGGCGTATTAATCATCCAGGTTCGTTCGAGGCAAAAAGGCGGCTGGGATGAAACTCATTCAAATGGCGACATTTCTGAAATTATTACAAAACCTTTCACCATGCTGCAATCTAACTGGTTCCGGCTCCAGGACTACTTTCAGGACGATGAGATCTCTTATGCCAAAAATGTTTTGGATAGTGGCCTGCATCGCGTAGCCTTCATGTATATTCCTGAAAAGCAAGAAAGCGGCGCCACCCTAAATTTCCATTTGACAGCAAGGGAAAAGAAAGAAGTGAATTCATCGCTGCATCGGCAAAACAACGTGGAAGCTTTCGGGCAGGTTATGCAACTTTTAAAAATCAAGGCTGAAGGAGCCGGTAGGCGGAAGGAATAATTTCTATTAAAAATTCTTCCGAAGTTTCAGCCGGATCGCCGTCAATATGGAATGGGGCCAAACCTTTATTTATGATTTTTATGGTCGCCGCCTGAAAATAAAGAATGCCGCTCTTTTGAAAATTTTTCTCACTCAACTCTTTAGTTTTTCCGGATAATAACTGCATTGCAAAAGCAAGGGCAACGCTAAGTTTGTTATTTTTTTTGACGATAACCACATCAAGCAGCGCATCGCAAAGGCTTGCCTGGGGAGCGATTTTAAAGTTGTTGCCAAACTGGTTGCTGTTGGCAATGGAGATCAGGAAAGCTTCAACCGGGAAAACACTATTTTGCGCTTCAATGAGGAAGGGGTAAGGTTTTGCGCTGAAAAAGTGTTTCAAAGCCTGCTTGGTGTAAGAAGAAAGGCCGCGGGTCTTTTGTTTAGAAAATTCATGTGCTACAAGCGCGTCAAAACCTATTCCGCTAACGTGGCACGCCAGCCTTTTATTGATCAAAAAAGCGTCAACAAACCTGGGGGTTCCATCAAAAATAATATCAAATGCCTTGTCCAGTGATTTTGGAATTTTTGCTGTTTTTGCAAGCCCGTTTCCCGAACCTAACGGGATGATTCCCACATTTACATCGATGTTCAGCAAGGCAGAAATGATAGGGCTTATGCTACCATCACCGCCACATATCACCACATCCGTTATGAAGTTCTTTTCTATTTTTTCCTTTAAAAAAAAATAGTCGCCTTCGACGGAAGTAAACAGAATTTCGAACGCAACGTTTTTTTTGCCGCATTTTTCAATGATTGCTTCTTCTAAATGCAGCTTGCTTTTTGTTCCAGAGATGGGATTGATGAAAAACAGGATTTTGCGGCTCATTTTTATGATTATAGAATTTGGCAAATTGATTGAAAAGCGCTTCCGTCGTTGAAATGAAAAAGCCATTTGAAACTCATGCAAATTAAAAAGGCGCAATCAATTTCACGCAAAAATTTCTTCCCATGTTAAGGATGCCATATCGTGAATTGGGGCTTTCCTCATAGTGCTCCAAATATTTTAAGCGACTTAAATGGGATTGATAAGCCGCATCGAATACATTGCTCGCTTGAATTTGAATTTGCAACGCTTGTTTTTTTAAATAATTCATTTGGATGCCTGCCGATATGTTAAACAAGGCATAGCCAGATGTTTGCGTCTCGGTACTGTATAATTCTAAAAACCGTTTTTGGGTGGCGCTGTATTCTACTTCCGCCTTAGCAGTAAGAGCAGAAAATGTTTTGGAGACAAGATTAAATTTCTGGCTGATCGTGCTGATTATTTTTGCCGGAGGAATCAACGGAAGGTATTCTCCCTCTGTACGCTTGTTTTTAAACTCCTTTTTTTTATTAAATCCATGCACAATTGCGAAACTATTATTAAAAGCAAATCCGCTTGAATTTTCAGGATGAATGTTTAATGATAGTTCCATTCCGTATAATTCTGCAGAGGATTGTTCATATTGAAGCGTTTTATTGCCCTGCCCGTCAACAATTGCTTTTCCTTCAATATCCGTTTTCAGAATTAGATAAATATAATTTTGAATGGTGTTATGGAAAAAACTAACGCCGGTTGAAAAATTTTTAAAAATGCCTGAGACTTCAACATCCTTCTGAAAACTGAATTCCGGAATAAAGCTTCTGTTTCCCAGGTAAATAATATGTGCGCCGGGATCCAGTCCATTCGAGGCCAATTCTGTTATGCCGGGACTTCTGTAACCCCTGGCGATATTGGCTTTTAGGTAGATTTTTTTGGAAAACTGGTAAGTGCCACCCAGGCTAAAGGAACTGCCTTTGAAAGTTTTTTCAATTGACGGAAATTGCAAATGGGCATTTGCCGTGTCGGGGAATATCGCTTGCTGGTCAAAACCATTTAGGGGATTTGTGTTTATGTAAAAATTGCTCCCCTGCAAGAATCTCGCATCATGACGCAGGCCCCCACTAATGGTTAAGTTTTTATTTTTCCATTTTGCAAAAGCATAAGCGCCTATGTCAAACAAGGAGTAATCTGGTATAGGAAAATCGGTTGCGTTTTTGCTTTTGTTATTTTGCAACATCCCATTTACTCCAATCGATGTTTCTACTTTTTTCCATTTTCGAAAAAGATATTTGAGGTTATAATTCATTGTATTCAATCTCATGAATAACCCCGGTTGTGAAGGCAAACCGGGATGATTGAATTCCATTCTTATATTTTGTTGGAAAGCTGTCACAGCCTCTATTTCACCATTCCCCAATTGGTATCGGTTATTCATATAGGCCCGGTAATGCTGTATATGCTGATGCAAGGGACCTATGGCGTATGAATTTAGTTCCAAATCAGAAACTATGGGTCTTAGTTTTATATTATCTAAATCGCCTTCCTCAATTTGCCTGGTAAATTTTCTTGACAAAGAATCGCGGCTTCCATCCGGAATTTCTTGCAGGTTATCATACAATGTAAGATTGAAACGCGTATCCCCTTTTGAAGAAGAGAATCCTGCCAGCACCGATAAATTTTTTTCCTGAAAGCCGGTGTTATAAATCCGTCCATCGATCTTATTCTTATAATTCTTTGCTAAACGGAAGGACCCCCGCAATGCAAACAGCCAATGTTCGTTGCTGAAGTTTAGATTCATTCCAGTGCCCGTTAAGCCATTGTTGCTTTGATATTCGCTTATGATTTTGCCCCTGATAACCCCGTCTTTATCTTTTGGCGTGATTGGAAATAAGCTCACGACACCTGCGAGTGCATCTGATCCATACATGAGGCTGGCAGGCCCTTTTATCACTTCCGCCTTTTCTAAATTGTAAGCGTCCACTTCAATGCCGTGCTCATCGCCCCATTGCTGCCCTTCCTGCCGGACGCCATCAAATAAAGTGAGAACGCGGTTGTAACCCAATCCTCTGATAAAAGGCTTTGAAATATTGGGGCCGGTCTTAACGGCATTTAATCCACCAACATTCTTCACCAGCATGTCAATGACATTGCTTTCAATCGTTTGATCGATTTTTTTAGCCGAAACACTGGTTATTGAAATCGGATTTTCCTTTAGCAGTGTTGTTCGCGAAGCACTGGCTGTTACAACGATTTCACCTAAAATATTTTGAGTGGATTGCAGATAGAAGACATGTCCATTTTTAATTTCGGTTGTTATCCAAACTGTATCCGTTTTGTATCCTGAAGAACTAATCACAAGTAGCAAGTTGCTATCCTTTCGTTGGACAGGCAAATCAAACTGGCCGTGAACATCTGCAATTGTACCGGTGGTGCTGCCGGGCAGCAATAGGTTGCAAAATGAAACCGGCTCTTTTGTTTCAGCATCTTTTACAACGCCTTTAATGTTTTGTCCCCGGGCATCAATAGTGACGAAAATCAAAGCGGCTAAAATTATTTTATAAAACATTCCAAAATTTTTGACAAACCTAATGATTTTATTAAACAACTAATATAAAAATAGTTAGACTAGCCTAATTTAAATTAATTGAGAGATTTGCTATCTTTAAAAAAAATTAGAAAAACGATGCATTCGCTGACAGAAGAGAATTATTTAAAAGCTATTTACGCCCTTTCTCAAAATGGGAATATCAAGATCACACCAACTTTAATTGCGGAAGAAGTAAAGGTTAACGCGGCGTCAGTGATAGACATGATAAAAAAACTGTCTCAAAAAAAATTAATTACCTATGATAAAATAAAGGGCGCGAAATTAACAGATAAGGGAGGCAAAGCGGCAATATCGATTATCAGAAACCATCGGCTTTGGGAAGCCTTTCTTTTGGAGAAGCTAAACTATTCCTGGGATGTGGTGCATGAAATAGCCGAACAATTGGAACACATAAAGCACCCTGAACTAGCTGACAGGCTGGATAAATTCCTCGGATATCCAGATTACGATCCTCATGGCGATCCTATTCCGAAGTCTAACGGAGTTATGCCCAAAACTTTTAAAATTTTGTTGACAGAAATTGAGATTGGCAAAACTTGCCGTGTGGCCGCAGTAAAGGACACCTCTTCTGTGTTCCTTCAATATTTGGAAAAACTGGCAATTGGAATTGGAACGAAAATAAAAGTGCTTGATAAAATTGATTTTGATGGATCCATGTCTGTCCAGATAGGGAAAGGTGCCAAAACCATTATTTCTAAAAAGTTTGCTGATAGCCTGCTCGTTGATTAAATGGAATGAGGCTTAGAAGATTTATGTCAAAGATGGGTGATAACAGCTTTATTTAATTTAACTCATTCCACAACATGTCCTTTAACTGTGTAAGTCCTTTATTGGTCAAAGAGGATATGAAAACATGGGGAATTTTTTCAGGCAATTCTTTTTCCACCGCTTCTCTTAATTCCTCATCCAGCATGTCGCTTTTGCTGATCGCTATAATGAACTTTTTATCCAATAATTCGGGATTGTATTCTTTTAATTCATTTTGTAGAACTTGAAATTCTTGAAAATGATCATTACTGTCGGCGGGAATCACAAAAAGCAAGACGGGATTTCGTTCAATATGCCTTAAAAACCGGTGTCCCAATCCCTTTCCTTCTGCGGCGCCTTCGATAATTCCAGGAAGATCGGCTATGCAAAAGCTTTTGTGATCGCGGTATTCCACCATGCCGAGCTGGGGTGTTAAAGTGGTAAAAGCGTAATTGGCAATTTTCGGCTTGGCAGCGGTAATTACAGAAAGTAAGGTCGATTTTCCGGCATTGGGAAACCCAACCAATCCTACATCAGCAAGAACCTTTAATTCCAATGACACGAAGGTTTCCTCTCCAGGTTCGCCAGGCTGAGCGTGTTCGGGAGCCTGATTCGTTGGCGTGGCGAAATGCGAATTGCCTAAACCGCCTCTTCCACCTTTTAAAAGGATCTTTTCTTCCCCATCTTCGAGAATTTCAACGGATTTTCCGCTTTCCTCAATCGTAGCAATTGTACCTAATGGCACTTCAATAATAATATCTTTTCCATCACGGCCGGTGCAATTGTTCTTGCTTCCATTTTCTCCATTTTCTGCTAAAATATTCTTGTAATAGCGTAAATGCAGCAATGTCCACAAGTTTTTATTGCCTTTCAGAATAATATGGGCGCCTCTTCCGCCATCGCCCCCATCCGGTCCGCCGAAGGCGGTAAGCTTGTTTCTTAAGAAATGGCGGCTGCCCGCTCCTCCGTGTCCGCTTCTGCAAAAGACTTTAATCAGGTCTATAAAATTTGTTTTCTCCATCGCGGTAAAGGTCGCAAACTTTTATTAGGAATCGGATTTGTTATCAGGATTCGAAAATTATCAACGTAAAATCTTTGCTTATTGGTCCGTTTTTGTCTCGTTCCAGGTTTTATAATTCCCCGCAAGGGAGGACTCATTTTCCATTGGTTCCCTTAACGGTTCGCAAGGTCGCCATTCCCTCTGCATTTCCACTGCAAGCCGCTGGTAAACCCGGGTTCCTTCCGATTTCCAATCGATCATTTCGTCTGTAACCGGTTTGATGATTTTTGCGGGATTTCCTACCAATAGGCTTCGGGACGGAATTTTTTGATCCGCTTTAATGAAGCTCAAAGCGCCCACAATGCACTCATCTCCTAAATCTACATTGTCCATGATAACGGCGTTCATTCCGATAAGGCAGTTTTTCCCAATGGTCGCTCCATGAATGATGGCGCCATGTCCAATGTGAGCATTTTCTTTTAAAAGAACGGTCACTCCCGGAAACATGTGGATGGTGCAATTTTCCTGGATGTTGCATCCGTCTTCAACTATTATTTTTCCAAAATCCCCTCGCAGCGCGGCTCCCGGGCCGATATATACGTTTTTTCCGATAATTACATGGCCGGTTATTGCCGCCTGCGGATGAACGAACGCGGATGGATGAATCACCGGAATGAAGCTCTTATATTGATAAGTCATTTTTATTTTTTAGAAGATAAAATTAGCGACATTTCCAAAATTCCGGAAACTCCCCAACCGTCCGGCATCCGCTAACCACTTTGCCGGCATCTGCCACAGCTCTTCTTCGCGATCAACACCGATTCTTTTCTTTTGTAGATGCTGCGCCACATTTCAAAGACAGGAGAAATTAATTCTACAATTGACTTCTCCTAACGACTGTTTTAAAACCATATTCTTCTGGCATAATTTTTTATAACCTTACTATACATCACAATATTGTGTTGTTAACCTAAATCTTAAGATCATGCCTAGTACAAAAAAAGAACATGGACACGACTCTTCCCGAAAAGGAGAAGACGAAAAATCCCGTGGTTCTAAAAGCAATGAAAAAGGCCGTTCTGAAGGCCACAAAAGCGGTGAAAGTTCCAGCCGTGAGAACAGGTAATGCTAAAGCAAAAAGTGTTAAAATAAGGTGCCCATTTGATGAGCACCTTTTTTATTGATAACATCCTTCAGGAAGGCTGTGAAGCGCGCCAGCAAACCCATATTTTTTAAAGTTTTGTTTTATTGGCTTCTGCTTTTATTTTACCCTTATTCAAAAGACCGGTTTATGAATTTTACCAAGGGAAAAAGTCCTTTAAAAGCGGCTGAAATTTCAGTGGCAAAACCAGGCAAAACCAAATCACTGTCGGAAAAATATTTGCTGGCCACAAAGCTTTTTAATTTTAAATAATCAGCCGCAGGATTATCTTTTTCATATCCCTTCGGAACATTTACCAGCATCTGCTGCTTTTCCCGCTCCAAATCCCCGTAATTTTTTTTGAATGCCGGGGAAAGCAGGATTTTTTTAAATTCCGGATAACAATAATCTATTTCCTGGCGAAGCTTTTTCAATTCCTGGGGTCCCGGCATCCAAAGGCCGCCTCCCGCGAAACTATTGCCGTCCGGGCTAATTTGAAAATAGTAACCTGCGTTAACAGATTTTTTCCCACCCTTTACGAAAGACGCGCTTAAGCTCGTTTTATAAGGCGTTTTGTCTTTTGAAAACCGGATGTCGCGGTTGATCCGGAACACGCAATCTTTAACAGAAAGCGTTTTCATATCCGGATCAAATGCAGAAAGGCGCTTTAAAAGCTCGCCGGTCAGATTTTCGAAATCGTTTCTGGCAGCAACATATTTTTCCCGGTTTTTCTCGAACCACGCTTTGTTGTTATTCTTTTTAAGGGATTGAAGAAAAGAAAGGGTAGAAGCAGCAACCATTATGAAATTATGTGATAAATGAGTGAATTTTCGGATTATACTCTTGCCCAGCTCTCCCCGCTTTTAATCCGGTAGATGGTCATCGGGCTTACGTGATATTTTTCAGCGATTTGCTTGTGAGTCAGTTTGCGCCTGGGATTATCGAGAATCGTTTTTATAGATTTCACCTGGGATACGTTAAGTTTTAAACCTCTCGTTCTGCTTTGCTGCACTTTTTTATAGGCAACCCTGCCCGGACTATTTTGCTGATGGGCCAGTGCCTCCTCGCGGGAAACCCATTTCAGGTTTTTTGCAGTGTTGTCTGATTTGTCGTGATTGACATGAATAACAAATTTCTCTTTTGAAGACTTTTTTTTGTTGAAAAGCTGCGCCACTTCCCTGTGAAGGTAAAGAGTGCCATTGTTTCCTTCTATGTGAAGATTTAAAGTTTTGTAGCCTGCAGTAAGTGATCCCGCAAGCAGCTTTCCGTCCTTCAAAACATCTTCCTTAAAGCTTGCGGCGCGGCCATGGGAAGAAATGGCATAATGATTTCGCATGAGTTTCCATCCATTAAAGCGGAGCGGTTTCCAGGTTTCTCCGTTAATTTTTTTGATCATAGCAAAGGTTTGAAATGAAGTTACAAAACTAACTTTGGATAAGATTCAAAAAATCTTCTTCATTAATTATTTTGATCGATTTTATTTTTTTTGCCTTCTCAAGCTTGCTTCCTGCCGATTCGCCCGCGACCAAATAATCAAGATTTGCGCTCACAGAAGAAAGTAATTTTCCGCCATTTTCCTCAGCCATTTTTTCTGCGGCGCTTCTTTTGAGCGTTGGTAAAGTGCCGGTAAACAGAAACGTGAGATCCTTTAGTTTTCCGGTAATGGGCTCGGTTTTATCACCTTTAATATTTATTCCTTTTGCTGCCAGTTGTTCCAGCATTTTGATGTTGTCTTCATTATGAAAAAAAGCATGGATGCTCTCGGCTACCTTGTTGCCAATGTCTTTCATCTGCATCAGTTGCTCCACAGAAAAGTTTTTAAGATCAAAAATCACATCCACATTTTTTGCCAGAATTTTTGCAGTCGTTTCACCTACATATCGAATTCCCAAACCGAAAATCAAACGATTTAAGCCTTGTTTTTTCGAGTTTTCAATCGCGTTGCGAAGATTGTCAACTGACTTTTGTCGGAAGCCTTCCAGCTGCGCCACTTTTTCAAAATCCATGGAGTAGATAGAAGGAATATCGGTGATGATGTTCCCGTAAAACCGCCTTACGTTCGCCTCGCCAAAAGTTTTAATGTCCATCGCGTCCTTGCTTGCGAAATGCATGATCCGCTCAACTACCTGTGCCGGACAATTGATGTTTACACATCTCCAAACTGCTTCTCCCGCGGGCTTCACAAGAGGATCCCCGCATGCCGGACAGCAGGTTGGAAAAACAATTTTGCGTTCTTTCCCTGTCCTTAATTCCTCCAGCGGCTTTACAATGTAGGGGATAACATCGCCCGCCCGCTCCACTATAACAGTATCGCCTAAACGCAAATCTTTTTCTTCAATAACTCCTTCATTGAAAAGGGAAACAGAAGTGACGATAACGCCGCCGATGGGTGCCGGTTCAATTTTCGCAACCGGCGTTATAGAGCCCGTTCTGCCAACCTGGAATTCTACATTTATTAATTTTGAAGTGGCTTGCCGTGCTTTAAATTTATAGGCGATTGCCCACCTCGGGTGGTGAGTCGTGCTTCCGGATTGATGCTGCAATTCAATCTCATCAACCTTTACCACCATGCCGTCAATCTCATACGGTAAGGCATCCCTTTTTGTTTCAAAACTTACACAATAATCAACCACATCAAGAATGTTGTTGAAAACAACCTGCTGTGCTGCGGGAGTCTTAAATCCCAGCAGCGATAAAAGTTGCAAGGTGCCGGAATGCGTATTCAGGAATGAAGGGGGGTCCTTTAATCCCTTTTCGTTCAATTTAATGTAACTGGCATGATATAAAATCGCTTCAAGTTTTCGTTTCCTAACTGCGCCGGGATCCTTCATGCGTAGTGATCCGGCGGCTGCGTTTCTTGGATTGGCCAGCGGCCCGATTCCTTCTTCAGCAAGCGATTCATTGAATTTTCTGAAATTATCTTTAGTGAGCAAAACCTCCCCCCGAATTTCGATTCGTTCTATTCCATAATCCGAAAATTTAGCCGACAAAGGGATTGAGCCAATTTGTTTGATGTTGGTGGTAATATCGTCGCCGGCAGTTCCATCCCCGCGCGTCGCTCCCCGAAAAAGCATATCATTTTCATAGATGAGTGAAATGCTTGCTCCATCGAATTTAGGCTCAACACTAAAATGGGTTTTCTGATGATCCACCAGGCCTTTCAACCGGTTATCCCAGTCAATCAAATCTTGTGGATTATAGCTGTTCTCGAGGCTTAGCATTGGCACCAAATGAGGAACCGTTACAAATTCCTTATTAAGGCTGCTGCCCACCCGCTGCGTCGGTGAATCAGGGGTTATCAAATCCGGGTTTTCTTTTTCGAGCGCCTCAAGCTTTTTATAAAGAATATCATATTCAGCATCCGTGATCAACGGATCGTTTAATACATAATACCGGTATTCATGAAAACGCAATACCTGGCGCAACTCATCCACGGTTCCGTTTGTTTTCAAAAGATCGTTCGTCAGGTTTTGTAAATCGCGGGTTGAAATCGTTGTGTGCATCTGCAAATTTGAAAAATTAAAACTACTAAAAAAAGCTTTAGTCTTTTGCCAAAAAATGCGTGCATCAGAAAAACGATTGCCGCTAACGTCATATTAATCCGCAGGAAAAAAAATCACAAAACTTCAAACAGCAAACGCACTTTTTTTCAACATTTATTTCTTCGAAATCCGAGGTGGCAAACGCACTTTTTTCAAAGATATTTTTCTTCATTGTCCGGCCCCTTTACGAAGCCTGAAAAATCGTATCAATATTTATCCAGAAAAAAAAATCACAAAACTTCCAACAGCAAACGGACTTTTTTTCAACATTTATTTTTTTACCCGAAGGGGAAAAGAAGAAAAACCATTTGGGGCTATCAGCAGCGGATCCTTTACTGAGCGATAGTTCCGGCTGTCGGTCAGTATCTTTTCCGCGCCACTATTTTTAAGGTCAAAAGGTATAACTGCGGAAAAGGATACTTGACCACATCCGGCAGCTCCTCATCTGCCGATCCTTTACTCAGCAGAATAGTGCAAGCTCTTCGTTTCTTCAGCAACCAGCCTCTGCCTCATTACTGCAAATTCCTGCCAATCATTTTGCGCAGTAAAAAAAATGTTTATTTAAATAATGTGTGTATTTTACACAATGAATGGAGTTCCCGAATGGTAGCAAGAGACGTTTTTGATGAAAATTCTACAACACGCTTTGCAAAAACAATAAAAAACAAAACATGAAAAAAACGTTACTCTCTCTTTTTATTCTCCTGTTTTCTTTCCACGGTTTTTCGCAATTATTGTCCTGGAGTCCTGATTTTCCAACCGAAAGCACAGCTATCACCATTACGGTTGACGCATCTAAAGGGAATAGAGGACTTATGAACTACAATCCTGCCGATGTCTATGTTCATATTGGTGTAATTACCGACCAAAGTTCGGGTGCCGGAAATTGGAAATATGTAAAAACTACCTGGGGAAATACTGATCCATCGGCAAAGGCCGTTTCGCTCGGCAACAACAAATGGTCTTTCACGATTTCGGGTTCTTTAAAAAGTTATTTTGGTGTGCCAAATGGTGAGGCCATAAAAAAAATCGCCATCCTGTTCCGCAGCGGGAACGGAAGTTTTAAACAAGCCAATGCCGATGGCAGTGACATGTATCTGCCTGTTTACACAAGTGCTACGGCCATCAGGATCGTCGATCCTTTTTTTCAACCCACTTATTTGCCTGTTGCAGAAACGATCACAAAAACCGTTGGTGACAATTTGCCGGTAACGGCGATAAGTAACAATGCCGCTAATCTCAAATTGTTTGTAAACGGCACGGAAATCCAAACCGCTACCGGTGCTACAACTATTTCAGCGACGCCAACATTCATCACTGGCGGTAACCAGCAAATTAAGGCCGAAGCAAGCGACGGAACAAGCGTTTCGGCGGATATTTTTAATTTCTTTGTTACCGGTGCGGTCAATATAGCTGCTTTACCCACCGGTGTCCGGGATGGAATTAATTATGACCCCAATAATTCTTCAGCTACTCTCGTTCTTTATGCGCCAGGCAAAGGACGGGTTTGTGTGATAGGAGAATTTCCGGGAAGCAATTGGGCAGAACAAAATGCCTTCCAAATGAATAAAACTCCAGATGGAAACTATTGGTGGCTTACCCTCACCGATCTGATTCCCGGAAAAGAATATGCTTTTCAGTATCTGGTGAACGGCTCTCTGAAAATTGCCGAGCCTTATGCGGAAAAAGTTCTTGATCCTAATTCGGATCCGGGAATAAGCACTTCAACTTATCCGGGCTTGAAACCCTATCCTTCCGGATTCACAACAGGGATCGCGAGCATTCTTCAAACCGCGAAACCGGCTTATAACTGGCAGGTGGATAATTTTTCAAGACCCGACAAAAGAAGCCTCGTGATCTATGAACTATTGGTAAGGGATTTTGTGGCAAATCACAACTGGAACACTTTAAGAGATACTTTGAATTATCTAAAAAATCTTGGGATCAATGCCATAGAGATCATGCCCTTTAACGAGTTTGAAGGAAACAACAGTTGGGGATATAATCCGAATTTTTATTTTGCTCCAGATAAATATTATGGCCCGGAAAACACATTAAAAGAGTTCATAGATGTTTGCCACAAAAACGGAATCGCCGTCATAATGGATGTCGCGTTAAATCATTCTTTTGGTACTTCTCCATTCGTCCAGTTGTATTGGGATGCGGCCGGCAACAAGCCTTCAGCCGATAATCCCTGGTTTAATCCCGTTGCAAAACATGCCTATAATGTAGGTTTTGACATGAATCATGAGAGCCTAGTAACACGCTATTTTGTGAGCAGGGTAATCGCTCATTGGCTTCAAAACTATAAGATCGATGGTTTTCGTTTTGATCTTTCAAAAGGGTTTACGCAAACGAAAACGTGCGATGATAATGGCGGCAATTGCAATGTAGGCGAATGGGGCAATTATGACCAAAGCCGCATCGACATCTGGAAAAGGTATTATGATACCATGCAAGTAAAATCTCCTTCTTCCTATTGCATTCTTGAGCATTTCGCTGATAATTCAGAAGAGCAGGTTTTGTCTGACTATGGAATGATGCTTTGGGGAAATTCCAATTATAATTATAGCCAGGCCTCGATGGGCTTTTCAACCGATTGGAATTTCAATTGGGGATTAGCCAGCCAGCGTGGATGGACGAATCCGTATCTGGTTACCTATATGGAAAGCCATGATGAAGAAAGACTCATGTTTAAAAATATGAATTACGGAAATGCGTCAGGCGGTTATGATATTAAAGATGCGGCTACCGCTTTGCAACGGCAGGAGCTCGCAGCGGCCTTTTTCCTGACTCTTCCAGGGCCTAAAATGATCTGGCAATTTGGAGAATTAGGCTATGATTTTTCAATAAATTATTGCGTGGATGGAAGCATTAAAAACGATTGCAGGACAAGCCCCAAGCCAATTCGCTGGGATTATTTTCAACAAAGCAGAAGGAGAAAACTGTATGATGTTTACAGCGCTTTAATAAAACTGCGGTTCAATCCTTCCTTTAAAGACCTTTTTATTTCCAATTCTTCCCAGCAATCGCTCAGCGGAAATTTCAAATGGATAAAACTCGATAAAGTGGTTGTCATCGGAAATTTTGATGTCGTTACACAAACCGGATCTGTCAGCTTTCCGTCAGCAGGGATATGGTACGACTATTTAAACGGCACAACGATCATGGCGACAGGAAGTTCCCAGTCATTCACTTTGCAGCCAGGCGAGTATCATGTCTTTACCAGTGTTGACGCGGTTTTGCCGGTAACGATCTTGAATTTTACGGGTAAAAAAACCACTGCTGGTAATTTATTACAATGGCAGGTTGCGCAGGAAGAAAACCTTAGTTTTTACCAGGTTGAGAAAAGCACCACTGGGCAGGATTTTAAGTTCGTTGCAAAAATTAATGCCGTTGGAGAAAGTGTTTACCATTTTACCGACAAGGATCAAAACAATAATCCTGTGGAATACTACCGTTTAAAGAGCGTCGATAAAGATGGCCGCTTTAGCTATAGTGGTATTGTCAAAATTAAAAGTTCCGTAAACTCCTGGCAGGTAAGCATCAGTCCCAATCCCTATTTTGGTGAATTGAAATTAAATATTGAATCAATATTTAAAGACCAGGCCATAATAATCATAACCGATTTAAGCGGAAGGGAATTAGCGAAGCAAAGTATTTCTGTAACGCCGGGAAAAAATTCCTTTACCATTCCTGAAGCATCGAAATTTGCAAAAGGAACCTACTATCTTTCCCTGTTCTCCTCCAGCGAAACAAGGAGTTTGAAGTTCGTAAGGCTGTAATCGTGAAAAGAAAAAATCGACGATTAGAGTCAAATGTAATAAGGCAAAATCAAAGGCTGTAATAAAAAATCAATGGCAAGAAATAAATCAGAATCGGCAAATAAAAATACAAAGACCCTGAAAGGTCTCAAGACAGAGGTTGAAAGTATCAATAAAGTCGCGCTTTCAGTTGATTGTGTGATCTTCGGATTCGATGAAAACAAACTAAAGGTTTTGCTCATCCGTTCAGATCTCAAAAAATACAAGGACCAATGGACGCTTCTGGGAGATTTGGTGAAGCCTGAGGAGGATCTGGACGCCGCCGCATACAGAGTTTTGAAACAGCGCACAGGCTTAAGCGATGTCTATCTGGAACAAGTTCACACTTTTGGGGACGTAGGCCGCCATCCTGCCGGAAGAGTCGTTACCACCACCTACTGCTCGCTGATAAATATTCAGAATCACCGGTTGAAAATTCTGGACAATGAAATTCACTGGCACGAAGTGCAAACCGTTACCGAACTGGCTTTTGACCATCAGAGGATTTTTGAAACCTGCTATGCCTGGCTCCAAAAACGCGTGCAGGAGCATCCGCTGGCGTTCAGTTTGCTGCCCGCAAAATTCTCTCTTCGCGATCTTCAGAATCTTTATGAAGCCATATTGAATATTAAACTTGACAGAAGGAATTTCAGGAAGAAATTTTTTTCTATGGATTTTTTGGTGGACACCGGAGAAGATGAACAAAACGTGCCACACCGTCCGGGAAAGCTCTACAAATTTGATTACGAAAAATACGAAAAGAAGAAGAAAACGTGGTCGGGGATTGATTTTTAAATAAATTGTAAATTTGATCCATCAAATATTGCAAAAAATGGAAGCATCAGAGATCCGCAAAAAGCTGCACCGGCTTATTGATACCATTGATGACCGGAAGATTGAAGCTGTTTATTTGATTTACCAGCAAAAAATGGCTCGCGGTTATTCTGATGATTTCAAGGCGGTGCTCGATGGCAGGTATGAGTATTATAAAAACGGCGGAAAAATGATGACTTCGGAGGAATGCGATGAAGAAATAAAGCAACTATTGAAATCATGAACAGCCAGATGATCTATACCTATATGTTTGAGCCGGCCTCCTTTGAGGAGTTCAAGCAGGCAGTCATGAAATACGTGGAGATAAGTGATATTTCTGGCGAAAAATTTTCCGACCAGGTACGACAAAAAATTGAAGCCGTTTGCATGAATCCCTTTCATTACAGGAACAAATACAAATTCTTCCGCGAAGCGGGAGTAAAAAACTTTCCCTATTGCATCGTTTTTTTCATAGATGAAGAGGAAACAAAAATAATTATTTCAGCGATTTATGAAAGTCATAAGAGTTGAAGCCCCTGTATTTCCATTTTTTCGGATAAATTTTTTTATAAAGAAACTGGGCAGCAGCAATCCAACAAAAAAAATATCCAGAAAAAATGTGTTTGCTGTCGGCTAACAAATTTAGACAAAATGATGGCTTGTAATCGAATACCATTTTGATGCCTGAAACATCTTGTTAAAAAAAAGTTACAAAATGGAGCCGGAAATCAAATATTTCATTTATTTTGTGTAAGAAATACACATTATTTATAACAGCCTCTTAATAAAGAACTCATCTAAAATCTTAAAACAACTTTTGCTTATGAGAAGAAGCCTGTTTGAAATATCGAAACACGTTGCTGTTTCGCTATTTTTTATCCTCGCGGCATTTGTTGCCGAAGCGCAAAGCAAGATCACGGGACATGTAACAGATTCCAAAGGCGGCCACGGTTTGCAGGGCGTAACTGTTGTAGTGAAAGGAACTAATAACGCGGTTCAAACAGATGCCGCGGGTAACTTTTCCATTATTGCCCCGCCCAATGCTACGCTGGTTTTTACTTCAGCAAGTTATATGCGACGCGAAGTTGCTGTAGGCAACCAAACCACTCTCAATGTTTCTTTAGATATATCAGCCGAAAATCTCAATGAGGTAGTTGTGATCGGATATGGGAAAACAGAAAAGAAAGACCTGACAGGATCTGTTTCGCAGGTTTCGGCAAAAGATTTCCAGAAAGGGGTTATCACCACTCCTGAACAATTAATTGCCGGAAAAGTGGCGGGAGTTTCCATTATTTCAAATGGAGGTCAGCCGGGCCAGGGAAGCACTATCAGGATCAGGGGCGGCTCCTCGCTTCTGGCAAGCAATGACCCGCTCATAGTTATAGACGGGGTTCCTTTGGACAACGATGGAATCTCCGGTGGAAACAATCCGCTCAGTTTCATAAACTCAAATGATATTGAAACATTCACGGTTTTAAAAGATGCGTCTGCATCCGCAATTTATGGTACCAGGGCTGCTAACGGAGTGATCATCATCACCACTAAAAAAGGAAAAGGCGGCGCTTTGAAAGTCAATTTTAGCACGGTAAATTCCATTTCTTCCATAACAAAAACAGTTGACGTTTTAAGTGCAGCTCAGGTTCGCGATATTGTAAATTCGAACGGAACAGCCGCCCAAAAGGCGATGCTTGGAAGCGCTAATACAAACTGGCAGGATGCGATATATCAGAAAGCTTTTGCGACAAATAATAATATTAGCATTTCCGGCGGAATAAAAAACTTTCCCTACCGCATTTCCGTGGGGTACCTGAACCAGGACGGCATTCTAAAAACAGACAATCTTCAGAAAACATCCGCCGCTTTGGTTCTCAATCCTACACTTTTTAATAATCATTTAAAAGTTGATATCAATCTAAAGGCTAGCCAGGAAAAATTCAGGTTCGCCAACCAGGGAGCTATCGGCGCGGCAGTTTCTTTTGACCCAACCCAGAGTGTATATTCTAATAACAAGAGATATGGAGGTTATTTTGAGTGGCTTGATGGAGATGGAATGCCGAATAATCTCGCTTCGAGAAATCCGCTCGCGCAATTGTATGATCGTCATGATAACAGCAATGCGCAAAGGAGTATCGGCAATGTGCAATTCGATTATACATTTCCTTTTTTGCCCGCGCTTCATGCCAACCTGAATCTGGGTTATGATGTTTCAAAAGGAACAGGAACGATATTCGTTTCTGACAGCTCTTCATTGGAATTCGCTACCAAGGGGGAGAAAAATCATTATAAGCAAACCAAGCAAAACACGGTCGCAGAATTCTACCTTAATTATACGAATGATTTTAGACCGATTAAAAGCCGTTTGGACGTTTTAGCCGGTTATTCCTATAATAATTATTTGACTACGAATTTTCACTATGCAAGCTATAACGCCAGAGGCGAAAAAGTTCCCAATTCGGATCCAACCAATCAATTCGACAAGCCAGAACACACATTGCTTTCCTATTTTGGCCGTGCTAATTACTACTATAATGATAAATATTTGTTGACGGCAACGCTTCGCCGGGACGGCTCTTCGCGTTTTTCTCCTTCGAACAGATGGGGGTTATTCCCATCGGTTGCTTTTGCGTGGAAAATAAGAGACGAAGCTTTTCTTAAAAACAGCGCAATTGTTTCTGATTTAAAACTGCGTTTAGGTTATGGGGTTACAGGTCAGCAGGATGGCATTGGTAATTATGATTATCTCTCCTATTATGCAATGAGTTCCGCTACGGCCGCTTATTATTTTGGTGACACCTATTACAAAATGTTCCGTCCCGGTGGTTTTTATGCCAACAGGAAATGGGAGCAAACCGCAACAACTAATATCGGTTTAGATTACGGGTTTTTAAATAACAGGATTTCTGGAAGCGTAGATTTTTATGTAAAGAAAACAAGCGATCTTTTGAATAGTGTGCCGCAACCGGCGGGAACCAATTTCTCCGCCTACGTTTTGGCAAATGTCGGAGATATGGAAAACAAAGGTGTAGAGTTTACCCTACATACACAGCCTGTCAGAACATCAGACATGTCCTGGGATGTCGGTTTCAACCTGACATATAATAAAAACACGATCACAAATTTGACGGTAATCCCCAATGACCCTAATTATATTGGAGTGCCGGGAACAAACATTGAAGGCGTTCAGGGATTCGCTTTTTTGAATGCTGTGGGAAGCAGCAAAAACACTTTTTATTTTTATCACCAGGTCTATGATTCAAAAGGAAATCCTGTGGAAGGATTGTTTGCAGATCTAAATCTGGATGGGATTATCAATGAGAATGACAAGTATAAAGGCAAAAGTGCAGATCCTGTAGTGTTTATGGGGTTCAACACGAATTTTTCTTATAGGAAATGGAACGCGGGTTTTGTGATCCGCGCCAGCATTGACAATTATGTGTATAATAATGTGTACAGTAAAATTGGCCGCCTAAACCAAATTCTGGGATCGCAGGTAACCGGCAATGCTTCAGTAAATTATCTGGCCACACAATTTAAAGGAAACACCGATCAGCAGCTCCTGAGTGACTATTATCTTGAAAACGCTTCATTCCTTAAAATGGACAATATCAATATTGGATATGACTTTGGGAAAATCCTTAATCAAAAAGCAGTTTTGAGAGCAAACTTAAGTGTTCAGAATGTTTTTACGATTACAAAATACAGTGGTCTGGATCCGGAAATAGGAAATGGGGTTGATAACAATTTTTATCCCCGCCCAAGAATATTTTCATTGGGGTTGAATTTTGATTTTTAATTAATTCTAAAATGAAAAATATTATGACACAAAATCATTTTACCAAAATTCTTGCATCGATCCTGGTTTCGGCGGTAGTTTTCAGTTGTACGAAAAAACTCGATCTGGCGCCTACAAATGATATAACGGCGGATAAAGTATATAGTACCGCCCTTGGATATAAGCAATCACTGGCAAAAGTTTATGGAGCTATGGCCTTAACCGGAAATACAGGACCGGCAGGTAGTGGCGATATTCCTTCAGCGATCATTTCCGACGAAGGCAACTCAGATTTTTTACGCCAGTTCTGGTATTTGCAATGTTTAACAACCGACGAGGCAGGCTGGACCTTTCACAGTAATACTGATCCCATTGGAATTCATCAAATGACCTGGTCTTCTATAAACCAAACCGTAGCAGGTTTATATTATCGTTCTTTTTTCCAGATCACCTTGTGCAATGATTTCATCCGCCAATCTTCAGATGCCAAAATAAACGCGCGTGGATTTTCTGGCGCCTCTGGGGACACGATACGGATTTATAAGGCGGAAGCCCGTTTTCTCAGGGCATATCAATATTGGGTCTTAATGGATTTGTTTGGCAATCCGCCTTTTGTCACCGAAAATGATGCAATTGGATCAGGGATTCCCAAACAAATTCAGCGCAAAGACCTCTTCACTTATATCGAAAGCGAGCTAAAAGCGATTGAGGCAGATCTTCCTGCACCAAAAACCAATGAATATGGCCGGGCAGACAAGGCCGCTGCCTGGGCTTTGCTGGCGCGGATGTATCTGAACGCGGAAGTTTATACCGGCGTTCCAAAATATACCGAGGCGATAACTTATTCCAACAAAATAATTAGCGCGGGTTATAAACTGCATGATAACTATACGGAACTGATGCTTGCAGACAACCACTTAAACACAGATGAATTCATATTTGTGATACGCTATGATGGAACATATACTCAAAATTATGGAGGAACTACTTTTCTGGTTCATGGCCCTGCCGGCGTTCCTAATAATATTTCCGGAAGCAACGGAAGCTGGAATTGCATTCGTGTAACGCAACAATTTGTTGGCCTCTTCGACGACCAGGACATTCGCGGACAATTTTATACCAGCGGACAAAACCTGAATATGACCCAGCTTCTTGATGTGAGTACCGATGGGTATTCCTCGACAAAATTCAGGAACCTCACCCGCGATGGGTCTGCAGCGCCCCACAAGGATCCTGCTAATATTTTTTCAGATATTGATTTCCCTGTTTTCCGGCTGGCAGAAATCTACCTGATCTATGCTGAATCCGTAGTGAGAGGTGGAACCGGCGGCGATAACGCAACCGCGCTTTCTTACCTGAACAAATTAAGCCAAAGGGCAAGGCCAAATGATCCCGGGGCCGGCTCCTATGCACACCTTAGCCTGCCCTATCTTATTAATGAAAGAGGAAGAGAGCTTTTTTGGGAAGGATTCAGAAGAACGGATCTGATTCGCTTTGGGCAGTTTACCAGCGGCGCTTATTTATGGGCGTGGAAAGGCGGTGTTCAAAATGGAACCCCTGTGTCGGACCATTTAAAATTATTTCCCATCCCTTCTACCGACCGGAGCGCCAATCCCAATTTAATACAAAACAAGGGTTACTGATTAAAATAATTGTTGAGTCTGTAGCTGTTGGAAAAATAAAAAAAGCTATAAAAATCTTTACATGAAAAATATAATTAAAACCTTTATTGCCATCTTCTTTGTTGCCTGCCTTTGGTCCTGTAAAAAAGAGGATAATCGTGTGATTTTTAAAGGCGGAACCGCGCCCGTACTAGCCTCCTCTGTTAGCGGAAACATCCCTTTATCCATTGGGAACAAAAACTCAAAAGCGGTTACTTTTCAATGGACCAATCCCAATTATGAGTTCAGCACAGGAGTTAATTCCCTCGACGTTACTTATACGCTTCAAATTGATACTTCCGGAGCTAATTTTTCAAGCCGTGGCCGCCAGGAAAAATCTGTTGCCCGCGATTTAAGCACCATTTTAACAGTAGGGGAGTTGAACAGCTATTTGGCAAAAATGGGTTTGCTGGAAAACATTTCGCATAACATAGAAGTGAGATTAAAAGCCAGTTTAACCAATGAGAGCGTTCCCTTGTATTCTAATGTCATCAAGTTTGCAGTTACACCTTATCTTGATGTTGTTGTTCCACTACCGCTGAGCGGCGATTTATTTTTAATTGGGGGCGTAACCGACCCGGATTGGAAAAATCCGGTGGCAGTTCCGGAGCAAAAGTTTACGAAAACAAGTTCCACCACCTATGAAATTACCCTGCCTCTCATTGGCGGACAGGAATTCCTGGTAATTCCACAAAACGGTTCCTGGGACCATAAATACGCTATAACAAGGGGGAACAATGACATAAGCGGATTAAGAAGTGGCGGAGATTTCGGCTATGATTGGGGCGATAATTTTTACGGTCCTACCGCTTCCGGCACTTATAAAATTGAATTAAATTTCAAAACAGGAAAATATACGGTGACGAAGCAGTAATTCTATCAACCATCAGCTAAAATAACGAACATGAAATATTTATCTAAAATCTTGTTGGCTATCGGGTTTATTACTGCCTTTTCGGCCTGTAAAAAACTCGCTGAAGTGCCTTTCTCACCGAATGGAAAAGCAGTGGTGCTTAGCGTTTCAACGAATATGGTTACCACCGCTGTGGCCGACTCTGCAAAGAACGTGATCTCTTTTTCGTGGACGAATCCCAAATATGCGCAGGATCCCTCTCTTTACAAATATGTACTCGAAATTGATTCTACAGGCAGAAATTTTTCAGGTGCTTATAAACTGGTCATCACCGGCGTTATGGACACAACGTTAAAGGGAAAACAATTCAATGATATCCTTGCTCAAATTGGGGTTCTATCTGGTGTTTCTTCAAGCGTTGATGTCAGGGTCACCTCTTCTTATGGAAATAATAATGAAGCGTACACGTCCAATGTTATTACGGTTAAAGCAACCCCTTATATTGTTCCGTTGGCCATGTCAGCCTCGTCTCTCAATCCACTCACCTTATTGATCAATAATGCGGGAAACAGTGCGGTGATTTTTAACTGGAATGCAACGCAATATGGCAACTACAATTTTGAATATCGCCTTCAACTGGATACTGTCGGAGGGAAATTTGCAAAGCCACAGGAGATAAATGTTAACGGTGGTTTGAAAAAAGACTTAAGTATCGGCGATCTGAATACCATTGTACTTCTTGCGGGAGCGACAGCAGGAAAACCAACAGAGATCGAATTCAGGGTAGCTGCTTTCCAAACCGGAAATGCTACCCCTTCAGTACTTTCCAATGTGATCAAAATTACAGTGACGCCTTATCTTCCTTTTTTGTATTTGTGGTTGCCAGGCGATTATCAAAACTGGAGTCCTGATGTGGCACCCCAGGTTGGAGCCACCGTTCCGAACCTCAACGATTTTGAAGGATATGTGAATGTGCCTGCAGGAGGAACGTATAAATTTAAGTTTACTAATGCACCCGATTGGAATCATACCGGTTATGGTGGCGGTGCAGGCGTTTTAGATGCTTCGGGTCCGGATCTGACCTGGCCTGATGGCGCTAATTATTATTATGTGAAGGCCAATCCTGTTTCCCTAACCTGGTCGGCCATTCCGGTTACCTGGTCTATAATTGGCGATGGAACGCCCGGGGGCTGGAATAACGATACGCCGATGACTTATGATGCAGTCAATAAAGTTTGGGTGATTAATTCGGTGCCCTTGACTGCTAACCTGTTGAAATTCCGGGTAACGGGTGAATGGAATCTGAACGGCTTTCCCAACAATAATTCAAACCTGGGTGGAAGCCTCAATTCATTAAGTTATGGTGGTGATAATATTTCCATTCCATCAACAGGCAATTATAAAATCGTGCTGGATCTTAGCCATCCTTTAAAATATACTGCAACGCTCACGAAACTGTAAATAATTATAAAAAAATACTGAAATCTGGAGGATACGAGCGGTGACCAACGACTGACCTCCGATCACTGCTGTGTTTGCAATTTTTTACAGCAAACGAACTTTTTTTGAAGAAAATGTTTTGAGGAAGAGGGGTTTTAAGGAATGATGTGACCGGCCACGATGAAAGATGCCGGAATGTTTTCAGCAAACGGATTTTTTTTTAAGATTTGTTGAGAATAGAGTTGGTCTTAAATAGAAAGACAAATGCAGCGGTCGTGGCGAGAGCAAGAATAAACATTCGCAAGAATAAACTGAATCTGTCTCAATCAGTTTTTTTCAGCAAACGGACTTTTTTTTCAAGGAAAATGCTTTTGCCGAATGGCTGAGGAACTGTGAGGCCGCAAAATACTTTAGTAATGGAATAAATTGATGAAAAGTGCTGAGGTAAAAAGCAACAAACAATTTTTAGATACACGAGTGATATTTTCTGGCAGCATTTCTGCCTTATTTTTGCAAAAAAAATTTAATATGCCTCACTTAGGGAATATAGGCCTTGATGAAATTATCACAGTAACGTTCACCCTTTTCGCAGTCATAGATATTTTAGGTTCCATTCCTATATTAATTTCCCTGAAAGATAAGATGGGCGGCCATATCAGATCAACGCCTGCAACCATTGCATCAGGAGCGTTCATGATTCTTTTTTTATTTTTGGGAAATCCGTTTTTAAATCTTCTGGGGCTGGATATCCAATCCTTTGCAGTTGCCGGCAGTATTGTAATTTTCATCATTGGTCTTGAGATGATTCTCGGTATTGAGTTCTTTAAGCCCGACAACAACCCTAAGAGCGGAAGCGTAGTGCCGATTGCCTTTCCCTTAATTGCAGGTTCAGGAACACTGACAACGATCATGTCATTGAAAGCCAACTACCATGACATAAATATTTTGGCAGGCATATTAATCAATTGCATAGTTATATTTGCGGTCCTGAAATCCTTGAAATGGATTGAACGCGCCCTCGGACCAAGCGGTTTATTGGTTGTAAGAAAATTTTTCGGTGTAATATTGCTTGCCATTGCTGTTAAAATATTTGGAAGTAACATTGCAGCAATCGGAAAATAAAACAGGGCCTCGTAGTACAATGGATAGTATAAGAGTTTCCGAAGCTCCAGATCCAGGTTCGATTCCTGGCGAGGCCACATTAAAAAAAGGTACCCTGAAATTGCCTTTACATTCTGCAATCTTTCCCTGTTTTTGAGGTTCTAAAAATTCGGTATAATGGTCACAAATAGTTGGTAGAACCTCGCCAAGGATAGTGCTATAAAGGGTTTGAGAGAAGTTTACTGAAAACGGTTTCAGTAAACTTTTTTTGCTCTATGAAAAATCAAAAAAAAACGTTGTTGGGCCTGCGGCTTTTTGGATGTTATTAAGTGGGGAAAACAATCAGGAAAACAAAGATTCAAGTGTAAAAATTGCGGTATTTTATTTACCAGAAATGCTCCGGAAACGAAGTATCAAAATCGCTTTATCTGGTTTAAGAAATGGGTTTTAGAGCGGCAAACTTTCGCTACTCTCAGTCGTGATAGTAATCTTTCAAAGAAAACATTACAAAGGTTGTTTCTTATTTATTTACAACGTTCTCCAGAGGTGAAAATTATCAAACGTAACAACGTAAACCTAAGAATAGATGCCACTTATTTTAGCCAGTTTTGTGTGGTTTGTTATCAGGATAACGTAGATGGTTATACGCAATTAATCCGAGTAACCGATGGAGAGCATTATAGTGAAATTAAAGAAGATCTAGACTAACCTGATAAAGCTTGGAGTGCAAATAGAAAGCATTACAACTGATGGTCATAAAAGCGCTCTCAAAGCTATTAAGACGTCCCTTCCTGATGTAACAGTTCAACGTTGCCTGGTGCACATTCAAAGAATGTGTTTGCTTTGGCTGACAAGGTTTCCAAGGCATTTGGCAGGTGCTGAATTACGATCTTTGGTGTTGATGCTGTTAAAAATAAAAACGTATAATGATCAGCTGTGGTGGGTAAAAGAATTAGTCAAACTGGTATGAACGCCACAAAGCTTACTTGGGTGAAAAGACATACAATGAAAATACTGGTAGATACTGGTATACACATAAACTATTAAGACGTTCTTATTTTTCCATCAAGAGAGCTCTGCCAAACATGTTTCATTATCTCAATAATAATAAAATACCTCACACAACTAATGGAATTGAAGGATACTTTGGACATCTTAAAAATCACCTGGATTTACACCGTGGATTGAGTTTAAAAAACAGAATCAATTTCATCAAATGGTACATCTATTTATCAAACAGAAAATGAGTTTTTTTTAGACATATTGCTTACCAAAAAAAGTAAGGGTTAAACAAAAATGTCTAACCCTCTTTTTTCGTATAAGCATCAATCTTATTTCTGGCAGGTTGCTCTCCAGCAGAGCCTACGTCCTCTTCAGATTGACACCGCAATAAACAACTAAAAGTCACAAAATCACCAACTATTTTTGACCACATTACCAAAAATTCAAATAATAAATAAGCCGAAAACACTGTTCCGGCTTATTTAAATTATAAATTATTTCTCTTTTTACAACCTCACTTTCACTCCCCCATTTCCATTAAATCCTTTGGTCGTAAAACCTCTCGTTACAAAATATTGCTGATCGGTCAGGTTTTGAAGATCAGTAAAAATGGTAAAACTTTTATTGAACTTGTACTGGGCGTAAAAGCCTAAAGTATAATAGCTTTTTAATTCAAATGGCGCACTCAGATATTTTGGTTCAAACGCTTTGCTCACGCTCTTCAAATTAGCAGAGACAAAAAGCCCTTCGGTAGCCTGGTAGTTTAACGACAGGTTTAAAACATTTTTAGGCCTTTTATATAAATTAAAATACGAAGTGTCTTTGTTCATGAAATCGCGCGTAGAGACCTTTCCATTTACATAGGTGTAATTCGCTGTCATAAAAAAGTGTTTGCAAAATTGAAGCGTAATTTCCGACTCAAGGCCATAATCCTTTTGTTTGTCTGCATTAATATATTGGGAGGCGTAGGTAACAGGATCACTGTAAAAGAAAAATACGTCTTTTATGTCCCTTGCAAAACCCGTTAGTCTTCCATTTACTTTTTCAGAGAAATACTGCAAACCGGCTTCGTAACTCGTTGATGTTTCCGGTTTTAGATTTTTATTGCCATATTCTGAATACAATTGATAAAGAGAAGGAACATGATAACCCGAAGAAATAGTTGCATAAATTTTATAACGATCCTGAATCAAAAAAAACGGATTAAAAGAATAGGTGAAATTGCTGCCATACATGCTATGATGATTCCAGCGGCTTCCTGCTTCGGCGCTAAAACCGGTGTTTGTTTTTAAAACCAAAGAAGCATAAGTGCTGAACTGGTTGGTTTTTGCACTATCTGACGAAACGGGAAATGAGCCATAATCAGGAATCGCTTTATAGGACTGGCTTGTCAAATTTCCCCTGTAATCCGTACCCGCAAGCAGTTCCAGGTGCTTGCTCAAACGTAAGCTGGTATAAATTTCCGCAAAATGGGAGGTGCCCAAATATTTACCTTCCTGGTATTTTGAATAAATATTAGTGTAAAGAGAGTCGTCAATAAAACTTCTGTTGAAACGGTTATAATTGTATTGCATTCTGATAAAACCATTTTTCACTTTATAGTCAATGGTGGTACCGGCAATTGTGTTATCGTTATTGTTCGTGTAATCTTTATCATCAATAAATGCTCCCGCATCTACATCCGATTTACTGTGAGTATATTTTCCATAAAGCCGCACTGATGTTTTTTTGAAAGGCCTGAATCCATAGTTTAACTGGAATACATCCTGGTTAAAGCCATCTTTATCGAAGTTGGCTTTTCTGGTTGAATCATAAGCCGATGAAAAACCCTGGCTGTAAATTTTGTTATAGGAAATAAAATACGTCTGTCCCTTACTGTTAGCGCCACTTATTGAAACGGCGTCTTTGTAGGTTTGATAACTTCCCGCTGAATGATCGAAATTAAAATTGAAAGGCTTTTCCCCTCCCTTTTTGCTGATGATATTGATCACCCCCGCAACCGCGTCGGAACCATAAAGGGTGGATTGCGCTCCCTTCAGAATTTCAATTTTTTCAATGTTGTCCAAAGCGAAATTATTGAGGTCAAATTCACTGTTGATGCCCGATGCGTCATTGAGCGGAACGCCGTCAAGCATGATGAGCGTATTGCCGGAAGAGGCGCCGCGCAGGTAAACGGTTTGATTGGTTCCCAGGTTGTTATCCGCTCCATTGATCAGGATTCCGGCCTGTTGATTCAGGACTTCGCCGATAGTTTTTCCAAAGCTTTTTTGCAGTTGTTCCTGTGTTATAACAGTTACTACTTTGCCGGTTTGACTTTGTTTTATAGGCGCTTTGGTAGCTGTTACAATAACTTCATTTAGAATTTTAGAGGTGTCTTGCGCATAAGAAGTTGCAGAGGTGAGCAGCAGGAGCGCGCCGATAGTTTTACATTTCATGTTTAAAAAAGTTTTTTAAATAATGGGAAATACGATGAAATATAAAATGCTCCGGACCACTTTACATCTCAGCTTTTCTCCCGAAAGCATTGATTAAGATTTATAAGTGGCAGGTCTTCTGGCTTAATGTTACTTCAACCTTCCCATTCGGAATTTTACGAACAGTGGTGTGAGAGAAGTTACCCTTTCATCTAAAATAAAAAGGCCATTTTACAGCTACGGGGATAGCTCCGGAATTGAACCGGATTCCCATTTTAATCCCGGTTTTAACCCGGGAACCAATTATGCTGCAAATGTAAAAGCAATAAAATTGGAATTCAAAAAGTAATTTATGAAGATTCGAAAGGAGAAGAATTTTATTATCTTGAAACATGGCTCAGCTAAAAATCTCAGATATTCGATTGTTCAATGAATGTGACGGGTAACGCGCTGCTATTCCGAGCAGGTTAAAAACAATGAAACAAGTACATGGATTAGTGGATTCAGCGCCAATAGGTGAAGGCGATTTAATGCCAATATTTTATACCTTTGAACTATGTCAGAATCTTTAAATATATCGGACATTCAATTATTTAATCTTTTGAAACCAAAACTTGGAGAGAAAGAAGCAGAGCAATTTGTTTTATTTGTTAAAGAAGAAGATGTAAAGACGGTTGAGGAAAAGCAACAGATAATCACTAAGGATATTGAAATTTTTCGCGACGAAATGAGAAATGAGTTTAGCAAGACTGCCACAAAAGATTTTGTGGAATCTAAAATAGCTGATGCTAAATTTCAGATAATTCTATGGGCTTTTGTTTTTTGGGTTACCCAACTGGGAGCGATATTTGCATTTTTAAAATTTTTTATTAAATAGCGTTTTCTGTATTATTTATACTGAAAAATAATTCCCGCAAAATAATTTCTTCCCGGAGCCACATTGTAATACCGGCCACCGGTTGCATTGATATCATTTCCCAAACTATATTTTTCATTCAAAATATTTTCCACGCCGGTAAATATTTCCCACTGAAATTTTTTGAGGGAACGATATTTATAACCAATTTTTATTCCCAATAGGTGGTAAGGATTTGCGTATTCTGTGTTAGCGTCATTCATAGCGATTGGACCGCTATAAAAGAAAGTCACGTTCGAATAAATCCCAACTTTTGTGCTTACATCGAAACCTGCAGCAACTGTTTGAGCAGCAACCCCCGGCAATTTTTTTCCTGAAAAATCCGTGGTTAATTGCTTAAAGGCGCCATAATGAAAATTATTCCAGGTATCGCTGGCGCGAAAGACAACATGATTGAAAAACTGAAGTTGATTGTTGATGACTTCATAGGTAAGAAGTGTTTCCAATCCGTTTTGTTTTGCAGAGCCAGCGTTCTCAAAAAAATCCGCTCCGGAAGCATCACGCCGCTGCACAATCGCGTTTTTTAATTTGTAAAAAAAGGCATTGATATCGAAATACAATTTATTTTTCAGCACACTTCCTCTGGCTCCAACTTCATAATCAATGCCGCTTTCTGCCTGCAGCGTTGTGTTGAAAACGTTGATGGAGGGTAAAACTTCCGCAGTGCTTGGAGGTGAAAAACCTCTGGCGATACTTCCATAAACAGAAACCCGTTTGCTGAATTTTTTTAAAATTGCAAAGCGCGGGGTAATTTCATTCTTGAAATTTCGATTGTCATTTACCGGAGGCAAAACTGAAAGCCGCGTGAAATGTAAGCTTAGTCTGTTGATGCTCGCCCCGGCAGTAAGCGTCCAACCATCAGCCAGGTCTGCATTTGCCTGAAAAAAAACAAATGCCTGGCTGTTATAAATCTCATCATCTGTTTGTAAAGAATCGGTTTGGCCATTTTTATTATTATAAATTCTTTGCGTGTTAAAGCTCTGCTGCATTTCTGCTCCGGCATTCAGGGTTATAGACGCGGTGTTTAATTTTTTATTAAACTGAAAATTGGTTCGTCCACCAAAATGAGGTTCTGTTGTTCTTCCATAATTCCTAAAAGATGGATTTCTCATTTGAGAATAAGCGCCATAAAAAGTGGTAGTATTTTTCCAGTTGTCATTTATTTTTTGCTGATAAGAAAAGCCGGTCAAAATTGTTTTTTGATAAATAGCTGCTTTTGCCTGTGCTGCGCTGGGAAACCCTCCCACTGCCGGTCTTGCAGCTCGGGCACTTGAATCGTATTCCCTTTTGGTCAATGCTCCTGGCGTCTGATAATACAGGTCTCCGAATAAAAAATGTGCCTGCAAATCTGATTTCGTATTTATTTTAATTGCCGCGTCCCAGGTAAAAACGTCGCGGCGCATGGCGGTGTGATTTCTATAGCCATCGCTCATTTGGTGTTGGTAATTGAATGAACTTTTTGAGTCTTCATTTCCAAAGCGAACGTTACAATTTATATTCTGCAGATCATAACTTCCTGTTTCATAGGAAACTGAAGCGCGGGGTTGAAATTCGCCAGCATAATTACTTATTAATAGCACCCCGCCTGTTCCCGCCCCATAAAGACTTCCCCCCGGGCCTTTAATGATTTCAACCGATTGAATATTATAAAACCCAAGCTGATTCAGATATGTATTTCCGCCAGGATCGGTATAAGGAATTCCATCATAATAAACTTTTACGTTTCTAACTCCAAACGGCGAACGAAGCGAACTACCACGTATGCTTAGACGAAAACTTCCCGGCGAGCGTTCCTCCATTCTTACACCCGGATTCAGATTCATTGCCGGAAGGATTGAAGTGTTCCCATACCGGTCGAGATCGGTTTTTCGCACAAGGCTTACTGCCGCCGGAACATCGATTAGTTTCCTGTTATTTTCATACGCTTTTATGATAACATTTTGCAGCACCTGAGAAGAATCAGTTTCGGCCGGGATTTGGGCCGCCGCCGAGCTAAAAATCATGAATGAGAGTGCAAGGAAATGTTTCATAAAATTCTTTCAGAAACAAATGTAGTTACATTAATTTTTATGCTTCTTCTGATAAATTCAGTGCACTGCTAAGACAGCCAACGAATGTATTTTAAAGATTTATTTTATGCTTTTTCTTGGGAAAGACTTTTTTCTATTAGCAAAAAAAAATTCGCAAATTCTTTGAGGCAGATAACAAGGTTTTATTTAATAGCATTTATTGGCAGCATTTTAGATGATTTATTTTATTCTTGCTTTTTTAAACAGATACCAATCTTATGGATGCAAAATCGGTTTCTTACATCATCAATGAATTAGGTGAAGACAGGTCTCAATATTTTAACGCGGTCGCTCCGCCGATCATACAGTCAAGCAATTTCGCGTTCACAAAAGTGGATCATTTGAGAAAGGCTTTTGAAGATGAATATTCGGCCTTTCTTTACAGCAGGGCGCTAAACCCGACAGTCAGGATTATTTCGCAAAAGCTTGCTGCACTTGATGGAGCTGAAGACTGCCTCGTCGTGAACAGCGGCGCCGGCGCTATTTTCGCAAGCGTTCTTGCCAACATAAAAAGCGGCGATCACATTATTTCCGTTGACAAGCCTTACACTTGGGCGCAAAAAATGTTCAACAATCTTTTGCCAAGATTTAATGTGACTGTTTCCTTTGTTGATGGCACACGAATTGAAAATTTTGAAAATGCCATTCAGCACAATACTTCATTGATCTATCTGGAAACTCCCAATAGCTGGAGCTTTGCATTACAGGATCTCGCAGCGGTTTCAAAGCTTGCAAAATCAAAAAACATCACAACAATTTGCGACAACAGTTATTGCACTCCGCTCTATCAAAACCCGCTGGAATTAGGCATTGACATTGCTGTGCAAAGCGCTACAAAATATATAAACGGCCATAGTGATGTTGTGGCGGGCGTTATCTGCGGGAGCAAAAAAATGATTGAAAAAATTTATTATAGCGAGTATATGAATATGGGAATCAGCACAACGCCTTTAAACGCATGGCTGCTGATTCGCGGCCTTCGCACGCTCCCCCTGCGTCTTGAAAAGATTTCAGCATCAACAAAAGTGGTGGTGAATTTTTTGAAAAATCATGATCAGGTGGAAGAAGTGGTTTTTCCTTTCGATAAAGATTTTCCGCAATATGATCTTGCTAAAAAGCAGATGCGCGGCGCCAGCGGCCTGTTTTCTTTTTACCTGAAGGCGGAAACGATGAAACAGATTGAATCTTTCTGCGAAAGCCTCAGGCATATTTTGATGGCCGTTAGCTGGGGTGGTCATGAGTCGTTGATTATTCCGGGCTGCGCTTCCATAAAGGCAGAGGATTTTGATCCGGGAAACAAGGATCACCGAAGATTAAGAATGTATGTTGGACTTGAAGATCCGCAATATATTATTGAGGATCTTGAGCGTGGATTTAAAGGGATGCAAGATTGATTAATTACAACAGGTTTTATCTTTAATGGGTGTCAATCCTTGACCAAAACCGCATCAGTGGCTTAGCAAACGAACTTATTTCGAAGATTTATTGTTATGAAATTTGTGGCGAAACATTTTTTCCGAAACAAAAAAAATGGTTGATAATCTCTTTAATCTGTCGCCAAAAAAGATCCAGTCCCGGAACAATTCCCATCCTTTTTAAAATCTTATTTTTGCAACTAAAATTTTCAAGATGAATAAAGGACCTGTTTCAAATTTCATAGAACATCATTACCGACATTTTAACGCTGCGGCATTGGTGGATGCTGCAAAAGGATATGAAACCCATCTGCTGAAGGTGGAAAAATGATGGTCACACTTGCCGGTGCCATGAGTACCGCCGAACTTGGCATTTCACTTGCCGAAATGATCCGGCAGGATAAAGTTGACATCATCAGTTGCACCGGTGCCAACCTGGAAGAAGATATCATGAACCTGGTTGCGCACTCGCACTATAAAAGAGTTCCCAATTACCGCGACCTTACGCCGCAGGAAGAATGGGATTTGCTGGAAAAGCATTACAACCGCGTTACAGATACCTGTATTCCGGAAGAAGAAGCATTCCGCCGATTGCAGAAGCATATCGATAAAATCTGGAAAGATGCCGAAGATAAAGGCGAGCGTTATTTTCCGCATGAATATATGTACAAAATGCTGCTCAGCGGGGTGCTGGAACAATATTATGAAATTGATCCGAAAGATAGCTGGATGATTGCTGCAGCCGAAAAAAATCTTCCGATCGTTGTTCCGGGTTGGGAAGACAGCACCATGGGAAATATTTTTGCTTCCTATGTGATCAAAGGTGAACTGAAAGCCAGCACCATGAAAAGCGGTATTGAATACATGGTTTGGCTGGCGGACTGGTATCGCGAAAAACTCTGCAGGCAAGGGAGTTGGCTTTTTCCAGATTGGCGGCGGCATTGCCGGCGATTTCCCGATCTGCGTGGTGCCGATGATGTACCAGGATCTGGAATGGCACGATGTTCCTTTCTGGAGTTATTTCTGCCAGATCTCCGATTCTACGACATCATACGGTTCCTATTCCGGTGCGGTTCCCAACGAAAAAATCACCTGGGGAAAACTCGATATTCATACACCGAAATTCATTGTTGAAAGTGATGCGACGATTGTAGCGCCGCTGATTTTTGCCTGGATGCTGGGCTGGTAATCATCAGGTTATTTTATTATTAAATTTTTGAGTTCTAATAAATACTCATTGAATAAAAAGTATTTTACAAAGGTTTAAGATGTCATGCCAAAGCAGCATCTTAAACCTTTGATTTTTTAGGCTGTTCTAATTCCAACTCATGTTCTCAAAAAAAAATTTTTCGCCGCAGCAGGCTGCCCTTGCCACTTCTGTTCCGATCGCCATGATTGGAAGCGCGGCATTTTATATTTACAGTGAATCCTGGATCGCCTCCCTGCTCTTTTTATCGGGCATGGTGCCTATTTCTTATTTTATCATTTATTTTACGGTTCAGCGGTTTATTTACCGGAAAATAAAACTGATCTATAAACTCATTTATCATACGAAAGCAACAAAAAGAGAAGAATTTTATTTTAAGAACATCTTGCCCCAGAAACCTATAGGAAAAGTAAGGGAAGATGTTGAGCAGTGGGCTGTTCAGCATAAAGAAGAACTCGAGGCTTTAAGAAAAAATGAAGCCTACAGAAAAGAATTTTTGCTCAATCTTTCTCATGAATTGAAGACGCCGATTTTTGCCATTCAAGGCTACTTGCATACGCTGTTGAACGGGGCGCTTGAAAACCATGAAGTGAACAAAAAGTTTTTAGGCAACGCATCAAAAAATATTGATCGGCTGGTGAATTTGCTTGAAGATCTCGACGAAATAACCAAACTGGAAAGCGGGGAACTTACATTGGTAAAGCAGCAGTTTGTGGTCCAGGATCTGATCCGGGAAGTATTCGAGTCCCTTTCCATAAAAGCAGACCAAAAGAAAATCAGATGCTTCATTAAAAGCGGTTGCGAGATTCCGTTAAGTGTTTATGCGGATAAGGAAAAAATCCGCATGGTAATCATCAACCTCGTTGATAATGCCATAAAATATGGAAAGATAAACGGCACCATTGAAGGAAGCGCCTATAAAATTGACGGCAAAAAGATTTTGATAGAAATCAGCGACAACGGTTATGGCATAGCCGAAGAGCATTTATCGCGGATTTTTGAAAGATTTTATCGCACCGACCTGGCGAGGGCGCGGAAAGCGGGAGGAAGCGGATTAGGATTGTCGATAGTAAAGCATATTATCGAAGCCCATGGCGACCTCATCCACGTGAGGAGCAAAACAGACGTCGGCAGTACGTTTGGATTTATTTTGCCATCAGGCAAAAATTAAAATCAATTTCAATTGACCAGCCAAATTCTTTGCTCAAATTCAAAAGAATCCTGAATCTTCCTTCTTTTAATATTACCATAATTCTTTCCCCATCTCTCCTTCCTCAAGCGGTCTTTTCGTAAATTTGCAGGATGCAGGAATATATTAAGGGATTGAATGATTCCCAGCGCGAAGCAGTTCTTCACCGTGATGGGCCAATAATGATCGTAGCAGGGGCGGGAAGCGGAAAAACAAAGGTTTTGACCACTCGCATTGCCCACCTTATGGCTACAGGCGTGGACGCTTTTCAAATATTGGCGCTCACCTTCACCAACAAGGCCGCAGCCGAAATGAAGGAAAGGGTTACCCATATCCTGGGAAACAATGAAGCCAGAAATCTTTATATAGGAACTTTTCATTCAGTTTTTGCCCGTATTTTAAGGGCGGAAGCCGACAAGCTGGGCTATCCCCGAAATTTCACCATTTATGACAGCGATGATGCGAAAAGTGTGGTGAAGGCGGTTTTGAAAGAAATGAACCTTGATGACAAGAGCTACAAGCCCAATACGGTTTACAATCGCATCTCAAATGCGAAAAACAGCCTGATAACGCCTGAGGAATATATAAGCGATTATGGATTGCAGCAGGAAGACATGCGGGCAAACAGGCCTCTTACCGGCCAGATTTATATGGCCTATTGCAACCGCTGTTTCAAAAATGGCGCTATGGATTTTGATGATCTTTTAATGAAGTTTTATCAATTGTTGAGCACTCATCCGGAAAGCCTGAGCAAATACCAGCGTAAGTTTAAATATATTATGATCGATGAGTATCAGGATACCAACACTTCCCAATACCAGATCATAAAATTGCTCGGCGCAATGCATGAAAACGTCGCTGTTGTAGGCGATGATGCTCAAAGCATTTATAGTTTCCGCGGCGCAACCATTGAAAACATTTTGCAGTTTCAAAAAGATTATGATGAGGTTAAAGTGGTAATGCTCGAACAGAATTACCGGAGTTCACAGAACATTCTGAATGTTGCCAACCATATCATCGCTAACAATAAAGGTCAGATTCCAAAGAAATTATGGACCAGCAACGGGGAAGGGGAGAAAATTAAACTCGTGCGCACGGCCACCGATAATGATGAAGGAAAATACGTTGCCGACGCGATACAGGAGCAAAAATTGCGCAATCATTACCGCAACAGCGATTTCGCCATCCTTTACAGAACCAATGCCCAAAGCCGGAGCTTTGAGGAAAGCCTGCGCCGCATGAATATCGCTTACCGGATTTTTGGCGGTATCAGTTTTTATCAAAGAAAAGAAATCAAGGATTTTTTAAGCTACCTGCGCATTATTTTGAATCCCAGGGACGAGGAAGCGATGAAACGCATTATCAATTATCCGGCCCGTGGAATTGGAAAAACCACCATTGAAAAAGCGGTACTATTCGCGAACCAGCACAATATTTCCATGTGGGATGTGCTCGAACGCGCTTCAGAATTTGGTTACAAGGCTACCACTCTGGAGATCATCACCAATTTTGTAACGATGATAAAAATGTTCCAGAGCGAACTGGAAAAGAAGAACGCCTATGATCTGGCGATCCTCGTGGGCAAAAATACCGGCATCATCAAAGACCTCTTTAACGACAAAACAACCGAGGGGCTGGCCCGTTATGAAAACCTTCAGGAGTTGCTGAACTCAATAAAAGAATATACTGAAACACCAACAGAAGACGGAGAGTTACTTGATAAAAGCCTTGGTAGTTATTTGCAGCAAATCACTTTGCTGACCGACGCGGATGACAATAATAAAGAGGAAAGCGATGTCGTTAAGCTGATGACCATCCATGCCGCAAAGGGACTGGAATTTCCGGTGGTGTTTGTGGGCGGACTGGAAGAAACCCTCTTTCCAAACGCTATGGCCATCAACACACGTGAAGAGCTTGAGGAAGAAAGAAGGCTTTTTTATGTAGCGATCACGCGCGCAAAGGCAAGGCTATGGCTAACCTACGCCAACAACCGGTACCGTTTTGGAACGTTAACCCAAAATGAGCAGAGTCGTTTCATTGATGAATTGCCTGAGGATCGGCTGGACAAATCCTTTGCCGCAGGCAATATGCGGAATAATCAATCCAACAATTGGAATGCCTTTGACAAGCCCAAATATCAGTTCAGCGGAAATAAAAAAGAAGTTAAGCCAGAGAAGCCTGCCTATCTTGTTTCAACGCCGGTAATAAAAATAAAGGAGCATACTCCTACTGAAGGTTTTGCTCCAAGCGACACCAGCAATTTGCAGGCGGGCCAAAGAATTGAACACCAGAAATTCGGGTTTGGAGAAGTGCTCAAAATGGAGGGCGCCGCGCATAATCCCGTCGCAACGGTAAAGTTTGAAAATAACGGCGAGAAAAAGATCATGCTCAATTATGCGAAACTGAGAATCGTGGAATAGAGAGTGGACGACAATTGAACGGCCACCGGCGAACTGCGACGCGGCAAATTTTTTTCAGCAAACGGACTTTTTATTAGAAAAGATATTTTTCAGGGACGACCGGATCATAGACCTCTGAGCAATGATCAGCGCGAAGTTTCAGCGTGGCAAATCTTTTTCTCTTGCTCTGCGCAGGTCGCGTGATCTGTGCATGAGCATAACTTTATCTCCAATTAAGTAAAACATTTTGTTTCGGCAAATTTTTTTCAGCAAACGGACATTTTATAAGAAAAGATATTTTTCAGGGACGACCGGATCATAGACCACTGAGCAATAATCAGCGCGAACTTTCATGTGGCAAATCTTTTTCAGCAAACGAACTTTTTTTTAAGATTTATCTTCCACAATGCTTTGGAGCATTAGATAGCTACTGCCAAAACAGTATCGGAAAAAATCTGTGGCAATGCGTATTCGATTTTCTCCTGATAATCTCTGCTAAATTACCCCTCGCAAAAAAAATATTTTGATTTCCCAAAACAGTTATCTTTAATACCCGTTCTTCTTCTTTTTCAATTTCAAATGCAGTTCACATGAAATATCTCACCCGGATTTTCTTACTGTTGATCTTGTTTTCCTGCAATAAAAAAAAAGACCCGCCTCTGTTTGAATTAATGACCAATTCGGGAATCAATTTTAACAACAAAGTGATTGATGGAAAATTGGAAAACAGCTTTCTTTTCAGGAATTTTTATAATGGCGGGGGAGTGGCGATTGGCGATCTCAATAATGATGGACTTGCAGACGTTGTGATGACGTCGAATATGGGTGAAAATAAAATTTATAAAAACAAAGGCGATTTTAAGTTTGATGATGTAACTATCAATTCCGGTTTGAAGCAGGACAGCATGTGGAGTACCGGAATTGTTTTGGTGGATATTAATAACGATGGATGGCTCGATATTTTTATTTGCAATTCCGGCCACATGACCAACGGCAATCGGAAAAACAAATTATACATTAACAATCATGATCTGACTTTTTCTGAATCAGCAGCGCAATATGGACTTGATATTGTTGGCTACACAACGCAGGTTTCTTTTTTTGACTATGATGGCGATGGCGACCTGGATTGCTTTATGATCAACAACAGTCCTATTCCCGTCAATACGCTTAACAATGCCAACCGCCGCGACCTTCCGGATTCCCAATGGAATGTCGCCCCTTTTTTAAAAGGCGGCGGTAATCATTTGTACAGGAATGACAATGGCCATTTCATAGAAGTTACGCAGCAGGCGGGCATTCACAGCAGCCTCATAAGTTTTGGCCTCGGCGTTTCCGTTGGCGATATAAACGGCGATGGATGGCCCGATATTTTTGTTTCCAACGATTCCTACGAAAGGGATTATTTGTATATCAATCAGAAAAACGGGACGTTTAAAGATGAAACCGACGATTGGATCCAGCACATCAGCATGTCGTCCATGGGCGCAGATATAGCCGACATCAACAATGATGGATTTCCTGAGATTTTCACCACAGATATGCTCCCGGAAGATGATTATCGCCTGAAAACCATGGGCTCCTTTGATAATATCGACCTCTTTAACAGTAAACTAAAATCGGGTTTCTCTTATCAGTATGTAAAGAATTGCCTCCAGTTAAATAACTGCAATGGACAAGTTTTTGGACATTGCCAACTATGCGGGCGTTTCGGCAACCGATTGGAGTTGGGGCGCCTTAATGTTCGATGCCGACAATGACGGCTATAATGACATTTATGTTTGTAACGGCGTTAACCGTGACGTTACCAACCTCGATTTCATGGATTTTTTCGCCAACGACGTGATTCAAAAAATGATCCTGACAGGAAAGAAAGAAAGCGTGGATGAGGTTTTGAAAAAGATCCCGGAAACGCCACTCGCCAATAAGGCGTTCAGGAATTTGGGAAACCTGAAGTTTTCCGATGCAAGCAATGCATGGGGATTCTCGCAGCCTTCGTTTTCCAATGGCGCTGCTTATGGCGACTTGAACAACGATGGGGCTTTAGATCTTATAGTCAACAATGAAAATGGACCCGCCTTTGTTTACAAGAATAATTCAAGGCAAATCAACCGGAATCATTTTATAGGTGTTTTCCTAAAAGGAAGTTCAACAAATACATTCGCCGTTGGCAGTAAAATAAAAGTTTTTGCTAATGGTCAGATCCTGAGCCGGGAAGTAATTCCAAGCCGGGGGTTTCAATCTTCTGTAGATTATAAACAAATTATTGGCCTGGGGAAAACAACTGAAATAGACTCGATGCTGGTGATGTGGCCCGACAGAACGTATTCGGTATTCAAACATCCTCCGATTGACACCGTTCTGGTTTTGCAGCAGCCCGATAAGGGTAAAATATATGAGGATCCTCCGGCATTCCCTGATCCTCCGGCTCTTTTTGTCCCCGCCAAAGCCGGTTTTGATAAGCACGAAGAAGACGATAACGTGGATTTTTATTATGAAAGAAATATTCCGGAAATGCTTTCGAGGGAAGGACCCAAAGCCGCGGTCGGCGATGTGAACGGCGATGGCCTTGTGGATATTTATATTGGCGGAACAAAAGGGCATCCCGGGCAGCTTTATTTGCAGACGAAATCGGGGGATTTTATAAAAAAGAAGCAGCCGGTTTTTGATCAGTACAGCGATTTTGAAGACGAAGCTGTTTTGTTTTTTGATGCCGATAATGATGGCGACCTGGATCTTTATGTCGGTCCGGGCGGCAATAATAGCCAGTCATTTACCCGGCAGATGCAAAGCCGCTTATATAAAAACGATGGAAAGGGAAATTTCACGATTGATGTTGACGCATTTCCTCCCAATGGCATGAACACCGCAGTGGCTATAGCCTATGATTTCAATCACGATGGATTTCCTGATCTTTTTGTCGGGGGAAGAAATGTTCCGAGGGAATATGGAGTCTCGCCTTCAAGCTTTCTTTATGTAAATGATGGCAAAGGACATTTTACAGATATCGCCAAAACAAAAAATCCTGATATCGCCAACATAGGAATGGTCACGGGAGCCGTGTGGGCCGATGTTGATGGAGATTCAACGAAGGAATTGATCATTAGCGGCGAATGGATGGCGCCGAGGATCTTTTCTTTTAAAAGCTATCGTTTTGTGGAGATTCCGTCCAATCTCAATAAGCTTTTTGGCATGTGGCAAACGGTTCAGGCCATTGATGTAAATGGGGATGGGAAAATGGATCTCATTTTCGGAAATATTGGTGAAAATTTCTACCTCCGCCCCGATTCCGCGACTCCTATAAAATTATGGATCAACGACTTTAACCAGAATTCGAGCCTCGATAAAATTCTAACTTATACCAAAAACGGCAAGGACATGCCGGTCTTTTTAAAACACGAACTTCAGGACCAGATCCCATCGGTAAAAAAACAGAATTTGAAACATGAGGATTATGCGGGAAAATCCATTCAGCAATTATTTCCCTCGGAAATGATTGAAAAATGCATCGTCAAACGCTTTGATTTTCCCTCTTCCATCATTGCTGTTAATAAAGGAAATGGCAATTTTGACATTCAGAAATTGCCACCCATGGCACAACTTTCATCGGTAAATGCCATTCATGTGGCGGATGTAAATAGCGATGGTATCGCCGACCTAATCCTTGGCGGTAATCTTTATTATTTCCTTCCTCAGTTTGAACGCCTCGATGCGAGTTTTGGTGCAGTATTATTAAATGATGGAAAAGGAAATTTTAGATGGCTTGAACAAAATCAATCGGGATTACATGTGCAGGGAGTGGTGAGAGCTATTGTTGAGATCCCGGGAAAAGAAAAAACTGGTTTTTTATTCCTAAGAAATAACGATTATCCGCTTTTGTACCAGGTGAAAAAAACGCTGAAACCATCAAAAAATTTGGCTGCAACCCGATAAATCTATGAGACAGCACATCTTCTATAAATTTAGCCGAAGGAGAAAGTCCCTTTCTCTGCAAACGAACTTTTTTTGGCTTTTAATTGTTTTTTTCTTTTCGGCCTGCCAATCATCGGTTAATCCTCTAACCGCATTTGAAATGATGGATGATGCGCAAACCGGCTTGCATTTCACCAACAAGCTGACGCCTACCCAGGAATTTAATATTTTCAAATATCTGTACTTCTATAATGGCGCAGGAATTGGCGCCGGAGATTTTAATAATGATGGAAAAATTGATCTTTTTTTTGCAGCCAACCAGGGAGATAACCATTTGTATCTTAACCAGGGAAACCTGAAATTTAAAGACGTTACCACGGAAGCGCAAATTCCCAACGAGGGCGGATGGAGCACAGGCGTTTCCGTTGTTGACATCAACAATGACGGCTTGCTCGATATTTACATTTGCCAGGTGAGCAATTTTTATAACCTGAATGGGAAGAACCAGTTGCTTATTTGCCAGGGTATCGATAAAAACGGGATTCCTTTTTACAAAGACCAGGCGCGGGAATATGGACTCGATTTTTCCGGATTCAGCACCCAGGCGGTATTTTTCGATTACGATGGCGACGGGGACCTGGACATGTATTTGTTGAACCATACCATCCACCAGAATGGAACTTTTGGCATGCGTGAAAAGTTGCTGGCTACAAAAAATCCGCTTTCAGGAGACAGGATTTTCAGGAATAATGGAAACAATACTTTCACCGAAGTTACCAGCCAAACAGGAATCAACAGTTCGGTTTTGGGCTATGGACTCGGCGTTTGCGTTTCCGATATTGACATGGATGGCTTCCCGGATATTTATGTAGGCAACGATTTTCATGAAAACGATTATTTATACATCAATCAGCGAGATGGAACTTTCAAAGAAGAGCTGAGCAACAAAACGATGCATACAAGCCAGTTTACCATGGGCGTTGATGTGGCCGATCTGAATAATGATGGTTTTTCTGAAATCGTTTCCATGGACATGCTTCCTTCCGATCCTAAAATCCTTAAAACGCGCTTTGGGTGAAGATGAATATGATTTGTTCTACAATAAGCTCCGCTATGGATACAATTTCCAATACACCCGCAACAACTTGCAATTCAATAGGCGAAATGGAATGTTTAGCGAAATAGGATTATATTCCGGAATGTACGCCACAGACTGGTCCTGGGCACCCCTTCTCGCAGATTTCGACAACGATGGATTGAAGGATTTATTTGTTTCCAACGGCATTTCAAAAAGGCTCAACGATATCGACTATATCAATTATGTTTCTGATGGAGCCCTGCAATCAAAAATGCGCAATGGACAACTGAATGAAAGCGACATGGCACTCATCGATAAATTCCCGCAAACAAAAATTCCCAACCGGTTCTTCACCAATAAAGGGAATTTGATTTTCGAAGACATCAATAGCACCGTTCATAATAACAAACCTTCTTATTCCAATGGAGCCGTTTATGCCGATTTTGACAATGATGGTGATCTTGATATTGTAGTAAATAATATCGACCAGCCGGCTTTTTTATATCGCAACACATTAAACGATAAAAATCCGAAACCATTTCTGGAGATAAAATTAAAAGGACCGCAAAAAAACATAAATGCGCTTGGAGCAAAAATAATTCTCTATGTGAATGGCGGAATTAGAACTTATGAAAATTATCCTGTTCGCGGGTTTCTTTCCAGCATGCAAACTCCCATCCACATAGGTTTGGATAAAGCTAAAGTTGATTCTATGCTGCTCATCTGGCCCGATAATACCTGTCAAAAAATTCCGTTTCCGGCAACTAGCTCGTTTTTAACAGTCACCTATCAGGAAAATCTGCCGCATTTTAATTATGAAAATTTTTCTCATGACTCGGGAAATGGGACAAAGTCCGCCATCGACATCACTTCCCAAACCGGACTTTTATACCGCCATGAGGAAGACGTTTTCCAGGAATTTAACCGCGAACCATTGCTGCCCCACATGCTGTCAACGGAAGGACCTGCACTTGCCGTTGGAGATATAAATGCTGACGGAAGGGAAGATGTTTTTATCGGTTCTTCAAAATGGAAAAAACCGGTCGTTTTTCTGCAGGAAAAAAATGGAAGATTCATAAAAAAAGAGCAGCCCGATTTGGATAGAGACAGCACGTATGAAGATGTAGGTGCCTGCTTTGCCGATGTGAATAATGACGGTTTTCCCGATCTTGTTGTCGCCAGCGGCGGAAACGAATTCTATGGAAAAGACCGCTATTTGCAACCGAGGATTTATTTGAATGATGGCAAAGGGAATCTTAAGAAAATGGAGCATGCGTTTGATAGTGTATTTGTGAACGCGTCCTGTATCGTTCCTTGCGATTTTAATGGCGATGGGAATATGGATTTGTTTATCGGGGGAAGATCCGTGCCCTGGAATTATGGAGAAATTCCTCGCTCCTATTTATTGCAGAATGACGGAACCGGAAAGTTTTTGGATGTAACTGAAAAATATGCGAAAGGCTTGTCCCATATAGGTTTTGTTACCTCCGCCATCTGGTTTGATATCGACAAGAACGGCGACAAGGATCTTAATTCTGACACTCGAATGGGGCGGAATCGTGGCTTTCATGAATCATCACGGAACATTTGCAAAAAAGTGGCTCACAGAAAAAAAAGGCTGGTGGAATTTTGTGTTGCCGGTTGATTTGAATAATGATGGAAATATCGATCTGATCGCTGGAAATTTGGGGTTGAACAGCCGTCTGAAAGCCAGTGAGAAAGAACCCGTGAGGATGTATTACAACGATTTTGATGATAATGGAAAAAAAGAGCAGGTGCTTACTTATTATCTGGCAGGGAAAGGAAATTCAGTTCGCCAATAAAGGGGAGCTGGAAAGGCAGATTCCGCCGATCCGGAAGCGTTTTTTATATGCAAGTGATTACGCAAAAGCATCGCTCCAGCAGATCTTTACTAAAGAAAAATTGAAAACCTCAGCCGTTTTTACGGCTGATTATTTTTCAAACGCTATATTAATGAACGATGGAAAATTGAATTTCACCTTGCAGGCGATGCCCTGGCACGCCCAATTATCTCCCCTTAAAACGGCTGTGGCGATTGACGCGAATGGCGATAATTTGCCAGATATATTGTTGGCTGGAAATTATTATGAAAACAATATTCAAATGGGCAGATATGACGCGGATTACGGAACGGTTCTTATCAATGAGGGAAATGGGAAATTCGGGGCAGAAAGCGTAAATGGCCTGCAGATAAAAGGACAGGTGCGCCATATTGCTGCTATAAAAATAGGGCAAAAACAAGCGTATATCTTAGTCCGTAATAATGACTGCGCAATGGTAGTGCAGTTTGAGAACCTGGTGAAGAAGAAAAAATAAATTGTCAAAAAAAGTACGTTTGCTAAAGCGGCTATCCCGGTTTGATAACCAGCGTAAAGAAGAAAAAATAAATCCTCAAAAAAAGTCCGTTTGCTAAAGCGTTTGTTTTGAAAATATGCTTTTTAACGGCCATAGTATTAAATTTGCAATCAATTATGACAGAATCAACTATAAATATCAATGTACAGCTAGACGCTGACAAGATGCCGCAGCAAATTAGCTGGAGTGCTTCAGGTAGCACTGCTGAGGATCCGCAAAAAGCAAAAGCCATGTGCCTCGCTTTTTGGGATGGAATCGACAAATCTGCTTTGCGAATTGACCTTTGGACAAAGGACATGATGGTGGATGAAATGGCCGATTTCTATTATCAAATGTTTGTTACCATGGCCGACACTTTTCAACGGGCCACCAAACATTCTGAATTGACGAGCGACATAAAATCTTTCGCGAAGAAGTTCCATGACAAATTTGTGGAAATCGAACAGGCTAAAAAATAATTTAGGACTAGCGCGAATTAATCAATTTGAAATCTTTCCTTATTTTTTTATTAAATTTTTGAACATGTCTTTAGAACAAAAAGTAATGTCAGATCTGAAAGCGGCGATGCTGGCAAAAGATGAAAAATCATTACGCTCTTTGCGCGCCATAAAATCTGCTATAATCAACGCGAAAACCGCAGAAGGGTTCAGCGGAGAGATCAAAGAGGAAGATGAAATCAAGCTGCTTCAAAAATTAGTAAAGCAACGGAAAGATTCCCTTGAAATTTATGAGAAGCAAAACCGTGAAGACCTTGCCGTTAAGGAAAGGGAAGAAATTGACGTGATTGAAAAGTTTTTGCCAAAGCAAATGAGTGAAGCGGAATTGAAAGAAGTAATCGCTGAAATTATTAAAGAAACGGGCGCTTCTTCCCCCGCAGATATGGGAAAAGTGATGGGAATGGCCAATAAGCGGCTTGCAGGAAAAGCGGATGGTAAAACAATAGCGGCCCTCGTGAAAGAAATTCTCAAATAAGGAGCAATCATCAACCCTAACTAAACAAAACCATCCTTGGCAATTGACATCGCTTTTCTAATTGTAATGCTCATTGCGGTTTTTAAAGGAATGGCAAAGGGGCTTGTTTTGGGAATTTTTTCTTTATTAGCTTTTATCATCGCACTGGCGGCGGCATTAAAATTATCCGCGATCGTTGCGCATTATCTCGAAACATCAACCGGATCAACGGCTAAATGGCTGCCGGTAATTTCTTTCATGCTGGTTTTTTTGGTTTTTGCGTTTTTGGTGCATCTTGCCGCCAGGATCATAAAAAAAACTTTAAGCCTTGCCATGTTGGGCTGGGTGGATAAAGTAGGGGGCATTGTTTTTTACGCCTTAATCTACACTATTATTTTCAGCGTCCTGCTGTTTTTCGGTGAAAAAACTTTTTTGGTGAAACCTGAAACGGTTTTGACATCCTCGGTTCATCCCTATGTTTCCCCGTGGGGGCCGAAAGTGATTGATAACCTTGGAAAAATAATTCCAATATTTAAAGATTTATTTATGCAGCTCCAGGTTTTTTTTGAAAATATAGGACATAAATTTGCGGAGTAAAATTGGTTTCAAATATTATTTCAATGATTTTTTGAACAGAAACATTTATTTTAGCAATAATTAACCGGCAGCAAAAAAAAATCCTGTCCAGCCAATCGCAACATGGAATATCAAATACAACAAGACGGAAAGTTTAAATTTATTGAAGAAGGGGAAGGCGAACCTCTTGTGCTGCTTCACGGTCTTTTCGGTGCATTAAGCAATTTTGAACATCTTGTTGAGCATTTCAGAACGACCAACAAGGTAATTGTTCCCATGCTTCCGCTATTCGAACTCGACCTGCTGCACACAACCGTCGGCGGCTTGCAGAAATTTGTAAAAAAATTTATTGAGCAACGCGATTATAATAATATTCACCTGTTAGGTAATTCTTTAGGAGGCCATGTGGCACTGATCTATATTTTAAAAAATCCGGAAAGGGTAAAATCACTGATTCTCACCGGAAGTTCCGGGCTGTTTGAAAACGGCATGGGTGACAGTTATCCAAAACGTGGCGACAAAGAATATATCCGTAAAAAAACGCAGCTAACTTTTTATGATCCGGCGATGGCTACTGAGGAACTGGTTAATGAATGTTTTGAAATAACCAATAACCGTATCAAGGTCATTAAAATAATTTCTCTCGCCAAATCGGCCATCAGGAATAACCTTGGTGAAGAAATCAGCCAGATAAAGCAGCCAACCTGTCTTATCTGGGGAAATAACGATACCATCACACCACCTTTTGTAGCGAAAGAATTTCATAAACTAATACCCAACAGCGAACTTCATTTTATTGACAAATGTGGACATGCGCCCATGATGGAAGTTCCCGATGAATTTAACAAGATCCTCGGCAGTTTTATTTCAAAATTAAAAGTGCCGGCTGCAACAGTTCATTAATTTTTGGTGTCTTTATAAAAGGGACTTATTTGCAGACCATTAAATCAATCCTGAATGACAACCCTGCAACTTATTGACAGCACCATTCCGCAATTGCAATTGCACGATACGGTAGGCAAGGCATTGCAGCTCATGCACGATTTCAGGATCACGCATCTTCCAGTTGCCGGCCGGGATGCATTTCTTGGACTGATCAGCGAAGAGGACCTCCTTGATGAGGAAAACAAGAAAGCAACGATAGGTTCTTTTCAAAATGACCTTATTCCAGCCGCAGTGAATGCCAATCAGCATTTTTTGAAAGCCGTCTCCATTTGCAATCTTTATCAAACTAATATTATCCCTGTTGTTAGTGAAACCAACGAGCTGTTGGGAAGCATTCGTGGTTTTGCCTTATTAACTGCGCTCGGTAATTTCTGTGGTGCCAATGAATATGGCGCATTGGTTGTTTTGGAAATGGAACGCTCCCGGTTTGCCATTTCTGAGATCAACAGCATTGTGGAAAGCGATGGCGCCACAATCCTTCATCTCAATATATCTCCCGTTCCTCCAACTGACTTGCTTGAAGTTACGTTGCAAATCAATAAAAAAGAAATTTCGACTATTGTGGCAACATTTGAAAGATATGAATACTCAGTGCTTTACTATTCCGGTGAAGAATTATTTGAAAACGACCTGAGCAGTAATTACCAGAATTTAATGAACTACCTCGACATTTAAGACCAATAACTTGCTCCGATCTACCCTTTTTTCAGCAGATCTTCTTTGCCGGTTTTTCGCTGCCGGGAAAAAATTTTTGCGTTGGATCGTTTTCGCGCTCTTTTTGTTTCTTTTTAACTCCTCGCCGACTCAGGGGCAGGAAGTTTCTGACACTGCTTTTTATTCATCTTTGACTGCCTATATTCCCAAACTTTGCGTGAAAAGTATTGTGGTGTCCGGAAATAAACGCACCAAAGATCATATCATTTTAAGAGAACTGCACTTCAAACCGGGAGATTCCATTGTCATTTCTAATTTGAATAAGGAGTTGGAAATGGCCAGGGAATTTATTTACAACACTACCCTTTTCGTGAATGTAAAAGTTTCCTCTCAAATAACTTCCTCCACAAATTTGGATATTTTTATCGAAGTGAAAGAGAGGTGGTATATTTTCCCGATTCCCTATTTTGAACTTGCCGACCGTTCTTTCAATGAATGGATAGATAAGTACAATGCCGGATTTGACCGCCTTAGTTATGGGATTCGTTTTTTTCACTTTAACCTTTCCGGCAGGAAAGATCCCTTTTCGTTAACGCTCATCAATGGATTCAAAAGAAACATTTCTTTCGACTATGCGCTTCCTTATGCTAATCGCGCAATGACCAGCGGTTTCCGCATTGGCGCCGGCTATTTTCAAACCAGGGAAATTCCGTACGTGACCGATTACAATAACAATCTTATTTATTTCAAAAATGAAAATTTTGTAAAAAATGAATGGTATGTAAAGGCTGCTTACACTTTAAGGAAAGCGCTCAAAAAGAAGGAAACTTTCCAGGTCACCTTACGTCATATCCAGCTTGATGATTCCATCGTTTCATTTAAGAATCCTCAATATTTCAACACCAATTCTGGCAAAGAAAATTTTGTTGAGCTGGAATATAAAATGCAATATAATAATGCCGATAACATTCTTTATCCGCTAAAAGGAACGACGGCAAAATACTCTATAAAAAAGCAAGGCCTGGGTTGGAACGCCGGAATAAACAAGTTTACTGTTAGTGGCGACCTTAATCAATATTTTCCTTTAGGAAAAGGATGGTTTTCATCGGTCAGGCTGTCGGGCGAAATGAGCCTGCCTTTTAACCAGCCCTACTATAATCAAAAAGCAATCGGTTATGAACAAAATTATCTTCGCGGTTATGAAAAATTTGTGATTGATGGAGTGGCCTTCGCCTTTGCAAAATTGGATTTGAAAAAAAGGATGGCCTCGTTTTCCATCCCTACATTTATCAACTCAAAAACTTATAATAAATTTCCATTTACCCTTTATGCGAAAACATTTGGTGATGCAGGATACGTTTATAATCAACCTCGATTTGAATCAAGGCTTAACAACCGCCTGTTATTCTCAGGTGGTTTTGGCTTGGATATCGTTACGCTTTATGATTTTAAAATTAGTGTGGAATGCAGCTTGAATCAATTCAATCAAAACGGGCTATTTTTACACAATTAATATTTTTAAAAGCCTTGTAAAGTGAACCGGAATGTAAACCAGATAATATGCGCATAGCCATTTATAGCCGCGGCCTGGAATCAGAGCAATTGGAAGGTTTAAAATTATTGCTCAAAGAATTCTGCCAATATAATATTGAACCGGTTATTTACCAGGATTTTTTCAATCAATTCTATTCTTCAATCGATATTCCTGATAAATTCTCGACTTTCAATATTTCCGACCCACTTGCTGACATCGATTTCATGATAAGCCTTGGCGGTGACGGCACCTTGCTCGATGCCATTACTTTTGTCGGAGACAAAGGAATTCCCGTTTTGGGGATCAATTATGGCCGATTGGGTTTTTTGGCAAGTATTGGTAAAAATGAAATCCATTTAGCCATAGAATCGCTCGTGAAACGGACTTTCATGCTCGACAAAAGATCTTTGGTTCATCTGGATGCCAACATGCCCCTCTTTAATGGCGTTGCCTATGCGCTCAATGAATTTACGATCCATAAAAAGGACACATCGCCAATGATAAAAATTCATACCTATCTCAATGGCGAGTTTTTAAATACTTATTGGGCGGATGGACTCATTGTTGCCACGCCAACCGGATCCACCGGATATTCCCTGAGCTGCAACGGCCCGGTGGTGTTTCCGGATTCCGCCAGTTTTGTAATCACTCCGGTTTCGCCGCACAATCTGAATATCAGACCGCTTGTGATTCCCGACGATTCGGTCATTTCATTTGAAGTAGAAGGACGCACTGACGGATTTTTATGCACACTGGACAGCAGGCGGGAAATAGCAAGCAAGGAAGTTCTTTTGGCAATCCGCAAGGAGGCTTTCGGTATAAATCTTGTTAGGTTGAATGAAAATAATTTCCTTCAAACACTTAGAAACAAATTGTCCTGGGGCCTTGATAAGAGAAATTAATGATAATTTTAACTTTGGAAATAATTAAAACTGCCTTTCTTCGTTCTTATAACTATTCCTTTATTTTTGTACTCTTTTATGAAAAAGATCCTGCCCTTCCTTTTATTGATGCTTCTTACCCATTCCAAACTGCATGCGCAAATGGAACAATACCAATATGTGCAGGAAGGGGAGTTCGGAATAACGGCTGGCCTGGCTCATTATTTCGGAGATCTTAATAACCGCGCCGCAATCAATCGTCCAAAAGCCGCGTTGGGCGCTTTCTTCAGAAAGCAATTTGGCAACTATACCGCCCTTCGCATTTCAGGCCATTTTGCCCAGCTTGGCTACGCCGACAAATACAGCCACAATGAATATCAGCAGAGAAGAAACCTTAGTTTCAACACCAATATCTTTGAACTGGCCGTTCAGGGCGATTTTAATTTCTTTAAATTTATTCCATCCGACCCCAGGCATGCGTTCACTCCCTATGCTTCTATCGGAGTGGGAATTTTCAGCTATGATCCTTATGCTTACTATCAGGGGGAAAAAGTTTACCTGAGGCCATTGCATACTGAGGGTGAAACTTTTTACAAGGGTCGCAAGGAATATGGAAGCATGGCGCTTTGTTTTCCTATTGGTTTTGGGATAAAATATGCAATTTCAGATAAGATCAATGTTTCGCTTGAAGTTGCCCATCGGTTCACAACAACCGATTATATTGATGATGTAAGCACCACATATATTGGCGTTGACAAATTTCCTTCGCCGGCGGGAGGAAAATCTCTGGCTGCCCTTATGCAAGACAGATCTTTTGAAACAGGCGATGGCATTCCAATTGGAATTGAAGGCCGCCAGCGAGGATTTAGCAAGCAAAAAGACCAATATGCCATAATTGAAGTAGGCGTTTCATTTAATATAACTTCTTATCGCTGTCCGGCAGCAAAATAAGAGGAGGGCGATTGGCAGGGAAAATGGTTTTCCATCAGGACTAATAAAAACAATGACTAATAAAGAAAAATTAATTGCTGCGAAACTTCCGCGCCATATAGCGATCATAATGGACGGCAATGGACGCTGGGCAAAAGAAAAAGGGAAGGACAGGTTGTTCGGACATTACAGCGGTGTTGAAAGTGTCAGAAATATTGTGGAAGGCTGCGCCGAATTAGGCATTCGCTATCTTACCCTTTACGCTTTTAGTACGGAAAACTGGGATCGGCCCAAAGATGAAGTAACGGGATTGATGGAATTGCTGGTGCAAACGATCCGCAAAGAAGTATCCACGCTTAATAAAAACAATATCCGGTTACACGTGATCGGAAATATCGATATGCTTCCCGCATCGGCTCATAAAGAATTGGAAGAAGCTTGCGCAGAAACTAAAAACAATTCAGGGCTCAACCTCGTTATGGCTTTGAGCTACAGCAGCCGCTGGGAAATTGTAAATGCTGTAAAAAATATTGGAAGAGAAATAAAAAGCGGCAATCTTTCCCCTGAAGAAATCGACGACAATATTTTCAAAAATCATTTATGCACCGCCGGCTTGCCCGATCCGGAACTGATGATCCGTACCAGCGGCGAAACCCGAATCAGCAATTTTCTATTGTACCAGCTTGCTTATTCGGAATTATATTTTACCCATGTGCTCTGGCCCGATTTCAGGAAAGAAAATTTATACGAAGCACTTCTTGATTATCAAAGCCGGGAAAGAAGATTCGGGAAAACCAGCGAACAATTATAGTTTAGGAACGTTGCCGCGCGATTTCAAAAAAAAGTATTCTTCAAAAAAAGTTCGTTTTCAGCATGACAATTTATGGATCATTAGTGGTGGTTGGACCGGCCATCCATTAAAATGTTCAAAAAAAGTCCGTTTGCTGAAAAAAATCTTGCGCCTCATAGTTCATTGGTAGCCAAGAGTCCGTTGTTGTCCTCGCCCGAACACTTTGAGCCTTTGCTCATTTTTCTTCAAAAAAAAGTGCGTTTGCTGAAAAACCATGACAATATCAGTGTGGGTTGTTGGTCAGTCGTCATTGGTCAGTCGTTCCTTAAAAATATATTTCTTGTAAAACCATTTCTTTTATTGATTTCAGGAAGAAAAACATTTTCTTTGGAAAGTTTTTTCCGCCTTCGGGCAACCTTAATTCAGGTTTAAAAACGCAAATAAGCCTTTACCCTTTATATGCAAATTATTTCACTGCGAACAAAGGAGGGCTGCGCTTGCGATTTATGGCTGATTTAACAAAAACTTTTAATAATTGAATTTAACTTGCCGCCCTACAAAAATTGATTTAATGCACAAGATCTACAAGATTTTACTCTTGATAGTTATCGCTATTAGTACCAAAACGCTGGCCAACGCTCAGGTAACCCATGATACTGTACCCACCGATTCTTTACATGTTATCCCTAGAGATACCGTTCCAACCTCAGTGAACGTTGAACTGGAAAACATTTTTAATGCAAAAACTCCTAAAGAATATACCATTGCCGACATCAAGGTGACCGGTTCAAAATCTTTTGACCCAAACCTGATCATATCTATTTCCGGCCTTGCGGTGGGCGATAAAGTTGTGCTTCCCGGCGGCGATAATTTTTCGAGGGCAATCACCAACTTGTGGAAGCAAAACCTGGTTTCCAATGTTGAGATCTATTTAACTCAGCTCTCAGGAAAGAACATTTCTGTAGAAATAAACATAACCGACAGGCCGACGCTTACATCCTTTAAATTTAAAGGGATCAGCAAGGGCGAAGCCGATGATCTCACTCCTAAATTAGGACTTGCGAAAGGAAAAGTAACGCGGGTAACAGAAAGTTTGAAGATTACTGCAACAGATATTATCAAAAAATTCTACGTTGACAAAGGGTTCAGGAATGTTGATGTTGATGTAATTGAAACTAAAGATTCAAAGGCGACCAATGCTGTAAACATTGTTTTTATTATCAATAAAAACGGAAAAGTTCGCGTTAATGAAATTTATTTCGCAGGCAATGAATCCGTTTCTGACCTGAAACTCAAAAAGCAGATGAAGGGAACGAAAGAGAAAAGCCGCTTCACCCTTTTTCCTTCCATTGACCACAATGTGTATGATTCCACCAAAACGAACCATATTTCATTTAATGAATATCTTCAGGAAAACGGCTATTTAATTCCTTCAAAAACCAAAGAACTTCTGGATCCTTATTTCAGGTTCAAGTTTTTGAGCTCCGCTAAATTCAACGAAAAGAAATACCTTGAAGATAAAAACAGCCTTTTAAATTATTATAACTCTTTAGGTTTCAGGGATGCGACCATTGTTGCCGACACAACTTATGGCGATAAAGGAAATCTCGACATCGCCATAAAACTTTCTGAAGGCCATCGCTATTATTTCGGCAACATAACCTGGAAAGGAAATACAAAATATTCCGATTCGATATTATCTGTGATCCTCGGAATTAAAAAGGGAGACATCTATAATGCCGAAACGCTGAATAAAAAGCTGGGTAAAACTCCTTCAGCAGAAGGCGGCGACATCAGCAGCCTTTACCAGGACGATGGTTATTTGTTTTTCAGGATAGATCCTGTTGAAACAGCGGTTTACAACGATACGATCGATCATGAAATCCGCATCGTAGAAGGCCCGCAGGCTACCATTGGAAAAGTGGAAATCACCGGAAATGATAAAACCAAAGAGTATGTGATCCGTCGTGAATTGCGCACCATCCCCGGAGAAAAATTCAGTCGCCAGGAAATTATCCGTACACAGCGCGAACTTTCTCAATTGGGGTATTTCAATCCGGAAAAAATTAATCCCGGCATTGTTCCCAATATTGAAAATGGAACAGTTGATATCACATGGGGACTTGAAGAAAAATCATCAGACCAGCTAGAGCTTTCGGCCGGTTTTGGTGGCGGCATCGGGCTGACGGGAACTTTAGGTGTTACGTTCAATAACTTTTCTATTTATAATATTTTCAAGAAAAAAGCATGGCAGCCTTTCCCGAGTGGCGATGGGCAAAAATTAAGTCTGAGAGCGCAGAGTAATGGAAGGCAATTCCGTTCCTATAACTTCTCTTTTACTGAACCATGGCTTGGTGGTAAAAAAAGAAATTCATTTACCATTAGTTATTATGATACGAAGTATGCGAATGCCTACGATCCGACAACCGGGTTTTATAATGGAAGTTTCGCTGATTCATCCTACATTAAAACCACAGGTTTCAGTGTTTCTCTTGGCAAACAATTAAAATGGCCAGATGATTATTTCGCGTTGATCTACCAGGTTAATTACCAACGATATAAGTTGAGAAATTATAACATTTTCCCTGGACTAACGAACGGCATCTCCAACAACATAAGTTTGAAAATAACGCTGGCGCGCAATTCTGCCGGACCGAATCCTATATTTCCTACCTCTGGTTCCAACATTGTTTTCAGTACCCAGTTGACACCGCCTTATTCTTTATTTAAGTCTGAGGCACAGCTCGAAAAAACCGATCAGTATAAATGGGTTGAGTTCCATAAGGAGCGCTTTACAGCGGAATGGTATGTGCCAATCGGGCAAGGCCGCGGCGAGGATAAGAACAAGCAATTCATATTGAAGGCTGCAGCTAAATACGGTTTCCTTGGCCGGTATTCAGACAGGACCATCACATCGCCGTTTGAACGATTCCAATTAGGCGATGCCGGATTGAGTAATAACTACGGCCTGCTCGGCTACGACATTATTGCTCACAGGGGCTACCCGGTTTATGATAATTCAAATCCTAAAATCAATCCGGATTTGAGCCAGGCAAGCGAATTTTTTACTATTTTTAATAAATATACGCTGGAAATGAGGTATCCATTCAGCACTAGCGCCAGCAGCACCATTTATGGGCTTGCCTTTTTCGAAGCCGCCAACGGATGGTATAATTTCAAGGATTATAATCCATTCAGGTTGCGCAGATCGGTTGGTGTGGGAATGCGGTTCTTCCTTCCTATGTTTGGTTTGCTTGGCTTCGATTATGGAATTGGCCTGGACAGGATCAATGCCAATACAGGGATAAAAGGGGCGGCCAAGTTTACATTCATGCTAGGACAGGAGCCTGAATAGTCGACAAGTAACCAGGAGGCAGATTTAATAAAAATTAAAATGCGGTTATCATGAAAAAAATATTGTTCACTTTATGCGCCTTTTTCGCTTTGTCGACTGGCGTTTTTGCTCAGAGATATGCGGTAATTGATTCAAAATATATTTTGGATAAAATGCCGGATTATAAAGCTGCACAGCAAAAGCTCGATCAGTTCAGCCAGATGTGGCAGCAGGAAATAGATAAAAAATCAGCGGCGCTGGATAAAATGTATAAAGATTATGATGCCGAGCAGGTAATGTTAAGCGACGAGCTTAAGAAAAAAAGAGAAGATGAATTGTTCAACAATGAAAAAGAACTGCGGGATCTTCAAAGAAAAAGATTTGGTTTTGAAGGCGATCTTTTCAAGAAAAGACAGGAACTCATAAAACCCATACAGGACAAGGTTTACAACGCTATTCAAAAACTTGCGGCAGCGAAATTATATGATTTTATTTTGGATAAAAGTGAAGGAATTACAGTTATATTTGCCGACCCAAAACTTGACAAGAGCGATGATGTTCTCAAAGAGCTGGGTGTTAAATAATTGCGAAACACAAAAGTGGGTGCAGCCTAAAACATAATTTTAAACACTTTATTAAAAACAAATCAGAAAACAAAAAATGAAACAATTTCTAATCATCCTTTTTATTTCCGCGGGTATATTTGGATTTTCAAACGCGGCAAATGCACAAAAAATTGGCTACATCAGCGCTGATGAAATCATCCAGTTAATGCCCGAAGCAGTTTCAGTGCAGAAGGATCTTGACCAGTATCAGCAATCGCTTTATCAAAATGCTCAGGACAAGCAAAATGCTTTAAACGAAGCGGTTCAAAAATTCTATAAAGATTCCTCTACAATGAGTGCGAGTTTAAAAGAGGTGAAAAGAACTGAATTGCAAAAACAAGTGCAGGATTTAAGCGGTGAAGACCAAAAGATCCAGAACCAGTTTGAGCAAAAAAGACAGGAACTTTCTCTGCCCATTCAAAAGAAACTGCAGTCAGCCATTGAAGATGTTGCAAAAGAAAACGGATATACTTATATCTTACCAAGAGAAGCCCTCATCGTTATGCCTCCGGGAAATGACATTGGCCCATTGGTAAAAAAGAAATTGGGTTTAAAAGAGCCAGGCACAACAGCGCCAACAGCAGCTCCTAAAAAATAATTTCTTCTAAATTTAATTCTGCAAGCCATCCCTTTAACCGGATGGCTTGTTTATTTTTGACAAATGAAAGCTTCCCCCATTGGCGTTTTCGATTCCGGTTACGGCGGACTCACTATCCTCAAGGAAATAGAAAAAACGCTGCCGCAATATGATTACCTGTATCTAGGCGATAATGCAAGAACTCCCTATGGAACGCGCTCATTCCAAACCGTGTATGAATATACGCTACAATGCGTTCAGTGGTTGTTTGACCAGGGGTGTCCCCTTGTGATCTTAGCCTGCAATACAGCGTCCGCAAAAGCGCTGAGAACCATTCAGCAAAATGACCTTCCAACTTGTGGCAAAAGACAAACGGGTGCTTGGAGTAATCAGGCCTACGGCGGAAATTATAGGCAACTATACCTCCACCAACCATATTGGAATCCTCGCGACCAGGGGAACTGTTGAATCGGGGAGTTATGTAATTGAGATCGAAAAATTTTCCCCGGGGATCAAAGTTTATCAGCAGTCCTGTCCTTTATGGGTGCCGCTCGTTGAAAATAACGAGCATGATTCGCAAGGCGCTGAATATTTTATAGAAAAAGATGTGGAAGCGCTTTTAAAAAAATCACCGGAAATAGACACTATCCTGCTTGGATGCACCCACTATCCTTTATTGATAAAAAACATCAAAAAACATTTGCCTGCTGGCATAAAAGTCATTTCACAAGGAGATATAATAGCAAAAAGCCTTGAAAATTATTTATCGCGCCATCCTGAAATAGAGGAGCGCTGCAGTAAAACAAGGCAAACCCGGTTTTTCACTACGGATTCAACAGAAGATTTTGACCGGCATTCCGCAGTTTTTTTTGGAAAAAGAGTGAATTCTATTCATGTAGATCTTTAGTTGTGAAATTTTTAATGAAAACCTGGTAAAAGTTCAAATAAAAAGCCGATTTCGATTTAAAAAATCCAAATCTTTTCTTACTTTTGCAGCCCTTTCACATGCAGCAGGGATGGTGCCCGGCTGAGAAGACGGAAACAATTTTTTAAAAAAGGAAAAAATAAATAACAATGCCAGGAAAAAAACGTACTTACCAGCCGCATAAGCGCCGCCGTAAAAGTGTACATGGTTTCAGAGAGCGCATGTCAACAGCAAATGGCCGCAAAGTTTTGGCAAGCCGCAGAAAAAAGGGGCGCTATAAGCTTACCGTTTCTGATGAACACGGAAGCAAAAAATAAAAAACGGACCTGAAAATAATATTTTAAATAGCCTCTTTTACGGGGCTATTTTTTATTTTGCAACTATTATTCATCTTCAATCTTTTTTTATTCTTCCCCGATTCACTTTAAACGCCCAAGAAAGATTAAAAAGCCGGAAAATTATTCAAAAGCTTTTTAAGGAAGGAAAGTCATTCAGCCATTTCCCTTTCAGGGTGATCTATCTCGAAACAGAAAATCCAAAATTCCCTCTGCAGGCAGGTTTTTCCGTAAGCGCTAAAAACTTTAAAAAAGCCGTTCATAGAAACCGGATTAAAAGGTTAATGCGCGAAGCATATCGTCTCCAAAAAATCCTGCTGCAAACATGTTTGGAAGACAATTACAAAAACGTAGCTGTTTTTTTTATTTATACCGGGAAAGAGCTTCCTGACCATGAGCTTGTATCCGAACGGCTTAAAGGCGCCATTGACAAACTTGAAAAGATATTGCAGCCGGTATCAGGATTTTGAACTTGACAAAATGGTAAGCTAACGAAGGATGGCAGCTGAGATACTTTTACAAATTTGCTTTATTTACAAATAGCTTTTCTGTTGTTTCCCGAGTTGTATTCGCCAGAAGGTTCTTTTATTAGGCAAATTACATAAACACTAAAGGTTTTTTATTATCCAAGAAAACTCCATGCCGCGCCATAACTGAACCTTTGGTGCTTAGGGTATTTATCAATACTTTTAAAAAATGAAAACCGCTTGTAAACTGCTGCTTTTTGTTTTTTTAATTCCGGCTACTGAATCTTTTTCGCAAACCTCTACCAACTTGATCCAGTATGTGAAACCGATCATCGGAACGGGAAAGATGGGCCATACTTTCCCTGGCGCCACAGTTCCTTTCGGCTCTGTTCAATTGAGCCCGGATACCGATACGATTCCTTACGCCACAGACGGAAAATACAATCCGGATGTTTATAAATATTGCGCAGGCTACCAGTATGATGATCCTACCATCGTTGGCTTCAGCCATACCCATTACAGCGGAACGGGACATTCCGATCTGGGTGATTTTCTCATTATGCCAACAACCGGGAAACTGCAATTAAACCCCGGAACCAAAGACCATCCAGAAACCGGATACCGGTCACGCTTCTCCCATGAAAGTGAAGTCGCCGAGCCTGATTATTATAAAGTGAAGCTGGAAGATTATAAAATTCTTGCTGAATTGACAACCACCACCCGCGTTGGTTTTCATCAATACACTTTCCCGAAAAGCGCCGATGCGCATATCATTCTCGATTTGATGCACGGCATTTACAATTACGACGGAAAGAATGTGTGGACAGTTGTAAATGTGATCAACGATTCGGTGATAACCGGCTACAGGCAAACAACCGGCTGGGCAAAAACGAGAACGGTTTATTTTGCCATGAAATTTTCGAAACCTTTTCAATCCTATGGAGCTAAAGATTATTCGAAAAAAGAACCCTATCGAGGGTTTTGGGGTAAATTCAATCAAACGAAGAATTTTCCAACCCTGGCCGCAAAACAATTGAGAATGCATTTTGATTTTGAAACAGGCGAAGGGGAAAAGATAAAAATAAAATTTGCGCTTTCACCTGTGAGCACAACCAATGCCCTGGAAAACATGTCGCAGGAAATTCCCGGATGGGACTTTGACCTGGTAAAAAACAACGGCCAGCGCCAATGGAATGATGAATTGTCAAGGATCCAGGTTAAAATGCAGAATAGGGAAGATATGGTCAATTTCTATACTGCTATGTATCATGCTTTTTTAAGTCCTACGGTTTATATGGATCTAAATGGCGAATACCGCGGTTTGGATCAGGCGAACCATTCGGCCGAAGGCTTTACGAATTATACCACTTTCTCCTTATGGGATACGCACAGAACCTTGCATCCGCTTTTTAATATCATTCAAACGAAACGGAATGACGACATGGTGAAATCAATGCTGGCTCATTATGATCAAAGCCCTTTGCGTATGCTTCCTGTTTGGTCGAACTCTGCAAATGACAATTGGTGCATGAGCGGCTATCACAGCGTTTCAGTGATCGCGGACGCCATCATTAAAGGAACTTTTACCGGCAATGTGGATAAGGCATTGGAAGCATGTATCGCAACTTCTACACATCGAGATTATGAAGGCATTGGAGATTACATGGACAAGGGTTATATTCCTTCGGAGAAAAACGGCACTTCTGTTTCATCAACGCTTGAATACGCTTACGACGATTGGTGCATCGCTCAACTCGCCCAAAAGCTGGGTAAAACTGAATTGTATCAGGAATACATCCAACGCTCTGAAAACTGGAGAAATGTGTATGACGCTTCCATTGGTTTTATGAGGCCGCGGATGGCAGATGGAACTTTCAGAAAGAACTTTGATGTGCTGGAAACAGATGGCCAGGGATTTATTGAAGGAAACGCATGGAATTATAGTTTGTATGTGCCGCATGAACCAGCGAGCCTGATAGAATTGATGGGCGGCGAAAAAAAGTTTATTCCTCATCTCGATTCATTATTTACCATGCACTTGCCCGATGAATTTTTTGAGCATACGGAAGATATTACCCGCGAGGGTATCATTGGCAACTATGTTCATGGGAACGAACCTGCTCATCATGTAGCTTATCTGTATAACTGGACAAGTAAGCCATGGAAAACCCAGGAAACAGTACGCATGATTATGAAAAAACAATACCATAACGGCTATGATGGCTTGGGGGGAAATGATGATTGCGGGCAAATGAGCGCATGGTACCTCATGAGCGCGCTTGGGTTTTATCCAGTTGCACCCGCCTCTGATGAATACGCGATTGGTAGTCCCGCAATTGAGCACGCGGAACTTAATTTAGAAAACGGGAAACGTTTTGTGATTGATGTAAAAAACCAGGGTGATGCAAATGTCTATGTGGAAAAAATTCAGTTGAATGGGAAACCTTTAAATCGCTTGTTTTTGAAACATTCAGAGGTAATGGCAGGGGGCAAGCTTGTTTTTTATATGAGCTCGAAACCGATGAAGAAGCAGTTAATAATTAAGACTGAGTAAACGAATGGTATGGTGATCATTTTGATACAAATGCCCTTTTGTTTAAATCTTTAAAAAAAGTTCGTTTGCTAGCTTTGGTCTTTATAAATCTAAATAAAAAAAGAGCCGCAATGGGCTCTTTTTTCAATTTATTAGAAAGGAATTATCCTAACGCTACTCTTTTAAATTCAGTAACTTTTAATTCAGGATCCAGGTCTTTCAAGAATTCGCCAACAGATTTATTGCCATCTTTCACAAAAGCCTGTGCCAGCAAAGTGCTTTCTTTAAAGAACTTGTTGATCTTTCCAACGGCGATTTTCTCGGCCATTTCAGCAGGTTTCCCTTCGGCTTTTACCTGCTCAATTGCAATATTTCTTTCACGCTCAATTGTTTCAGCAGGAACAGCTGATTGATCGATAGCGATTGGGTTCATTGCTGCGATTTGCATAGCTACATCTTTTCCTGCTTCATCGTTCTCTTTGTTCAGGCCAACCAGAACGCCCATGCGGTATGAACCGTGAATATAGGCGGCTACAAATGGCGCTTCAACTTTTTCAAAACGGGAAACACTGATCTTTTCTCCGATTTTAGCAACCTGTTCGTTGAATTTGTCGGCAATAGTTTCGTTCCCGATTTTTACTGCGTTTAATTCTTCAACACTATTTACGTTGTTTTCAATCACTGCATCCATGATGGATTGAGCGAAGGCAATGTATTCAGCGTTTTTGCTAACGAAATCTGTTTCGCAGCTTACGTTGATGATAAAACCTGTTTTATTATCGGAAGTGGTTTTTGCTATTACTACACCTTCTTTTGCTTCACGGTCTCCGCGCAATGCAGCTACTTTCTGTCCTTTCTTCCTTAAATAATCTATCGCGGCTTCAAAATCTCCATTTGATTCTACCAGCGCTTTGCGGCAATCCATCATACCGGCACCGGTTTGCTGGCGCAGCTTATTAATATCGGCTGCTGTTATAGTTGTTGTACTCATGTTTTTTTATTTTAAATGATAATGTCGGTTTATGAAATCCTCTAATTATCAATCGTCAAAATTATCAATCACCAAATTATCTCCTCGCTCCGCCTGGTCCACGGTTTCCCTGACCTGGGCCTGCAACCCTGCGTTTCTGCGGGCCTGCAGCACTGCGTCCTTTTCCACCGGCTGGTCCGCCACTTCTGCGACGATCTCCACCTTCATCAGAACCTTCGTCGAATTTCACTGCGCGTGAATCCTGTTCTTCAGTTTCTTCTGCATCCTCTTCTTTTTCAGCCTGCCTTTCAGCCAATCCTTCCGCAATAGCGGCAACGATATAGTTGGTGATGATGGCGATAGATTTGGTTGCATCGTCATTTGCAGGAATTGAGAACTCAACTTTATTCGGATCGCAATTGGTATCAACCATGCCGAAAGTGGTGATGTTCAAGCGTTTTGCTTCTGCAAGCGCGATGTGTTCATGGCCAATATCTACCAGGAACAAAGCTGCAGGAACGCGGCTTATTTGCGCAATACCTCCAAGAACCTTTTCCATTTTATCCCTGTCGCGGGTTAAAGTAAGGCGTTCTTTCTTGGTAATACTGTCCAGAGTTCCATCGTTCAACATTTTTTCAATGCTCTGCATTTTCTTTACGCTTTTGCGAACGGTATTGAAATTGGTAAGCATTCCACCAAGCCAACGCTCAGTAACAAAAGGCATGTTCACCCTTTTGGCCGCTTCTGTAACGATTTCTTTCGCTTGTTTTTTAGTAGCGACAAACATGATCTTTTTACCGCTTTTGGCGATAGATTTCATGGCTGCTGCTGCTTCTTCAAGACCTTCAACGGTTTTGTTAAGGTCGATGATGTGAATACCTTTTTTTTCAGCAAAAATGTAAGGCAGCATTTTTGGGTTCCACTTCTTTTTTAAATGCCCGAAGTGAACGCCCGCTTCCAGAAGCTGTTGTTGTAAAGAAGGATTATTTTCCATTTATTTTATTTTGCCTTTCCATCTCTCCCGAAAGAGGGTTAGAAAGATGTTTTTAATTATTGATTTTATTTCTTTTTTATAATAGTGGCCCATCATCTCCCATAGAAGGAGACACCGGCTTTTATCTCTTACTGAACTGGAAGCTCTTCCTGGCTTTCTTCTTGCCTGGTTTCTTGCGTTCAACAGCACGTGGATCTCGGGTCAGTAAACCAGCTTCTTTCAAAGCGGGCCTGTATTCCGGATTCACCTGCAGCAATGCGCGGGCGATTCCCAATTTAACAGCTTCCGCCTGGCCTTTAACACCGCCGCCGGTCGCATTCACCATTACATCAAATTTGTCGGCTGATTCAATGGTTTTTAAAGGAGCTTCCACCTGGTTTTGCAAATAAACCAAAGGGAAATAAGTTTTATAATCCTTTCCGTTGATAGTGATGTTGCCCTCGCCTTTAGAAAGAAAAACCCGGGTTACGGCTTGTTTTCTACGGCCTACTGCATTTTTTTGTTTTTCCATTATTTAAATTTTGGTCCTTACAATTGTAAAGGAGCTTTTTAGAAAGTTAGGTTTTGTGGTTTCTGTGCAGTATGCGGATGTTCAGTTCCGGCATACACGTATAATTTTTTATACATTTTACGGCCAAGACGGTTTTTCGGCAACATGCCTTTTACTGCTCTTTCAATAACTGCATCGGGACGGCGTTTCAAAAGGTCGCCAGCGGTTTCCTCTTTTTTACCACCTGGGTATCCACTGTAGTTAATGTAGGTCTTGTCGTCCAGTTTTTTACCGGTAAACTTAACTTTATCGCAATTAGTTACGATCACATAATCGCCGCAATCAACGTGAGGCGTGAAATAGGCTTTGTTCTTACCACGGAGAACGGACGCGATTTTCGCGCACATGCGGCCAACGGTTTGATTAGTGCCGTCAACAACGTACCAGTTACGTTGCACGGTAGCCTCGTTCGCATGTTTAGTGGTGAAATGTAATTTACTCATTATTGTTTTTTAATGATTTCCTTTGTTGTTTCCAATTCCCGGAAATCGTTTGATTGAATGTGCCGCTATCCCGGCATTTTTTAGGATTGCGAAGGTAAGGCGAAAGAAAGTGAAAATAACACAAAACAACCCTGTTTTTTTTATCAGGCCTTCATAACTGATTGATTATCTATTAAAAATTTGACTCAAAAAAATAATGATGAAGATGGATTGCTCATTTTTCAAGTGAAATTATAAATTCAATTTTGGATTAAAGCGTGAAACTGTCTTAGCAAATGAACTTATTTATTTCATTTTGAAGCGAATAAGGGCTTTTGTCATTACAGTTGTTGTATGCTGTTTACCGAAAAAATAATTAAATTTGATGTAAAACTTTAAGGATGGATAGCCAAATAAAAAAAGAACTGCACCTGTTAATAGATAAGTGTGAAAATCAAATTTTATTGGCAGAAGCAAAAGAGTTGCTGGAAGCTCCTTTAGCTAATGATTGGTGGGATGAACTAAGTGACTACGATAAAAAACAAATATTGAAATCGGAAGTTGAGTACGAAAAGGGACAGTTCATACCTAATAAGAAATTAATGCAGGAGCTTAAAGAATGGAGAAAGAAATAGTTTGGACGGAAACCGCTAAGACAGATTTTTGGGGTATTATTTTCTACCTTAATAGTAGCTGGCCTGCAAAAGTTCTTGATAATTTTACTTTATTATTACAGCTTAAAATAGAATTACTTTCAACACATCCGCACATAGGCTTTAAAAGCAAGAAATATTCGCGGTTCAGAAAAACTTTAATTACAAAGAATTACGTATTAATTTATTCGGTATAAAAAAAACACATTGTAATTCTTAGAATAAAACATAGCGCAATGAAGTAAGATTGTAATACGAGAATTTAAAAAAAAATAGGCGATTTCTCTAACTGTTACTCTGCAATTTCCCCCAAAAATTCGGTTACAATTGCTTTAACAATTATATTTGCCTAAATTTTCTGAAATGGACAAAACTCAACCCGTAAGACACTATTGGATAATGTTCTTTTTATCCACCATACTTATTCTCATTTTTTTAATCTGGATCCGTGAATATTTTTGGATAATTCTTCCTTTTGTACTCACTACTTTTTGCAAAGCGTTGCGCATTATTTAGCTTTAGAAATAATAGTTCAAAAGTTGCCTGAGAGTTTTTGTATTTTGGCAATGAAAGATAACGAGATGGTCTTGCACCATCTTTTTTTGTTTCTTCCCGTCATTTCAAAAAAGGAGTAAATCATAAAAAAAGTTCATTGAAATTTCTTCCAATGAACTTTTATAAATAGTTGCACAATTTAAATTCTTACTTCAAAACCTGCGCGAGCTTAGCATGCAAATCTGCTCCTCTTAATTCAGTCGCGATTATTTTTCCTTGCGGATCTACCAAAACATTGTAAGGAATGCCCTGCACCTGGTATAAAGTTGCGGCCTCACTGTTCCAGAATTTAAGATCGCTGATCTGTTTCCAGTCGAGCCGGTCGTCTTTAATTGCTTTCAACCATGCAGATTTATCTTTATCAAGGGAAACCCCCAAAATCGTAAAATTCTTATCCTTGAATTGGTTGTAGCTAGCAACAACATTTGGATTTTCTTCCCTGCAAGGGCCGCACCAGCTAGCCCAAAAATCAATTAACACATACTTGCCCCGAAGGGAACTTAAAGAAAATGGTTTTCCATCAACATCCGGCAAGGTGAAATCGGGAGCTGTTTGCCCAACAGCGATTGGGCTGCTTTGGGGTTTCGCTTCCTGGGAGGCTGCATATTGATCAAACTGCCTGATGACTGCATCCACTGAAGAATTTTTTTCAAATTTTTTCTTAAGGTTGGTCAATAAGTTTTTTACCGTATCGATATTTACGTCCTGAGCATAACTGAGCGCGAAGAGGGCCACAACCGGACTTGCAGAAGTGTCCACGTATTGAATCAGGAAATTCTTATACCATTCGTTGCTGATGTTGAAATTGTTTTTGGCAATCAGCGCTAGCGAATCATTTTTTTGATCCTGATAATTTTTTACACTCTGATCTTCGCTGATCAGCTTTGTGTGAATGCTATCAAGCATAATGATCAGCCGCGTGAGAGACGCGTTTGCTGGTGTATTGAATTTAGTTGAGCGCAAAGTTGAATCGCCGGCGTTAGCTGAAAAATCGATATTTTCCTTATCGTTGATAAATAGATAACCTGCACTCTTTTCAAACCTTAAACGATATAATCCTTCTTCCGGAGAATTGGCCTTTACTGTAAATTTTCCGTTTTTCATTTCTGCAGTGTCCAGAACCTGGGGCGCGCTTTGATTAAAAAATATCTGTTCTAAAAACACTTTTTGATCGGGGGCTTCTTTCAATTCGCCTGCTACTTTGAAACTTCCCGTTTTTTGCTGGGACGTGCAGCTAAACAAGACGAGGGCAGCTGCAAAAACAATTATTTTATTCATGATATTTAGGATTGATTTAATTTTTCAATGAGTAATTTGTTGACAGATTTCATATCAGCCTTTCCCTGGCTTTTCTTTTTTACTTCACCGGCAAATAAGCCGATTAGTGTTTTTTTCCCTTTCTTATATTCGGAAATTTTTTCAGGCATGTTGGCGAGCACTTCATCTATCCAGCCATTCAAGGCATCATCATTTTTTTCCTGGAAAAGATTGAGCTCGGTCGCGATTTCAAAAGGATCTTTTTTGTCGCCAGAAATTAGAAGTGGGAAAATTTTTGATGCCGCTATTCCAAAACTTACCTTCCCGGATTCTGCGAGATCCGCAAGTTTTGCTATCTTTTCCGGCGTTGCCGGAAATTGTTCCATGCTGGCATTGTTTTCATTCAGATAAGATTTTACCGGCCCAATGATCCAGTTAGCTATGGCTTTATAATGACTGCTGTATTGGATGGCGTTTTCAAAAAAGACTACCGTTTCACGATCATCGCAAATTACTTTAGCAACTTCAGGAGACAATCCATATTCGGCGCAAAATCTTTTTTCCAGCGCTAATGGAAGTTCCGGCAAACGGCCTTTTATTAAAGAAATTTCATTTTCAGTAACTGTAAAAGGAGCCAGGTCTGGCTCCGGAAAATACCGGTAATCGTTGGCTTCTTCCTTTGTGCGCAAAGAGTAAGTGGTCCCGCTGTTTGCATCAAAACCCCTCGTTTGCTGTATAACTTCTTCTCCATTTTCCAATAAGCCAATGAGGCGATCAATTTCAAAATCAATGGCCTTTTTTATATTGCGGATGGAATTCAAATTTTTTATTTCAACCCTTGTTCCTAATTTTTTTTCTCCTTTTCTTCTAACAGAAATATTGGCATCGCAGCGCAGGCTTCCTTGCTCCATGTTGCCATCGCAAACCTGCAGGAAACGGCACAATTTCCTTATTTCTGAAACGTAAGCAAATGCTTCATCCGAAGAAAAAATATCAGGTTCAGAAACGATCTCAAGCAAGGCTACTCCTGCGCGGTTAAGATCGATGCATGAATATTTTTCATCCAAATCATGAATACTTTTTCCCGCATCCTCTTCTAAATGAATCCTGTTGAGCAAAATATTTCTTTCAACTCCGTTTAATCGTATCGCAACCGAACCCTTCCTGCAAATAGGGGTAGTATGCTGAGTTATCTGATAGCCTTTGGGAAGATCCGGATAGAAATAGTTCTTTCTTGCAAAATAATTATCTCGTGTTATCTCACAATTAAAAGCAAGTCCAAGTTTTATCGCCAGTTCAATGGCTTTGTGATTCATGAAAGGTAACGTTCCTGGATGCGCGAGAGAAATGGCACTCACATTTGTGTTCGGTGGGTTTCCAAATAGGGTGCTGTCACCGCAAAATAATTTACTCTCCGTAAGTAATTGAGCATGCACTTCCAGGCCTATGACAGGTTCGTATTTTTCCGGTTCCGACATGTTGGCGAAGATATAAAAAAGCTATTTCATTTTCTGAAAGCTGCATCGCCTAAGGGAAGGGCGGAAAATAAAAATTCTTCGAAATAAGTTCGTTTGCTGAGAAAGCGTCTTGATGAATAACCAGCTATTTTTTTAATCCTTAAAAAAAAGTTTGTGGGAATTAAATTTTTTTGGTCGAATTACAGCAAACGAAGATTTTTTAAGATTTTATTTGCAATGCCGGGTTAACCCTTCCTCAAAATTTGAGAACAGATTTTTACAAGGAATTTATGTGTGATTTCAACGGAAAAAGAGGGTGAATGTAAAGGCCGCAGTTAGCTGTAAAGGTATAAAAAGAGAAACAAAGCCACAAATTTTATTCCAAAAAAACATATCCTTACTTTTGCATGTAATTTTACAACTCATAAAAGGAAAAACTTCATGTCTTTAAGCCAGCGTTTACAACAAAAGCTATTACAGAAATTATCGCCGCAGCAGATCCAGTTAATGAAACTGTTGCAGGTTCCCACCGCTCATCTTGAGGAAAGGATTAAAGAGGAATTAGAAGAAAATCCGGCGTTGGAAGCAGGGGAAGATGGATATAACGAAACCCATGAAGAACCCAAAGACGAGTTTGAAGCAGGGGAAGAGGATTTTGAAAATGATGGCAGTGAAAACGATTACGACAATATAGACATAAGCGAATATGTCAATGATGGTGACGACGAACCGGGCGATTATAAATACCGCGACGACAATTATGGCGATCCGGAAGAAACGAAAGTAATTCCCCACAAAGTGGAAACTTCGTTTTACGACACTTTGAAATCTCAGTTGCTCATGCTGAACCTGGACGAGAAGCAGCGAAAGATTGCAGAACAAATCATTGGAAGCATCGACGATGATGGATACCTGCGGCGCGAACTTACTTCAATTGTTGATGATCTCGCATTCAGGCAAAACATTGACAGCTCAGAAAAAGAAGTTGCAGAACTTATTGATTTGATCCAGCAATTTGATCCGGCGGGAGTTGGCGCGAGAGATTTGAGAGAATGTCTTTTGCTTCAATTAAAAAGGAAGGAATTGTTCGGTCAGAAGGTGAATATTGCTATTGAAATTATTGATAAATATTTCGAAGAATTTACCAAGAAGCACTACGAAAAAATACAACGTGCCTTAAATTTGGATGAAGACGAGATCAAGGAAGTGATCAACCAGATCATCAAATTAAACCCAAAACCAGGAGGCCAGGTAGGCGAAACAAATAAGCTTCAGAGTTACGTGATTCCCGATTTTTTTGTCTTAAACAACAATGGAAAACTTGAGGTGACCCTGAATTCTAAAAATGCCCCCGATCTCCGCATCAGTGAAGGTTATCGGGACATGCTGAAGGATTATGACAGGGGAACAAAAAAAGATAAGCGCCAGAAAGAAGCGGTGCTTTTCATCAAGCAGAAAATTGATTCCGCCAAGTGGTTCATTGACGCGATCAAGCAAAGGCAACATACTCTTTTAAGCACCATGCAAACGATTGTGGAATACCAAAAGGAATTTTTCCTTACGGGTGAAGACACTGACCTGCGACCTATGATCCTGAAAGACATTGCAGAGCGCACCTTTCTCGATATTTCAACGGTTAGCAGGGTTGCCAACAGCAAATTCGTGCAAACAGAATTCGGAACTTACCGGTTAAAATTCTTCTTCAGTGAAAGCCTCGTTACAGATAGTGGCGAAGAAGTGAGCACCCGCGAAGTGAAAAAGATATTAAGTAATCTGATAGAAGAAGAAAGCAAGCAAAGGCCCTTGAGTGATGAAAAACTAACAGAACTTTTGCAGGAGAAAGGTTATAATATTGCACGGCGTACCGTTGCGAAATATCGAGAACAACTGAACATTCCGGTAGCGCGTTTAAGAAAAGAATTGTAAGCATGGAACATAACCTTGATACTAACGGAAACCTGGATTCCCGGAATGGAAATAATATGGGCGACAATGCCGTTACCAATGATCAAATTCAGCATTCTTTTTTAATAAGAATGATGGCTCATGTTTTTTCCGTGATTTTCCATCCTCTTTTTATTCCCGTGATCGCTGCATGGTACCTGGCTTTTTTGCAGCCCGGATATTTTACAGGAATTTCCTCAAGGGAAAAGGCGTTGATCGTGATACGCGTTGGCTACAATACTATTTTTTATCCCCTGATCACCGTGTTGCTTTTAAGAGCGGTCGGATTTATTAAAAGCATTTTTTTAAAAAGCCGCAAAGAAAGAATCATTCCCTATATCGCCACAAATATTTTTTACTTCTGGATGTACCTCGTCTTTAAAAACCAGCCAGAGGTCCCGTCAATTTTGACGGCATTCATATTCGGGATTTTTCTTGCCTCCTCTCTTGCCCTGATCGCTAATATTTATTTCAAGATCAGCATGCATGCCCTGGGAGTGGGAGCGCTATCGGGTTTGATGATCATCATCGTTTTCTCAGGCCTTTCCTATGCGATTTTTTTACCAGCGATGATCGTCTTTATCATTGCCGGCTGCGTATGCACCTCAAGATTGATCGTAAGTGATCATTCGCCCTTCGATATTTACAGCGGATTGCTTGTGGCGATTCTTTGCCAGTTCATCGCTTATGGGTTTATTGCGGCCGTGTAACAGTGATAAATAAACGAAAATTTATTTGGATGGCTCAAATTCAAAAAGGTTGCCCGGTTCCCCTTTTTTTCCTTCTGAAGAAATATATAATTTTCCTTCGGGTGAAAAACAAATTCCTTCTGGTTGCGGCATCAGGTCTTTATTGATGAATTGAAAAGATTTCAATTTCCCCGTCCGGTCGAAAACCGCCATGCACTTATTTCCTCTGGTGGAAAGAATATAGATTTCCTGTGTCGCGGGATGAACGCTGATTGCCGAAGGATTAAAATCAACTTTACTTCCCACTATTTTTTCGAAATCATGTTTGCGGATTACAAGCAAAGGTTTGGGATCTGCTTTTTCCGAAGTCATATCGAACCTGTAAACCGCTTTTGTTGACTTCTTTTCATCCGGAATTGACGATTCATCTTTGCAGTCGATCAAAAGACTTTTGGTAACAGGATCATAACAAAGCCCTTCAGTATTATTTTTCTTCGTCAAAAATGTTGGAATTTCTTTTACATCGGGAGTCGATGATCTCCAACCCGTTATTTTGAAGAGAATTCCGTGGCTCCAAAGCGCATATACGACATCATTCACGATGGCTACATCTTCAATATCGAATTTATCTTTTTCGTCTTTTTGAAAGGGAATCGTTTTTTCAAGCACAACGTTTTTATCCTCAAGTTTTATGAGGTATAAATTGGGACGCAGGTCCTCGATCAACAACAAATGATCTTTATCAACCCATGCGTTTCCTGAAACTTCTACCAAAGGGGACGGAAGTTTCCAACTGCGGGTTGGTGTTTTCAAATTGTAGGTAAAGGCAGGCTTAGCGACTTCTTGCGGGGTAGCAGTAGTCGTGTTTCTGGGCGGCAACTTTACAATCACAGGATTGCCATTCCTGTCGCTGGAGTTGCAGCTAAAAAACAAAACTGGAAAAAGAAAATGGATCAGGAGTTTCATGCTGTTCGGGTTTTCTGCGGCGCCTTGCAAAACATCTTTTTGAAGCCAAAAAAAGTTTTGAAACGTGCTGCTTCTTTAAATAAAATTTTATTCGTTGCTGTTTGTTTTGCAACAACCAAACCAAATTAAATTCGAAAAAGAACACTGGCAGAAACCCTATTTATTCCCCCGGATGATATGTTCTTTCCGCCTTTTTCAGCACGTCCTCCTTATAAAACAAAACGTCTTTAAATTGCCCTTTTGAATACATCTCTCCCTGGTCAAAAAAATGTTTCGATTCCGGATGGCCGCTTTCCCCGCCAGCCAGTAATGATTTGGCTTTTATCTTTTTTCCAAACTCAACAGCGCAAATAAAACTGTTCCCATTCACTCCATATCTTTTTTTTGTGCCTGAAAAAGTTCGGCTGCTGTAGGAAGGAAGCATGCCCCATGTTGATGAAACGAAGGCAACAGGAAAGCTTGAAAGCTCGTCATTAAACTTCTGATCAATATCGCCTGAAATCCTTTGGAACCGGTTGATTTCTCCCCAGGCAATTTTCCAATTTCCGAATTTCGTTTGCAATTCTTTTAACGTGGCTGCCAAAGGTTGAAGCAATTCGGTGGCTGAAGCCTCAGCAGCGAATTTTTTTGTTTTGGATACCTGGTCGTCTTGCCCGGCCTCTGTTTTTGTTCTGAAAATTAATGGCAGCAACCGTTCTCCCCACTCAACTGCAAGCGTTGTGGTAACCGAGTTTTCACTGCAACGGTAATCCCAGTTTTTCAGCATGTTGATGCACTCGTTCAATTGAGCATACAAAGAATCGTCTTTTGAAACATTCTTTTCATAAGCGTTTATTAAAGCGGGAATCAACACTTCAAAGGCAGCCAGGTAAGTATCATATCCTTTTGCAATCACTTTATCGATGGTGTATGATTTTTCTTCTCCTAAAATTCTTCCCGCATTTACGCCGCGAAAATTTTCCCCGTCAGGAGCCATGTATGCCGGGTAATTTTCTTTCTTGGGGCTGAAGTTTCCTGCTACGGTAAACGGCGTGGAATTACAATTCTCAATCCATCCATTGGGTGGATTATAAATATGAACGCTCTCATTCACGGTGTGTAATCCTTTCCAATCAGTGGCGGTAGTTGTTCCGTCAACTGGTTTTGACCAGTCGTATTCCGGGTTTCTTTTCGGAATAAAATTCCCATGCCAGTAGGCGATATTTCCTTCAGCGTCTGCATATACCGTATTGTTGGAAGTGTTTGCTAAAAGATCCATCACTTTTTTATATTCGGCGAAACTTTTCGCCTTCGTGCGTTGCCAGCTTTGTATCAGCCCTTTCATGTCTCTGTTATGAGATTTTACGCTAAGAATCTCTCCATTTCTTTTTGCCATGATCGGACCATGCCCCGTGTATAAAGCATTGATGATTTTTGTTTCAACGCTGTTGCCGTTTTTATAATGAAGCGTTATGGGTTTTTGTAAAACCGGTATCTCGCGGTTGTCGTATTGATAATAGAAACGGTCATTTTTTTTGCTTATTTTTTCTATGTAAGCGTCTGAAATATCGGCGTAGCTTGAAGTGTGCATCCAGCCGCAATGCTCATTGAAACCCTGGTAAACGAAAAATTGTCCCCAGGTTACCGCGCCATACGCATTCAAACCCTCTTCGCTAACCATATGCACTTCCGGCCGGAAATAAAAAGTTACATGTGGATTAATATAAAGGATTGCGTTTTTTGATTCCGTTATTTTTGGAGAAAACGCAAAGCCATTTGAGCCGGTAACCACTTCTTCTTCCTTTTCTTTTAAAACAACTGGATCGTTTTTCCCTGAATAAAAATTCTTTAGTTCGCTTACCGATACTCCCGCCGTACTGATCGCCCCAATGCTTCCATCCGTCCACAGCATAGGATACCAGGGCTGGAATTTATGGAGCAATGCTGGTTTTACATTTGGGTTTTTATAGAGATAAAAATTGATGCCATCGGCAAAAGCGTTGCACAATTTTTTCAACCATAATGGAGCTTTGTTATAATCAGCGATCGCATCCGTAGAATCAATTACCAGCCGGATCAGCAGGTCGTTGTACAGATCTTTCTCGCCGTTAACTTCTGACAGCCTTCCCAGCTTTTCAATATAATTCATCTCGACTCTTTTGAAATCGTCCTCGCATTGGGCATAAAGCAATCCGAAAACCGCGTCAGCATCGGTTTTCCCGTAAATATGCGGAATGCCAAAATTGTCGCGGATGATGGAAACATTTTTGGATTGCCGCTGCCATTCAGAAATTTCTTTTGAGGAAAACTGCTGCGCAAAAATCTGGAGAGGGAAGATCAGGAAAAGGATAAAAAGTTTTTTCATTAATTCTGATTTTTAATTAGCCGAAATTCTTTTTTTGATTAATTCCTGTAAAGAAAAGTATTAGCGGCTATACTGCCATATAATTTCAGAAAGATTTTATCTTCAGTTTTATCATCAGGATTTTTATTGTGTTTCGGTAATCAACAAATGATGCTTGCTTAATAAAACTTTTAAAAAAGTCCGTTTGCTGTAAAACAAACGTAATTTGTGAAACATGAACCGAAAAATTATTTTGCTTATTTTATTGGCCTTTTCGCTTTTTCCCAACCCTTCTTTTTCCCAATCAAAGGATGAAATGATGATGCGACAGGTTTTGCAAAACCAACAAAACGCGTGGAATTCAGGGAGCCTTGAAAAGTTCATGAAGGGGTATTGGGAAAACGATTCGCTCATGTTCATTGGCAAATCTGGCATTACCCATGGCTGGAAAAAAACCCTTGAAAATTATAAAAAAGGTTACCCCGATACCGCGGCAATGGGAAAACTTGCATTTGAAATTCTCGAGTTGAAACCTCTTTGCGTCGGCTATTATTTTATTGCCGGAAAGTGGCGCTTGCAAAGAAGTATCGGCAATCTGGAAGGTCACTTTACTTTGTTGTTTCACAAATTAAAAGACGAATGGGTGATTGTCGCAGATCATAGCAGTTAGAAAAATCTTTCGGCAAACGAATATTTTTTTCAATTTAATTATAAGAAGAAAGAAGGAAGAAAAGCATTTGGGGGCTATCGGCAACAGATCCTTTTGGGAGCGATAGTTCCGGCTGCCTGGCAGTATCTTTTCCGCGAAAGCGTCTTTCAGGATCAAAACATTGTATTGGCGGAAAAGGATACTTGCCTGCATCCGGAGCCCGTCGGCCACAGATCCTTCCCTCAGCAAAAAGCGGCTACCTCTGTGTTGCTTAAACAGCCTGCCTGAGCATTAAAATAAAATCTAAAAAAATGCCCGTTTGCCGGTCAAGGCTACTGAAACACCTACAGAATTTACGCATAATTATTCCATCAATAAATTTCTGAAATCCAAACTGTCGCCATAAAAAACATTAAAGTCTACAGGCGATTTGATTCCATTCACTCTTCCTGTTTCGCTATGCTGCCAAAAGATCCATTTGTTTTCGATCCTTGGTTTTTGGGGTTGAAGATAATGGGCGATCCAGAGCGGATAATCCTCAAAGCCTTCCTGGAAGTATTTTTGGTAAAAATCGATATTTGTATAAATAATCGGTTTCACACCATATTTATTTTCAACTTCATCAAGCCATATTCTTACTTCCTTCCGCATTTGTGGTATAGATAATCTTCGCCCGATTTCAATATCGATCACCGGCGGCAAATCCCCTTTTTTTAAGTTTGCTATCTCCATAAAATTTTCTGCCTGCCTTTTCGCATTCTTGCCTGGAATAAAAAAATGATACGCTCCTTTCGCCATATTTTGCTCTTCGGCATTTAGCCAGTTTCTTCTAAATCTTGGATCTACATTGTTTACGCCCTCTGTGGCTTTAATAAAAGCAAATCCGATTTTTAACCCTTTTACCTCCATACCTTTTACCTCTTTCCAGTTGATCTCCTCCTGATATCGGCTGACATCGATGCCATGAATTGTGTAGCCCGAAGGAATGCTGATTTCAAAACCGGGATAAAAAACCTCCGTCCGGGGAATGAAAATACTGACGGCGTAATAAATACCAACCACAAGAAGGGCGAGCCAAAAAATTATTTTGAAAATTATTTTAGGGGAAGACTTTTTCTTTTTGCGTGCCAAACCGGTTATGCGGATTTTAATAAAAATAATGCAGATCCATTCGGATCATCCGCAAACTTAATCCAGAATTTGATTCCATATTTAGGAAAAAAATTTCTTTATAAAAGAATTCTCTACCCGAAGGGAAACAAAATAAAAGCTGCATGGACATTGTGTTTTATCAAGCAATAAATGTTTTTCTTTTGCAGCCCCAGCCATTTTTTGAAGGACTGAAAGGATGGCGCTTTTCAATAAAAGCGGCAACATAACAGCCATGGTTAAACGAAAAGTTTGACGATTGAAAAAGGCATGAATTAAGTAACATGCTTCAACAAATTTGCCTTTCAACAAATTGCCTGATTCAGCTTGGTTTTTTTGGGGAAAGAAAAAAAGGTATAGTTTTTGTTTTATACCCGAAGATTTATCTGGAACCGGGAAAATCGGAAAGAGTTCTCGTTCCGCTAATCTTAATGCTTAATCCCTGATATGAAAAACCAATGTTTATGATTTCGAGTATATCTAACTGTTATGAACTGCGCTTTCTGCAAAAACAACAACATGTAATGAATTGGAATTGTGCTTTGGTTGACGCGCATAACTTCCTGAAAAGAAGAATCTTAAGGCAAACGAACTTTTTTGGAGGTTTTTTCTTTAACCCTATATTAACTCAAAAGCTTGCATGGTAAAAATTTGGAGGCTATATTTGCACCCTTTGCAAAAACAAGCAAACAAATCAGTTCATTCAATACTTAAATAAAAACTAAAGGCCTTATTTATGTAACCGGCGTTTCTTAATAACGTGAAATAATTATTTGACTCGAAAAAATTCTAAATGAAAACTATTCAATCAAAGAGCTTATTAACGTTGATTATAATTTTTTTTATAATTGGCTTTAGCACTTCAGCAAAAAATTTAATCGGACTTGATACCGATTACCTGGATTCAGTTGTTTCAAAATCAAAAATAGACAGCAGCTCTCTCGTAAAAAATCCCAATTGGGTAATTTATCCGGAAACCCTTGCGGAACACCGTGATGAAAGCAAGGAATATGTAAAGCGCTATAGCCAGCGTGAGCGTTCCTACATCATTCACATGTTCAATAAGGGGAAATCATATTTTCAAAAAGCGATTGCGATCTTCGACAAATACAACGTTCCTTTAGAGCTTCAAATGCTTCCAGCACTTGAATCCAACTTCAATGCCAATGCGGTTTCTCCTGCAGGCGCTGTGGGATATTGGCAGTTCATGTCGCAGTTGGCAAGGGAATATGGATTGCGCATAGGCGGCAAAAATGACGAGCGCAAAAATTTCTCTAAATCCACTGACGCCGCCGCAAAATTTTTCCGCGATCAACTGGAGTATTTTAACAACGATCTTTTATTGACCGTTGCGGCTTATAATTGCGGCCAGGGGCGTGTGAAAATTGCAATTAATAAAAGCGAGAAGGCTGATCCCGATTTTTGGGACATTAAAGAATATTTGCCGGCGGAAACAAGAAGGTTTGTGATGAAGTTCGTATCCCTGAACGTAATCGCGGCCAATTACGATAAGTTCCTTGCTAACAACCTGGATTTTGATGAACCGCATTTGATTCAATTAGCAATTGCAGATTCTTCTCAAATAGATAATTCCATTTCTCACAATACATATTAAACTGGCATGCATTTGCCGTTTTAGGGGTTATCTTTGTCAGCATGCCAAGGGTAAATTATAATGACAGCATCAATTTCCTGAAAAAACTTACGGCGCGCCGCCTCTGGAACGCGTCAAAAGTGTATTCAAGCTATTATCTGAGCCGCATCATTAAAAAGCCTGTGCAATGGGGATTGCCCATTTCAATTTCATTTGAACCCACAACATCCTGCAACCTGCGGTGTCCTGAATGTCCCAGCGGACTAAGGGAATTCACCCGGCCTACGGGCATGTTGAAGAGTGATTTTTTTCAACAAACCATAGATGAGATTTACAAGGATATCCTGTACCTGATCTTTTATTTCCAGGGGGAGCCATTTCTGAATAAAAACTTTTTGGAGATGGTGAAATACGCTTCCCAAAAAGGCATCTATACCGCCACCTCAACGAATGCACATTATCTAACCGATGAAGTAGCGAGGAAAACCGTGGAAAGCGGATTGGACCGGCTGATTATTTCTATAGACGGAACGACACAGGAAGTTTATCAGCAATACCGCGTTGGAGGAAGGCTTGATAAAGTGATCGCGGGAGCGAAAAACATCGTTAAATGGAAAAAGGAATTGAAGAGCAAAACTCCTTTTGTGTTTTTTCAATTTCTGGTTGTGAAGCCCAATGAGCACCAGATTGAATCGATAAAAAAACTGGCGGAAGAAGTGGGTGTTGATGAAGTACGTTATAAAACCGCACAGGTTTATGATTACGAAAATGACCCGAACAACCTGATTCCCGTTAATGAAAAATTCAGCCGCTACAGAACCGGGAAAGAGGGGAAGCATGAAGCAAAAAACAAGCTCACCAATCACTGCTGGAAACTGTGGCAGGCCAATGTGATCACCTGGGATGGGATGGTGGTTCCCTGTTGTTTCGATAAAGACGCCTCACATCGTTTAGGCGATTTGAAAGACCAATCTTTTAAGCAGATTTGGCAAAATGATAATTACAAACAGTTTCGCAAAGAACTTATGACGAGCCGGAAGAACATTGACATCTGCGCAAATTGCAGTGAAGGTCTTTCCGTTTGGAAGGACTAATGAGATTCATTTTTTTTAAACTTCATCCTGCACCTTGCGATGTTTCAGCTCAGAATCCTCAACAATAAAAATTAAAAAAAGCGGAAAAAAGTTTGCCTGCTGTTCATTATTTTTATTTTCGCATGGAAACAGTTAACCTGTTTCAATTACATACATTTTTCATCTCAAAAGAGTTATTCGCTAAATTTGAAGCATGAGGAGTTTCAACAATCATTTGCGGCAGGTAATTCTTTTAGCGATCATTATTGTGATTGGGATATTAATGCTAAAGCATTTTTATGTTTTCCTTCCAGGTCTTCTTGGCGCTATAACCCTTTATATTTTAAGCAGAAAAAGCTATGCCCTTCTTGTTGTAAAAAGAAAGTGGCGACCGGGCTGGACGGCTTTGCTTTATATTCTTGGCTACACAATTATAATTTGTCTGCCGGTTTATTTTGCGGTTGTTTTATTGATACCCAAGCTGGTGGCGCTTTTTAATGATCCGGTGCAATTAATTGTGGCAGTTAAAACCTTGTCTCAAAAAATTCAATACGCCACAGGAATAGAATTATACAACGGTGAAAGCTTGCAAAACGCGTCAAAAAAATTAGCCAGCAACCTGCCGATGTTTTTGACCGGGACGGCCAACTTCCTGACCAATTTGTTGCTAATGTTTTTTGTTTTGTATTACATGCTCGTTCATGGAAGCAGGATGGAAAAGTATTTAAACGATTTCATTCCGTTAAAGGATTCGAACCGCGAAATGCTCGGTACAGAAACCTTGCTAATGATCCGTTCCAATGGCATAGGAATTCCTGTCATGGCGATTATCCAGGGACTGGTTGGAACACTCGGCTATTTTATTTTTGGAATTGGGGATTATGGGGTATGGGGATTTTTAACCGGTGTGGCATCTCTGATACCCATCGTTGGCACAGGCTTGATATGGGTTCCTCTAACGATATATCTTTTATCTATTGGTCAAACCTGGCAGGGGATAGGGCTGGCGCTTTACTCGCTCATCATCACGACGAATGTGGATTATGTAGCACGTATCACTATCCTTCAAAAAATTGGAAATGTTCACCCGCTGATTACCATTTTCGGAGTGATTGTAGGGCTGAGTATGTTCGGCTTTTTAGGATTGGTTTTCGGCCCTTTGCTCATAAGCTATTTCATTTTGCTGGTAAAGATATACCGCAACGAATTTAATGCCCAGCCGATTACTCCATTGCATGAGGAAATAGTTGAGGAGTAGTTTTACCGGTTAACTATATGCATAAAATCACTTTCCATTTTTCCAAAGGGCGCGATTGGCGTAAATTGCCGCCTTACCAAATTTTTTACCTCATGAAGAAAATATCCATCCTGGCCCTTTTTATTGCCCTCCATTTTCAAAATCTTATTGCGCAGCCAAAATATGAATTTCGTGGAGTATGGGTTGCTACTGTTGATAACATTGACTTTCCGTCAACTAAAAGCTTAAGCACAGATGCTCAAAAGGCCGAATTTATCAGCCTGCTGGAAATGCATAAGCGCAACGGGATGAATGCGCTGATCGTGCAGGTAAGGCCGGCCACCGATGCGTTCTATCCTTCTCAATATGAACCGTGGAGCGAATGGCTCACAGGCAAGCAGGGAAGGCCGCCTGTACCTTATTATGATCCGCTGGAATTCATGATAACGGAAACCCATAAACGCGGAATGGAATTCCATGCATGGATGAATCCTTACCGTGCAGAATTCAACATAGGAAAATCGTCCATTTCACCCACACATATCACCCGGCTTCATCCGGAATGGTTTATTGATTACGGTGGAAAAAAATATTTTGATCCGGGAAATAAAGAAGGACAAAAATTTGTGACCGACGTGGTAAGAGATGTGGTTCACCGTTATAATGTTGATGCGATCCATTTCGATGATTATTTTTATCCTTACCGCATTGCAGGCAAGGAGTTTGGAGATGCAGCGTCTTTCAAAAAGTATGGTAACGGTTTAGATAAGGATGCATGGCGCAGAAGCAATGTCGATTCTATCATTGTACACCTCAGCAAAGCGATCAAGGAGGAAAATCCTTATTGCCAGTTTGGCATCAGCCCTTTCGGAGTTTGGCGCAATATTGATAAAGATCCTGAAGGAAGCAATACCAAAGCCGGCGTAACCAACTACGATGATCTTTACGCCGATATTTTATTATGGTTGAAAAATAAATGGATCGATTATGTAGTGCCCCAACTGTACTGGGAATTTGGCCGCAAGCCTGTGGAATTTGAGATATTGAGCGACTGGTGGGCAAAGCATGCATACGGAAGGCAATTGTATATCGGCCACGGGATTTACAGGGCAATGGAACCTAAATCTGTTGCCTGGAAAAATCCAAAAGAACTTCCGAATCAGATCAAACGCGTGCGTGAATTTCCAACCATCCAGGGAAGCGTTTATTTTAGCAGCAAATCCTTTAGTAATAATCCTAACGGATGGAGCGACAGCCTGAAGAATAATTATTATAAATATCCGGCGATTGCTCCGCCATTGCCCTGGATCGATTCAGTGAAGCCTGGCAATCCTGTACTTCTTTATGACAGCAGCAAACCAGTTATTTATACCAGTTCTATTGATCTTTATTTTCGCCAGGATCTTCCAAATGATATGGTTAACCGGTATGTGATCTATCAATTCGATGACCTTAAGAAAATCGATAAGGAAGATGCAAAAAACATAAAGGAGATCATTAATTCCGGAAACAATTTTTATACGTTTGACCTGCAAAAAATTCCGGCAGGACAGAATAAAGTTGTGATAGCGGCTACCTCCTTAACCGGAACGAATAATGAGAGCGGCCTGAGCCGGTATATTTACATGGAAAGAAAGGCGAATGGATGGCAAATTGTTGTACAGGATAGCAATAAGTGATTAGAACTAAATTATTAAGTAAACAACCCCTGTCTTTATTACGACAGGGGTTGTTTTTTAAGTTTACAAATTAGCGCTCCTCAATTTTTTAGGAATAATAACATCCAAGTTCAAGTCCGAATTATTTCTTTTTACTTTAATCTTATAATCCGGCTTGTTTTCATTAGCTGCCATTTTAGACATCAATTCAGCGATGGAATTTATTTTTTCTCCATTCATTTCAGTAATGAGATCATCTTTTTTCAAACCTGCTTTTTCTGCCGCAGAACCCGATTCGACATCCAATACTTTTACTCCATTGGCATCTTCAGTGTCCTGAATTTTTAATCCCAGCTTTGGCTGGTTCCTGTCATAGAAAAGGGGAAATCCCTGCAAATTATTAAACCTGGAAATCCCGGGCATTTTAAAATTAAAATTCCTGCCATTTACGAAAAGGCTGTCAACATTAAAATTAAAAGCCATGGCATCGGTTGACTTACCTAAGGGTATTTTTATCTCTTTCTTTTTCCCGTTTCTGAGGAAATTAATTTTTACTTCATCATTCGGCTTATAAGTTTTTACTGCCTCAGCAAGGTCTTCGGGAGAAGTAATCTTTTTATCTCCTAACTGAGTAATAATATCGTTTTCCTTTAGCCCTGCTTTTTCAGCACTGCTGCTTTTCGTTACGCTTTTTATCAATGCGCCTTTGTCAGATTTTTCAGAAATAACACCTAAAAAAGTACGGCTGCTATTAAAGTTCTCCAGGTTCAGTTTTGTTCCAGGTACAAATAATGAGTTGCCGTTTCCGTTCAAAAACTTCCTGCTTAGCACGGTTATATCTCCATTATAATCCGCAAGTGGCTGGCCATTTACAGTGATCTTATTACTATCAATAACAATTACGGTTTTTTCTTTGCTGTCATTATCCTTGCGAATAATAATTTCCTCCTTTTTCTGAGCACGCTTTTTTTCAGTCTGTGAAAAACCGCTAATGGAAATTAGTGCAGCGCAAAATGCAAGCGCTCCCGGTAATAATACTCTTTTCATTTTAATTGATTTTAATGTACGAAATGTTTAGTACTTCAAATGTAACGGCTAATTTTCGAAATACGAAACATTTCGCAAATAAATAATTTTATGTTAACAGAAAATCAGCAGACAGTGGGGAGTTTGTTGCACAGTTAGTATTGCAACAACAGTAGTCACAGCAACAAAAAGCGGGGTTGAGGAATATTTAAATTTTTAGGGGCAAAAAATTTATATCAGCGTCTTTACCTTATCAATCACATCTTTAAGTTTAGAAACATCCTGTCCGCCAGCGGTTGCCAGCGTTTTCTGTCCGCCGCCGCCGCCCTTGATGAAAGGCGCAACATGTTCTTTGATAATTCTTATGGCATCAATGTTTTTAGCCGCAATTAATTCTTCGTCAAGGGCAACAGCAACATTTGATTTGCCTTCAATATTTGCGGCAAGAACTATCAAATAATTTTTTTGATTTTCGCTTAATTGAAGGCTAAGTTTTTTTAAAGATTCTCCATTAGGAACGCTAACTATTTCACCAATAAAGTTTACGCCATTTATCAGTTCTGCTTTTTGAATCAGTTTTTCTTTTTCAACGGATAATAATTGGGTGGTTAAATGCTCAACCTGTTTATTTAATTTTTCTTTTTCTGCCAGCAACGTTTCTAATCCTTTCTGAAGGTCTTTTGGATTTTTTAAAGTTTCCCGTACTGATTGGTTAATTGCGAATTCCTTGTTGATAAAATCTTCTGCTGCTTTTCCGCTTACCGCTTCTATGCGCCGCAAACCCGCGCCAACAGTGGTTTCTGTTGTTATTTTAAAAATTCCCAGTTCACCCGTATTACCCACATGAGTACCTCCGCACAATTCAACGGAATACGTCGGATCCATGATAACGACTCTTACTTTGTCGCCATATTTTTCTCCAAAAAGTGCCATGGCTCCTGTTTTCAACGCCTCTTCCTTTGGCATTTCCTTAATAATAACAGGAAGATTTTCCCTTATTTTTTCATTTACCAAAGCCTCTACTGTTTCAATTTCCTCTTTAGTCATTTTGCTGAAATGGGAGAAATCAAAACGCAGATATTCGTTGTTGACAAGGCTCCCTTTTTGCTGAACATGAGTGCCTAAAACTTTGCGCAGCGCCGCATGCATTAAATGAGTGGCGCTATGATGAACTGCGGTGTTTTTTCTTTTGCCTGCATCCACTATCGCAATAACTTCTGACCCGATGCCTGCCGGAAGTTTTTCAGTGAAATGCAAAATCTGTTCGTTTTCTTTTTTGGTATTTACTACAGGAATGCTGTCTTCGCCAAAGATCAAAACACCGGTATCACCCACCTGGCCACCACTTTCGGCATAAAAAGGGGTAGTATTCAAAACGATTTGAAACACTTCCTTTCCTTTGGCTTTGGTAGAACGGTATTTCAAAACTTTGCTTTCAGTTTCCAATTCTGCATAACCCACAAACCCCTTTCCTTCATTTTCATTTACAATAATCCAATCTTCCGTATCAACAACTGCCGCCGCCCGGCTTCTTTCTTTTTGCTGCTGCATTTCTTTTTCGAAGCCTTTTTCGTCTACAATTAAATTATGCTCCGATGCAATCAGATTGGTGAGATCCACCGGGAAACCGTAGGTATCATATAATTCAAATGCCGTCTTTCCATCAATATTCTCTTTTGCAACAACCAGTGTTCCCAATCTTTTCAAACCTGCTTCCAATGTCCTTAAAAAGTTATTTTCTTCTTCATGAATCACTTTGGCAACAAACTCCTGCTGTTTAAATAATTCAGGAAATACGTTTTTGAATTGTTCAGAGATCACCGGAACCAACTTGTACAACAAGGGATGTTTTACATCCAGGTAAGAAAAATAATATCTTACGGCCCGGCGAAGGATGCGCCTTATAACATAACCTGCGCCTGTGTTTGAAGGAAGCTGGCCATCAGAAATGGGGAACGATATCGCCCGGATATGGTCAGTAATTACCCGAAATGAAATCGCTTCTTTTGTATCGGAGTAATTATACTGTTTGCCCGAAAGCTTTTCAATTTCAGCAATGGTTCCGCTAAAAACGTCGGTGTCATAATTGCTTTGCTTGTTTTGTAAAACACGCACTAATCTTTCAAATCCCATCCCGGTATCGACATGCTTTGCAGGAAGCAATTCCAACGATCCATCTTTTTTGCGGTTGTATTGAATAAACACGTTGTTCCATATTTCTATCACCTGCGGATCATCATTGTTGACCAAAGTTTTTCCTGACACTAATTTCTTCTGATCTTCGGTTCTGCAATCCACATGAATCTCTGTGCAGGGACCACAAGGTCCTGTGTCGCCCATCTCCCAAAAATTGTCCTTTTTGTTTCCAAGAATAATCCTGTCTTCACTGATCCACTTTTTCCAGAAATTGAACGATTCCTCATCCTTAGGCAACCCTTCTTTTTCATCGCCCTGGAAAATGGAAACGTATATATTCTCCTTTGGAATTTTATAAACCTCAGTCAGCAATTCCCAACTCCATGCGATTGCTTCTTCCTTGAAGTAAGGCGCTGGCATTTCTGTTGCATTTCCAAAGCTCCAGTTGCCAAGCATTTCAAACATGGTATGATGATATGTATCAACCCCTACTTCTTCCAGATCGTTATGCTTTCCGCTTACCCGAAGGCATTTTTGGGTGTCAGCCGCACGGGAAAAAGGTGCGGTGGCATTTCCAAGAAAGTATTCCTTAAACTGATTCATTCCAGCATTGGTGAAAAGCAGCGTGGGATCATTTTTAATAACTATCGGGGCTGAAGGAACGATGGTATGTCCTTTGGATTGAAAAAAATCAAGAAAAAGTTGTCTTATTTCCGCACTTTTCATCATGGCGTTAGGGTGAATTTTTAAGATTGATTTAGACTTTTAACAAGTTATCTTTGTTCACTTTGACAAAAATAAATGTTGGCAAAGGTATTTTCTTTAGCTGCATTTACAAACAGAACCATTTTTATAAATTATGCAATTTTTTTAGAGTCTGTCGAGGAATGAAAAAATTAAAATATTACTATAACACCAATACTTTACGCTATGAAAAGCTTGTAACGCCCTTTCGGGTCAAGCTTTTGAAATTTCTCACCTTTGTCCTGGCTTCCTGCTTCACTGCTTTTATCCTTGTTATCGCCACGTTTCGTTTTATTCCTTCTCCGGAATTAAAACTAGCCCAGATGCGTTATGAAAAAATGCGCCAGAATTATGAAACTCTTGCAACGCAATCCCGAAAGCTGCAGCAGGAAATGGCCGCTTTGGAGAAGAGAGATAACCAGGTGTACCGGTCCATTTTTGAAGCAAACCCTTTGCCGGACAGCGCAAGGGCAAAACTGACCGAACAAAAAAATGAATTTCAGAAAATAGCGGCCATTAACGATGATGAATTGGGAAATGAAGTCGCCAAAACACTGAACAACATCAGCGCAAGAATCAATTATCAATACGCCAGTTACAATGAAATAGAAAAACTGATTAAAAACCAGGGGCAAAAACTCGCTTGCATTCCTGCCATTCAGCCGGTTAGCAACCGGGATCTTGATCGCATCGCCTCGGGTTATGGCATGAGGATAGATCCGGTTTACGGAACACCTAAAATGCACAAAGGGCTCGATTTCACAGCGCCTCAGGGAACGCCGATTTACGCAACTGCCGATGGAAAAGTAAAAATGGCTGGCTTTAATGAAAGCGGATATGGCAATCATGTGATCATCAATAACGGATACGGATATGAAACCCTTTTTGGTCACATGTCGAAAGTGAAGGTAAGACAGGGGGAATCGGTGAAGCGCGGTGAAGTGATAGGCTGGGTGGGCAGTTCAGGAAAAAGCACCGGGCCGCATTGCCATTATGAGGTTCATGTGAACGGAAGGGAAGTGGATCCTGTTTATTTCTTTTATAACGACCTTACTCCTGAACAATTTGACCGGATTTTAAAAATTGCTTCTACCGGAAGCGCAAAAAGCCTAGATTAACAATATGGCCTTACAACAAATCAGTTTTGAGTTTGATGACCAGCCTGTAAAAAAAGAGGTGGAAGAAAAAGCGGTCGCGATTGCTGAGGAGAAATCTAAAAGAGGCCGTAAAAGCCTTAAAGATATGGGCCGGGAACCTGATGCCATTAATGTTCCTGAAGATGATATCCTTTTTCAAAAGCAATATTATCCGATTGGTGACGTGGCTGCGATGTTTAATGAGAAAACATCTTTGATCAGGTATTGGGAAAACGAATTTCCTGTTTTGAAGCCAAAAAAGAATAAAAAAGGCGATCGTTTTTTCAGGCCGGAAGACGTTAAAAACCTGAAGATGATCTATCATTTGCTGAGGGAAAGGAAATATACAATTGAAGGCGCGAGGGAGTTTTTGAAAAACAATAAAGCGGCGGGAGAGAAACATCAAATGATTGAGTCTTTGGAAAAAATAAAAATGTTTCTATTGGAGTTAAAAAGCAACCTTTGAAAGAGATAAAAATGTTTAAAAAAAGTGCGTTTGCTGGAGAAATAGGGGAGCGGGCTTACAGGATGACAGCTATGTATAAACGAAAAAAAAATTCTTCAAAAGTTGGCAACTAACAGAAGCGGCACCTTCAACAAAAAGGTATTTTATTTTAAAAATCAATAAACAAAAAATTGTGAATCATGAATAAACTATTGGGTCTAATCTTTTTAGTGCTGATTTCATTTTCTTCGCACGCGCAAAAAACCTATGAAACACTTTCTGATCCTCAGGACAATAATTCGAAGATGTTGAAAGGAATTATTTCAAAGGAAGATATCAGCAATGATCCCTTGTTTGCCTGGTATGCCGAAAGCCAGCGGGTTTATTCGAAGCCCGATTCTTCAGCTGTCGCTGCTTTTAAAAACAACAAGGACAAAATTTATTTTATCGTTTTTGGAGGAACATGGTGCGAAGACACGCATTATGTGCTGCCTAAATTTTTCAAAATTCAGCAGGCTAGCGGTTTTCCGGAAAACCGAATCGCACTTTTCGCAGTGGATCGGGATAAGAAAACGATGGGCAATATCGCTGCAGCTTTGAACGTAACCAATGTTCCTGCTATAATTGTCATGAAGGATGGCAAGGAATTGGGTCGTGTAGTTGAATATGGCAAAACCGGGCATTGGGATAAAGAACTTGCGGCCGTGATCAATAATCAATAGGGTAAAAAAAACGCGGCAGTGATTTCGCCGCGTTTTGAGATTTTGAAATTTCAAATCAACTATGTGTTGCTGTTTGCTCTTTTTTACTTTTGTACGCAGACCCTGAAGTGATTTCGCCTGAGTTTGATTTTTGATTGCTGGTTCCGGTTCCAGTATCCATTGCAGTTCCCGAATTCATGCTGCTCATGTTAGAGCCGGTGCCCGTGCTTTCAATGCTTTTGACCCGCAAATTATTTTGAACATTTGAAACTCCGGAAACGTCTTCAACAAGGTCTTCAGCCCTTCTTTTTTCAAATCTCGAATTGACTGTTCCGTATAAGGTCAGCTCATTATCTTTTACCTCGATCTCAATGTTTGACGCATCAATCAACGAATCATCACTGAGCCTGTCGGAAGCATCTTCCTTGATTCTTTCAATGGAACGGCTGTAGTTTTTAGGACCTTTTCCGCGGTGTTCCCCTTCCCGAAACTCATCCATGCGCCGACGCCTTCTTGCCTCATCATCTCCAAACCAGGAAGAAACTTCATCTTTTGTTCTGTCCCACCAGTCGCGGTCTTCCGTGTTTCGATTTCCACGCCCCTCATTCCGGTAATTGTCTCTCCAGCCTTCGTTCCTGTATCTGTCATTATAGTAATCATTCCCATACCGGTAGCCATTATAATTGGTATCGTTATTCATATTGCCGCTGCCCCGGTCGTTCTCTTTGTAATTACTGTTGCGGTAATTATTATTCCAGTCATTCATTTGTTCGTTTCTGCCGTTCCAGTAATCCCGTTCACGGTCACTGGAATAAACGTTCCTGTTACCGTTGTTGTAACCACGGTAGTCATTGTCGCGATCGTTGTAATTGCTTGTCCTGTTGTTGTAATTCCTGTCCCAGTCATTGTAATTCCTGTCGCGATCATATTGATTATCGCGTCGGGAATTTGAAGTGCGGTCATCGTAATTCCGATAACGGTTGCTTCGGTTGTTTTGTTCCATAAGTTGAATAATTTTTCATGTTTAAATAACCAACAAACAGAAAAAACTATTCCCTTTTAGGAAAAAAAACTTTAAAATAATTGGAACGCTTAGCCAGGTTGTTATTGCCTGACTATGTGAAAAAAACAATTAGGCTCTTTTACTCATATAAAATCTCTTCAACGTTTCAGCAATTAATTAAAAGGGCTACTTGTTGCGTTCTTTCTACACTTTAAAATTTAATTTTTGATAGGAAGAAAAGAATATTTTTTTCCATAATCCATCATTTGCTCAAAAAAATCGGTGGGATATTCCAACTTTACATCGCTGATTTGTTCACCGTTCATTACCGGCAACCAGTTTTGGCTGAATAAATCCCTTGTAAGGTTTTATATTGAGTTTTTTGAAACGTTCCAGCACTTCCTTGTGCAAGGCAGGATCAACTTTAACTCCATAAGTCTTCAACAAGATCTTTACCCGCTTTGTAATCTCCTTCTGATTTAATACGCTGTATTTCACTTAAGCAACTGGCCAAAAAGATTGCCTTAAGTTTTTCATAATCGTTCACTTGCACATAGGTCTTTTCCGTTCTTTTTAACAAACTGCACTACATTTTCCTTTTTGCCCTTCTCGATAGGCCCAGCATGCGTTCAACTGGCGATTGCGCATATGTGCTTCTTCGAGTTGCTCGCCTGGTTTTAATCGTGTTAGCTGCGTCATCAATCCATTCATCATATAGTTGTCGTAACTCGGCTTTTCCTACTTCAAGAGAAGGCATCACACCTATTTCAATCAACTTTTGGATCCATGATATAGTACAAACGCAACAAGATCCGCGCGAGCTTCTTCCAGCAGCTGAAGCATAATTTTTAAGTGTTTTATCGGTCGTTTCCACGCCTGGATTTATCTGGCCTGATGCATGCCCGATACACTTCGTGCATATCGGTATGCAGATCAGATGCAAGAGCGCCATATTTTCCATTCTTGCTCTGATACGCTGTCGTTCAAAGCAAATTCATCCAGCATTCCGCTTTTAGCGGAAGCTCACATTGTAGGCATGAATGATATTGCTCAGCGAAACAGATTTTGAACCATAATCTCTGCGGATCCAATCGCGTTTGGCAGGTTAATTCCGATAGGAGTGAGGGAGCAGCATCTCCGCTTTCAGCGATAACGGTAATAGCTTTAGCAGTAATGCCGTTTACATTTTTCTTTTTATGCTCCGGCATTAGAGGAGAATTGTCTTCAAACCATTGCGCCTGAGCAGGCGATCGCTTTTATACGATTTGGTTGCTTCCAGGTCTTTCAGGAACAACACTTTCGAAGCTTCCTTTTTTACCTAACGGATCATGATACACTTCAATAAACCCATTTACAACATCCAGCCTGCTGTTGATGTCTTTAACCCAGGCTATGCTGTAATCATCGAAAGTTTTAAGGTCGCCGGTTTGGTAAACTGCACGAGCAATTGCAAGGCGGTTTTCTGTTCATCATTTTCCGCCACCTGAAGCCGCTTTTTCAAGCCAGTATACTATTTTCTCAATAGCAGCGGAATACATGCCGCCCACTTTCCATGTCTTTTCGACCAGCTTTTCCATTTTCTTTCATCAGCTTGCTGTTCAATCCCCAGGAAGGGTGCATTTCCCTTAGTATCGAACTTTGCGAATAAAATTCTTCCACTTCCTTTTGCGTTACCCCCTCGTAAAAGTTCACTGGAGGAGTTAACAATGTTGTCAATGTTAGGCCGAAGATCAACCACCTTCGGTTCAATTTCGGATCATAAATAATCGGCTGGATCCGAGCCAAAAAGGTGGCATCGCTTCTCTCCCCGCTTCTTTTGGTAAGTCCTGTTGAATCACTTGCTTTGGCAACTTACCGATGAAAAATAGGCTTTGGAACATTCTGGTAAAAATTTTTCATTGCTGTAATGGTGATGGTTGCCATTGCTGAACCAGAACCGGCCACAATAAACTCGTAAACTTTTTCCAGTCATCACTTGTTCTTATCACCGGTATAGGAGCTATACGTGTTTTCCAGTGTTTTGCGCAGCATGATTCCGTTCTTGCTTTTCTGATCGTAAAAAATATCGCGTCCAGCAAGTGCAGCCTCGTACAAATAATACGCGAGTTGCTTTTGCTGAAGTGTCAAGTTGGTCGAAGCCAGGAACCTGGTAACGAAGCACCTGGATATCAGCAAAAGATTGGGCTTCTACTTTGAACGAAGTGTCATAGGCAACCTTGGATGTGTCTGAATTAGTACTATCCGCTGCTACAACCTTTGTTGAAGAGCCATTGTTGTTGCAGGAAAGTGCAATAGCGCTTATAAACAATGAGGTAAAAAAAGTTTTTGTCATAATTTCTTTTTTGGATCGATAAAAATAATCAATAAAAGAATAGGTGTGGCTAATTGAGCCAATGCTTAATATATCCTTGTTAGATTTCTATCGGCACCTCTCTTTTTATAAATAAAAAAACCGCTGCGTGCAAACATCGCAACGGTTTAAAACATATTTTTTTGAATGCCTAGCTAAGTTTTTCCAACCTGAAGTCCAGTCGCTTGTCCTTTTTAAAATATTCCATAATCATTACTGAACCTGCTTTTGCAGGAAAAACTTTCATGGTGCTCGCTTTTGATTTCAACTCAATTTTATCCGTTGAAAATTTAGATCCATTATATCGAATTGAATTAAAAGTTTTTCCTTTGTATTCAGAGCTCTTTACCCAGTCACTATAGCAAACCGTAAAGCTGGCATTGTCTACATCGCCTGTCGTGAATTCATAATCGAAACCGCCTCTCATTTTAACCACTAAAGCAATCGCGTGCTGGCTGCCAAAATCGCTTACCGCAGATGATTCAACTGTATTGTTGGTTTTATCATAAATAGTGGCATTCTTCACTTTAAACTTGTCGTTAAATTCCATGATTACAAGGTCGGTAACTACAATTTTGGTAACACCTACAGCATTGGAACGGCTGCCACTTGCGGCCAACAGTGCAGTTAGAGCAATACCACCTGCACTTGCTTGTCTTTTGTATCCTTCCGTGATCGCGAAGAGTTTACCGTCGGGCGTCTGCAATAACTTATGAGTGTATAAATAACCTACTTTATCGAGTTTTCCTTTTTTATTAAGAGCAAGATATTTACCGAAATCCTCTGACCAGGAGTTGTATGTTTTAGTGAGTATTTTACCTTCCTTGTTTATTGAATATACTGCCAGTCCCTGGCTGAAATCCTTGACAATATTATCGTTTTTGTTAAAATAGCTTCCCATCACCAATATTTCATTTTTATCTTTCAAAGGCGAAATGCTGGTTGGAACAAATTTATATTCGCCATCCTCAGAATCTTCAATATCAAAAACCCTTTTCCTTGTATTGATATTAATGCCTACAAGGTGGGCAGTCATTTTTCCGCTCAATTTGCGGTTTTTTTTCATTACTTCAAGGATGATCAATTCATCTGTACTTCCCAAGAATTCCGCAATGGAAAATCTCTCCTCATCCTCATCGGGCACATAAGTCCATTGCTTTTTCTGTTCGGAGGAGAAATAATTTACCTCATAAGTACGGTGCTTGCCATCCCGCAAGGGAAGTACAGATACATATCCCTCACTTCCTACATCAAAAACATTTTGGTTCGTTCCTTCATCTGTATGCTGAGTGTCATATTCTTTCATCAAATCATCCGTCCGTTTATCGTACTCGCGGCTATATGTATATTTTAGCTTGCCATCCAGATCATAAATCTTCATGTCAAGCGTTTTCTGGTCGGCATTTTTAAAAAGAAACGCAAGGCTGCTATTGTTGTAAGAAGCCTCAAGCAAGGTTATTTTTTTAGAATCTTCAAACTTTATCTCTTTAACCTTGTTCAGGTTTTGATCAAGAATTTGCAAAGTGTATTCATCGGTTTTGCGGTCAATTTTATCGCTTTGATAAAGAAAAAAGTATCCTTTGATCTGGTTTTTTTCGCTAATAGTGCCGCTGTTGCGCAGATATGTAGAATAAACCTTGTCAATACTTAATTTATTTTGGGCCTGTATTATAAAGGACATAAAAAGGAAAAGGCAGGCAGTAATAAAAACGTGTTTTTTCATTTTATACATTTTGGGTTAATTCTATTGTTTTAATAATTGAATGCTTTTGTTGTAAGTACTTTTAAACGGTGCATAATTTTCCATTTGTTGCGCGTATTGTTTTAGAAAATTATAACTGATGGCAGCATAATCTTCGAGAAAAAGATTTTGCACAAATTGTAATAATAAATTGTAATTGGATTCAAAATAGGGTGCGGGCAGTTCCGTGACTTTGCCAAAAGTGTGATTTTTTTGCGCCTCAAAAAAGCCATTAAATATTTTGCCGATTTGGCTAACCAGGTAAGGATCTGAAGGGTTTACGTTTAAAAGTTCGATAGCATGCTGGAGGCTTTTTGTGTAATTGCCTGAAGCAAAATCATACTCCACGACTTCATACCTGAAAATATTTTTAAGTTCTTCAAATGTTGCTTTATCCTTATTATTTTTCAACCCGGTTTTGGATTGATGGGATGAAACCATGGGTTCCAGGATCTTAATTCTTTGTTTGCAGTCCGGATGGGTTTTTAATGAATCTGCGAGGCTTTTATCTTGTTTTAATTGAGCATGACCCCCTAATAATCCTTCTTCTTTGTTAATCCATCTTTTTTTAAAAGGGTATTCCTTTGTGTTAAACATGCTTTGCAAAACGATATCGGTCTTTAAAGTATCCGTATCGATAGAATCGAGCAGGGAAAGCGCTGTGAGAGATTCGGCAATATTGAAGCGGGTATTTTTCAAAAGCTCTACTCCCAAAGAATCGGCGCTGCTTTCATGATCCCGGCCGTGTCGCCGCGTATCAAAGGTTAATCCCTTAAGCAATTTTTCAAGCTCCGCACGCTTTCCGTATTCTGTCTTTTTTATATTGCGCAGTTCTTTTTGCACCTCGCCGGAATTGAGCATTGCCACATATTTTTTCATGCCATTTTCACTGTGATTGAGATACAAATGAGCTAGCTCATGACACAAAACAAAGGCTGCCTGACTTTCATTAGTGAGCCTGCTGAATAATCCCATATTAAAAAGGATCAGTCCTTCTCCGAGATATGCGGCATTTGGAACGCCTGACCTTGAAAAATAACATTTAATCTCTTTTTGATGTAGTATAGGATTTGCTATTACAATTTCAGCTACTATGCCTTCGAGGTATTGTTGTGCCCGGGCCTCCGTGAAAATTTCCTTTTTGTCAAATTTTTCCTGAATATTATCCCAGCGTTGTTTATAGATTTTCTCAAGTTCTTTCTTATTCTCAGAAGGTAGCAACGCAATATCCTGCTGGTAGGTTTTTTCCAAAGAAGCGGATATTATTTTTAACTGGGCCTCATTCTGAATCGCAGGCGCAAATATTGCTTGCTGAGCGAAAACTGTGCAAAAGTTTATGCAAATAATAGCAGTAATAAGAAAAACCTGCCTCTTCATAAAAAGAAGCAAAGCTCCTAAACAGATTCTCATAACAGATGAAGTTTATGCTGGTATTACAAAGAAAATATAATAAACGGTAATTTTTTATTTTTATTTCAGACTGCTTTAACAGCCGTCAAAAATCAAGAATTATTCAAAAATCGAAACCCTTTAAAAAATCCCTTTCAAAAATGCCTTCATATCATTCCAGGAAGCGGCATCCGCCTGAGGATTGTATTTGATAGGCATATTAAATTTTATCCCGGTTTCTGTTGCGTTCGGATTGGTGAAGGCATGGGTAGCATTTGGATAGATATTGAACGTATAATTGGCGCCTACAGAATCCATTTGTTTCTTAAACTCCGCAACGTTGCCGTTTTCAAATTCATCATTACCTCCATGGCAAATCAGGAATTTTGTTTTCATGCCCTTTTGGGGTGGAGCTCCTGTCAATCCTCCATGGAAGCTTACAACTCCTTTCAAATCGGATCCCAGTTTTGCGGCATTCAAAACAATAAAACCGCCAAAACAATAACCAATGGCGGCGATCTTTGAAGTGTCAGTTTGTGGAAGTGACTTTAATTCATTTATGGCAGCGTCAATATGGGTCTTCGCCATGGAAGGGTCTTTGTAATAAGGAGTTGCCAGTTCTTGTGCTGTCTTTGGATCAGTTCCCTGCTTTCCGTCTCCATACATATCAATCGCCATTGCCACGTATCCCAGCGCCGCAAGCTGCCTTGCACGGCTTTTGGTATAATCATTCAACCCCCACCATTCAGGAACCACAAGAATGCCTGGGCGCTTCTCCTGGATCTTATCATCATAAGCCACATATCCTAAATAATTTTGTCCGTTAACCGTAAAGCTTACCTGCTTCTCTTTTATTTGAGCTGAATCATTTTGCGCATGAACAGAATCAATTGTATTCATAGTTTGCGTTTTAGAATGGTTGGCATTATTGCAGGAAGCAGCCAAGAGCCACGCTATCAGAATTACGGCGATTGTTTTAAGGGGCATAATAATTTTTCTTGAAAGGTATATATTTTTTTTACAACAATAAGAATACCAAAAGAAATAAAACACTACTTGTTTGGAATCTTTTCGTCCGGGAAATTCTTTTTTTAAAGTCCGGCTGCTTCCCATCTTTTTTCTTTTCTTTCCTGCCTCTTCCCGATTTTTTTGAATGAAGGAATGATCGAGAAAATGGCAATGATCCCGGCAATTCCTTCCATAAGCAAGGTGAAAGGTGCATTGGTGATATGGGCCAGCAATCCGACCAGCAAGCTGCCAATAGGTTGCATTCCCGAGAATGCCATTACAAAATAACTGATCATTCTTCCGCGCATGTTTTCCTCTACGTTTGTTTGAATGTAGGTATTGCTCGCCGAAATTAAAATGAGCATGCCCGCCTCTGCGAGCATGATAAAAAAGAGTGCTCGACTGAGGTTTCTTGTATGAGAAAACAGGATGAGGTTAAGGCATAATAACAGGCCCGCAATGGCAATGATCTTTAATAAATTTTTGTTGGTTTTTAAGGTGGTGAGATAAACAGCACCTATTAAAGCGCCCAAACCAGAAATACTGTTTAACCAACTGAATGTGGTAACATTTCCCTTGAAAATCGTTTGAGCATATACCGGGAATAAGGTGCTATAAGGCGTAACCAGCAAGCTTATGAGTCCCATTAAAACAATTACTGAACGCAGTGCGGGGCTTCGTCTTAAATAAATATAACCCTGCTTTAAATTCAGCCAGATCGGCTCCTTATTTTTTGGCCTTTTCGGAATGGTTAACTTCATCAGCAGCAAAGAACAGATCACAGCTATAAAGCTTAGGAAATTAATCAAAAAGCAAATTCCTTCACCAACCGTACTTAATAAAATCCCTGCAACAACAGGTCCTGTCAAGCGCGCCAAAGTTACCATGGAGGAATTGAGAGCAATTCCGTTTTGAAGATCATTTTTGTTCTGAACCAGAAGGATCATTAACGACTGGCGCGACGGGGTATCGAAGGCGTTAATGATCCCAAGCAAAACACTAAGCAGGATAATTATAACCACGCTATAGTTTTCGGTAAGAACCAGTAATGCAAGGATGCCAGCCTGGATCATTGATGCCACCTGTGTAAAAAGTAGCGTCCTGTACCGGCTATGACGGTCCACATAAGCCCCGGCATAAGGAGATAATAACAAAACTGGAATTTGCCCGGCGAAAGCTGTTAGTCCAAGCATGAAAGCGGAATGGGTAAGAACATAAACGAGCCAGCTTACAGCGATTCTTTGCATCCAGGTTCCGATCAGGGATATGGCCTGCCCTGCCATATACAATCTGAAATTCCTGTTATTCAAAGCCCTTAGAGAAAAAGGTAGATTCATGAAAAAAGATTGAAGGCCATTTCATGATCCGGTTTCCCGGCTCCAACAGTCTGTAATTAAAACACAAATTTACGAATAGTAAAAGAGCTGGCATTTCCAGAATAAACCTTACTTATACAGCTTTTGGAAAGCCGTATTCAAAGTTGCCAAGTTTAATTTTAGGCAGGCATATCAAATTTTTGTATCCCAATCATTGATTAAAATCTTTTCATTCACGGCCATGCTAAAGTACCCTTTCCTCCTTTCGATTCCGGATTTAAGAAATACATTTAATTCCCGATGACCGGTGCCCTCCGCTAATAAAAATATTCGAAAAAAGTGCGTTTGCTACCCAAAAACATAGAAGGCTTACGGATGGCCTTCTTTTCTCGCAAGTTCCCCTTCGTCAAGGTCCTGATCATCAGGCAAAGTGTCCGGGTCTTTTTCGATATCCTTTTGTGCCTCGCGAAAAGCTTCTTCGACCGAAGGATTTTTAGGTCCGGAGCCGACTTCCTTCTTGGCAGGTTTTCCTGAGGCTTCTTTTTTTTCCATATTCATCTTTTTGTTTTCAGGAAAAACATAAAATATTGTGCCAGTTCCTGATCATAATCCTAACTCTTTAAAAGGATCCCAAAATAACTTTTCAAAGTCAACAACCCTATCATTCTCAACGGAAATTTTTTCTTTTTTCAGTAACTCCTCCATTAACGTTGGAGTCGCAAAATGAGCTTTCCCTGTCAACATACCGTTCCGGTTTACGACTCTGTGAGCTGGCACCTTTGGCGTAGCATTATGAGCTCCATTCATTGCCCAGCCAACCATTCTTGCTGAAAGCCTTGTACCCAAATAATTGGCAATGGCACCATAGGAAGTTACCCTGCCTTTTGGGATTTGCCTGGCAACAGCATAAACGTCTTCAAAGAAAGTGTATTGTTTTGTAGTAGACCGGGCATTTTCCCTTTCAAATTTTTGAACAGGTTGCTTTTTCATTTATTGAAAGTAAGACTTCATTTTTCTTTTCTCACTTTCAAAATTGATAATTCCTGAAAGAAATCCGTTCGAAAATAAAGAAAGGCAGCTAAATAAAAGGATGCATTATTTCTTTAACCTTTCTTTTTTTTTATGGTTTGGGATATGGATACCAACCATAAACATAGAGCCAAAAAATTGGATAGACTAGAAACCTCTTCTGTCGGCATTAAAATTGATTTTATTATAAGCTAATCTAAATCTTAACCCCCTTAAATGCACTATTTATGAAAACAAAAAAAGTTTCGGTTTCATTGCTTTTAACTTTTGCAGCGGGTAGCTTTTTTGCTGCTACCTCACAGGCAGGAGCTTTAAAAAGTTTCCAGACAGACACCATCCCCAGAAAAGATTCGATTCCTAAAACGGATACCGTGAAAAGGAATGACACCTTTAGTATGAATGTAAATCAAAATCAAAGCGTTGTGTATCTTTCTTCTGTCGCTGTAAGAGATACGGTTCCTACAACGGATAGCGTTCCTAAGAAAGATAGCCTTAGCATGAAGGCAATGGCCTTTAATTTTTTAAATCGTGATACGGTTCCTACGAAAGACAGCCTTCCTAAAAAAGACAGTTTAGGGTTAAACGCAACAGCTTATAATGTGGCAAATTTTGCTCTTAAGGATACTGTTCCATCAACAGATACCCTTCCTAAAAAAGACAGTGTTTCTATGAATGCAATGGCTTTTAATTCTTTAAATTTTTACATCAGGGATACTTTTCCTTCCACCGATACGGTTCCGAAAAAAGACAGCGTTTCTCTGGTGATTAAAGGCTTGCAGGGTTTTTTAAACACACAGACCATTTACTTTGCAGAAAAATCGTATTTTCTAAACGAAAGAGTTTCTGCCTTGAAGGAAAGTATGAAAAAAAATAATGTTTAATAACAGAACATTATGTAATAAAAAAAATTAGCCGCGAATGATGCGGCTAATTTTTTTTAGATTGCAATAGATTTCAATTCTTCTCACCAGTCCTTTGATTCAGAAGTCGTGTTCTTGCAGGTTCAGGAACATTAATATAATAATAAGGGCAGTGTTTGCAGCCATTTCCACAACAATAGCCTCTTTGCAAATGGTATTTTTCTGTGAAAACCATGTATCCGGACTCATTGAAGTAAAAATCAATTCCTTCTTTCAGGTTATTTGCTTCCATCTGCGTTTTTTATTAAACTGGCTAGCTCTTTCTCGCGTTGGGGAATTTCTGCTGGCAGAGAAAAACAAAGGTAAAAAATTGTCTGGCTGTTGGCTATGTCGAGCTTTTCATAATGCGTTTGAATGGTAAGTTCAGGAGAAATTTTATCCAATGCATAAAGGTTGTCATAATCAATAAGCAAGCGCAGTCCAAACATTTCAATTACGGTTTTTGTAAAGGAGTAGAGCTGCGGAGAATCAGTTTTCAAATGAATTTTCCCATCTTTTTTTAAAATTTTATGGTATAAGCGAAGGAATTTGGGATGGGTCAATCTTTTATTGGCCCTCGAGAGGCGCAACTGAGGATCCGGAAAGGTGATCCAAATTTCTTCCACCTCTCCGGGTAAAAAATACTGGTTGATCTTGTCAATTTGGGTTCTTAAAAAAGCCGCGTTCGAAAGCTTGTTCTTTATTGAAAAGGTGGCGCCTACCCAAAGCCGATTTCCTTTGATGTCAACGCCTACAAAGTTTTTTTCTTTCTCGAGTTGTGCGAGGCCGGTTGTGTATTCTCCCTTTCCACATGCGAGTTCAAGAATGACTGGATTGCGGTTGTTGAAGAATTGGTGCCATTTGCCTTCCATGTTCTCCGGATATTCCAATACATTCGGAAACGTTTTTATCTCCCCGAACCGTTTTAATTTTTTTTGCGCCATAAGGGCGCAAAAGTAAGAAGAGGAGGTTGCAAAAAAATAAAGGCTTCCGGTTAGGATACATTTTTATAAATCTCTAAACAGTTTGAATTTAAATTCATCCCTTTGGTGAAGCTATTAACCTGCTATTATTCTTCATTAAAAAAGCCCCCGAAAATGGAGGCTAAAAACTAATCTTAATAAACTGCGTGCATTTATTTTCTTCCACCACCAATGCAAGCGCCAATTTTAATGCCTATGTAATTCGCTTTTTTCCCAACAATGTTATACTCCAGACCCATGCGCAAATGTCCATATTCAAATCCAGCGCGGCCCATGAAACCGAATTTTGAAGCAACCGGTATATTAGCAGAATTAACATCTTCCTTGAGATCCACACTTGCAGAAGTGAAAATGCCTGCACCCGCACCAGCGAAAGGCCTGAATTTGTTGTTGGAGAAATAGTAATCTCCCGTTGCTAAATAGGAACCGTTGGCTTTTACACTTCCGCTTTCACCAGCGATATTTACATTGGCCATAACGGCTGCTTCCATACGAAGACCTACTGAAAGCTCATCCATTACAGCATATTTGGGCTCAATTACAAACAATACACCACCTTTTTTCCCACCCCCTTCAGAGGATTGCGGGATAGCGTAGCCGAGGCTTACATCCACTTTAAACTTTTTGAAGATTCTGTCACCGCCATCCTGCGCGTTTACCAACTGAAAAACGAAGAGCGCCATTAAGAAAGTGATAATTTTTTTCATGATTTTTTTGTTTTTGATTTGATCGTTTATTACAATTTATTGAGTTTACAAAGTTCTTTTTCCTTTTACGGTAACGGTTTTCCCATCTCCGTCCTTGAAGCTTCCGCTAATTACATCTCCTGATAAAGTTCCCAGGTAACTGGTTGCATCTTGCATGATTTTTCCATCTGTGGTAATGGTTCCACTCATCGCCTCTGAGGAGCTGCTGCCATTTGGCCTATGAGTTCCCACAAAAAGGCGAAGCGAGCGGGAGCAAACTAAATTGAAGGTGCCTTTTTCTGGTTTGGTAGTTTCATACGTTCCTTCGAAACATTCGATAAGGGAAGTGGAACTTTCTTTGATGAGGCTGAATACTGCATTAGGATGGCCGGGGATTGTTGCCGATGTAACCACAGGAACTCCACCATTTGCCTGCACGGTAAAGTTGACGGTAACATCCTGGCCGCTAAGCGTTCCTTTAAAAGCACCGGTGTATGGCTGGCCAGCGTTCCAGGTACCCGTTGAGGTGAGCTGCGCCGTAACTCCGTCTAGTACCAGGGTAGCGGTAATAGTTGTTCCCCCATTCATAAGATTAAAGGAAATCGTTCCTGTTGAACCGATCACAATTCCTTTGTAGACCCCTTTGCTGCTATTGTCATTGGCCGCTATTGCATCAGGAGTGGTTTTGCAGTTTGTGCATTTATAAGTGTCCGAGGCGCTGCTGTCATTTTTTTTGCAACCCGTTGTCACAAAAAGTACAGAAAACATTAAAATGATTCCTGATTGTAAAAGTTTCATAAAGAGTGTTTTGATTTAAGTAGTTATTTTTAAAATGTAAACATATAACACCCTGCCAGTACAAAAAATGTGATAAAAGTAGTATATTGAAAAAGCGCCTTTTGAGTCAGATGAGGCCGGTTTTTTTCAGGGCTTCGCTGCGGGAATTGACTTGCAGTTTTCCATAAATATTCCTGATATGAGTGCGCACGGTATCTTCGCTTATAAAGAGTTTTACAGCGATTTCCTTGTAGCGGTATCCTTTGGCGAGCAACTGAATAATTTCCTGCTCCCGCTGGCTAAGTGAATGGAAAGAAGCGTTGTGGGTATTGAAGTGCTGCTGAAAAGCGTCAAGGACTTTTCTTGCAATTTGACTGCTCATAGGCGATCCCCCACGATCCAGGTCTTCAATGGCATCAATAATTTTTTCGGGCGACGTATTTTTCAGGATATAGCTGCTGGCACCCGCCTTAAGGGCTTTGAAAATATTTTCTGCGTCATCAAAGTTGGTGAGCATCATGCATTTTAGCTGCGGATACCGGCTTTTTAATCGGTATAGGCATTCAATCCCGCTCATTCCCGGCAGTTCAATGTCAAACAAAACCATCCCTACTTCTTTAGACTCAAGAATAGTGACAGCTTCCTCTCCGTTATTAAACAGTAAAACTTCCGCCTTTGGAAAAGCGCCGCTTATTATTTCAGACAAGTAAGTTAACACCGTTACATTGTCTTCTATAATGGCTAAAGAATTCATAATCATTTTTCAAAAATCGTATAAACGCGCTGCAATTGAAATGTTATTAAAGTGGTATTTCAATTCTCCATGCTTGAATCACCGCAAATCCTTTTTCTCATTTTCAAATTTTCCATTTCCTAACGGTATATTGAAATAAACTTCCGTACCGGTTTTTTTTGAAACGACCTTAGAAGTTCCCTGTAGTAAAGCCGCCCTGAAGGAATAGTTTTTTATGCCGTTTCCTTTTGAAATGTTTTCAGTGTTAAAACCCATTCCGTTGTCCTTGATTTCAATTTGAAGATTATTTTCTGCAAGCGACATTCTCACATAGATGCTTGTGGCATTGCTGTGTTTTATGGCGTTGTTCACTGCTTCCTTCATCAGCATGGAAATATTTTTCCTTTTCAGATTCGAGATATTGATATCCGCATAATCCTCCGGAAGCTGGATATAATATTGCTTGCCCGAGTATTCGAGCAGCTTGCCTAATTGTTCGCGCAAATAGGCGATCATGCTTGACAAGGTGTCGAATTCCGGGTTCATGGCCCAGATGATTTCGCTCACATTTTCTATCAGTTGCCTGGAAGTGCTGGATATGTCGTTGAGTTCCTCCTTTGGAAATTTTCCATCGCTGTTTCTCTTTTTCGCCGCTTCGCTTATCAATGAAATCTGTGTTAATCCTGCGCCAAGATCATCATGCATTTCTTTTGAGATCCGATGGCGTTCATCCTCTAACGCCTTTTGTTTTTCCAGTTCCCTGATCCGCTTTTTTAATTTCATTTCCGTTAATTTCTGTGTCAAAAAAATAACCGCTGAAATTATCAAAACCGTAACGAACAGCCGAAACCACCACCGGCTGTAAAAGGGTGGGAGAATCAGGACCTCAAGTGTTGTTTCATCGCTTTCAACATTATCGGAATTAGAAGCCGTAACCCTGAACACATATCGCCCCGGAGAAAGATTTGCATACCTTACTTCTCGCGCATTTTTTTCAACTGTCCATTCTTTTTCCAGTCCGTCCAGTTTAAACTTGTAATGCAACGCCGCGGGATTGCTAAATTCAAGACCAATGAATTTTATGGTAAAAGTATTGTTGTCGAAAGTTGTGGTGATGGATTGCAAAAATTCCGCCACTGTATCATTAAAGTAAAGAGAATCATTTATTTTTAATGTGGTAATGGCTACCGAAGGTTTGTTTTTGTTATTGGCAATCCGGTTCGGTAAAAACCAGTTGACGCCATTAATACCTCCGAAGTAGATAACATTGTTTTTCGAAATTCCATATGCGCCGGTGTTGAATTCATTGCTTTGAAGGCCGTCTTCCTGAGTGTATCCATTAAATCGGATTTCAGGCAACTTCTGTCCATGTTTTAAAGATAAAGCTCCTCTTGCAATTCCTTTGTTGGTGCTTACCCAGATCTCATTGCCGGTTTTAATAACACCATAGAGGTAACTGTTTAAAAGCCCGTTCCTTTCATCATAAAATTTATATTTTCCGGAAGAAAGGTCATAGGCAAGCAGGCCAGCCTGGGAGGCGGCCCATAGAATATTATTTTCTTTATCCTCAGTCAGGCAACGGAATCCGTTTTCAGGGAAAAGGGAAATAAAAGAATTATACTGACCTTCTTCAATTTTTAATAACCCCTGATAAACCGAAGATGCCCAAAGTGTGCCATCAGAGGTGTACATGCTTTCCATTATTGAAGTGCTGAGTATCTTTTTGAAAGAAGCGTTTTTTCCTTGCTCGCTACTTGTCACCTTGAATAAGCCTGCTGTAGAAGAGACAAGTAAATGATCCTTTTCGACAGAGATATGCGAAATTAAAGGCGATCTATTTGAGGCTTCTACTGGTATCGGATGAAAAAAGTACTGGTTGTTTGTTTTATCATAAGCAATGAGGCAGCCATCATAGCCCAGCCAATATATATTCTCACTGTCTTTTTTAATGGAAAAAACAACGTCCTGAATTTTGGAGAAATTTTTGTTCTGAGGAACGTTCAAATGCGTAGCGATCAGGTTCTCCGGATCGAAAATATAAATCCCTTTCTTAAAAGATCCTACCCATACCTTGCCATCATCGTCACAAAAGATGCTTTTTGTATAAAGAGCCTTCACCGTATAGTTTTCGGCACTGGGAAAAAGATTGAAATTTCTGGGATTAAGATCGAGCTTTATAACTCCACCGCCTTCCGTTCCAATCCATAATAGATTGGAGGTGTCGATAAAAAGGCATCGAAGTTCCAGGATATTCTGAGAGCCGGCAATCTTGTTGATATCACCAGCAAGAAAAACTTTCCTTCCTTTCGCTGATGCATAATGGAGGTTGCCATCAATAGTTCCCACCCATGCCTGCCCTTTTTGATCTGAGGCAAGGGAAATATAATTCGCCTGTTGGGTGGCGGCATTCTCATAGGTTATTATTTTATGAGAATCGGGATCGAACAAAAAAAGATTTTTCTCATTCAACAACCATATTTTACCAAAGCTACCGAGGGCTATTTTCTGAATCTTTTTTGTGGGGTGGTAACGCTGCCATGCATGGCTGGTTTTGTTAAAGCAAAACAATCCTTCAGAGGAGGTGATCCATATATTTCCGTTTTTATCGCAAACCGCAGACGGATTCTGAAAAAGATTTTTGCCCGTTTGAACAGGGAAATCATATTGATGAAATGCTTTGTTTACGTAATTATAGCCATAGAGGCATTTGGCAGCAGAGATGAACCAAATGGTATTTTCCAAAGTATCGGCTGAAACCATAATCTTGTTTCCCCTGTGATGAAGGCTATCGGTAAAAGGAATTATTTCTGTAAAGGTTTTTGAGGGCAAATGAAACTTGACCAGATTGCGTTCTGTGCTGAACCATAGATTGTGATGGTCGTCTTCGGCGATCCCTGAAGTTATTGAGAACCCTTTTAATTTATGTTGAGATGGAACTGGCGTGTTTCTGAAGACCACCATGTCTTTTCCATCATAGCGGTTGAGTCCGTCACCGGTCCCAATCCACAAAAAGCCTTTCGAATCTTTGGAAATAGCATAAACGGAATTCTGCGAGAGGCCTTTATCTGAATTAATGACTGCAACTCTGTTGACTGGCTGGCCAAAGCCTTCTAATAGAATAAAAAAGCAGGCGAACAATAATGCGGCAGTAATATATATTCTTGCAGTCATTGTTATGGTAATGGAAAACTAAAGTAAGATAAATTTGGATGACAGGTTGGTTTTAGTAAAACCTCAATCCCCTCTGAACAATTTAATCAAGAGAAAAATAAATCTTCAAAAAAAGTCCGTTTGCTATCATTTTTTCAATTTCACATATAGGTGGATACTATTTTTTGCAAAATATTTCAGTCACAATTGCATGAATGGCCGAATGCCGGGGAGTGGAAAAAAGTTTTTAAAAAAAAGTCCGTTTGCGTGATTGTTTTGCTATAGGCTTTCCCGTAAAGGTTTTGCTTTTGGAATTTTTAACTTCAATTATGGTTAGGTGTGAATGAGAAAGAAATCTTTAAAAAAGTTTGTTTGCTATGATTTTTTTTCGGCTACTGGTGGCTAACACGAATGGAAGAGGCAGGAAGAGGAGGAAAAATATTTCAAAAAAATGAGTCTAAAAAAACGTTCAAAGCGCTGTTCAGCGAACTATAATTCAATCATTAATTTACATTGATGTAATTTTATCAAAAAAATTTTTGAACCAGACTATTTTTGCTAAAGACCTAACGAAAAACTATGGCAAGCGGACAGTAAACAACAAAGTTTCGTTCCAGGTTAGCCAGGGAGAAATTGTAGGCCTGCTGGGCCCGAATGGAGCCGGAAAAACCACTTCTTTTTACCAGGTGGTTGGACTGGTGAAGCCGGATGACGGCGATGTTTTTCTGAATGACATCAATATAACAAAACTCCCAATGTACAAACGGGCGCAAATGGGATTAGGCTATTTGCCACAGGAAGCCAGCGTATTCAGGAAATTGACTGTAGAAGATAATATTTCGGCTGTTCTGGAAATGACCAGGCTTTCAAAAAAGGAACAAAAAGAAAAATTAGAATCATTGATCTCCGAATTTAATCTTGCACATGTGAGGAAAAGCAACGGGGACGTTTTGAGTGGCGGTGAAAGAAGGAGGTGCGAAATTGCCCGGGCGCTGGCCGTTGATCCGAAATTTATTTTGCTCGATGAACCTTTCGCGGGCATCGATCCAATTGCAGTAGAAGATATTCAGGCTATTGTCACTAAATTAAAATATAAGAACATCGGCATTTTAATCACGGATCATAATGTGAATGAAACTTTGTCCATTTGCGACCGAGCCTATCTGCTGATCGAGGGAAAGATTTTTATTGAGGGAACAGCGGAAATTCTGGCAAGGGATGAGCAAGTTCGCCGGCTTTATCTTGGTAGAAATTTCGAATTGAAACGAAAGGATTATTTGCATACCGATGCGTTCAAATGACTTTACCCTTTTCATTCAATTCAAAAATAATAGAAGCCTAAGCCTGAAATGTAAATATTACAATTGAATATTTTCGCATTGATGGACTAGCATGATCCTAAAAAACAATGAATAAATTCATAAAATGAAACTCCTCAGCCCCGCTTTGTCACGCTTAGCAAGAATGCGCTTGTGGGGCGTCGAGAACTGGATTACCTTTCCTGTTTCGGCGCAGCGAAATGTTTTGCAGCATTTAATAACCCAGGCGCAATACACAGAGTTTGGTCGAAAGTATTCTTTCTCTAAACTTTTCACTGTAAAGGATTTCAAAAAAAGAGTGCCTATTCATGAATACAGCGACATAAAGCCCTATATCGAAAGAATGATGAATGGCGAGGAGAATATTTTATGGAACACGCCCATCAACTGGTTTGCAAAAAGCAGCGGAACGACATCCGATAAAAGCAAATTCATTCCAATAAGTGATGAAAGCCTCAAGGATATTCATTTTAAGGGATCCAAAGACGTGCTTAGTAATTATTATAAAAACTTTCCCGACAGTGACCTGCTGACTGGAAAAAGCCTCGTTGTTGGCGGAAGCCATCATGTCCACAATTTGAGTGATGAGATCCAATACGGGGATCTGAGTGCAGTGCTGATGCAGAATACCCCTTTTTGGGGCCATTGGATCAGGACGCCGGAGTTGAGCATTGCCCTGCTGGATGAATGGGAAAGCAAGATCGAGCAAATCGCCAGCAGCACCATCCACGAAAACGTCACTTCTCTTGCCGGAGTGCCAACATGGACCATTCTTTTGATCAAGCGGATCCTCGAGATTTCCGGCGCTACAACCTTGAAAGAAGTTTGGCCAAACCTCGAGTTATACATGCACGGCGGAGTTTCGTTTACACCTTACCGTGATCAATTAAACCGGCTGATCGGTGCACCTATAAATTACCTGGAAACCTACAATGCAAGCGAGGGTTTTTTTGCTGCGCAAATCATGCCCGATGATGAGGGCATGCTTCTTTTTACCGATCATGGAATCTTTTACGAATTTTTACCGGTAGAAGAATACAGGAAGCCCAACGCTAAAACAGTGGGATTAAAACATGTGGAGCTTTATAAAAACTACGCGCTCGTCATCAGCACTAATGGTGGCCTTTGGCGCTATCTGGTTGGCGATACCGTGCAATTCACTTCTTTGAGACCTTTTAAAATTAAAGTGACCGGAAGGCTGAAGCATTATATGAATGCCTTCGGGGAGGAGATAATTGTTGATAATGCTGACAACGCGATAGCGCAGGCCAGCACAAAAACAGGAACGGTAGTAAATGATTATTCCGCCGCTCCCGTTTATTTTAGTGAGCATAATAATGGCGCGCATGAATGGCTGATCGAATTTGAAAATCCTCCTGCCGATTTGCGTCAATTCTCCTTAGAGCTTGATGTGGCGTTAAAATCTGTAAACAGCGATTATGAAGCGAAAAGATTTAAGGATATTGCCCTGAGAGCACCGATAATCCATTCGCTGAAAAAAGGAACTTTCAATAAATGGCTGCGGAAGAAAGGCAAATTGGGTGGGCAGCATAAAGTGCCACGGTTGAGTAATGAAAGAACAATGATCGAAGAGATATTGAAATTGCAATAAGTCAGGTGGTTGCAAGAGCGGCAATACTTAGCTTAACCTTACTCACTTTTAAAATTTCGCCCGCACATGCTTCAATTGTTGAGCCTGTTGTGATCACATCGTCCACTAATAATAAATATTTTCCTTCCAATTGTGCCGGATTTGAAACAAAAAATATCTTTTCTACGTTTTTCCACCGTTCCAGCCTGTGCTTTTTAGTTTGGCTTTCGGTGTTGACGATCCTGATCACATTTTTATTGATAACCGGTACATTCATCGCACAGGAAATTCCCCGGGCGAGAATTTCCGATTGATTAAAACCGCGCTGCTTTTCTTTTTTTTCAAAAAGCGGCAGGGGAATAATCGCGTCAATAGGGAACCGGTTGCTGTTCAGTAGATTTTTGCCGATTAAATTGCCAAGATAACGACCCACCTTTTTATTTCCCCTATATTTAAATTCATGAATGAGATTTTGAACCGCTGAACCTTTTGAAAAATAAAATTGGCTCATTGCCGATTCCAATGAAACTCTTCCCCAAAATTTTTTCTCGACCGGATTGTTTCCATGCATGGCATAATTTGTATGAGGCAGAGAATTTATGCAGTCCAAACAGATAAAATTTTCCTTATCAATTACGTCGCTTCCGCATCCCAGGCAAACATGCGGGAAAAACAAATGAAAGAGTGGTGATGAGTTTATGGAAAGCTTCAAAGTAGTTACAAATTAATAAAATTTTAGAAAGGTTTTTCTTTCACAAAAAATATTTCATGAACCGCTTTTTTCACTCCTGCTGAGCGGCCTTCGTTCTCAAAACAAGTACCTGTATAGTTCCTCTACTTTTGCCAGCGGCACGATTTCGATATTCAATTTATTTTTTCCCATTCCTTTCAGGTTGTATTTGCTGACAATGATTTTTTCAAATCCTAATTTTTCCGCTTCGGCAATACGTTGTTCAATCCTGTTCACGGCTCTTATTTCACCGCTCAATCCTACCTCTCCCGCAAAGCAGGTGTGCATTGGCAATGGCACATCTTCATAAGAGGATAACAGCGCGCTCAGCACAGCAAGATCAATCGAGGGGTCTTCCACTTTAATGCCACCGGCTATGTTAATGAAAACATCTTTTACGCCGAAATGAAAACCGCCGCGTTTTTCCAAAACGGCGAGCAGCAGTTGCAGCCTTCTCAGGTCGAAACCGGTATTGGTTCTTTGCGGCGTTCCATAAACGCTTTGAGTAACCAGCGCCTGAACTTCGATCAACAATGGACGAACACCTTCCAGGGTCGCGGCAATCGCCACGCCGCTCAACTGTTCCTCTTTCTGGGTGATTAAAATTTCCGAGGGATTAGTTACCTGGCGCATGCCTTCGCCGGTCATCTCATAAATGCCCAGTTCTGAAGTAGATCCAAAACGGTTTTTAAGCGTTCTCAGAATTCTGTACGCATAATGCCGGTCTCCTTCAAACTGCAAGACAGTGTCAACCATGTGTTCGAGGATTTTCGGTCCTGCAATGTTGCCATCTTTGGTAATGTGGCCTATTAAAAATACGGGTGTATTTGTTTCTTTTGCGAACCGCTGGAATTCGGAAGCGCTTTCCCGGATTTGTGAAACACTTCCGGCCGCTGATTCAATATATGGTGATTGTAGTGTTTGCACTGAATCAACAATCACCAATTGCGGTTTCAATCTTTTTATTTCTTTGAAAATTACCTGCGTATTTGTTTCAGTCAGAAGAAAAAAATGATCACTTTTTATTTTTAACCGGTCGGCGCGCATTTTGATTTGTTGCTCGCTTTCTTCTCCACTAATATATAAAGTAACCGTTTCTTTTAATTGCAATGACGCTTGCAGGAAAAGGGTCGATTTACCAATTCCCGGTTCGCCGGCGATAAGAACAATGCTGCCTAAAACAATCCCGCCGCCCAGAACGCGGTTTAATTCATTGTCTTCACAAATGATCCTCTTTTCCTCGCCGCTTGTAACATCCTGCAATGAGATCGTCTTGATGCCGCTTAAACCCGAATATTCCTTCCATTCGCTAACTGGTTTTTCAGTTCCTTTTACAATCACTTCTTCAACAAACGTATTCCACTCCTGGCAGGATGGGCATTTGCCAACCCACTTTGCGCTTTCCTGCCCGCAGTTGCTGCAAAAAAAAGCAGTCTTTGTTTTACTCATTGTAAACTTTTAAAAAATTGAAGGGTTTTGCTCGAGGCAAAATAAAACAATAAAACTTGCGGGGGAAAATAAAACTCAATCCGGGGCATGGTTTTTTATTCGCTATATTTTATTCAGTTTTTCGAAACAAGCAAACGCACCTTTTTTGAACTTTCTTTGTTTTTCTTTTCGTTTGCTGGTCCGATTTATAAAACCACATGAATTCATAATTGAAGCAATTGTTTTGAAAAACATTTAATGCTTATGATGTTAGATTATTCATTGGAGAAATTTAAAAATCCATCCAATACTCTTGCATTTTTTTTTGCAGAAAAAACGTTTTGCCTCCGATCCTGTTGAGGAATAAATTTCCGGATTTTGAAAAGAATGAAAATCGAAAAAAGTAAAAGAGGATTTATTAGAAGAGAAAAAGTTAAGCGACTGAAAAGTAAAAGAGCTGGCATTACTACCAGCTCTTTGTACTTACTAACCCATTAAATTCTATTGCTAAATTACAAATTGCCTTGAGATAAACAAATTAATTTTCAGGTTTGTGAATAATTTTTATATCCATTCACATATAAAGTGGAAAGTCGCTATTAATTCATAAGCCGCTCTAAATTAATGGATTACAGCGTAAAAAGCATATCACTTGAGCTTCTTTTAAAATATTTTTTCCTTTTTTTTGGTTTATATTATAAACTACTTTAGTTTTGTGTTAAATTTAAAATAATGATCCGGCTTCTTTTTTTCCCGTTCTTTTTCATTACTTCCGGCGTGATGGCGCAGGTAAAAATTAGTGGTAAAATAATTGATCACAGAAATAAGCCTATTGCCGGTGCGAGTGTAAGCATTGTCGATTCGTATGATGGAAGCACTTCAGATTCCCTGGGAAATTTTTCTTTTCAGGCAACAGAAAAGGGATCGCAAATCATTAAAGCATCTTCCTCAGGATACAAGCCGTTTGAGCAAAAGATTTTTCTGGATTCAACTCCTGTTATCTTATCAATAATTCTTAAAGAAGAGATTACAGAATTGAAAGCGGTGGTGATCAGCGCGGGAACATTTGAAGCCAGTGATCAAAAAAGAGCAACGGCTCTTACCCCCATTGACATCGTTACAACAGCGAGCGCGAATGGAGACATCACCTCGGCACTTAAAACACTGCCCGGCACGCAGCAGGTGGGCGAAAGTGAAGGGCTTTTCGTTCGCGGCGGAACGGCTTCCGAAAGCAAGATTTTCATTGATGGAACATTAGTGAATAAATTTTTCTATACAAGCGAACCCAACCAGGCAACAAGAGGAAGGTTCAATCCCTTCCTTTTTAAAGGAACTGTTTTTAGTTCCGGCGGCTATTCGGCATTATATGGGCAGGCGCTTTCAGCAGTTGTTTTGCTGGAATCCATTGATTTGCCTGATAAAACTTCAGCCGATTTCGGCATTTCGCCCCTGGGAGTAAACGCCGGAATTCAAAAGCTTTCCAAAAATAAAAAGTACTCCTGGGGCGTAACCTACGGCTACACAAATCTTGCTTTGGTATATAATCTTATCAAGCAAAAATTTGATTATTTCAGGGTGCCGGTTGTGAATGAAGGCGATGCCAATTTCCGGATCAAAACTTCAGCATCCGGAATGATAAAATATTTTGGAACTTTCAGTTCTATGAAGGTTGGATTCAGGAACCAGGATGTGGATTCTCTTTCAATGAAAGACGCTTTTGGCCTGAAGAATTTCAATACCTATCATAATCTTTCCTGGAAAGAAACGATTGGTCTTGGATGGAAAATAAACGCCGGCATTTCTTACACCAACAATAAAGACAGGATCGATAATGAATTTCAGGATGGGAATGATAAGCAGCAAATAATTGCCGAACCTTTATATGCCTATAAAAACTTCAATCTCGTAAACACCGGACAATACCTCAACGGGAAAATTGTTTTTGAAAAGAAACTAAAATCTTTAAGCGCAATCCGTTTTGGCAGTGAATTTAATTCCAGTGATGAGAAAATGGATTATGCCCAACTTGGCGGATTCTCTTTTGACCAAAGATTGAAAGAAAAGATTGTTTCCGGCTTTGCGGAAGCGGATATTTACCTCACCAATAATCTTGCAGCGAAATTAGGAACAAGGACAGAACATTCTCAAATGTTAGACGCGTGGAACATAGCTCCCCGGGTTTCATTTGCTTATAAATTTGCCGACAAAAGCCAGGCTTCGGTAGCTTATGGATTGTTTTACCAGGATCCGGAGAGCAAATATTTACCTGCATTGAATGCGCTTCATTTTGTGAAAGCGACTCATTATATAGCGCAGTATCAAAAGATCTCTAAAGATTATTCCTTCAGGACGGAAGTGTATTATAAAAAATATGATGATCTTTTGAAAACCAACGATAACTATGGAACTTACCAGGCGATAAATAATAATGGTTTCGGCGATGCCAAAGGGATTGAATTTTTCTGGCGCGACAAGAAAACAATCAAAAATTTGGATTACTGGATTTCTTATTCCTATCTGGATACAAAACGCGATTTCCTCAATTATCCTTTTGCTATAGAACCGCCTTTTAGCAGCAAGCATACGGCCTCGCTGGTGGTTAAAAAATTCGTTTTGCCCTTAAAAACACAGTTCAACGCTTCCTATACCTTTGCAAGCGGGAGGCCTTACTACAATGTTGTCGCCGATGGCGCGAATAATTACAAGATCCTGGATGAGGGACGCACAAAAAGTTACAATGATCTAAGTTTAAGTGTCAACTATTTGCCCAATATTGGAAAAGAAAAAGCGAAAGCGTTTGGGGTTTTGGTATTATCAGTAACCAATGTTTTAGGATTCGATAATGTGTATTCATATAATTATTCAGTTAATGGCAAGAATAAAATCCCGGTAACACCGCCTGCCAAACGGTTTATTTATTTGGGTTATTTTATCAGCATCGGAATAGACAGGACGCAGGAAGCGATTAATAATCATTTGTAGCGACCCCTAACCCCCGAAGGGGGAATGAAAAATAAAACCGTAATAAACATTTTAAGCACACTAAAAAACAAACAAAATGAAAAAAACAATTTTACTGGCCGCATTAGTTTTCTTCGCCAGTTTCACGTTCGCTCAAAGCGCAAAATACACTAGCGCCATGAAGGCCAATATCAGCCAGATCGACTCCATGATGGTAAAAGGAAATTTTGCGGAGCTGGCCAATAATTTCACCCGGATTGGAGATGCTGAAAAAACACAGTGGCTTCCTTATTATTATGCTGCTTTTTGCACCGTTTCGGAAGGGCTTATGGATAAGGACAATTCAAAAAAAGACGCATTAGCGGATAAAGCCAGCGCTTTAATCGCCAAAGCGGAAACCATTTTGGGGAAAGACAATTCGGAAACCGATAATTTAAAAAGTATGGTGGCAACGGTTCACATGACCGTCGATCCGCAAAGCAGGTTTATGACCTATGGTCCTCAAATCACTGAATATATCCAGAAGTCGGAAGCACTTGACTCCACCAATCCCCGCCCGGTTTTGCTGGAGGCTCAAAACAAATTTTATACGCCGGAAAGTTTTGGAGGCGGAAAAGAAGCCGCTCGTCCGCTATTTGACAAGGCAAAGCAATTGATGGACAATTTTAAACCTGAAACTGAACTTTCTCCAAACTGGGGACGATCCAGCCTTGATTATTTTTTAGCCCAATACAAATAAAGCCGTATGGAAAGCAATGAAATGCAAATGACAGAAAAGGAAAGCCTGCTCTTAATCACCTCCATGATTAATAAAGCCCGGAACCGTTTTAACGAAACGGGGGCGATGTATCTCGTTTACGGCTGGGTAATCCTGGCTTGTTGCCTGATCCAGTTTGCAGCCCTATATTTTTATAATTATGAAAATGCGCCTTATATCTGGTTTCTAACGTGGGGCGCTGTCATCTACCAGGTGATTTTTATACGAAAAAAAAGAGGATGCGATAAAACAAGTACCTACACGGGTGAGATCATCCGGTTCGTTTGGATGGTGTTCATCATCTGTATTTGCCTGCTTATTTTCCTGCAGGTTCGTCTTCATAGTATGCTCACCATTAATCCTTCCATATTGGTGATATATGGGATGCCAACTTTCTTGTCGGGCGTCATTTTGAAATCGAATTCTCTTAAAATCGGAGCGGTTTGCTGTTGGATTCTGTCTGTTGCATCCGTGTTTGTATTGTATGAATTTCAATTGCTGTTAATCGCACTGGCAGTTATTGTGGCCTGGATTATTCCTGGATATGTTTTAAGAGAAAAATTTAAAAATGAGAGTTGATAAAAGAAGCTTTGGAACAAGAAAGTGTTTATTTTATGAAACTACAACTTAATCAGATAATTTATAACTCAACATTGGTAAACAGAGATAATGGAATTTAAAGAGCTGGATCCCATATTGCATTCCCAGTTACGGCTTGCCGTTATGTCGCTGCTGATAAGCGTAAAGGAGGCGGAGTTTACTTTTCTGAAAGAAAAAACCAATGCCACTTCCGGCAATTTAAGCGTGCAGATCAGCAAGCTAAAAGAAGCAGGTTATATTGAAATCATAAAACAATTCAACAACAATTATCCTCAAACCATTTGCAAGATCACTCCTGTAGGAATCACCGCTTTTGAAAATTATGTAAAGGCCTTGCAAAGTTATATGGCAATTCGCCCCTAAGCATGAGCCCTGCAAAGCTTGCAATAAACTTTATAGTATCCTCGCAAACGGACTTTTTTCTATCTTTTCTTATAGGGCATAAAAAAAATAGCCGCCTTTTCAGGCGGCTATCGGTGGTGGTTTTTAAATCGGATTTATTACTTGGTAACTTTCTGAGTTAGTCTTTCTGTCGCGGATATAAATTGGATAAAATAATTTCCGGAAGGCAGTCTGGATAAATCATCAAGTTTGATATAGTTGGAGCCTTTGTTTACCTGAACCGATTTGGTAAGAACGTCTTTTCCCTGAACATTTATCACTTTTACAGTGATGATTTCGGTTTTAGACCATTCCATGGTTACATTTAAATAACTTGTAAATGGATTAGGGGAAACACTTGAAACATTGTTGTCTTTTTTCAGTTTCACTGAAACCACTTTTGACAGATGAGATTTTCCATCAAGATCCATTTGCTTCAATCTGTAATAAGCAGCAGTGCCCATTGAAGATGGAAGATCATCAACTGTGCTGTAGGAATGGAATAAAGAGGTTGTTCCATTTCCGCCAACTACCGCCACTTGTGAAAAGCTATTTCCGTCAAAGCTTCTTTCAACAATAAACTCTTTGCAATTGATTTCCATTGAAGTGCCCCAATCGAGGAGAACCCTGTTATTTTGCATCAAAGAAGCAGTGAATTTTGTTAAAGTCACCGGCATTGGGCCTGCTTCAGGATTTAGGATCGCAGTTCCCTCGTCTGTAAAAGATTCGTCGGCATCAGAAATTGATTTTATCCTGGCAATGTTCACAATTGGAGGAACGGGCAAACCATTGCCTGGCTGGTTTACCTTAACCTGGAACTGAACTTCATAGCTTTCATTTTCCGCCAGTGTTCCGCCTTTTGTTGCGGTTGCACCAGTTCCGATTCTGAAAATAACAGTTTGTAATTTGCCATTGGTAATCACTTCGGCAATATCATCGCCGGATTTATCTGTTGGCTTAAAACCGGCAGCAGCGCCGGGAGCGTTGATCACTTTCAATGAATTGGGTACATAAGTTACGCTTGAAGGAAGGGTATCTGCAATTACAATTTCATTGGCATCTCCAACACCTGAGTTTTTGCCCTTTAAAGTGTACGTAAGCACTTCGCCAATTTCCGCCTGGTGATTGTTGTTAGCATCCATCACAGTTTTTGTCAAAGTGATGGTTGGATCTTTCATTTTGATAGAGAACGTAAATACGCCAGGATAATATTGATCAGCTTTTGTACCAAATTCTAATTTAACCGAAGTAGCATTTGGCAAAATTCCATATCCCTGGCCGACGTTGAACATGTCGATATCCAAACCCATTTGATTCACATAGTTAGGGCTTTTGGTAGTTACCTGAACCCCGTTGTCAGTTATAGAACCATTGAATGGGTTATCCTTAGGATTTGTGCTGTTTGAGAAGAGATTGTCATTGATCTTTAAATAATCTCCTGAAAGATTAGCATCACCTTCCCAGGCTACCACTCCCATTTTTGCATCTCCGGCGGCAAGAGTTCCTGAAGGAACGTTCAAGCCGGTTAAAGTAACAGTAGTTGCGGTAGAGTTGCCCCCATTATAGACTTGTTGAAATCCATCATAAACGCGAACACTGTTATAATTGACAGAAGAATTTTCATATACCACAACAATGCTCCAGCCACCATGGGCTCCGTAGGTAACGGAAGATCCTACGCTAAGGGGAACACTTCCCACAGAATAAGTTCCGGCACCGTTTTGCTTTACATAGCTAGTAACATCGGCATAGGCCTGATATTCAGTATATCCATTTTTGCCGGTTGAAACTGCAAACTGATCGATTCCGCCTGCTGTCACATCCGCATAGTTACCGGAACCACCTTTCCTGATCTTGATTTTTTTGTTCGCGTCTTTAGTTAAATCATACTCGGAGTTTTGAACGATGCCGCCCCAATACAAGCGCGCAAATTTGACGGTGGAATTGGCTGGCAGAATTAAATCCGCTGAAGAAGAATTTTTAATCACTTTTCCATAAAGATTGGTGCCATCAATATTGACAAACTGCATATTGGAGCCATCATTTCCAGCGGTAAGGCTGTTCATTGATTTGGTGTCAACATTTCCTTTGCTATCCAGGATGTGCATCAGAGTGTTTCCGAATAAAGTAGTTCCTCCTTTAACGTTTTCAGAATAAACCAGGCTATAATTCCTTACCTGGGAATTTGCAGCAAGAGAAAAAAATGCAAGCGCCAAGGCCATGAGCGCTGTTCTCCTGTTTTTTTGTTTAAACGATGCCTTTGAAGTAAATTTTTCCATGTTTCAATAAATTTTCTTGTAGTTAAAAAATAATAATGCCATGGCTGTCATATTGTTTGGACATTAATCGATAAGCTTGATCTTTCTTAGAAACAAGGATAGATATCAAAAATTTTAAAATAAAAATTTAAAGGAATTGGGGACTGATTAAGCAGCTATTAATTTAAAAAAATAGACACATAAGCATTTGCCTTTCGAAAAGATAGTTTGGAAAAAAATTGAATGGAATTTTGTGGGGTGTTTCGAGAGGATTAGGAACAGCAAAAGTAATATTGATTTTGGATAATCAAAATTTTTTAAGAAAAAAATTGTAAAATAAATTTTTTAATAAAAATAAAAAATGGTCAAAACCCCTATTGGTACTGTGTTTCATTGATAATATCCAGAGTCATAGTGCTTGTATTTTCACCATCAGGCAAGTAGGGCATTGGTAGCCGTAGAAGATAGGGCGCCTACGCTTTCTGTAAATTTTTGATCAACAAACTAACTTTTTTTGAAGATTTATTTTTCCTAAGTCTTTAAGTTAAACAATTGCCGTGATGCCTTTTTTGCAGGAAACCACGCAGCGATAAAAGCGATGAATATCGATGTGAAAGCCACCAAAATAAAATCGGTAACAACCAGTTTAACCGGGAAATAATCTATTAAAAAAGAATTGCCAACCAGTTTTATCAGGTGAAATTTTAACTGCAAGAGCGCGATGATCAATGCTAAAATAATTCCAGTTCCCGCGCCAGCGACAGCCAATAAAATCCCTTCGCTTAAAAATATTTTTTTCACCAGGTTTTTATCTGCTCCCAAAGCCTGCAAGACACTAATGTCTTTTCTTTTTTCAAGCACGAGCATAGTTAATGCTCCCACCATATTAAAGGCTGCTATAATGAGAATTAAAGTTAAAACCGCGTAGATAAACCATTTTTCAAGCCGCATGGAGTTGTAAAGGCTTGTATTTTGTTCAAACTTGGTCACCACTTTATAATTATTGCCTAAAAGTGTTTGGAGCGATTTTACAAAAGTTGGAGCCTGGTTAGGGTTGAGCAAAGATATTTCGAGTGCACTGAATTCATCCGGCTTGAAATGCATCTGCTGTTTAACAAAGCCGAGATTGGTGATCACATATTTGTTGTCGAACTCCTGTTGAATAGCGAAACTGCCGGATGTTGTGGCGTTCCCTTCGCTCAATGCCGCTAGCGGATTTGCATTCTGGCCATCTGTTTTTTTTGGAAGGAAAACGGTGAGTGGAAAAAGATTTCTGTCTGCCTGAACGCCGATAGCATTTTCGATTCCTACTCCTAAAACTAATTTAGGATCATCAACCGTTCCGGTATTGAAGGTTCCATGATACATTTTATCGGGCACTCCGGAAACTTTATGATAGTTGGAGTCCACCCCGCGCAACAATACTACCGTTTGCTGATCCCCGTTTTGCAATAAGGCCTTTTCCTCCACGTCGGCAGAAACTCCTTTAATTCCGGGAAATGCGTGGATCTGTGCAAGTTGGGATGCGGAAAGCGTGATGGTTTTTCCTTTTGACGGAATAATTTTTACATCAGCATAAAAATTAGAGTAAAGAGATTTTACTAAATCTTCAAAACCGTTGAAAACGCTTAAAACCAAAACCTGGCACATGGTTGAAAAAGCGATAACTCCGGCCGTTACCCACGAAATGATATTAATGGCATTCGTGCTTTTTTTTGCTTTAAAATATCGCCATGCGAATTTGAAATACAAGGTATTGGGTTAATGGGTTTATTGATTGCGGATAATTAGTAACTGATTTTCAATTGCTCACTCCCCAGGGTTTTGTGGCTTTTCTTTTTTTATATCATCCAATAATTTCTCTATTTTAAAAACATAATCGAGCGTATCGTCCATGTAGAAAGTCAATTGCGGAATGCTTCTAAGCTGATGGCGCATTCTTTTTCCCAACTCGCCTCTGATTTCACTATTCTTTTCCTTGAATTTTTCCAAAACCGCCTCTGCATCTTTTACCTGGAAAAAACTCAGGTAAACTCTTGCCTCAAAAAGATCTGGAGTAATTTTAACGGAGGAAATGGAAATCATTCCGCCATCAATCATGGTTAATCCCATCTTCAAAAATATCTCGTTCAATTGCTTGGAAATTTCAATCGCTACCTGCTTTTGCCTTTTGCCTTCTGTCATTTTATATTAATTAAGTTTCCTTGTAAAATTAGTTACTTTGCCTGATTTCAAATTAATAAAAGCATTTCAATTGTTTAAATGAAGAGTTTACGGACTATTTTTAGATATGTGGCAAAATATCCAAAATTAATATTAGGATATTTCGGATTCAATATTCTCTCTAACTTGTTTTCGGTGGTTTCGCTCGGGTTGCTAAGCCCTTTTTTGCTTCTGATTTTTAAAAAACAGAATACTTTAGCCGCGGCCGATGAAACCAATTCTTTTTTTTCACGAATCAATCCGATCAATCAGTTTAAAATCTGGCTCTACAATGTTATCCAGCAACCTGGCGGCGAAGTAAAGGCACTGGCAGTAATTTGCATCCTGATTTTGACCTTCATAATCCTAAAAAATATCTTTTTATATCTTTCTATTTATGTGCTTACGCCCATGCGCAACCTGATCGTCAATGACATGCGCACCAGCATGTATAAAAAAATCCTTGTGCTTCCGGTAGGCTATTTTAATGATCAGAAAAAAGGCGACATTATGAGCAGGCTCACCAATGACCTGAGCGAAGTGGAAACCTCCAGCGTCAATCTGCTGGAAACACTTTTCCGGGAACCGGTGACCATCATCTTGTTTTTTGCTTACATGATTGTGCTAAGCCCGCAGCTTACTTTGTTCTTAATATTGTTTTTGCCGGTTGCCGGCCTGATAATCGGACGCATTGGTCGCTCTCTCAAAAAACAAAGTACCCAGGTGCAGGAAAAATTGGGTGGAATCCTTTCGACTATCGAAGAAACGGTAAGTGGCATAAGGGTGATCAAAGCCTTTAACGCCGAAAAAAGGCAGTTCAAAAAATTTGATGACCAGAATCAACAATTGCTCACGATAAAAAACAAGGCCATCAGGCGTCGCGATCTCGCTTCTCCGGTTAGTGAAGTGCTGGGAATTACAGCAGTGGTATGCGTTCTTTGGTATGGCGGCCGCCTGGTTTTAAATGATACCTTTCTTGATCCGGGCGATTTTTTTGCATATATACTTATCTTCTCACAGGTGATCCAGCCTTTGAAAACCCTGTCTGCAGCTTCCTACAATATCCGGAAAGGTGCGGCCAGCGTCGATCGCATCGAGCATCTTATTAATGAAAAGGTTTCCGTCAGTGAAATAGAAAATCCGGCCATTCTTGAATCATTTCGTGATTGTATCGAGTTTAAAAACGTTTCTTTTTTCTATGAGCACAAAAAGGTGTTGGATAATATTAATTTGAAGATACAGAAAGGAAAGACGGTGGCTTTGGTTGGTTCTTCCGGTGCAGGAAAAAGCACCCTTGCCGATCTGATTCCCAGGTTTCATGATGCCTCAACGGGTGAATTGCTGATCGATGGCATCGATATCAAAAAATACTCGTTGGAATCCCTTCGCAATCAAATGGGAATTGTTACCCAGGAACCGATTCTTTTTAATGATACGATCGCCAATAATATTTCCCTTGGAATGGATTATGCAACGGAAGCTCAAATTGAAGAGGCTTCGAAAATTGCTAATGCCCACCATTTTATCCTGCAAAAAGATGCCGGTTATCAAACCTCGATCGGCGAAAGAGGCAACAAATTAAGCGGTGGTGAAAAACAAAGAACAACCATCGCCAGAGCTGTTTTGAAAAATCCGCCGATTCTTATTCTTGATGAGGCCACTTCATCGCTCGACACAGAAAGTGAAAGATTGGTTCAGGAAGCGATCAATAATCTCATGCATAACCGCACAAGCATTGTAATTGCTCACCGCCTCAGCACCATCCGTCACGCGGATGAAATTATTGTTTTGAAAAAAGGTAAAATTGTTGAGCGCGGATCTCATATGAGCCTGATGGCGCTGGATGGATTTTACAGGAAGTTAGTTACGATGCAGGAGGTTAAGTAAAATATCGGCCGGATTTTTAAGTACTGAATTGATAGTAAAAAAGCCTGAACCCATGCAAAAGTTTTCTATCATACAAACAATTCTACTGCGATAGCATCTGCGAATAATTTTCCTTCATCAGTAAGAATCACTTTGTTGTTTTGAATAAAATAATTTTCTTTTTTTATTTTTTCTTTCAACAAATTTTCAATCCTCGTTTTTTCTTTATGCGAAAAATGCTGTTCAACAAAATTCAAATCCAAACCTTCAATTGTACGTAGAGAAGTCATCACATATTCATTCATCTTTTGAGTTTCAGTCAGCATCTCTTTTTCAAAAGGAATAATATCTTGTTCTAAAGATTTTATGTAGAAGACATTATTGGCTTTATTCCACATTCTCATTTTTCCGTTATAAGAATGGGCAGAAGGACCGATTCCAATGTATTTCTGACCTTGCCAGTAACTGCTGTTATGACGGCTTCTCAAACCCGGTTTTGCGAAGTTGGAAATTTCATAATGTTCGTAACCGCTTTGACGCATCATTTGCATCAGGATCGAATATTGGGCAGCCTGGATATCGGTATTGATATCTTCTTTCTTTTTTAGTGCTATCATTTTTTGCAATGCCGTTTTTGGCTCAACGGTAAGTGCATAAGAAGATATATGAGGCACGTTCAAATCAATTACTTTTTTTACATTTTGCCTCCATTCTTCATCAGATAGGTTGGGAGTTCCAAAGATGAGATCAATTGAAAAATTTTCAAAACCCGCTTCCCGAGCCAGATGAATGCAATCCATCGCCTGCGTGGCATTGTGTGCGCGATTCATCCATAAAAGATCTCGTTCTATAAAGGATTGTATGCCAATGCTCAATCGATTGATTCCCGCGCTTTTCCAAATATTTAACTTTGAAGTAGTAATATCGTCCGGATTTGCTTCAAGTGTGATTTCGGCATCAGGTGCGATTTTATAATTTTTATGAATGGCATTCAGAAGAAAAATAAGTTTATTTTCTGAAAGGAGGCTGGGTGTTCCTCCTCCAAAATAGACAGTTTCCAGTTGCTCATTTTCAGTAAGCATTGTGGTTTCCTCTTCCTCTTCACCAGCGATAAGGCCTTTCAGTTCGATTTCTTTTATCAAAGCTTGGATCATTTCCGCTTTATGCGCCATTGAAGTTGAAAAATGGAAATTGCAATAAAAACATGCCTGTTTGCAAAAGGGGATATGGATATAAATACCTGCCAAGAATTAAAATTTTAAGTAATGATTAGTTATTAACGGTCCTGTTTCGAAATTTCATTTTAGATTTGACGATTATTCATGAAACGAACTGCCGCACCATATTTGAGCCGGATTTTGCCTCTCATTTTCTCAGCCATCTTTTTCTTTACTGCTACCGTTTCCGGACAGAAAAAATTTTCGGTTGAATATGTTTTGGCAGACAAAGATAGCTCGTATAAATTAGAGCAACTCGCTTTAAAATCCCTTTTTGAAAGCAAAGAATCAGCTGAATCTTATGTATTGTCTTTACCTCAAACGCTTTTAGGAAAAGGTTTTCCCACCGCATCTGTTGATTCGGCCAGTTTCGATTCAGCATGGGCACGCGTTGTTTTGTATCGGGGAGTTCAATATAAATGGGTGCAAATTAATACCGACAGTATCGACAAAGAAGTTTTGAGTGCCACCGGATGGAATGAAAAGCAATTTGAGAACAAACGAATCAACTTCTCACAAATGCAACTACAGCAGGAAAGGATTCTGAATTATTATGAAAATTCCGGATATCCATTTGCTTCGGTTTTCCTGGACCAAATTGATATTTCGGGTAACGGGGTAAAAGGGGCACTAAAAGTACGGAAAGGAGTTTTGTATCATATTGACAGCATCACCGTTTGGGGAAATGTGAAAATAAAAAACGCGTTTCTCCAACATTACCTGGCTTTGCCTAACGGAAGTGTCTACAATAGGGAAAAATTAAACAAGGTGAGTAAGTTAATCGCCGAGCTTCCCTTCATGCGTGAAAAGCAGCCATGGAAACTCACCATGCTGGGCACGGGTTCTTACCTGAATTTGTTCCTGGAACCCGTTCGTAGCAGCCAGGTAAACGTCCTGGTCGGATTTTTGCCGGGAAATTCCATCAGCCAAAAATCGCAGCTAACAGCGGATGTTCATCTTGATTTGAAAAACGCCCTGGCTTCCGGAGAAAACATATTGCTGAACTGGCAGCAACTTCAGCCGCAATCTCCCCGTTTAAACCTGGGGTACAAACAGCCTTATATTTTAAACTCAAATTTTGGGATCGATTTTTCTTTTGATCTCCTGAAAAGGGATTCTGCTTACCTGCAACTGAATGCCATTTTAGGCATCCAATATTTGGTTTCCGCAAACCAGAGTTTTAAATTGTTTTACCAAAACCAATCCAGCATTTTACTTTCCGGAGGAGTTGATACCATTTTGGTTCTTCATACAAAAAAATTACCGGTCAACATGGATGTGACTTCATCCAATATTGGCATCGGTTATCATTTTGAAAACACCAATTACCGGTTGAATCCAAGGATGGGTAATGAATTCGATATTACAGGCTCGGTGGGAATCAGAAAAACTTCTAAGAGCAATGATATTGTGAACCTGAAAGATCCTGCGCGTCCGGATTTTGATTTTAATTTGCTCTATGATTCGATACAATTGAAGACCTACCAATTCAAAATTGTTGCTTCCGGTGCTCATTATTTCCCGTTTGGGAAAAATAATACGGTGAAAACCGTCGCCAATTTTGGTGTGGTGCAAAGTCCGCAAATGTTTCGGAATGAATTGTTTCAAATTGGTGGCTATAAACTTTTGAGGGGTTTTGATGAAGAAAGCATCTACGCAAATCAATACGCGGTTTTTACAACAGAATACAGGTATCTGCTGGGAATCAATTCCTATTTTTTCGGCTTTTCAGATCTTGGCCTTACTAAAACCAAATACACCGGAACAAGCTTTTCAAATTCGTTCATAAGCATGGGTGCAGGCGTTGAATTTGAAACCCGTTTTGGCTTATTGAATCTTAGTTATGCTCTTGGGAAAAGAAACGACGTGAAATTCGATCTCAGAAATTCTTCCAAAATTCATTTTGGTTATATCAACTATTTTTGACAAAATGAAAATCAAGATTTTTTTATATTTTTTCTTGCCCTGTATTTTTTTATGCCACTTTTCCTGGGGTCAGATAATAAGAGACAGCACTCTGAGGAAGACGGTGGATACGCTAAAATATGCCAGGAAGAAAATGCCCGATTCCTTAAAAAGAACGCAAAGGGTAGACACAGCCAAAATCCCTCGGAATGCGCTTCCTCCGAGAATTGATTCTTCCGGAAAAACCATAATAGAACCTCCGGTTCATTTGCATGAAGCAAGCAGCCAGCAACCTGAGGAAATTCAGCCGGCAACGCCGAATCCCCTGGAAAATGGCGACACTGCCATCATATCAAAACCACCCATTGCATTTCACAGCATCACCGCTGAAGTTCTTTCGCGAAATAAATGGATCAACGCGAAATCAGCGCCTGTATTCAGGATTGAGGAAGAAAGGCAACCTGCAGGGAAAGACTTTTTGTTCTATGCGCTTTGCCTTGTTGTTTTGATTTTGGGTATTTTCAAAACCTTTTATCGTGGATATTTCAACAATCTTTTCAGAGTTTTTTTCAACACCTCTTTAAGGCAAACGCAACTGGCTGATCAACTTTTACAGGCCAGGCTTCCTTCATTGATCCTTAATGTTTTTTTCTCTTTAACCGCAGGGATATATCTCTGGTTGTTATTCAGGCATTATCATCCGCCGCGCCTCGTTAGCGACCAGCTTCTTCTGCCTTTTTGCATTCTTTTAGTTGCGGCATTGTATTTCTTAAAATACTGCTTGCTCAAATTCATGGGCTGGGTTTCCGACATAAGGCACGCAACGGACAATTATATTTTCGTGATCTTTATGGTAAACAAAATAACCGGGATATTTTTAGTCCCATTCATAATATTATTGTCTTTTTCCATGAAAGATTGGATCAATCCGGTAACTACAGTTTCTTTGCTCGTTCTGGGATTATTTTTTTTATCAAGGTATGTGAAAAGTTATGGCGTTATTGAAAACAGGATCCCGATGAATCCATTTCATTTTATTATTTACATCGTGGCTGCAGAAATTATCCCATTATTTATTATTTATAAAATAGCAATGGACTATTTATTATGAGGCCATCAAAACTGGGATAATTACAGTTACCTTTGCCATCAGCTTGCCAAAAAAATACTAACTTTGCGCTCATCGTATGAATTCTAAAATGGATATAAATACCGGAGTAACTGAACCGAAAACAATTAAGGAAATACGAAACATCCTTATTACTCAGGCCAGGCCGGAGAATGAAAAATCGCCCTATTTTGAATTGGCGAGAAAGTATAAGATAAACCTTAGTTTTCAGCCTTTTATTCGTGTGGCTCCCATTCCATCAAAAGAATTCAGGAAGCAAAAAATTGATATCCCTTCCTATTCTGCAATCATTTTTACCAGCCGCAATGCAATCGATCATTTTTTCAGAACATGCGAAGAAATGAGGATTACGGTTTCGCAAAACACGAAATATTTTTGCATTACAGAGTCGGTGGCGCTTTATCTTCAAAAGTTTATCCTCTACCGCAAACGCAAGGTTTTTTATGGCGCCGATGGAACCAACAAAAGCCTTTTCGACGTAATCAATAAATATAAGGAGCAGGAAAAATTCTTGTATCCTTGTTCTCACTCGTTCGATAGCGAGATAACCAACTGGCTGGTTTCAAATAGTTGTGATTATGCGATTCCCGTGCTGTATGAAATTATTTCAAATGACGTAAGGGATATTCTCGCAAAGCATAATTATGAGATCATTTGTTTTTTTACCCCGCTCGGAGTAAAAAGTTTTACCGAAAACGCCCCATCCTTCGAACAGAACGGCACATTGATTGGCGCCTTTGGAGATAATACAAGGAAAGCCGTTATAGCCGCTGGTTTGCGTCCCGACATCATCGCCCCTCAGCCTAAAATGCCGAGCATGGTTTCTGCTTTGGAAAATTATCTTTCAGGATTGAAGAAAAAATAAGGTGCTTTCATTTTTCAGATTCCGCCCCCCCCCAAAAAAAAATAAATAGACAGAGAGAGAATCTGTCTGATAAAAACCGCCGCCTGCCTCCAAAAAAAAATAATTTTCTTGGAAAAAAGTACGTTTGCTAAAAAAATTTTCAGTGCACCGCTTAACAGTAGCCGCTGACACTCGTGCCTCAAAAAATTTTTTTCTTTAAATAAAAGTCCGTTTGCTGCAAAAAAAATCTCCCTGCTTTTAACAAACAGGGAGATGCAAATTCTATAAGTTTAATTAATCCTTTTTTATCAAATCGCCGAAGTAACGCACAGTGCGAACGAGCTGTGAAACATAACTCATTTCGTTATCGTACCAGGCAACTGTTTTTACCAGTTGATGATCGCCAACAGTTAAAACTTTTGTTTGGGTTGAATCGAACAAAGAACCGTAATGCATTCCGATAATATCGGTGCTCACGATGTCGTCTTCATTATATCCATAGCTTTCATTAACGGCAGCTTTCATCGCGCTGTTTACTTCTTCAACGGTCACTTTTTTATTTAAAATGCAGGTTAAGTCAGTAAGTGAACCAGTAATCACCGGTACTCTTTGAGCAACACCGTCAAGCTTTCCGTTAATTTCAGGTAAAACCAAACCGATGGCTTTGGCAGCGCCTGTACTGTTAGGAACAATGTTGGCGGCTGCGGCTCTTGCCCTGCGCAAATCTCCTTTTGGATGTGGAGAGTCGAGCGTGTTTTGATCATTCGTATATGCATGAATGGTAGTCATGAATCCGGAAGCGATTCCGAAAGAATCGTTCAAAACTTTTGCCATGGGTGCAAGGCAGTTGGTAGTGCAGGAAGCGCAGGAAATAATGGTTTCTGTGCCATCAAGAATATTATGGTTCACGTTGAATACGATCGTCTTAACTCCGCCGGTTGCAGGAGCAGAGATCAATACTCTTTTTGCACCCGCTTGTATATGCGCTTCCGCTTTGGTTTTATCTGTAAAAAAACCTGTGCTTTCTATAACAACATCGACGTCATGTGAACCCCATGGAATTTGTGCCGGATCTTTTTGAGCGTAGATCTTTATTTCTTCTCCATTAACTATTATTGAGTTGTCAGTATGTTTTACATCAGCATTAAATCCTCCCTGAGAGCTATCATACTTTAACAAATACGCCAATTGCTTGGGACTCGTCAAATCGTTGATGGCAACAACTTCCATGCCTTCCATGTTGTAAATTTGCCTGAAAACCAGTCGGCCAATCCTGCCAAAGCCATTAATCGCAACTTTTACTACGCTCATAATTATGTGTTTTTTATTTTAATTAGGTGGCAAAATTAAGCATTTGTAAAAGAACTTGCGGTTAGAATGATTTTTAATCCTAATTCAAATGCACCTGAGCCATAAAGAAACACCCGATGCAGCTCAACGGGATCAGGTGTTTTTGCCACTGACGAATTGATTGCCTTTTACATAAAACCGGTAGGGCAGCAGCGCATCTGCTCCAGCGCTTTCAACACCGATTCTTTTGCTGATCCCGATTTTATCAGCAGGAATTTTAAAGTCATCGTCAAGCAGATAAATTTCTTCATCCAGCAGGTGCAGCCCTGAATGGTGCTTAAAAATGCCAAGCGCTTTTCCCACATTCCCCGGGCCACGGCTAATGGTTTTGTCAAGCCGGTTTTTCCCGGTCCTCCTCATCATTATTTCAATTCCCTCCAAAGGTTCCGCTCCGCGAATCAAAACCGCGTCAGGAATTTCTTTTTCGTTGGTAACGATATTCAACATCTGGTGCATGCCATAGCAAATGTAAACATAAGCCGTGCCGGGCGGAGAATACATATGTTCGTTGCGTGGCGTTCTCTTGCCTCCAAAAGAGTGGGAGGCTTTATCCGTTATTGCCACATAGGCTTCGGTTTCAACAATTCTTGCCGACGTGATAACGCCGTCAAAATTGGTAACGATTATTTTCCCTAACAAGTCGCCGGCGATGTTTATGACGTCTTTTCTGTTGTAAAACGATAAAGGGATTTTCTTCATAAACAAAAGAATTTTGCGAACACTTTTTTTTCGATCTTCTAAACTTTCCAAAGTTTTAAATTGAAAAAGGCAAAGTAAAATTATATTTGTTTGATTCAGTGTTAATCCAATAATCGAATTCAGTTGCTTGAAGAAATTATCATAGCTATTTCCGCATATTTTAAAGCGCACCGCTTTATTGTTAAAAACAAACTGTGGAAATGGATCCTGATTCCTGGTGTCATCTATGCAGTGCTTTTCGTGACAGGCATGTATTATTTCTGGCAATCATCTTCCTATCTCATCGAGTATGTTCTTGGCAAAGCCGGATTAAAGATTTGGCTGCAAAAAGAGAATGCAGGCTGGTTAAACTTTCTTTTCATTTTCGGCCAGGTAGTTTTGCAGCTTATTCTGATGCTGTTTTATTTTTCCTGGTTCAAATACCTTTTTTTAATTGTTGGATCCCCATTATTCGCCTATTTGAGCGAAAAAACCGAAGCCCTGATCCTGAACGAAGACTATCCCTTTTCACTGAAAAAATTTGTAACCGATGTGGTTCGCGGCATTCATATCGCGTTGCGAAACACCCTCTGGCAGACTGTTTACACGTTTTCCGTCTTGATTTTAGCCCTTATTCCGGTGCTGGGATGGGTAACTCCCTTGCTTGCCTTGTTCATAGAATGCTATTATTTCGGATTTTCAATGCTCGATTATACAAGCGAGCGGAAAGGGCTTTCTTCTTCGCAGAGCATTGATTTCATTCATCATCATAAAGGATTAGCAATCGGCAACGGAATGGTGTTTTATTTAATGCATGCCCTGCCAATTATTGGATGGGTTCTGGCTCCCAGTTATGCGGTCATTGCGGCGACTTTAAGTTTGCAAAAGGAGGACAAAGCGCGGGTTGAAATAATGCATTCAGTGTAATCTATGGATGAATAAACATCAACTTCTTCAGTTGGCTCATCAAAGAACACAAAGAGGTAAATTTGCCCTTCAAAAGAAAATCCATGATTTATCTAATCCCTTCCTTCCTGTCTGAAAACGCAGTTGCTACGATTCCGCCCTATGTTATGAAAGCAGTAAAAGATTGCCAGGTAATTTTCGCAGAAAATGAAAGAACCGCCAGGCGCTTTTTAAAATCGATGGATAGGGAAATAGTGATTGATGATTTTGAATGGTTTACCATTTCTAAAGACGGAAGCGGCGCAGACCTGACGTTAACGAAAAGTTTTAAGCAAAAAATAAAGGAAGGAAAAAATATTGCGATCATCAGTGAGGCCGGATGTCCTGGCGTTGCCGACCCCGGACAAATTTTAGTAAATGAAGCACAGAAAATGAATGTGCACGTGCAACCTCTTGTAGGTCCCAATTCAATTCTGCTCGCGCTAATGGCCAGCGGAATGAATGGCCAGCATTTTTCTTTTTTGGGTTACTTGCCCATTGATAATTTCGAAAGGATAAAGAAAATAAAACAAATCGAGGAGGAGTCTGCAAAGCGCAACTGCACACAAATTTTTATTGAAACCCCTTTTCGCAACAACAAAATGATCGAGACGATCCTGTCAAATTGCAAGCCTTCAACACAATTGTGCATCGCCGCAGAAATTACGTCACCGAATGAATCTATCAGGACTAAAACTATTGCCGCCTGGAAAACAGAAGCATTTGATTTCCATAAAAAGCCCGTGATCTATTTGCTGAAAGGTGAAGGGGATAGCCGATAGCGGACATCGCATAGCCGATACCGCACTTCCTTAACTGAACAAATCCGGACCTTTAAAATTCCTGTAAGGCTCTTTTCCTAAATGCGTGTATGCTTTAGCGGTAGCTTCCCTTCCGCGTGGAGTGCGCATAATAAATCCTTCCTGGATCAAAAATGGCTCATACACTTCTTCAAGCGTTCCGGTTTCTTCCCCAACGGCCGTGGCGATAGTTGTAATGCCAACAGGGCCGCCTTTAAATTTATCAATAATTGCGCTCAGTATTCGGTTATCCATTTCATCCAGGCCGTATTCGTCAACATTCAGGGCTTTTAACGCATGTTGCGTAATTTTCAAATCGATCACGCCATTGGAAAGAACCTGGGCGAAATCACGCACCCTTCTTAACAAGCCATTGGCTATGCGCGGCGTGCCACGGCTGCGGCCTGCAATTTCCTGAGCAGCATCTGAAGTGATTTTCGTGTTCAGAATGGAAGACGAGCGCAAAATAATTTTTTGCAAAGTGGCTGAATCATAATATTCCAACCTTGATTTTATGCCGAAGCGAGACAGCAAAGGCGCCGTTAACAAGCCGCTTCGGGTTGTCGCGCCGATTAAAGTAAAAGGATTTAAATTGATTTGTACGCTTCGTGCATTCGGTCCTGTATCAATCATAATATCAATGCGGTAATCTTCCATGGCGGCATATAAATATTCTTCTACAACATTGCTAAGGCGATGTATTTCATCAATGAACAAAACATCATTGGGTTCCAGGTTGGTGAGCAAGCCTGCAAGATCTCCGGGCTTTTCGATTACCGGGCCACTTGTTTCTTTAATGTTTACACCCAGTTCGTTGGCTACAATACGGCTGAGGGTGGTTTTTCCCAATCCCGGAGGGCCATGAAAAAGTATGTGATCCAGCGCCTCTTCCCTTTGGCGCGCCGCCTTAATGAATATCCTTAAATTTTCTATGATTTGACCCTGGCCACTGAATTCGCCGATAACCGCCGGCCTGATATTGTTCTCAAATTCTTTATCCGCAGGGGTGAGCGTTTCCTTTTCCTTATTCAAATTTTGATTCTGCATTTGTTGTTTTTTCCGTTGTAAAACTAAGGCTTTTTAAACGGAACTTTCCGGTATTTTGCCATTGAAAACTGCCGCTGGCCGCACCTTTCAAAAGCGCAATTCGCCTTTAATCAAATGGCTGCGTCAACGAGAGTGTTTTACCTTAAATTTGTTGAATGCATAAAACAACCATGCGATATTGGATCTGCCAGATTTTGGGCTGGGGTGGATGGACTTTGCTGAATCTTTCCTTCTTTTATTTCTTTCTGCAAGATGTTTACTGGAAATCGGGTGAAAGGAGGAACCTTCTGTTTACCATTCTTTTCATCCAGTTTGCATGGTACATCGGAGCCACCCATTTATTAAGGTTCTTCCTTAAAAAAATGCGTTGGATACATTTTCCCATCGACAAAGTAATCGCGCTTTTCATTGTTGGCGTTTTGCTTACCGGTTTGGTGAGTTATTACGGCGCAAGAACAACTGCCATAGTTTCCGGAAGATCTTTGGTTCAATATGAAAAAAATGAAAACCTCAAGCAGGCCATTGCTAAAGAGAAAGCCCTTGGGATTGCAGGAACTGATTATTATTCAACGGCAGCCGATAATTCAAAAGATTCCGTAGGAATGGCAGCCGCTGCCAGTATTAAAAGGAGCACCGGCTGGTACAGGGATGGTCATGGAGAATGGAAATTTGAGGAGCAGCACAAGGGCCGGTTTTGGTGGGATATCATTTTTACCTTCATATTAATCGCTTTGTGGCTTTTGCTCTACATGATCTGGCATTATCTTGAGCGGAACAGGAAAGATGAAGTAGATCGCCTGAACCTCGAAAAAACAGTCAAGGATCTTGAATTGAAAACCATCAAATCGCACATAAATCCGCATTTTATATTCAATTCCCTCAACAGTATCCGGGCGCTGGTTGATGAAAATCCAAAGCGCGCAAGAACCGCCATTACAGAACTTTCCAATATTTTGCGCAGCAGCCTCCAGGTTGAAAAAATGGAAACGGTTGCTTTGGAAAAAGAATTGGATATTGTAAAAGATTATCTTGCTCTCGAGCAGATGCGTTTTGAGGAAAGGCTGAAGGTAGAATTGGAGATTGACGAAGATACGCTTGGCCAGCAGGTTCCGCCGATGATGCTGCAAACGTTGGTAGAGAACGCCATCAAACACGGTATAAGCAAAAGGATCAATGGAGGAGTGATAAAAATAATTTCAAAGTTTACAGATAATAATTTCGAACTTGTTGTTCAAAATACGGGCAATTTTGAAGCGAAATCAGAGGAAGGTTTCGGAATTAAAAGCACCCGGGACCGCTTGAAGTTTTTGTGCAATGGGACTGCTTATTTTAAAGTGGAAGAAATCGGACCGTCCAAAGTGCAGTCGAAGATTGTTATGCCGGTTGATTATTGATAATTGCTCAATTTGAAAATAAAAACGCTTATGCTAAAAGTAATATTAATAGATGATGAACGCCTTGCCAGAAGTGAACTAAAAAGATTGCTACAGGAGTTCCCGGACGTGGAAATTATTGGGGAAGCAACCAATGCCGCTGAAGGTTTGGAAAAGATAGAAGCCTTGAATCCCGATCTTGTTTTCCTGGATATCCAGATGCCCGGAAAAACCGGTTTTGACATGCTGACCGATCTTGAAAAAGCGCCGCATGTGATCTTTGTAACCGCTTATGACGAGTATGCCTTAAAAGCGTTTGAAGTTAACGCGCTTGATTATTTAATGAAACCCGTTGAGCCGAAACGCCTTGCTGACGCGCTCATGAAAGTGAGGCAGAAGGACGAGGAAGAATTGCTTTCATACAGCAATCGTGGCTTGCTTGGCGGAGCACGACCAGGTTTTTGTTAAGGACGGAGAGCGTTGCTGGTTTGTTAAGCTTTCCGATGTAAGGCTTTTTGAAAGTGTTGGAAATTATGCTAAAGTTTTCTTTGGAACCAACAAGCCGCTCATCCTCAAATCACTAAATGCACTGGAAGAAAGATTGGACGAGAAAGTCTTTTTCAGGGCCAACAGAAAGCATATCATCAACCTGCGAATGATAGAAAAAATAGAGCCTTATTTCAATGGAGGTTTATTGCTCGATCTATTTGGAGGAGAAAAGATTGAAGTGAGCAGGAGGCAGGCGGTGAAGTTTAAAGAAATGATGAGCCTATAGGGAAGCGTGCAATAAACTACCGAAATAAGTTTGTTTGCTGCAAGGGGGTGGTGTACAAAACAGGAAACAAAAAACATAAAAAAAATATTCATTCGCTGCATTTTTTTTGGTTTTGATCAAGGTCAGCAAAAAACAAAAAAAACATTAAAAAATGTTCGTTTGCTGGCCTTAAAAAAGCACTTCTTTTGCTCATTAAAAAATAAAAAAGTTTACAATTTTTCTTTTGCCTTAACAATTATCAAACTACTCATGATGAAATTAATTCTGACCGTTTTTCTAACCGCTTTTTCCTTTTTTTCTTTTGCCCAAAACATCGACAAAATTATTAACGCCAAAGAAGTTGAGCGTATAGAAAGAGTTCTGGCTTCCGATGAAATGGAGGGCCGAAAACCTTTCACGCCTTCCATTGACCGGGCGGCAGATTTTATCGCATCGGAATTCAAAAAATCGGGCTTGAAATATTTCGGCGAATTAAAAAGCTACAAGCAGCCGTTCGCGATGATAAAAACGAAATTAATTTCAGTATCAGGAAGCCTTGATGGTAAAGCCGTTGATCCCAGCAACATCATTGCCCTTACCACAGATGCTGAATTGAAGTTTGATGAAAAGTCCGACTTTATAAAAGTGGTTTTGGATAGCAGCACGAACCTTATGAATGAAGTTTCTGCACTCCTGAAAAACCATAAGAAATATTTGGTGGTAATACCCTCTTCACAAAGCAAAAATTTTCCGCGATTAAGGCGTTATAACCGTGAAAGCTTCGAGCCGAAAACCCCAATGGTTTTTGTTCTTTCTGACGAAAATCCTGCGACCTATCATTTTGAAATAAAGCATGAAATCAGTTCTTCGCCTTTGGCTAATGTAGTTGCGGTGTTGCCTGGGAAAAGCAAGAAAGATGAGTATGTAATTTTTTCCGCCCATTATGATCATCTGGGAATCGGGAAACCAGATGCAAAGGGCGATTCAATCTATAATGGGGCCAATGACGACGCAGCGGGAACGACTGCTGTCATCATGCTCGCCAATTATTTCAGCCAGCTTAAAAACAATGAACGCACGCTGATTTTTGTAACTTTTACGGCGGAAGAAATCGGAGGCTTTGGCGCGCAATATTTTTCCAAACAAATGGATCCTGAAAAAGCTGTGGCAATGTTCAATATCGAAATGATAGGAACAGAAAGCAAATGGGGCATTAACAGCGCCTACATAACCGGTTATGAAAAATCAGATTTCGGAAAAATTTTGCAGGGAAACCTGGAAGGAAGCGATTTCAAATTTGAGCCGGATCCTTATCCTGCACAAAACTTATTCTACCGCTCCGATAATGCAACACTGGCTGCTTTAGGTGTTCCTGCACACACGATCTCAACCTCTAAAATGGACATCGAACCCAATTATCATAAACAAAGCGACCATGTGGAAACGCTCGATATGGAAAACATGGCGCGCATCATAAAATCTATTGCCCTCAGTAGCAAAACCATTATTAGTGGTAAAGAAACACCATCGAGAGTGCCGAAAGCGTTGTAAACTTATGCCCAGGGCCTTTCTGAAAATTATCCAGGGAGCCTTGTGTAAACTAAAGACATGCAATCAGAAAAATATAGAGATAGCCTGAAGGACGCATTGGAAAATCTTTTCGAAGTGAATAGAATACTTTTTAATTCCCTGATCCCTATCGCCATGGCGGGAGAATTAGAAGAATGGAGCGATTCAGTACCGACAGGCGAAACGCATAGTTTCTCTTTTGAACTTTTCAGGAATTGCCAGGATTCCAATATTCAACTATTAGTAAAATTGATTGAAAATGTAGATGAAGCTTATTTGTCGATTAAGAATGTGAATGGGATAGAAATGGAAGAAGATTTTGAGGAGTGAATTAGCAAAGGTTTCCTTTCGTCATCTGTGAGTTTACAAATTTGACTGCTGTAAAAATTTTTTTTACAGAAACTTTTACCTGGTGTTGAGTCGAGATGTTCAAGTTTGTATCTCATTATCGAAAATCTTCTAAAAAGGTTTGTCTGCTGCAATTTTTTTACAGAATTTTTTTTAATCTCAGCCGCATCAGGCATTAGCGAGGATATGCAGAGAATGCCATTGAAAAATTGTTTTTAAAAAACGCAAAACTGCATGAGTAATCAAACCACTTTCTGGGGAACGGAATGTACTGCATTCGCCATTTCCAGAATCAGTGATCCATCTTTTTCAATGGCGTTTCCAACGACAATAATATCGGCTCCGGCCTTGCAATTGAGATAGGCTTTTTCCGGATCAGTGATTCCTCCACCAATAATCAGGGGAACTTCAATGCTGTTCGCCACTTTTTCGATCATGCTTTCTGTTATGGGTGTTTTAGCGCCGCTGCCCGCGTCCATGTAAATCAGTTTCATCCCAAGCATTTCACCAGCCATGGCCGTGCACATGGCGATCTCATTTTTATCAGCTGGCAATGGAGTTGCGTTTGAAATGTAAGAAACTGTTGTTGGCGCGCCACCATCAATAACCATGTAGCCGGTGCTCATTATTTCCAATCCGCTTTTCTTGATAACTGGCGCGCTTACCACGTGCTGGCCAATCAGCAATTCAGGGTTTCTTCCACTAATTAAAGAAAGGTAAAGAAGCGCGTCAGCATATTTTGAAACCTGGGAAGAGCTTCCGGGAAAAAGAAAAACGGGAATGGAGCAATTGCTTTTGATGAATTGAACGCATTCATCAAGATAGTTGGAAATTACAAGGCTTCCGCCTACAAGGAAATAATCCACTTTGGCAGCAATGGCAAGCCCGATGATCTGCTCCATCTTCTTGTCATTCACTTTGTCCGGATCAATAAGGACGGCAAATGATTTTTTACCATTGGCCTTTCTTTCGCATAGGGAAGGGTATATATCTTTTAGCTTCATTTACTGACGGTTATATGCAAAAATGAATTTTTTTTTACTCTTATAAAAATTAACGCTACAAATTACGAATTTATTGGAAGGAACTTCCGATTAGAGGGTTTGGTCTTTTAATTTTTGTATTTTTATCCAATGATCAATGTTTTAAAAGAAATCAAATTTAAGACAGCGCGCAGTGGTGGCAAAGGGGGACAGAATGTCAATAAAGTAGAGACAATGGTAGAGGGGGCTTTCCATGTGGGCAATTCAGAAATATTGACTGATGCCCAAAAAGCGATGATCCTCGAAAAACTCGCGAACAAAATAAATAATGACGGTTACCTGCTCGTGAAAAGCCAGTCGGAAAGAACGCAACTCGGAAATAAGGAAGAAGTGATCGTAAAACTTCACCTGCTGATCAGCAATGCGCTCATCAAAAGAAAAAAAAGGAAAGCAACCCGGCCTACGAAAGCATCCAAAGAGAAAAGGGTTAAGGTAAAAAAAGAAAAGGGCCTGATCAAAAGTGGACGAAAAAAAATAAGGGATTATGAATAAAGCAAGTGTCATAGCTATCGCAGTGGTTGCTTCATTTGCGCTCATTACTTCATTCCAAAATGAAAAAATCTTTAAAAAAGATGGGTCTGCACGAATAAAAATTACTTTTCGAAATCTGATCAATCATGAGAAAATAAGTTTGGGCGAAGCCAGTTATGCCAATCCTTTCGGAGAAGAATATTCAATAACAAAGCTGAGGTATTATGTTTCAAATATTTCTCTCGAAAAAGGAAACAACAGTTTTAGCGAAAAGAACAGTTTCCATCTCATTGATGAAAGCGAAAAAGAATCACAAACCTTTACATTTTTCGTTCCCGAAGGAAATTATTCGGCGCTTAATTTTTTATTGGGTGTAGATAGTTTGCATAATGTTTCCGGCGTGCAAGCCGGCGCCCTTGATCCCGCTAATGATATGTTCTGGACATGGAACAGCGGCTATGTTATGTTCAAGATGGAAGGAAGCTCGCCCGCGTCCAATTTAGTGAACCATAAATTTGAATTTCACGTCGGCGGTTTTTCAGGAAAATATAACGTGCTTAAAAATATTTTGCTTCCTTTTCCGCAGACAAGGTTTCTTTCAAATAGTACAACAGAGATTATTGTCGAGGCTGATATTGACAAAATCTGGAAAGACCCGCACGATATAAAAATTTCCGAAAGGCCTAACATTATGAGCCCTGGAAAATTTGGTGCAATGATGAGCGATAATTATGCAAAAATGTTTCGCATTGAAAAAATTAATCGGGCAAATTGAAAATTTTTATTACGATATCCCTTGTTTTTTTGATCGCTTTATCAGCATTCCTTCCTAATAATGATCCTCAACATGATTTACAGGTTACTCCATTGCAATTAGAAATTCCAAAAAGTTGGCCGGAACCTCAAAAGATTTTTATTAATAATCCGCTGACGGAAGAAGGTTTTCAATTGGGAAGAAAATTATTTTATGATGGCCGCTTAAGCAAGGATGGGAATTTTTCCTGCGCCTCCTGCCATCAGCAATTTGCCGCTTTCGCTACGTATGATCACGATTTCAGTCATGGATTTAACGACCAGTTTTCTACACGTAATGCGCCCGGATTATTCAATCTCGCCTGGGTTCCGTTATACCATTGGGACGGGGGAATAAACCATATTGAAGTGCAGGCGCTTTCACCACTGACCGCTCCGAATGAAATGGCAGAAGATATTGATTCGGTCTTAAAAAAATTAAGGGCGGACGCAGAATATAAAAAGATGTTTAAAAAAGCGTTTGGTAAGGAAGAAATCAACAGTCAGAAAATGTTGAAAGCGCTGGCGCAGTTTGTGGGTACATTGGTTTCTGCCAATTCGAAATATGACAAAGTGAAAAGGGGAGAGGAAACATTCAACCCCTCAGAGCTTCATGGCTATGAGATATTTAAAGCCAGGTGCGATCATTGCCATAAAGAGCCATTGTTTACCGATAATTCTTTCAGAAATAACGGTCTGCCCTTAAATGAGTATCTGAAAGATTATGGTAGAATGAAGATCACGGGAGACCCGGAAGACTCATTAAAATTTCGCGTGCCGTCTTTGCGGAATGTTTCCGTAACGCAACCCTACATGCATGATGGCCGGTTCTATTCTTTAGGACAGGTGATAGAACATTATCGCACCGGAATTCATCAAAGCCCAACGCTTGACTCTTCCCTGCAGAAAGGAATTGAATTTACGCCCCGGGAAAAATATGACTTGATTTTATTTTTGGGCACTTTGAAAGACACTTCATTTTTGAAAAACAAAAGATTTGCTCAACCGTGACATTTGTCTTTACATTAAATTTTATCCAATTAAATTTGCCCTTTTTTAAAACAAGATATTTTTGAGCAGCATAAAAAAATTAGCCGGACAAACCATGTGGTATGGAGTGAGTTCCATCGCTGCCCGGTTCATTAATTACCTGCTCACCCCTTATCTTACATATACGCTCGCAAAAACCAGCGATTACGGCAAAATGGGATTGATCTATGCCGCCATTCCCATCCTGAATGTAATTTTCACTTATGGCTTTGAAACCACCTATTTCCGGTTCGCCCTGCGCAAGGAATATAAAAGCAGTTTGTATAATACAGCGGCGCTTTCCCTGATTTTTTCTACGATTCTGTTTACATGGCTTTTGTGGATGGTGCGCGGTTCATTCACCAATATTGTGGGCTTAAATGACGTTCCGGCGATTGTTCACCTAAGCATTTTCATTATCGCTTTCGATGCTTTAAGCACCATCCCTTTCGCCAAACTCCGGCTGGAAGAAAGACCAAGGAAATATGCGCTGATTAAAGTAGGCGGCATACTTTTAAACATTTTTTTTACCTGGTTTTTTATTGGTTATTGCCCGGCGCAAATAGCAGCGAATTCCAATTCATTTGTATTGCTTTTCTATAACAGCGACGTTAACCCTATCGTTTATGTATTGATCGCAAACCTTATCCAGTCTGTGTTTACATTGATTTTGCTGAGCAAGGAAATCTCCATGATCCGGTTTCAGTTCAACTTTAAGCTTTGGAAAGAAATGGCCATTTATTCGCTTCCGCTTATCATTGTGGGCATGGGAGGCATGGTGAATGAAACCTTCGACCGGCTGATGCTGAGATGGTGGCAACCCGGCAGCGTAATTTTCAGAGAACAGGAAGTGGGAATTTACAATGCCTGTTATAAACTCGCCATTTTAATTACCCTTTTTATCCAGGCTTTTAAACTCGGCGCGGAGCCTTTTTTCTTTAAGCAGGCAGAAGGACAAAATCCCCAGAAAGTATATGCAAGGGTAATGAAATTCTTTGTGATCGTTGTAACGACAATGTTTTTGCTCGTGAGCCTTTATATTCCCATCTGGAAACACTTTATCGGCCCTAAATATTGGGAGGGTTTAAAAGTGGTTCCCATCCTTCTTTTGGCAAATATTTTCCTGGGGATTTATTACAATCTTTCTATCTGGTACAAGCTGACTCAAAAAACCCTTTCAGGCGCTTATATTACAATCCTCGGAGCAATACTAACGGTTATTATCAATTATATTTTCATTCCACATTATGGTTATGTCGCTTGTGCCTGGGCTACTTTTCTTTGCTATTTTAGCATGATGGTGCTGTGTTTTTTGTGGGGACAGAAAGAATACCCCATCCCTTATGCCTGGAAAAAATTAATGGCTTACATCGTTATTGTCGTGCTGCTGTATTTCATTCATGAAGGCATTACCTATTTCTTTACCGGAACCCTTGCCGGTTTGATTTCAGCCACAGTTCTGCTTGCCTTATATATTTTGTTCGTACTCAATGTTGAATGGAAGGAGTTTCAACGCCTGCCGGTTGTAGGGAAGTATTTTAAGAACCGGAATTTTTTGAAAAGGTAATAGTAAGCCTGTTCTTACTTTTATATGAAATGCTACTTTTGAAATTTAAACATCAATGAGGTAGGCTTTATATTTTTTTGAACCGCTTATTTGCGACTTAAATGAAGGAAGAAATGTTACGAAGCTCTTCAATTTTGCTGCTAAAAGAATTTAAAACAACAATAGTTAAAGGTATTTTTCAAGGTTTTGTTGAAACATGAGACTTTTGTCAATGGTAAATAAAATATCAAAATGGTTTTCTGCACAATATCTCAGTAGTTTGCCATTTTTAATTCCGCTCAACTTTAATTCATTTAAAGTAAATACATCAAATTCTTCCAAATGCTTTTTCAACCGTTTGGTAATGCACTCATCAAGCAAAATTTTCATTGAGAATACTTGTTGAAGTTTCAATTAATTTTTTTGACATTTCAAGTATTTTCACAACCTGCGTTTTACTTACACTCTCAAAATCCTCAAGAAATGTTTCAATAGAGTCGCCAGTTTCGAGATAGTCAAAAGATTCTTTATAGGAACTCTTGTACCATAAAATACAGGTGTGCCTCCCAGAATTTCTTTGTCAACATTAATAATATGTTTTTCCATAGCCGCCCGACCATTTACATAAAAGACCAAGTTACGATTTTTTTGTCGAGCCATAAACTCTGGAATAATACGCTCTGGTCACTGTAATCGCTCTGTTCGATGGATTTATATTGCATATTGAAGGAGGAATATCAGCGTTTATGGTTTTTGTTTGTAAGAACCGGAATTTGCAAAAATCCAAATGGCTAAGAAATTTCCAGGCCTCAACTCTTTCACGCAATTCATGTAAATTCGTTTCATTTGCAGCCTAAAAATGACACTATGAAACTCGGAAATTATATAACAGGAAAATGGATAGAAGGAGACGGAGACGGACAGGAATTGTACAACGCGGTTAATGGCGAATTGGTAGCAATCGCAACCACCAAAGGTTTGGATTTCGGTTCCATTCTTGAATATGGAAGAAAAACCGGAAGCCCGGCTTTGAAAAAAATGACTTTTCAGGAACGGGGAAGAATGTTAAAAGCGCTGGCGCTTCATTTATTGGAACATAAAGAAAAATTTTACGCCATCAGCTATAAAACCGGCGCCACCAGTGCCGATAGCTGGGTGGATATTGAAGGCGGTATCGGCAATCTCTTTTCCAATGCCTCTTTACGCAGAAAATTTCCCAATGAAATTTTCGCTCTTGATGGAGAGAATATCGGTTTAAGCAAAGCGGCACTTTTGCGCTCAGCATATTCTGGTTCCAAAAGAAGGTGTTGCCATTCATATCAATGCATTTAATTTTCCCGTGTGGGGCATGCTGGAAAAGATCGCCGTCAACCTGCTGGCAGGCGTTGCCGCGGTTGTAAAGCCCGCAACGATAACCTCTTATCTAACCGAAGCCGTTGTAAGAGAAATTATTGCTTCAAAAATTTTTCCTGAAGGCGCTCTGCAATTAATATGCGGCAGCGCCGGCGATATGTTAGATCATGTGACCTCGCAGGATGTGATCACTTTTACGGGTTCCGCGTCCACCGGATTAATGTTGAAATCCAATCCGCATATTCTGAAGGAAAATGTTCCTTTTAACCTGGAAGCCGATTCTTTGAACTGTATTGTGTTAGGCGATGATGTAACTCCGGAAATGCCTGAGTGGGATATTTTTATAAAAGAAGTGAGAAGAGAAATGACCTCGAAAGCCGGACAGAAATGTACCGCCATCCGCAGAATTTTTGTTCCTGAAAATAAGATGGAAGATGTGTGGAAAGCCATTAGCAAATCGCTTGCACAAACAACCATCGGCAATCCTGAAAATGAAAAAGTAAGAATGGGTTCACTTGCCGGCCAAACACAAAGACAGGAAGTAAAGGAACAGGTGCAAAAATTACTGGCTTCTTCACAAATTATTTATGGCAGCCTCGATAGTGTTGAAGTAATTGATGCCGATGAAAAAAAAGGCGCATTCATGAGCCCTTTACTTTTACTGAATGAAACCCCTTTTGATACGGATGCCGTACATAATGTAGAAGCATTTGGTCCGGTAAGCACCATCATGCCTTATAAAAATACGGATGAAGCGATTGCACTTTCAAAATTGGGAAAGGGAAGTTTGTGCAGCTCCATTGTTTCAGCAAATGAACAATTTGCAAAGAATTTGTATTGGGTGCAGGTACCTATCATGGAAGAATTTTAGTGCTGAACCACGAATGCGCCAAAGAAAGTACAGGTCATGGTTCTCCATTGCCAATGCTGGTTCATGGCGGCCCGGGACGCGCAGGTGGCGGCGAAGAAATGGGCGGCATTCGTGGAGTAAAACATTACATGCAAAGAGTCGCCATTCAGGGTTCTCCAACCATGCTCACAGCGATTACAAATGTTTACCAGCCCGATGCAAAAGGAAATACCGATACAATTCACCCGTTTAAAAAATATTTTGAAGAACTTGAGATCGGCGATCAGATGATAACCGAAAAAAGAATGATCACTTCGGAAGATATTGACAAATTTGCGGACCTCAGCGGCGATCATTTTTATGCGCATATTAAAACCACAGATTTTACAGGTACCATGTTTGAACAACAGGTGGCACATGGCTATTTTATCATGAGCGCCGCGGCCGGTTTGTTTGTTGACAGCTATGAAAAGAATCCGGTGCTGTTGAATTACGGCATTGATGAATTACGGTTTACAAAGCCGGTTTATCCCGGCATGGAAATTTATATAAAACTGACCTGCAAAGAAAAGATTGAACAGGAATTAAAAGAGATTACGCCTGAAACACAACATGTGAAAGGAATTGATATTCCAAAAGGAATTGTAAAGTGGTATGTTGAAATGATTGACGAAACGGAGGAAACCACGGGTGTTGCCACCATTTTAACGATGGTGAGAATGAGAAGCTAATTGAAAATCTGAAAATTAAAAAGCAAAACATGGAACCTTATGTTCGCTCTCACACGGAGCATGGAATCACCACTATTGAATTTTTTCACCCGCAAAGCAATTCATTGCCGGGGAAAATTTTGGATCGTCTTGCCCAGGAAATTCATTATGCCGGCACCCACGACAGCAAAGTCGTTATTTTGAAAAGCGCAGGGGAAGGCGCTTTTTGCGCCGGCGCCAGCTTTGATGAATTGGTGGCCATAAAAAATGAAAAAGAAGGAACCGATTTTTTCTGCGGCTTTGGGAATGTTATTAATGCGATGAGAAAATGTAACAAACTCATTGTCGGGCGAATTCATGGCAAATGTGTGGGCGGTGGCGTCGGTCTTGCCGCTGGCGTCGATTATGCCATTGCAGTGAAAAATGCGGATATCAAACTCAGTGAACTTGCTGTTGGCATCGGGCCTTTTGTAGTCGGTCCCGCGATAGAAAGGAAGATCGGCGCTTCTGCTTTCAGTCAGCTTGCCATTGATGCCACCATGTGGCGCAATTCCGACTGGGCAAAGAAAAAAGGCCTCTTCTCAGAAGTGCATGAATCTGTGAATGATATGGATGAATCTGTTTACCGGCTCGCCAATGCTCTGGCACATTCAAGCCCTGAGGCGATGTCAGAAATGAAAAATATATTTTGGAAAGGAACCGAGAACTGGGATCAGCTTTTGAAAGAAAGAGCGGCGATAAGCGGGAAACTGGTACTGAGTGATTTTACAAAAAACGCTATTGCGGCTTTTAAAATGAAAACGGCAAAATAGTCCCGCTCAATCCTTGAATTTTATTTGAAACTAATCAAAGACGTAAGTGGATAGCGAAGATTCCTGTAGCCCATCATGTCCACTTTTATGGAACCAACGGCTATCGGGCTTTCCGCGCGAAGGAGAATGCGGTTTTTGTCATCGCTAACCCACACGTTCATCTTTTCACCCCCCTGGAAAATGCTTCCCTTGATAAGCAGGGGCTTGAATTTTATCGCCCTGAATTTTCCATATTTGGTCTTAATGTTTTCCTTGCCTTCATAGCGCAGGTAGAGATGGTAAATTTCATCATCGAGAAACATGTCAAAAGGCACTTTGTCGCCCGGTTTATATTTGGTAAAATCGATGTTGCGCGCATAATAAACAGAGCTTATTACGTCCTGGATGCAATTCGTGACTTTGAACACGCCATTGGTGCTGACTGCCGTTCCCGCTTTGTGGTTAAAACTCACATTATTATATATTTTATAACCATCTTCATCCACGTTCCTTATGAATTTTACAGGCAGCATAGTGCCGGTATCGATGTAGCTTTCATACCTGTCGCGCACCTTGAAAAAGTTGTCGAAAAATGAATAGGTAGTTCCTGTAGCCACGCAATGATAAACCGGCTTGCCATTAAAATTCTCAAGGCTGGTGGTAAACTTCGCTTCCCCTGCGCCCACATACATTCCCAGCGTAGTGTAATAGACGGTCATGGTAACCTCTTCGCCATCTTTGAAAGCTGTGTTGCGCACGCCGCAGAATTCACCGGTATCTTGTGTAACAGAAAGAAGTAAAATTAAAACAGCGATAAAAGGTTTCAAATTATGTTATTTGTCTTTAAAAATTTTTATACCGAGGATTAAAATACTTCCTATTAGCGCCGGAATAAACAAATTAATGAACCAAATACCAAAAGTAGTGCCTATTATTCCTATGGTATTGGCGCTATACACCTGCAAAAGCTCCGTACTAAACTTGCCTCTTATCCCCAGGTCAGCAATGGCGAAGGAAGGGACGATCGCCATCACAAGGAAAAGTATCGTTATAATCCAAAAACCATCTGTCCAGGAAATGCCAACATGCAGCACCTGAAGCATCAAAACGTATTGAATGACGAAAACAAGATAGCGAAAGAACGATAGCGAAAGGAGCCTTAACAATAATTTAGGAGTAAATTCTTCAAGCACATTTATGTACTGAATAAATTTTTCGGCGGCAGGAATTTTTTCAACCAATTTTATGAGCCACGACAAGCGAAAGAAAAAAAGGATCAGCAGGCCGGTAATAAATGCAGAAATAAATAACAGAATGCGGATCCAAAAAAGCGAAAGTCCCATGACGGTTCCTGTATGCTGATGCTGGAAATATAAAAGGTAAACCAGGCCGCCGCAACCCATAGTCAAAGTTATGATCAGCTGGCTGATGCTTCCTGCAATAGATAAGGAAATGGCTTTTATCCTGCTTCCTTCTTTTACATAAAGGATGCGGCCGCCATATTCGCCAATCCTGTTGGGCGTGTTCAATGAAAGTGCCATTCCGCTCAGCACCGAGCGATAAGCAGTAAAGAAGCTCATTTTTTGTACAGGCGTAATCAGCAGCTTCCATTTTTTTGCTTCCAGTCCCCAATTAATAAAGACAAGAGCGATAACAATCCAGAATTTCCATGCCTGCCGGCCAAAAGGCGCCTGCCTGATAAGTTCAATGGATTGATCCAGGTTCGGCTGCGCTTTAATTTGCTGGTAAAGCGAATAAAATAACCACCCTGCAAGCAGCGGGGCAATAACATATTTGAATATTATTTTGATATTTTTATTCGTTCGGAACATGTTAGCTTTGAGCCGTAAAAATTAAAACTAAAGAGGTAAAAATAACCTTCGCTTTGCATAAAAGTCCAAAAATAATTGTAGGAATTGATCCCGGCACCTTAGTTATGGGATTTGGAATCATAAAAGTTGCTTCCGGCAGCGTGTCCTTAATCTGTATGGACGTATTGAAACTTTCCGCCAAAAAAGACGCTTATGAAAAGCTGCAAATCATCCATAATAAGGTTTGCGATTTGCTGAAAGAACACGAAGCAACCGAGTTTGCCATTGAAGCGCCTTTCTTTGGCAAAAACGTGCAAAGCATGCTCAAGCTGGGACGCGCCCAGGGAGTAGCGATCGCAGCGGCCATTCAGGCCGGCATTCCCGTTACCGAATATTCTCCCAGGAAAATAAAACAGTCCATCACCGGAAATGGAAACGCCGATAAGCTGCAGGTTTTAAAAATGCTGCAGCGCATTGTAGGTTTTAACGAAAGCCCAAAATATTTTGACGCTACCGACGCGCTTGCCGTTGCTGTCTGCCATCATTTCCAGGGAAATGGATTAGTGGATAGTTCATCAAAAAAATTAACCGGATGGAAAGATTTTCTGGTTAAAAATCCTGAAAGGATGAAATGATCCCGTAAAGTTTTTTCATGCCAGGACGCAATGGGGCAAAGAGGCAAACGGACTTTTTTCCTGCTTTTTCTACCCCAGGTGCCAACATAAGAAAAAGAAAAAAAGAAAAGTTTTTTGGGGCTGTCGGCCTAAGACCTTTGCTGATCGATAGTTCCGGCTGCAAGGCAGTATCTTTTCCGCGAAAGCGTTTTCTTAGTTCATAACTTAATAAGGCGGAAAAGGATACTTGCCAGCATCCGGCAGCCACTCGTCGTTTAGTTCTTTACTCGGCATAAAAGGCGCAGTCATCATTCCCATTTGCGATTTTTCTTTAAGGCAGGAAACGGACTTTTTTCAAGGATTTTTCCTAATGCAAAAGGCGTAGGCTTGATCCATATTGTAACATCGGATTTTAGTCTGATGCCTGACATCCAGTCAGCAACCGGACTTTTTTTAAGGTTTAATTTGTGCTCTCTTGTGGTTTAACCTCTGTGTGAGTAAGCATATTTAGTTGATCCGGATAAATGATCTCAAACTAGCAGACGCACTTTTTTTAAATTTTATTTGTAACAAGGGTAAGTAGTTTATCTTCATATATCATTTAAACTTATTTTAAAAATGGCTACAAAATCTCAGCTTCTGGATATGACGCCAATCGGCATGCGCTTTACAGTCGTTAATGCAGCTAAGGATACCGGAGGCAAATCCCTGGATCTCGAATGGGAAATTCTGCCCGGCTGCAACATGAAGGATCCGCTGATACACATCCACCCCAACGCGATTGAAACCTACGAAATGCTCGAAGGCGAAATGGAGTTTTTTGTAAAGGACAGATGGATTACTTTAAAGAAAGGAGAAAAACTAATGGTTGAGAAAGGAGTTTACCATAGCTTCAGAAATCCCGGCGGGCAGATCGTGAAAGTGTTCAATACGCATCAGCCGGCATTACAAATGGAAAGTTATTTTGAAGGCATTTGCAAAGCCGTTGAACTGGCAACAAATAAGGGTGAAAAAGAATTAAAAATGGATTTTAAAAGCAAGATGTACATGAGTGTGCTGGTTGATCAGTATTCCAATGAAATTCGAATGAAAAATCCGCCTGCGATTATTATAAAAATCATGGCATTTATTGGACGGATGAAAGGGATACGGTTTTGAACAGATATTAATTTTCGGATTTGCAAACGCACTTTTTTCGAAGTTTTTATTTCTTTTTAGATAATAAAAATCGTTTTCCTTCGTTTCTCTTCTTTCTCCCCCTTCAACCAAAATCACACCTTTTTAAGAAATTTGCCCTCGGTCGCATTCTGTGTTTACCGCTTAAATCTCTTTCCTGCCAAAAATCCCTTGAAAAAAAAGAGCCTGTTCAGCATATTTTTAGACGATATAGATGTATTGAAAGAAAAAGGGACAGTTCGAAAACTACTGGGTTATTTGCCACAGGAATTTGGGGTTTATCCGAAAATTAATCCGGAGATGATGTTGGATCATATCGCGCAGCTAAAGGGTATAGACAACAGAAAAGAAAGAAAAGAAATAGTGTCGGCACTCCTAAACAGAGTAAACCTCTATAGTGACCGTAAAAAAAATCTTGGCACTTTTTCAGGAGGAATGAAGCAACGGTTTGGAATCGCACAAGCACTGATTGGTAATCCAAAACTAATAATTGTAGATGAACCTACCGCCGGATTGGATCCTGCAGAAAGAAATCGTTTCTATAATCTCTTAAATGAATTGGGCCAAAATACCATCGTTATACTTTCTACGCATATTGTGGAGGATGTAAGAATCCTTTGCAGCGATTTTGCCATTATTTGTCACGGAGAAATGCTGATGCATAAGCAGTCCTGATGAGGCGGTCCTTGAATTAGAAGGAAAAATATATTGTAAGGCCATCGAAAAAAATGAGATTGAAAAATACAAGCAGCAGCATCAGGTAATATCTGTACAAATAAAAAGCGGGCATCTTACTATCCGCATTTATTCTGAAATAGATCCGGGCAATGGTTTTACTCCTATGCAACCGGTTTTAGAAGATTTCTATTTCTTTGAAATCTCCGGAAAAACGAATGTCATTACACTTTAAAACATCATCAAAACTTAAGGCTATGTTTTTGCAAATTTTCTTGTTCGAATTAAAATATCGTATTAAGAGGCCTGCAACATGGCTCTATTTTTTCATTTTGTTCCTGTTCGGATTATTATCCATTGCAACCGGTTCTACGCCGGCAACAGAAAAAGTAATGCATAATTCACCCTGGATAATCGCGAATGCAAGTGTAATATTTAGCATGTTTGCCATGCTTATCTGTTCAGCAGTCATGGGCGTTCCATTATACCGTGACATTGAACACCAGACGCGCAATTATTTTTACAGCTATCCCATAACAAAAGCAGGATATTTTTGGGGCAGGTTTTTGGGTTCATTTGTTTTTGTACTTCTGATTGGCAGTGGTCTTAACCTGGGTTTTCTGGTGGGAAGCGCTATTGGCCCTGCATTTGGATGGGTTCCCTCCGGGCGCATTGGCCATTATGGGTTGTGGAATTATTTTCAGCCCTACTTTCTTTTCACCATTGGCAACCTGCTTTTATCTTCAGCTATCTTTTTTGCACTGGTAGCGCTAACCCGAAATGTAAAAGTTATTTATACGGCAAGCATATTTCTGTTTATCAGCTACCTTCTTGCCAGTTTTTTAATAACAGACCTTGAAAAAAGGGAATTGGTAAAACTGCTTGATCCTTTTGCTATCAATACTTTTGTACTTGAGACCAGATTTTATACACCCTTTGAAAAGAACACATTGCTAGCACCTGTTTCCAGGGTAATCCTACTAAACAGAGTTATTTGGATAGGCTTTTCTTTGTTAGTTATTGGCTTTGCTTTTTGGCGTTTTAGTTTTCAAAAGTTTTTATTGCCAGACCGGATAAAGAAGTCAAACAAAAGCAAGGAATCCGTCATGTCGGAAATCCTGCTCATGCAAAATGTACATCCTGATTTTGGTAAAAAGCATTTGCAAAAAGTCTGGTGGAGTCTTTCGAAATTGGAATTTTTAAACATTGTAAAGGACAATTATTTCAAGGCGATATTAGGCGGTGGAACATAGTCTTCCTTTTAATTGATTTCTGGATTGGCAATACTTACTATGGTGTAGGCTACAAGCCAGTGACCTCCTTCCTGATGGATTATAAAAACTACAATTTTTCGATTTTTATTTTTATTATCCTTTTATTTTATACTGGTGAAGCGGTGCATCGAGAGAAATCATCAAAATTCCATACCATAAACGATGCAATGCCTGTATCGAATACTGTTTTTTATTTATCGAAAATATGCGGTCTGATAGGTATTGGCTTAGTTCTCTGTACCATACCCATCGTTTTGGGAGTGCTGGTTCAAACGCTTAAAGGCTTTACCGATTATAATTTCAACGTGTATTTTAGAGAAATGTACCTTCTCACCTTTCCTTCTTATCTTGAAATGATATTGTTAACTTTTGCGGTGCACATAACTGTCAATAACAAATTTGGCGGACACGCAATAGCCCTTCTTATTTGGATAACCATGGCTCTCCTGCGCAATGTGGGCAAGATGGATTACAATCTCCTGTTTTATTTTTATACACCGGATTACATGTGGTCGGAAATGAATGGAATTGGTCATTTTATAAAACCGCAATCATGGTTCAATTTTTACTGGCTGATGCTGGGTGCTTTATTGTGTCACAATTGCTTATTTATTTTACCAGCGCGGTATTACCAGTGGTTTTAAAGAACGCTGGAAAGTGGCTATACAACGATTCAAATTGTGGCCTGCTTTTTTAACAACTGCATTTTTTATTGCATGGATCAGCAGTGGCGCATTTATTTATTATAATGTCAGCATCCTCAATAATTATTACACCGCTCAAGAAATCAGGCGCAATTCGGCGTTGTATGAAAAGACCTTAAAAAAATATGAGGACATTGACCAGCCGAAAATAACCGCCATCTCTCTGAATGCCGCTATTTATCCAAATGAAAGAAAAGTAGAAATTGAAGCGAAAGTCCATATTAAAAATAAAACGGACCAGCCTATATCTACCCTTCATCTGATGGGAGAGCAAAACGAAAAATACAGGATTTTATATAATGGTAACAGCATCCCTTATGAAAGCCCGTTACATTATTCGTATTCATCCTTTACATTTTTTAAAAATGGGAAGGACACCTTCAATTATCGCATCTATACCCTCCCGACTCCCTTGCAACCCGGCGATAGCGCATTGCTGGAGATACATTCAAAAATTTCAAACCAGGGATTTTTAAATAATGGTTTCAGCCGTGAAATTTTACACAATGGAACATTTTTAGCGCAAGGGCTTCCCTTTTTTGGTTACAATCCCGAAAAGGAATTAGAGAGCGATGAATACCGCAAAAAAAATGGTTTGCCTCCGAAAAACGATAATTTACCTGATCACGATGATCCAAAAGGCAGAAATCGGTTATTGTTTAATAACAACGCGGACCTGATTCATTTTGATGCAACAGTCAGTACAACACCTGATCAGATCGCTATAGCACCTGGCTACTTGCAAAAAACGTGGGTGGAAAACGGCCGCCGGTATTTTTCTTATGTACAGGATACGCCAATACAGGATTTCTTTAGCATTGTTTCCGCCCGATATGAAGTATTGAAAGATTCAGTTAAGATCGAGAATGACCAAAATATCGCGATTGAAATTTTTTATGATAAAAAACATCCTTATAATCTTGACCGTTTTACTTACGCCTTAAAGGATGGCATTCAATATTTTTCAAAAACCTATGGACCTTTTCAATTCCGGCAAATGCGAATATTGGAATTTCCAAAATATGCATCCTTTGCCCAAAGTTTTCCAAACACCGTTCCCTATTCTGAAAACTTCGGCTGGGTGGCCAATTTTAGAAGTCGGGATGATTTTGATTACCTCTATTTTGTTACGGCTCATGAACTTGCCCATCAATGGTGGGGACACCAGGTAACTCCGAATGACACAAGAGGTTCTAACCTGATTTCAGAAGCATTAGCAGAATATTCAGCCTTAATACTGTCGGAAAGAAAATATGGCAGCGATAATATGAAACGGTTTTTAAAACAGGAACTTGATGGTTATTTCGCCGGGCGCGCCAATGAAGGAAAAAAAGAAAATGCATTTATTAATTGCAATCGTCCTTACCAATGGTATAATAAGGGAAGCCTCGTATTGTATGGACTTCGCGATTTGATTGGTAATGTGGCGCTTAATACTGCCTTGCGTGAATTCAGAGATAGTTTTGCATTAAAGGAAAACCCTCCTTATCCCGGAAGTAACGATCTTTACAGAATTCTTAAAAGATATACCCCGGATTCTTTTCATTACTATCTAACGGATACCTGGGAAAAAATAACCCTTTATGAAAATAAGTTGATAAGCGCCAAAGCAAAAGCAATCGGAAAAAATGGATATGATGTCATACTTGAATTTAAAACAAATAAATTATATGCTGACAGCAGTGGCAGGGAAACGGTAGCTCCAATGAATGATTATATTGATGTAGCTGTATTTGGTGAGGAAACAAGAGATAAAGATGGAAACAAAAAAATCAATCCTCTGTATTCACAAAAATATAAATTAAAGGCAGGCACTCACAAACTTAAGATTCACGTAAGCGGGAAACCTGTTAAAGCAGGCATTGATCCGTACAATAAATTAATTGATAGAATTCCTGATGACAATCTGGGCGAAGTGGATATAGACTAAACAGGATTGAGCGAATTTCTTCGTTAACTCGGAAAGGATAAACGGATTAAAATAAAAAACACATTCCAGTGAATGTGTTTTTTATTTTAGACAGTATTTCAAAAAGAGCTACCAATTCATTTAATGGTTTGGCGGCATCTCCTTCAAAATCTTCTCCTGACTCCTCTTTAATTCTTCCTGAGTAGGAGAGAGTTTTTTCTTTGTAAAATTCAAATCATTAGCCGTGTTCAGCGGCACCAGGTGCATGTGCGCATGCGGCACTTCAATTCCTACAACGCTTAAACCGCAGCGATTGCAGGGAAAGGCTTTTTCAATCGCCTTTGCAATAGGTTTTGCGAAGGCAAAAATTTCTGAAAGATAATCATCCGGCATGTCAAAAAACTTATCGACTTCCAGTTTCGGGATCACAAGCGTATGGCCTTCAACCAATGGATTGATATCAAGAAAAGCGTAAAACTTTTCATTTTCCGCGATTCTAAAAGAAGGAATTTCTCCTTTAATGATTTTTGAAAATAGCGTCATCGCAATGATTTTTTATTGTTAACACAACCTCTCACGCTCTCACCTCAGGCCGTAATATTCTCAATTTTGAATTTGATAACTCCCGCCGGAACTTTAATTTCAGCAACATCGCCAACTGTTTTTCCAAGCAAGCCGTTGCCAATGGGCGAAGCGGCGGATATTTTTTGTTGTTTCAGGTCGGCCTCTTTTTCAGAAACGATCTGATAAGTCACTTGTTTTTTTGTAGCGAGGTTAGTAAGGGTAACCTTGGTAAGGATTGAAACTTTGCTGGTGTCTATTGTGCTTTCATCCACAATTCTGGCGGTAGCGATCACGCCTTCCAGTTGCTTAATTTTTGCTTCGAGCATTCCCTGCGCTTCTTTTGCCGCGTCATATTCCGCATTTTCCTTCAGATCCCCTTTTTCCCGCGCTTCACCGATTGCTTTTGAGGCCGCAGGCCTTTGAACGCCTTTCATGTGCTGAAGTTCAGCCTGCATCTTTTCAAAAGTGTCTTTTGTTACATAATTAACCTGGCTCATATCATGATAGTTTAAAGTTCAAAACCTTGGATTTTGGAGAAAAAAAATACAACGCCCCATTTTTACTAAAGCGTTGTATGAACACAAATATAATTAAATTTTGAAATTAGGCGCCAAGCCTAACTTTTGCAGGAGGATTTTCGCCATTTTATAAAACGCCTCATCGCTGTATCCTGCAATATGCGGTGTTAAAATTACATTAGGCTGGTTCAATAACCAATTTAATCTTTCAGTCTCTTCGGGAGAGTAAGTTTCCAGTTTTTCATTTTCCAGAACGTCCAATCCTGCTCCGGCGATCTGATCGTTCTTAAGCGCGGAAATAAGCGCCACAGTATCTGTGACTTTCCCCCGCAGGTGGAAATAAAATAAGGACGCCTTTTCAGCGAATTGAAAAAGTTTTCATCCGCCATGTATTCTGTTTCATCGGTAAGCGGCACATGCATGCTGATTACATCCGAATATTTACAAACCTGTTCAAAATTCGCTTCCTTGATATAGCCGCCTCCAAAGTCATATTTATATTTATCATAGGCCAGAACGGTTACCCCAAAGGAGCAAAGTAGTTTTACCAACGCAGTTCCCGTGTTTCCATATCCGATAATGCCAACGGTTTTTCCATCAAGTTCTATTCCCCGGTTGGCTTCCCTGATCCATTTTCCGTCCTTGATTTCCTGGAAACTGGAAGAGATCTTATTGGTAAGATTGAGCAATAACGCGAGTGCATGCTCAGCAACAGCATTTCGGTTGCCTTCGGGCGTGCTGATTACCTGGATGCCTTTTTTTTCCGCGTAATTCAGGTCTATTAATTCAAGTCCGCTTCCCAGTCTGCCAATCCATTTCAAACGAACGGCTTTGTCCAATAATTTCCTGTCAATGGGAATCCGGGTGGTAATGATCAAGCCTTCCGCATTTTCAACAATGGAACTTAATTCCGCATAGGTGATGTGATCGGAAAGAAGAACTGTATATCCTTTTTGCTCAAGCGTATCGGTTAAATAAGAATGCGCTTTAGATGTTATGATAACCTGCCTGTTCAAAATTTTCTTTTTTAATTATGCAATAGCGATCATGCTTATTTCCACATTCACATCCTTGGGCAATCCTTTAACAGCAACGGTTTCCCTAGCCGGAAAATCAGAATCAAAATGTTTACCATATTCTTCGTTTACCGCAGCAAAAAGGCTCATGTCTTTTAAAAAAATTGTTGTTTTAACCACCTGGTTCAAGCTTGAGCCTGCTTCCTTTAAAATCGCTTTCAGGTTCTTCATCACCTGCGCGGTCTCTTGTGTAATATCGCTTGTGATCAGTTCAGAAGTTTCCGGAACAATAGCTACCTGGCCCGAAATAAATAATAGTCCGCCAGCTTTAACTGCCTGGTTATAAGGGCCGATTGGCGCTGGTGCATTAGGGGTATTCACAATTTGCTTGCTCATATATTTCTTTTTTTAGAACGGTTTAAAGTTGCAAAACTTTCCTTCAATTAACAAACCTATTTTTGTAAAAAATCAATTATGAGAGTAACTGTGATTGCAAATGAAGAACAGGAGCGGGAAATCCGATCAAAGGAAACCAATAAGAAAATTCAATTGGTTTTCCGGAATGATTGGGAAGGGGTAGAAGAGTCTGAACATGATGCAATGCTGATTCTCAACCAGGATCCGAAAGAAATTAATTTTGCGGCAATGCGAAATAAACCTGTGATCATTGGTTCAGTTATTCAAACTTTATCAGAATTGGAGGCTCCTGCAAATGTATCGCGCATAAACGCATGGCCCGGATTTCTGCAAAGGGAAACCTGGGAAATTTGCGAGTACAAAAATCAAACAGAATCGCTATTTAAAAATTTAGGCTGGAAGAGGATTCTTGTAAAAGATGAACCTGGCTTTGTTTCAGCCCGGGTCATTAGCATGATCATAAATGAAGCATTTTTTGCCTTCGGCGAAAAGGTGAGCACGATGGAGGAAATAGATCTCGCGATGAAATCAGGAACCAATTATCCTTATGGTCCATTTGAATGGGCAGAAAAAATTGGATTGGCAAATGTTTTAAATCTTTTGCAGCGGCTTTACCAGGACGACAGCAGGTACCATCCTTCCACCGCTTTGGAAAAATGTATTTTTGACTCCAATTTCTAATCCTTCCGGTTTTTGGTTTTTATTGCATTAAATAAATAGAATGAGTTTTATTTTAAATATCCACACAACTACAGAAACGGCTATCGTAAACATTTGTAATGGAGAAAATGTTCTTGACACCCTGGTAAATAGCGATCAAAAACAGCACGCCGCCTTTTTACATACTGCCATTCATCAAATATTGCAGAATAATGACATTCCCATAACAAGCCTTCAAGCAGTCGGCACAACCATTGGTCCAGGTTCCTATACTGGGATAAGGGTTGGCCTGGCAACCGCAAAAGGTCTTTGTTTTTCATTAAAAATTCCACTGCTAACTTTTAATACTTTAGAAGTGCTTACTGATGCTGCTACATACCAAATCAGAGATAATAATTCACTGTATTGTCCCATGATCGATGCAAGAAGGATGGAAGTTTTTACCGCCATATATGATTCAGGAATTAAAGTTGTATATCCGCCATCAGCAATGGTTTTAGAAGAAACATCATTTGCAGATTTGCTTGAAAAAAGACCAGTTTATTTTTTTGGGAGCGGAAGCCGGAAGTTTCAAAATCTGATCGTTGAAAATTTAAACGCCCGTTTCATAGAACAGGAAATAACAACAGAAGCACTCGCCCGGTTTGGCTGGAAAAATTTCATAGAAAAAAGTTTTAGTGATATCGCTTATACGGAAGCTTTTTATATAAAAGATTTTCATACTACTGTAAAAAAATAATTTTTTTTAATATTTTGTTACAAAATATATCTATTTACTATACGTATCTTTGCCGTGACGAAAACCACCATTTTCTTCAATCACAATTTTCTTACTTTTTTTATTAAAATTATTATTGATGACTACCACAGCACAAAACCACGAAGTAAATCACAACAATCATTCAGGTGATCCTCTTCAGAATATCGATTATCTGAAGATCAAGAAGGCGGCGTTAGTTTTAAGAGCGCTCAACCACAAACTGCGTCAACAGATCATTAAAACGATCCATGACCATAAAAGAATTACCGTTACTGAGCTTTATGTAAAATTGCGCCTTGAACAGTCTGTCGCTTCCCAGCATTTGGCTATCCTCAGAAAAGCGGACATTGTTACCACTGTTCGTGAGGGAAAATTCATTTTTTATGCAATCAATGAACCAAGGATAGCTGAAATAAATGAATTTGTGAAAAATCTTGTTGGATAATCAGCCATAATTTCCCTTTTTGAGAAAACCTGTATTTTTACACAAGTTTCAGAATAAGGAAAAAGGCATTGATTATTTTAATTAAATTTTTAAAATGTTTGTACAACAAATTTATACAGGCTGCCTCAGTGAGGCGGCCTATTTTATAGAAAGCAATGGTGAAGCCATTGTGATTGATCCGATCAGGGATACGGATGCTTATTTGCAACTTGCCGAAGATCATAAGGCAAAAATTAAATACATTTTTGAAACGCATTTTCATGCGGATTTTGTGAGCGGCCATCTGGATTTAAGCGAGCAAACCGGCGCGCCCATTGTTTATGGCCCGAATACAGAAGCGAATTTCCCATTCCATTTGGCGAAAGATGGAGAAATTTTCAAAGTAGGAAATGTAACGCTTGAAGTGATCCACACTCCAGGCCATACGCTTGAGTCTACGTGCTATCTTTTAAGGAATGAAAAGGGAGAAGCATATTGCATTTTCACTGGCGACACTTTATTCGTTGGGGATGTAGGGCGGCCCGATCTCAGCAGCGGCAACCTCTCCAAAGAAGAGCTTGCAGGAATCATGTACGATACGATTCAAAATAAATTAATGCCCTTGCCCGACAACCTGATTGTTTATCCAGCTCATGGCCCTGGTAGCAGTTGCGGAAAAAATCTTGGCCCCGACACGTTCAGTACCATTGGCGAGCAAAAGAAAACCAATTACGCGCTTCAGCCGCAAACCCGGGAAGAATTTATTAAAGCTGTTACGGATGGTTTATCTGAGGCGCCTCCTTATTTTTCTGTGAATGCCAAAATAAACAAAGACGGCTACAACAAACTCGATGATGTAAAATCGCAGGGACTTACTCCATTAACTGTTGAGGAATTTAAAAATAAAATTGCCGCCGGACACGTTGTTCTCGACACAAGACCTGCGAGTGAATTTACCGGGGAATTTGTTCCGGGTTCCATCTTTATAGGTTTAGAAGGCAGGTTTGCCGAATGGGCAGGAAGCCTTCTTTCTTTTAAAGACAAGCTCATCATTGTTGCTCCTGAAGGGAAAGAGGAAGAAACGGTTGTAAGGCTTGCCCGCGTTGGCTTTGACAAGGTGGAAGGGTTTCTGAAAGGCGGATTGGCAAGTTGGAAAGCCGCTGGCGAAAAAACCGATTTGATCATTGACGTTGAAGCCGATGAATTGGCGATGGATCTCCCCTTCGATCCAAATTTGCTCGTTGTGGATGTAAGAAAGCCCAATGAATTTGCGGAAGGTCATGTTAAAGCGGCGATGAATCTTCCTTTAGCGGAAATGACCGACGTGGCGCAGATCGCCCAACTTGAAGAGGATCAAAATATTTATGTGCATTGCGCCGGTGGTTACCGGAGCGTGATTGCTTCATCGCTGATAAAAAGGCAGGGTTACCATAATCTGCGCAACATCCTCGGCGGCTGGGGCAAAATAAAAGAGCAAAAAAATATTCCGATTGAAAAGGAAGCGGGAATGCTGAACTAAAAAAAATCAAAAAAAGTACGTTTGCTGGTGATTTGTGGGGTGCTATTGTTATAGATGCAATAGCACCCTGCATCCTTATATGTATAAGGATAAATACTGCATAAAAGTTTCAATCTAATCATTTAATAAATGAGCCTAATCAATTTCAGTGAAAGTGTATCAGATGTTTACCTGAAAAGACCGGGGACTTACGAATATTTTTTCCAGCAAACGAATCTTTTCCGCATTTTCGTTTTAAAGCCCTTTCTTAAATTTAAATCTCTTTTAAAAATATTGGACAATGGTTTTAGATAATATCTATCGAATTTTAATTAAATGAAAGAAATTGTAAACAAAATTGTTTTTTTTAAATAAAACAATGATTTTTGTGTCAGGCGGTTAAATGGTAATTAAAAAAATGTTCTAAAACATGCAGCAAAGTCAAATCAAAAGCTGTCTTTGTTTTTCTTCGGGCATTTTTGACCCTATATTTGCAAACTAAAATTTAAATGTTAATGAGAAAATTTCTTACGTTCTTCACTATGCTTATGTTGAGTGGAGTATTTGTTTTCGCACAGTCTCGTACAATTTCGGGGAAAGTTACGGATGAGAAGGGGGGTGTACTTTCAGATGTGTCTATCCTAGTAAAAGGGACAACAATCGGTACAGTTACCGGAAATGATGGTACTTATAAATTGTCGATTCCTTCCACAGCAAAGGTTCTGGTTTTTTCTTCCGTTAATACGGAAAGTAAAGAAGTGACAATAGGAAGCCAGACAATTATCAACACAACCTTAAATTCTGCTGCCGCTGCTTTGAGCGAAGTAGTTATCGTTGGTTATCAAACAGTAAAGAAGGCTGATTTAACTGGTTCTGTTTCAAACGTAACCTCTGAAAAAATTGCTCAGAAGCCAATTGGTAGTTTTACCAATCTGTTACAAGGCCAGGCAGCAGGTGTTCAGGTTACAGGCCAAAGCGGAAGGCCAGGTTCTAATGCTTATATTCGTGTAAGAGGAACCGGATCAATTAACGCTTCTAATGAACCCTTGATTATTCTGGATGGAATTCCAATCAGTGCTGTTTCTTATAGTTTGCTTAATCCTGATGACATAGAAAACATCAGTATCTTGAAAGATGCCGCCTCTCAGGCGATTTATGGATCAAGGGCAGCCAACGGCGTTATTGTAATTACTTCAAAAAAAGGAAGTGGCAAACCTGAGGTGACATATTCTTTCCAATACGGAAAGTCACGTGCGCAGGAATTAAAAAACATTTCTTTAATGAATAGTGCCCAAAAGCTTCAATACGAGTTTGAAGGTCATAAATCCAATCCTATAATCGATTCCATGATACAGAATCGCATTGTATCCGGAGCTTTTCCCGGAGGAAGCGACCTTTTTAGCATTTCAGCCGATCAAAGGAATGACATTTGGAATACAATTATAAGCCGCGCCCCCAAAAATTGGGAAGATTACTTATTACAGGATGCGAAAATGATGAGGCATGAAGTTTCCGTTTCCGGTTCCGGCGATAAATTCCGCTATTATTTCTCTTTGAATAAAAGCGATAATGATGGTGTTCTTTATGGATCTTACTGGAACAAAACAGGTGGAAGGCTTAATATTGAATATAAAGCATTGGATTGGTTTAAAATGGGAACCAACATCGGTGTTACTCATAGTAAAGAGAATAACGTCAGGTCTTTATTCAATACTCAAAATTCCTATGCTTCTTTATTTCTGATAAACCCGTATGAGCCAGTTTACTTGCCAAACGGTAAATATAATTTGACTCATGAAGGTTATTCACCTTTAGAAGGAACTGATTTTAATCCAAGTGTTTTGGACAGAATTTCAAGCTATTCTACAGTGTATGGCGAATTGAACTTCTTTAAGCATCTTACTTTAAAAAGTCAGCTTGGTGTAAACTACAATACTTTGAGCCAGGAGAATTACCTCATGCCAGGTGCTAATTTGGCTGACATCCTGGGTTACAGCTCAAAAACTGATGCGGGCAACAGAGATTTTGTTTATGCTTTTACCAATACTGCTAACTGGAAACAAACTATAAACAGCGTGCATTCTATTAATTTATTAGCAGGGCAGGAATTTACAAAAGATAAGTTTTATAGCTATAGGTTAACCTCTCAAGGCTTTCCAACACCTTCGGTTAATACTCAGGATAATGGAGGTAAGCCTACTGAGGCCTCAACCACCAGAACTGACTGGGCATTGTTATCCTATTTTGGAAATGCAACTTATGGTTACGATAATAAGTATTTTGTCAACTTTAGCGGACGTCGTGATGGATCTTCGAGATTTGGTGCTAATAAGAGATTCGCGAATTTCTGGGCCGTTGGCGCTACATGGGATGTGAAGAAAGAAGATTTCGTAAAACCTGATTTCATAAGCACACTGAAACTCAGGGCGTCAATTGGAACGGCAGGTACTGTACCTTCTGCCTTATATGACAATCTTGGAACTTATGCACTTACAACTAAGTACAATGGATTGTCAACTGCTACTCCAGCGCGTCTTCCAAATCCGGATCTTACGTGGGAACTTAACCACAATTATGACTTAGGTGTTGATTTCGGCTTTTTTGAAAACAGGATAAAAGGTACTGTAGATTACTACCGTCGCAAAACAGATAACCTCATCTATCCTAAAAACGTTTCTCTTACAACAGGGTTCTCAAGCTTCAGCAGCAACATCGGTAACCTGGAAAACAAAGGAATTGAGGTTTCATTAAATTCTGATGTGGTAAGGACAAATGATTTAAGGGTAAATGTTTTTGCCTCTTATTCTCATAATGATAACAAAATCCTATCGCTCTATTCAAATAACGTACCTCAGGATTTATCAATGTTCGTGGAAGGCCAGCCATTATTCACTTATTATTTGGTTCGCTGGGCAGGTATCAACCCGTCTAATGGGAAAAACCTCTTTTATAAAGCCGATGGAACCATCACTCAAAATTATGTTGCGAGCGATGCTGTTTTGCTGAAAGGAAAAACGCCGTTAGTTAAATTCTTTGGAAGTTTTGGAGTATCTGTAGATTATAAAGGAATTGATTTGAATGCAATGTTCTATTATTCCGGCGGAAATTACATTATGAACTATATTTACCAGGTTGGAGCCAGTGAAGGAGAAAATATATCTGATCAGCAACTAACTGAAGCGGCTAATTACTGGAAGAAGCCAGGCGATATCGTTTCTTATGCGAACCTGAATGATCTATCACAACGCACAACATTTGATACCGATAAATATTTGGAGAAGGGTGATTATGTTTCTCTCAGGGATTTAACTATTGGATATACTTTACCAAATAATGTTGCGAAAAAGATTAAAATGAAAGGGCTTCGCATGTATGTTCAGGGAACTAATTTATGGATCGGCACTAAATTTAAAGGCCTTCCGGAAGTTGGAGAACCAAATGGCGAAAGCACTGTGACATCTCCTGGCTTGTATAATTTATATGGTCAGCCTCAAATGCGCGCGATTACTGCGGGTGTTAACGTTACATTTTAAATTTAACTAATTAAGAAATTATGAAAAAAATAAATTATTTACTTGTTTTGGCGCTACTGGGATTTGTATCGTGCAAAAAAAGTGTTTTAGACCTATATCCCTATAATCAAATTGAAACTTCTCAGGCATTTAATACAGAAGCCGACGTAACTCTTGCGGTTGATGGAATGTATGCGGGAATAAGAACCTCAGGTTCTTATTATTCCGGTACCTGGAATATATTCGCCGATGAAGCCGCAGATAATCTTATTAGTAATAAAAGCGGTCCAGGCCGCGGAACAGGACTAAACTATTCTGAATGGCGTTATACTGCTGACAATACGTATGGTTTGTTTTCCGGTGGCTATACCATCATTCGAAGGGCTAACGCGATCCTGGAAAACATTGATAAGTTTGCTGATGGAGCCTTCAAAAATAATGCGAAAGGGCAGGCCCTTGCAATTCGCGCTATGGTTTATTTTGATATGTCAAGGGTTTATAGCAAAACATACGAAAATGCGACATCTGCTGATTCAACGATGCCTTATGTAACAACAACAGATCCAAACATAACGCCAGCAAAAGAAGAGTTAAGAGGATTTTACGGAAAAGTAATCGCAGATTTGGAACTTGCAAAAACTCTGATTGGAAGTAACGATGTATATCACCTGAATAAAGCTGCAGTAAATGGTTTACTCTCAAGGGTATATCTTTATAAAGGTGATTTTCCAAACTGTATTGCTTCTGCCAACGCCGCAATTGGTTCTAAACCTACGGCGATAGACAACATCACTACCTTCCCTCTAATCTGGAAAGATGCTACTACCACCGGTGTTTTATTTAAAATTAGAAATACTGGAACTGATAATGATAATACTTTAGGAGTTAACTACTATCAGGCAGTGGGTGGAGAGAAAAAATCTGAATACGTCGTTGAATATAACTTAAGGCAACAGTTTGTCCCTAATGACATAAGGGATTCTGTTTATATTGAAAGCTCAAACTTCAACGGGCAGAAATTTAATCATGTAATTAAATATGCGGGCCGCAGCAACGGTGATCCTGCCGGCGTTTTGGATGCAAAAGTTATCAGAAACGCGGAAGTTTTGCTCAACAGGGCCGAAGCCTATTATAGAAATGGTAACGAACCTGAGGCGCTAAATGACGTAGTTCTCTTAAAGACTAACAGGTATAAAGTATATGATGCTGAAACTGCAACAGAGTTGTCAGGAGCATCTTTATTGAATGAAATATACAAGCAACGCAGATTGGAGCTTGCATTTGAAGGTGATAGATTTTTTGATTTGAAAAGGCGAAACTTACCTGTAAACAGGGATGCAACAAAAGGTGATCTCGCAAATGGTAGCGGCATTCCTTATGTTTTCACTACTCTTCCTGCAGGTGATTATAAATTCCAATTGCCTTTTCCCTCAAAGGAAATTAATTTTAACCTTAACCTGAAACAAAATCCGGGTTACAATTAAACCAAGGTTTCAATTCTTTAAAAGTAAATTCTTTAAAATCATGATTAATAAAAATAAATTATTCCTCACTCTAGCTCTTTTTGCTTCTGTTCTCATGTTCAGTTGTACAAAAGATAAAATTGTAACACCGAACGATTTAGTCTCTTTATTTAGCGGTCCATCTGCCTCTGAAAGTTATTTTGTGACTGAAGATGGCAAAAGCGTATTTAAAATTCCTGTGGGCCTGACACAAGTTCCTACAAAGGATATTAAAATTGAATACACAGTTACTTCTCCTTCCGGTGCTGTTCAGGGACAGCAATACACCCTTGCTACTAATTCGATAACAATTCCAGCAGGGAAAACAGTGGATACAATTTCTTTAAAGGGTCTGTTTGATGGCTATCTTGGTGGAAGAAAAGATACGTTGGTATTTAAAATTACCGGTGGTGATATTCCTGCCCTGGCTTCCAATAATACCTTTAAGGTGTATGTACAACAGTATTGTGATGTAGTATTAACAGAAATTGAGGGTAATTATAATAATTCCTCTGATTATGATATAGGTGAGGATGACCTGGAAGGACCATATACAACCAACATTACTGCTACATCAATTGGAACAGGCAAAGCCAAACTCATGATTAAGAATTTTTCGGACGCGATGTTTGGTGGTTATGTAGTTGGAGATCCCGCATTGAGTCCTGGAATTCAGGTAGATATTGACTTTACTGATCCGGCTAATTTCACAACCAATGTACCTACTCAAATCTTGATGAAAGATGCTTTTGGTTATGGACCTGCCACCATTAAGGCAAATGGCAAAGGCACGTTTTCTTCATGCGATCAAACGTTTACGATTAATTACACAATTACAGTTTCTGCCGGAAGTTTCGGCAACTTTACGACTGTTATTAAACGGTAGTAACTTTATCTTTCAAAAAAAGCCACTCAAAAAGGAGTGGCTTTTTTTATGGATTTTATTCTTGATTCTACTGCCGCCAACATAAATTTAAGATTCCTGATTATCGATTTTGTTGGAGCTATGAATATTTTAGCGACTGTTTCTGATGGTTCCCTGTAGATTTTCTTCCTCAGCATTCTTCTCCTTTTTTAGCGATTTCCGCCTCATACTCTATTTTTCAGCCTAGTTTTATTAAGGCACAATACTTTCATTACCATTATTGATACTCTAAATCTCAATAATTATGAGGCCAATATGGACGGGCGCCATCGGATTTGGTTTGGTCAACATTCCGGTAAAAATTTACAGCGCTACGCAAACAAGTAATCTTGACCTGGACATGCTGGACAAGAAGGATCATTCTCACATCAAATACCAGCGCATTAATGAAAATACAGGGAAGGAAGTTCCGTGGGATAATATCGTTAAAGGTTATAAACTCGATAATGAATATATCGTGCTGGATGATAAAGACTTTGAAGCCGCCAGCGCTAAAAAAACGAAAACAATTGAGATTTCTGATTTTGTGAAGGAAGAAGAAATCAGCAGCCTTTATTATGAAACGCCCTACTATCTTGAACCTGATAAGTCTGGCACCCGTCCCTATCAATTATTGCTCGAAGCGCTAAAGAAGACAAAAAAAGTAGGCGTATCCACCTTTGTCATGCGCAACAAGGAAGCGCTTGCCATTCTAAGACCCGATAACGATGTGATTGTACTTAATAAAATCAGGTTCCAGGAGGAGATTCGTGATCCTAACGAACTCACTCTGCCTAAAAATACTGAGGTGAAACCTGCCGAATTGAAAATGGCCATTACACTCATTGATCAGCTCACCGGAAAATTTGATATATCAAAATACAAAGACAATTATAACGATGAGCTGTTGAAACTTATAAAAGCAAAAGCGAGTGGCAAGAAGATTAAAGCGCCGGAAATGAAAGTGGTGCATAGCAAAACCCAGGATCTTATGGATCAGTTGAAGGCTAGCCTTGAAGTTAAACGTAAAAAATCTGCTTAAATATGGCTCTTACACTATACAAGCAAAAACGCAACTTTAAAAAAACATCTGAACCGTCGGGATCAGTAAAAAGTTCTGCTTCAAAATTAATTTTTGTCATTCAAAGGCATAAAGCCAGCCGGTTGCACTACGATTTCCGATTGGAACTTGATGGGGTGTTGAAAAGTTGGGCAGTTCCCAAAGGGCCTTCTTTAAACCCCGCCGACAAGCGGCTGGCTATGATGGTGGAAGATCATCCTTACGATTACAAGGATTTCACAGGAGTGATTCCGGAAGGAAATTATGGAGCCGGAATTGTTGAAATTTGGGATAAAGGCACTTATTCAGATCTTGAAAACTCGACAAAGAACCTGGCTGAAAAACATCTTCGCGCGGGACTGGAAGCTGGAAATTTGAAAATCCGATTATTTGGAAAAAAACTGAAAGGGGAATTTGCCCTGGTGAAGCTGAAAGGTAAGGAAGATAATAGCTGGCTGTTGATTAAGCACAATGACGAATACGCTGTGCATATAGAATATAATAGTGAAGAAGATACTCCAAAAAATTCCCCTATTAACAAATGGCTCGCAGAGAATAAAAGTCAAAAAAAAAAGCGTAGCCAGCAATCCTGAAGACTCCAATCACAAAATGAATCGACAAAGACCCTTTCCCCGCCTGCTACTATTGCAAATAATGTCCAAAAAAATCAGGCTTCATAAAGCCCATGCTTGCCAAAGAAGCGGAAAAGCCTTTTGATGATAAAGACTGGATATTCGAAATCAAATGGGATGGTTACCGCGCAATTGCAGAAAAGAAGGCAGGAGGAAATCTCACTTTATTCGCGCAATGGCCTCAATTTTAAAGCATGCCTATCCGATTGTCGCTAATGAATTAAAAAGTATAAAGGCAGATGCCGTTTTGGACGGTGAAATCGTTGTGCTCAATGATGAGGGTAAGCCGGACTTTCAATTACTGCAGCATTATTCAGAAAACAGGCACCGCCCTATCCAATATTATATTTTTGATTTGCTTGAACTCAATGGGCACGAACACAACTGAACTTCCTTTGATCGGAAAGAAAAGAACTGTTGAAACAACTGATTCCAGAAAACCCGGTTCATAAATATTCGGATCATATTTCTGGAAATGGAACCTCGTTTTTCCAGGTTACGAAAGAACGGGATCTGGAAGGAATAATGGCAAAAAAAGCGGATTCCCAATATTATCCTGGAAAGCGCACTTCCTGATTGGCTGAAAATCAAGCACCATAAAACAGAAGAGGCTATTATTGCCGGATATACGGATCCTTCTGGTTCAAGAAAATATTTTGGTGCCTTGATTCTCGCTACAAAAATTTCGGAAGGTTTTCGGTATGCAGGCCATACAGGAACTGGCTTTAATCTCCAATCGCTCGAAGAAATTTACAAATTGCTTGAGCCACTTGTTCAAAAGATTTCTCCTTTTAAAGAAAAGGTGAAAACCAACGCTGCCGTAACCTGGGTGAAACCGGTAATAATCTGTGAAATAAAATATGCGGAAATAACAGCGGATGGCATGTTTCGACATCCGGTTTTTTTGCGCATCAGGAATGATAAAACTGTAAACGAAATCAATATGGAAAATATCAAAAACCTCGAACCCGTTTCTAAAATGAAAAAATCTGCCTCGCAAGAAAAAAAGCGCTTAAATAATACTGCCGTTGAGGAGACAGGCGAAACAGACAAAGTTTACACTTTTGGAAAGAGTAAGGTGAAGGTGAGCAATGTTCAGAAAGTATATTTTCCTGATGAAAAAGTAACGAAGGGAGATGTGGTCGATTACTATATTTCAATGGCGGATTATATTTTGCCTTATCTGAAAGGAAGGCCGGAATCGCTGCTGCGCCATCCTAACGGGATCAACTCCCAAAGTTTTTTTCAAAAAGACGCTGCCGGCAATACTCCGCCGTTCGTTACTAATCAAATAGTGCATTCTGATTCCAACAATAAAGAAATCAATTATTTGGTTTGCGACAATGCCGCCACCCTTGCCTACATGAATAATTTAGGATGCATAGAAATTAATCCATGGCACTCGACCGTAAAATCTTTGGATAAGCCTGATTATCTCATTATCGATATTGATCCTTCTGACCAAAACACTTTTGAGCAGGTTATTGAAGCGGCGCTGATGGTAAAAAGTATTTTGGATAAGGCAGGTGCCGCATCTTTTTGTAAAACTTCCGGAGCCTCCGGAATGCATATTTATGTTCCCGCAGGGAAAAAATATTCTTATGAGCAGGTGAAAGATTTTGCCTACCTCATTTGCATGATGGCTCATGAGGAATTGAAAGATTTTACCACCCTTGAAAGGAATCTTAAAAAGCGGGGCAGCAAACATATTTACATGGATTATTTGCAAAACCGCCGTGGGCAAACGATCGCCTCAGTGTATAGCCTGAGGCCCAAACCCGGCGCAACGGTTTCGACTCCGCTTTTGTGGGAAGAGGTAAAACCAGGCTTGTCGCCCAAACAATTCACCATTCATAACACCTTGCAGCGCGTAGAAAAAATGGGGGATATTTTCAAAGGAGTTTTAGGAAAAGGAATTGATCTTGCAAAATGCCTTAAAAATCTTAGCTCCTAAATTTGCTGTTGAAGAAAAAATAAAAATCCTGGAAAAAAGTTCGTTTGCCATTAGCGATCCTGGCAGAAACAAGCGAAATCATGTAAGCTGAGGTTTTAATAGGTTCAGCCTGTTTATTTGCGATCATTCTTGCTGACCATTTATTTTTCCAAGGCTCATTTTTTTCGTTGATACTACACTTCCAGAGCCGTAGGCTCGCACAATTTTGTAACCATGGATTTCAATCCATCGCCAACCTTTTGGCATTAATAAAAAACCTGGAAAAAAGTCCGTTTGTTGAAAGCAAGCCCGGCAGAAACATTTAAAAAAAAACTGAAAAATGTTCGCCTGCTGATAAAAATAAAAATCGCTGAAAAAAGTGCCCTCTCACCGGGCGGCGTTCTGAAAGCCGGCGCAATCTTTTATGCTGAAATGCGATATGTTTGTAAAGAAAGTAAAACAGGTTATTTGAGAAAATTGTTTTTGCTTTTTGTTTAATTATCATCATTTTGAGGCATTATAACTTTTCATGGAGAGTCTTTATTTATTAATACTTATCGGTTTTTTGATTGGGACAGTAGGCACCTTGATTGGTGCTGGTGGTGGTTTTATCCTGGTTCCGCTGCTGATCATTTTGCATCCAAAATTCACCCCTGAAATCATTACCGCCATTTCAATGGCCGTTGTCGCCTGCAATGCGATTTCGGGTTCGGCCGCCTACATGGCCAATAAAAGAGTAGATTATAAAGCTGGAATCATTTTCGCGATTTGCACCATTCCTGGTTCTATTCTTGGGGTGTTGACAACAAAAATAATTCCGCGTGATGTCTTTGATATTATCTTCGGCATCCTTCTTTTCGGTCTCGCGATTTTCCTGTTTTTAAAAGGAGGAAAAAAGACAACGGTCAGTAAGCCAGTAGCAGCACATAAAGGCTGGGTTCAGCATCACCTAATTGACAAATGGAACGAAAAATATGACTTTGCCTTCGACATGAGAAAGGGCACGATCCTAAGTGTTTTCGTTGGCTATTTTTCTCCCTTGTTGGGCATTGGCGGAGGTATCATTCACGTTCCGGCAATGGTGGAATGGCTTCGTTTCCCGGTTCATATCGCTACTGCTACTTCCCATTTTATTCTTGCCATCATGGCAACGGTAAGCGTTGTTGTCCATATATTTCAGGGAAGTTATAACGATCCGCTAATTCTGAAAATGGTCATCGGGCTTGTGATAGGCGTAATCCCGGGTGCACAGGTGGGAGCGTGGTTGTCGAGGAAAATCAAAGGAAAAATTATCATAAAATCTCTCGCAGTTTGCCTTGCCATTGTCGGTGTCAGGATTCTGATTACCACCTTTATTTGAATTTAAAATCAATAAGATTTGCAGCAACCCTAAGGAGTTTGGAAAACCGTTCGCGGTGTGTATGTAAGTTTTCTATCCAATAATATTAAAGGTAATGAGCATGCCGGAGAGGAACAGGAAAAAAAGGCCAAGCACAAAAATGATATCGGCAATCTTTTCATATCGATCGCTTTTTGATTTTTTGCTTCGGATAGAAAGAAAGGAAAGCAAGCTGCTGACCATGAACATGATCAGCGCAGATACGGTGCATTCATCAAGAATTGTATAACGCTCCAGTTTCAGCACCCGCAATGACGTAAGGACAATAAAGCAAAGTCCCAGCAGGTTGGAGGAAGCGTTTAAAATGTGCTGTGAGGAATCATTTTTTTCTTCCATTTCAAAATATTTACGAAGAAATGTGCTTAAAAAAGATGTTTCTATAAAGTTAGGGGAATCAGAAAATGTACAAGTCATGCCATTGAAACTTCAGGATAAAAGATGAAGGTTTATCGAGGCACTAAGGTAAGTGGAGGAAAAAAGTGTGAAAAAAGTTCGTTAGCCGGAGCACTCATGAATCAATCACTCCTCAATAATTTTGACCAATTTCCCAATATCTTCCGATACTTTACAGACGAAGTTCAGTTGTTCTTTTACATGCAGGTCGGGGGGATGATTTTCGATAGAAAATGTCCGTGGTTCTGATTCTTCTTGCTGCGGAACAGAACTTTCCAGCAGCGCCAGTGCAGTTTCCAAATTGGCAATGGTTTTTTTTACGGGCTGAATCACTTCCCTGGATAAAGAGAGGGGGCTGTTGGCAAAATTATCTGTCAGGCTTGCGATATTGGAAGAAAGTACGTGATTGAGCACTACGAATTCATAGATTTGCTTCCTGTGTTTCTGCTTGCTTTTCGGTTCACTCAGCATCCTATGGAGGGCTGATGAAAGATTGGCCGTGCTTACGAATAATTCCTTCCTTACCAGTTTGTATTCAAGAGAGGAAATGACGTTTCCGTACAAAATTTCCCTGAGTTTTTTAAGATAGTGAATGTTGGCTTGTAAAACACTCGCCATGTATCCCTGCAACTGTTTAGATTCCCAGTGAGGAAATAAAAAATAACTTGCCAGGAATGCGAGAAGTGACGCAATTGCAGTGTCCGCAAGTCTTTCACCCGCAACGTTTGCAGCACCGAGCCCAAGGAAATGGAAAAGAATTAACACGTAGGGTGTAAGGAAAATCACCATTACGATATAGTTCAGCCTAACAAAAGTGTAGGTGCCGATCATGAAGAATACGATCAATGCAAATAAAATGTGTTGATCCTGGATAAAAGCGAGGATCAGAAGTCCTATGATGCCACCGCCAATGGTACCGGTAAGCCTGTCAAAATTTTTTTGTTTTGTAAGACTGAATCCAGGTTTTAAAATGATGATGATCGTCATCAGGATCCAATAGCTGTGGTGTCCCTGTGAAATTAATTTCGAAATAATGAAACCAACGGCGCAAGTAATCATCATGCGCAGTGAATGGCGAAAAACGGATGAATCAAAAGTCAGGTTGTTCTTTAAAACTGCGCCATTGATTTTTTGATGAGTAACAAATCTGGAATAATCTTTCCGGCTGCGAAGGGTTCCTTTATCCACAACATTTTCATCAAAATATTTCATGATCTCGTCCACTTTACCGCTAAGGTTCTTCAGGTTCACGAGGATTTTTTTGAGCATGATGGTGCTGCCCGTGTCAGCAAGCGCATCGATTTTTTCTTTCAGGCTGTTTAGCGCCGGAATGATTTCAAATTGCTTTTTATAAGAACTATTCGATTGAATGGCTTCGCCGATGTTGTCCATCTCGTGGGCGATCTGTTTAATAAGAATGGAAACTTCTTCTAAAATTCCTGTTGAAGCGTATTTTTTACGGAGCAATGCATAATCATACCAGGTAGCCATAATGTGCTCAAACAAATCCACCACATCAACGAAGGTGAGCACAAGCACGCGTCCCGTATAAGTCGATTCCTTCAAAATGGAGCGGCCTTTGAAAAGCAGTTCCCTCACCGTGTCCTGCCTTTCATTTACAATCACCTGCTGGTCGAGAAGATTTTTGTATTGAGCATCAAGGTCGGATTGCGGATCGTACATTTCTGATTTGATCAAAAGATATTTCGCTGTCTCATGAATGCAATAGCCAAGTGAACGTTGCGCAGGCCTGTACGGGGACATCTGGTAAAACAGCAAAGCGAAACCCATGTACCATAAACCTCCGGCTAAAATCATCAAACTTTGAATGAGTATATCAGAGGGAGGATGAACAGAACTCATTCGTAATATCATGATGAGTAAAGCGGCTGTTCCCACCGATCCTGCCCGGTTTCCATACACGGAAAACATGGTGAAGAAAAAGGTGGAAATTAAAATCAAAATCCCCAGGGAAATCATGCTGTGATTAGCGAATCCGGTGATCAAAGCCATCATAAAAATGAACAGATTGCAATATAGCATTCCGTTCCTCTTGTGAACAACCGGTCCGGGCGAGTCGCTGATGCTTACGGCCATAGCACCCAGGGAAAGTATCATACCGGTTTGCATTTCACCCAGAAGGGAAAATATCACCGCCGGAGTAATGATGCCAAGCGTAATCCGGATGCCATCTGCCAGGTATTGGCTGAATAAGAAATATCGTATCTGGCGGGTTTTTTCCATCCGGGCAATCAGAATTTGTTTAGTGTAAAGAAACATAAATTTTTTATTGGGGTTATAAATGACTGGCTTTATTTATCGATTTTCTTTAGATCCCGCTTCTATTAAAAAAAATATCCAAAAAGGTTCGTTTGCTTATGATTCAAAATCCTTCGATACATACCGCCCGCGTTTTAATTTACTCATATCTGCCAACAAAAAAAGAGGCCGTGTTTCCACAGCCTCTTTTAAAATGTTCAGTAAAACTTAAAACTACAGTTTGTTTCCGTCTGCGTCAAGCTCTACTATTTCATAGCCGAAATCCTTTAACTGAGGCATGAATAAATTCTTATCGCCCACCAGTAAAATGTTCATTTTGCTGATGTCGTAATGCTTTTTCGCCAACGTGCCAGTTGCTCGCGAGAAATGGTATTCAGGATTTTTGTTTGCTGTTCCACAAAGTCTGCCGGCAAATTATAAGTAAGCATCCTGCTGAGAAAAGCGGCTTTCTGCGAACCGGTTTCATAATTTCTCGCGTCGCTCTGGCCTATTGAGTTTTTCATGAAGGCCACTTCATCGTTGTCCGGGCCGTTCAGATTATACTCTTTCATATCGCTTAGCAATGCAGCCAGTGCGCTATCAGTGGCATCGGCGCGAATGCCGCTGCTGAAAGAAAAGGTTCCTGTATACTTATCGCCGGAAAACCGGATCTCGCTCCGTAAGTCCATCCTTTATCTTCCCTCAGTTTTATGTTCAGGCGGCTATTGAAACTGCCACCGAGGTTGTAATTGGAAAGAATGGCTTTATAATAATCGCCGGTTGCGTCGTATTTCATTCCAGTCACATATCCCACGCGAAATTCGGTTTGGGCGGCATTAGGAATATTCACTACATAGATCTTGGTTTTTTCTACCGCCGGTGCTGCATGGAACAGAAGGAAGATCGAACAGATTTTTTAGGTAATTGGTTCAAAAAGGCCAGTTGCGGAAGCACATCCTTTTCTTTCACATTTCCAACAACCACCACCTGGGCGCCTTCTGATGAGATATATTGATCGTAATAATTCTGAATGTCGGTCAAAGTAATATTCTTCACCGTTTCCTCAGTTCCGCGACCTGGCATATCCCGAAAACATTGTCCGCTCCATAATTGATCCTGTCAAATACTACATTAGCAACGGAAGAAGCCTGGCTTTTTGAATTTTTTATACTTTCAATGGTTTGCCTCTTGATCCGGTTAAAAGTTTCTTCTGTAAATTTCGGCTGAAGCATCCTCTCTTTCAGTATATCCAGTGTTTTGGACAAGTTTTCGGAAAGGGATTGAACAGAAAAAATAATCGCGTCAGTGGAATTATAAACATTGATGGAGCTTCCCAATTTTTCCAGGGCGAGGTTAATATCTTCGCTGGATCCGGCTTTTTGGTGTCTTCGCTCATCATTGACGTGAACAAGCTTGCCAGCCCCGCCTTGGAAAGATCCTTTTGTTCCAGAATGCTTCCGCCCTTAAGATAAACATTCACGTTTACAACAGGGATTTCATCGTTTTCATTACCAATGGCAGTGATTCCGTTTGCCAACGTTTTCTTCCAGAAAGAAGGAACTTTCACCACCGGATTGGCGCCTGAAGCGGGCATTTTCTGTCCGGTCAAAATTGTCTTTGGCCTTATTGTATTTCAATCCAGAGTAACCATAGTTGGGACGCACGTAATGGGAAGTGTCAACAGTAAAATTATCAGCGGCTGCGATCAGGTTTTCCTTGCCTTTAGGAAGAACACTCAGCACCACGGATGCCTTGCCTTTGATGTATTTGTTATAAACCCTGACAACATCTTCTTTTGTAACCTTTTTGTACATATCGAGCAGTTTGCCGATCATGTTAGGATTGCCGGTAAACGTTTCGAAAGCGGCAAGTTGAGAAGCTTTTCCCGAAACGCTTGCCAACCGGTTAATCGTGCGGCTCTCAAAACCGTTTTTGAATTTTTCGATATCATCATTCGTTACTCCTTTATTTTCAAAATCTTTCAGAGATTCATTCACCAGCTTTTCCATATCAGCCAGATTGCTGCCAGGTAAAGGGGTTACCGAGATACTGAAAGTTCCTGCCAGTTCATCCAAACTGCTGAAGGCGCTTGCCTGCAAAGCTTTTTGGGGTTTTACAAGATTCTGGTAAAGAAATGAAGTTCGTCCTTGTCCTAACACCTGGGCAAGACAGGCAAGGGGCGCCATGTCTTTATCATAATCGGGAACTGTAGGATAAGTTATCTGCAGCATGGGAAGCTTCGCGTAATTATCAACATAGCTTGCATAATTGGTTTTCTTCAGTTGAACGGGCGGCAACTGCACAGGTTTCACTTCCGGCCCACGGGGAATGGAACCAAAATATTTCTCTACTTTGGCAAGCACTTCTTTTGTGTTCACATCACCCGCTATAGTAAGGGTAGCGTTGTTCGGTCCATACCAGCGGAGGAAGAAGTTTTTAAGATCGTTTACATTTACCCGGTTGAGGTCTTCCACATAACCGATTGTGAGCCAGGAATAAGGATGCCCGTAAGGATATAGAGCCTTTGCCGTCACTTCCCTTGCAAGACCGTAAGGCCGGTTATCATAATTCTGTCCCCTTTCATTTTTAACCGTAGAGCGCTGGATTTCGAATTTATGCTGCGTTACGGCATCCAGCAAAAATCCCATCCTGTCGCTTTCCAGCCAAAGCATTTTTTCCCATTGATTGCTGGGAACCGTTTCATAATAATTGGTGCGGTCCGTGTTGGTGCTTCCGTTAAGCGTGCCGCCAGATTCGGTAATAATTTTAAAATGTTCTTTATCGGCAACGTTGTCGCTTCCCTGGAACATCATGTGTTCAAAGAAATGAGCAAAGCCGCTTTTCCCGATCTCTTCGCGCGCACGAACCCACATGGTAGGTTACATCTACATGCACAACCGGATCGCTGTGGTCTTCCGAGACGATAACCGTAAGCCCGTTGGGCAAAACATATTTTTCAAAAGGAATCACGATCTCGTTTCCTTTTTTTACAACTTTCTGAACCAGTTTTGCTTGTGAAAAAACCAGGGCCGGAGCCGAAAAAAGAATCATGGAGGATAATACAATTTTCTTCATGGTATAATTTTTTATTTTACACAATATAAGAGGTATCAGCAAAAAAAGTAAAAAAATATTATGAAGGGCGGCAATAGTGAATAGTTGAGGGTTGTGGGTAAAAGAAAAAGTAATAAGTATAAGATTGAATACAAATCTAAAGGACGGTTCGCTGCTGTTGTTGGCGTCCCAGCCAACAGCTTTCTCCTCCAGGTTCAAAAAATAAAAAAGCCGGAAAAAATACCGTTTGCCATTGACTGCAATTGAATAATTTCCCTCTCTTAAGTTGTTAACAAAATTGGCCTGCTTTGGAACTGTCTTGATCAACAGCAATTTTTTTGGGGGAGAAAACAATAGATAAAAATAGGAAAATCCTATAATGGTAAAATTTGTATTGACGCAATAGCAATACACAATAGATTTGTACTGATAATCAATTGCAAATGTTGTTTGGGGAAATGATTTTGTTTCGTGTATATTGTGTTAGCAGCAAATTTTATTTAGTGCACAAAACTTCTATTTTAATCATATCTCTCTGCCTGACTTTATTTTCGACAGCACAGAATGACATCAAAAGTTATGTAAAACAAAATGCTATTCCTATCTGGACAATTGAACCTGATTCGACAGAATTTTCTGACTTAGAAAAATTTGGTATTGCTATTGGCGAATCAAGAATAGTAATGCTGGGAGAGCAAGACCATGGGGATGCTCCTTCTTTCTTCGCAAAAACCCGACTTATTAAATATTTACACGAAAAAAAAGGATTTAATGTTTTAGCTTTTGAAAGTGACTTTTTTGCTTTAAATTATGGTTGGGATAATTTGATTAAAAATGAACATGAAATAGACACTTTTTTAAGAAAAAATATATTCCCAATATGGACATCTTGTGATGCTTGCCAGGAGCTATTTTACAACGTTATTCCTAAAAGTTATCAAACAAAAAATCCAATTATTGTAACAGGCTTCGACAATCAAATGTATCTGAAATATTCTTCAATAAATCTTATTAAGAAATTCGATAGTGTATTAAAGGCATTAAATCTTCCTATAACAAAAATGGAAAATTACTCAACCTATATTTTACCATTAATTGATACTCTAACTCGCACTCCTAAACTTTCAAAAGACAGCGCATTTTTCAATTTAATACTTCAGCAACTTTATAAAATACAATCCCAATTGAATACAAAAATTAAAAATGATGAGTTTTGGAATATAGTAATGGAGAGTTTAATTCAAACTACAATTGAATTCAAGAATTTTGCTTTTGATTATTATAAAGGCAATAATTCAAGAGATTTACAAATGGCAAGGAATTTAAAATGGCTATCTACTGTTAAATTTCCTGCCGAAAAAATAATTGTTTGGGCTCATAATTATCACATATCAAAATACGGCGGAAACTATTCAAATAATTTTTTAAATTTAGCCAATACAATGGGTACAGAATTTACTAAGGACACTTTGCAAAATAAAAATACTTACATAATTGGGTTTACTTCAAATGAAGGAACAGCAGGTAGAATTAGAACAAAATCTTATTCAGTTCAAGATCCAACAAATAATAGCATTGAGAATTGGTTTGATAAAAATTCAAATTATGCTTTTATTGACCTCCGAAAATTTAATCAGCTAAACCCGAATAATTCAGTTGAATTTAATATGAAGGCATCAATAAAGGGAGTACATAAAAATCATAAAGCTCAATGGACACATATTTTTGATGGGGTTTTTTATATCAAAAATATGTATCCTTGTAAAATCCTGAAATGACCAAATCTGCTGCTAACAAATAAGACTTCGTCGGGCACGAACTGCCTCCAATGAAGTCCGATGTTGTACGGAACCGGTGACTGAATAATTAGGGACTATGGGTTTTGAGTTGAAAACATTTCGTTTACGGCAGGGCGTTATATGTCAGAGGATTTTGGTAAGCCGATTTTAGTACCTGATTTGAGCCGAACTTATTTTGCTTCTTATTTTTGCATTGTTTTTATTCCGCTGCTGTTGTTGGCGTCCCCCCAACAGCTTTCTCCTCCAGGTTCAAAAAATAAAAAAACCGGAAACAATACCGTTTGCCATTGACATAACTGCAATTGGATAATTTCCCTCTCGTTTAGTTAGGGGAAATGATTTTGTTTCGTGTAATATTGTGTTGAACGTCCATGCACGGGACAGTGTACATGTGAACAGAAATTACAAAATTTGAACATAACATTTTAGTGCCATGACAAGACAAATTATTATTGAGCGGACATTGAAAGCTATCAACCAGCTTCCTGAAGATAAGGCGGCAGAAATTTCAGACTTTGCTGAATTTGTTTTTAAACGTTATGAAGAACAGGAAATAACAAAAGGAATCCAAAAAATGGTTTCTGAAAGCCAGACATTTGACTTCTTAGATAATGAAGAAGAAATTTATTCATTAGCCGACCTAAAAGAAGTTTATAATGGTTAAAGGAGACATTGTACTCATTACTTTTCCCTTTACAGACTTAGGTGGTAGCAAATTAAGACCAACAGTAGTACTTGCAGATACTGAACTTGACGTTACTGTTTGTTTTATTACACAGAAGTGCTAACAATGAGTTGTGGTGCATCTTTTAGAAGTAGTTCCGGGCAGAAGAATCTTTATTGATCAACAGAATAACAATGAACTTTTAATTATAAATTTGGCAACGGTTGGGCAGAACCATAAACCCTTTAACAGAATAGCTATGATAAAATACTTTGCCTTTTATTGTTTTCTTTTTGCTACCCAATTAACGATTGCCCAAACAATTACTGTTAAACAACTGTATGATGAGCATCGAAACAACAAGTATGTTTTTCAAAACAAATACAAAAATCAAGTTATCACAGTTGCAGGAAAAATAAGAAGCATCAGTCCGGCAAGTGACTATTGGAAAGACCAGGATGTGCACCGGGTACACTTGACTGCAACCGGCTATGAAAATTTTGTTGTGTGTGAACTTCCGTATAAAGACACTGGCATTCTTAATCTTCTCAAAGTTGGCGATTATGTGACGGTAACCGGCAAAACTGCCTCCAATATTGGTGACGCCGTGAACCTGAGTAATTGTTCTTTTACTACCTCCGCTCCAACGACAAAAAAAAGCACTGCGCCGGAAAATGCTCCGGTAGGAAAATACGATGTGTATCAGGATGATGGAAACGGCTTCAATTACCAATACGCATTTTATTTGAAATCTTACAATTCATATGAGCTAAACGGCAAAACAGGGGCTTGCGCTTACAACTCAAAGACGAAAGTAATTACCTTTTCAACCGGTCCTTTGAAAGGCTTTGCGGGGTTGTACAGAAAAGCAACGGACAATGAAGCCGACCCCCCTGGCTTTTTATTAAATGCCAAGGGCACAATTCCGGATCTAAGTTCTTCCCGACATGGCTATCAGCATGCTTATCTTAAGATTAAATAGAACAGACGAAAAAGCGTTTGCTTTCGATGGGATAGCGCTGCTGTTATTGAGCAGGATGTTGAAACTTCTGCTTCAGTCCGCTTATAGCATTGATTTCGGCTCTCACAAGTTGCCAACTTACCAATTTTTAGAAACTTTGAAGAAAATTCGATAAAATGAAGAATACCGCAATATCACTCGGGAATTATTTTGACGAATTTGTTAGCAGCCAGGTATTAGCCGGACGTTATAAAAATGTAAGTGAAGTCATTCGTGCAGGACTTCCGCTTTTAGAAGATGAAGAAAGTAAAATTGTTGTATTGAGAAATGCCATTCAAGAAGGAATAGACAGCAGAATTGCACACGATTTTTACCTGCCAAACATCTTCGGGAATTAAAAGCAAGGAGAAGAAGTAATAGCTAAATATAAATTAACCAATAAAGCCGTTGAAGACTTGACGAGAATTTGGGATTACACATTTGATAAATGGTCAGTATTTCGAAATGCTGCTTGAGAACTGTCGACATATCGCAGACGACCCAGATATTGGGAAAAACTATGAAGGAATAAAAAATGAACTTTTTGGATTAAAAGCAAATCGCCACATTATATTTTATCGCAAATCCAATAATATTACTATTGAAATAACGAAAATTTTGCACGAACGAATGGACTTGAAAACAGAGTAAACGAATAAAACGTCTTACAGTTTCAAAAAATAAAAAAACCGCAAAAAATATCGTTTGCTATGGACATGGATCGCATTTGGAATAGTTGTTACAGAATCCGACGCCTTTGGCAATCTCCACGAACGGCAATTCTTTTTTATAAAAAGAGAAACACTGTTAAATAGTAAGCGACGCTTGGCATTGATATCAATGAATGTCCTTGTTGTAAAAACAAAATTAAGTTGGTGGAAATCTTTTATCCATGGGAAAAGGACAAATGAGGAAAACCATATCGATATAATAAAAAATCCGGTGTAAATAGATTTAAACAAAAAAATAACCGCTACTTTTAATTCGCATTTAACTCTTGAATGGAAGAAACTACAGAAAAGAGTATCAGGAACCAGAAATTTATTTTTTAAAACAACATACCGGAAGACATTACTGCGACATCGGTCAACAAAAAGCGTATACCGCAAAGACCCGCAAAATCATTTTTAATGTGGGGCTTTTTAATGGGGCTTTTCGGATACTTTTCTGAGTGTTAGCTGCTACTTACAGACCAAAATTTTATGGCGCCAGAAACTAATAAAACTGAAGGTTGGAAAAATATCCTGCAAATAACTATTCCTTATTTTCTTGTAGTTGGAATCTTTCAACGTATAGGAACTTTTATCGTAGGACTTGAAGCTAAAAATTATAGGAATGCGACAACACAACAGCACTTCGTAATATTATTCTTTAGCTTGATTGGTACTTTAACGGTGATTTGGTTTTTTAGAATATATATTGATAAAAAAACTTTTTCAACTCTTGGAATTCGAAAAGACTTTTTTATAAAGGACATTCTTGTTGGACTTGTTTTGGGCTTTTTAATAATGTTTTTGGGTTTTGTTTGCTTACTGTTATCACACCAAATTGAATTTATAAACTTCCATTTTGACCTATTAGATTTCATATTAAGTGTTGGACTTTTTGTTTTCGTAGCTATTTCGGAAGAAATATTCGTGAGAGGCTATATTCTTAATAATCTTATGGCATCTTTCAATAAATATATTGCATTAACAATTTCTGCATTAATTTTTAGTTTAATGCACGCTGCAAACCCAAACTTTAATTTAATAAGTATGTTTGGACTTTTTATTGGGGGTTTACTTTTTGGTTTGCCATATATTTATACCAAAAGTTTATGGTTTCCAATTGCATTACATTTTAGTTGGAATTTTTTTCAAGGAACTATTTTTGGTTTTAACGTAAGTGGAAGAGACACTTATTCATTAATTACAACAAAAGAAAATTTTGCAAACATTTGGAATGGCGGCAGCTTCGGTTTTGAGGCCTCTATACTTTCTATATTGTTTCAACTTTTAGGTTTGCTCATTGTATTCTTAATTTTCAAAAATAGAGACTCAGGTGAAACACTTTTCCATGGAACCCAAGCAGCCGGTAACATCGGTTTTGGACAAGCGGAGCTGAAGTGCTGACAATGAGCATGGTGCATGTTTCAGCAGTAGTTCCAGGGCTGATGAAACATTGTTTAGTGATAGTAATAACAATGAACCTTTAGTTATATATTCGGAAACGGAATAAAGGATGAACTTTTTGGATTAAAAGCAAAATCGCCACATTAAACCCCCATTAAAAAGCCCTGAACAAGAAGGAACTTGCGAAAGTTTTATAAATAATCTTCAACGCCCTTAAAAATAAAAAATTCTTCAAAAAAGTCCGTTTGCTAACGAACCTTTCTCTCTTCACTTATTTTTTTTAATAAAAATTTTATCACTTAGCAAATAGATTGCCAACAGGCATTATATGTTTGTGTGGCAACGCCAAAGGAAAGCAGGCCGCCTTACTTTTTTTTACCATTTATAGCGGCTTTCTTCTTCCGTTTTTAAACAATCAAATTCAGCAAAAATGAATGAAATTACCTTGAATAATAGAGCGGTTTTAAGTACTTTGCTAAACCCTTGCAAATTGATTACTAAAAAAGCTGCTATGTACTCTTTCTCCTTTCCTGGCTCCCTTGGTTTGCCATTGTTCTTCAGAAGCCATAAAACCGGTGCTGTCAATTTTTTGCCCTCACTTCTTAAAATTTTCGCATGAAGACGATCAACGATGTTCATCACCAGTTTGCTGAATATTTCGGCTCCGGAAAATTAAAGCCGCACGCCTATCTCCTTTCGCGGAGATTGAGTGAAGGCCACATTTGTCTGCCCTTATCAGATATTTCCATTGAGGAGCAGCAGCGTGTTGTTGAAATTTTTAAAATCCAGCCGGCGCTGCCAGATGAACTGCGTGACGAACCTCTGGTTCAATTTGGAGAGGGCGCGAAACAACCTTTTGTGATTCATAATGATAAAATGTATCTGCAAAGATATTTTCATTACGAAACGGTGATTTTGGAAAAGTTAAGAGCCTTTGTGGCCCGCGAAGCGGAAGTTTTTGAGGAAAGGACGGCTTTTTTAAACAGCCAAAAAAAATTCGTTGAGGAACTGTTCAAAATGAAAAGCGTAAATGTGGAAGAAGGAGTGGATTGTACTGACTGGCAAAAAGCCGCCGCCATAACGGCTATACTCAACAATTTCACCATCATTACCGGTGGCCCGGGAACGGGGAAAACAACTACCGTAGCAAAAATTTTAGCGCTGCTGTTACAGGCTGATCCGGGCATGAAAGTGGCGCTTGCCGCTCCAACCGGTAAGGCGGCAACGCGGATGGCAGAGTCGCTCAAAAATGCCGATTTGCCTTCGGCGGCTGCTTTTAAAGACCAATCGGCGGGTTTTATTCCGGCAACAATTCACCGGCTTTTAAAATCAACACGGGGAAGCCATCATTTCAGGCACAACAGCCACAATCCTTTGCCGTATGATGTTATTATTATTGACGAAAGTTCGATGATCGATACCGCACTTTTTGCCAAATTGCTCGACGCAATTGATCCCAAAACCCGTTTAATCCTGCTGGGAGACAAGGATCAGCTCGCTTCTGTGGAAGCCGGAAGCCTATTCGGTGATTTGTGCAAGGCACTTCATCCGCTGAATGTTTTTTCTGACAAAAGAATCGCCTTCATCAATTCATTTATTTCAGAAACTGAAAAAAAAATCTCAAAGAACCATGTAGGGCACATAATGATCACCCTCTTTTTGAACACATTATGGAACTGAGGCGCAGCCATCGTTTCCGCGATGAAGAAGGTATTGGTAAATTCAGCAAAGCCATTATTCATAATGATGTTCCGGGGATCGAAAGTTTCTTCGAGGTTGACGACAAGCAAGTGGAAATCGATCTGCAAAATGATGCTGAAATATTCATGAATTTTATCGAAGGCTATTCCGTTTTTATAGAAGAGCCGGATACGCTTTCGGCATTAAAAAAACTGAATTATCTGCGGGTATTATGCGCGGTGCGGGAAGGAACGCAAGGATTATATGCGCTCAATAAAAAGATTGAAAATTATTTGTGGCGAAAAAATTACCTGGACATCAGCGGCGAATTTTATGAAAACAGGCCCGTAATGATAACAGGAAATAATTACCAGCTAGGGCTTTTTAACGGGGATATCGGCATCATCAGAAAAAATGAAAAAGGCGTTCCCATGGCCTGGTTCGAAAATGCGGATGGAACGCTAAAATCGGTACTGCCGGGCTTTCTCAGCCAGATTGAAACGGTTTTCGCAATGACGATCCACAAAAGCCAGGGTTCTGAATTTAACAAGGTGCTTATTGTTTTGCCGGAAAGGGAAGACGTGAATATCCTGACGCGTGAACTTTTATATACCGGGGTAACGAGAGCGCGCCAAAAAGTGATTGTTCAGGGGAAAAAAGAAGTCATCCTGAACGCGGCCAAAGGCCAGGTGAAAAGAACTTCAGGGATCGCCGGACGTTTTATTGATCAAAAGTAGAAACACGAACCGTTATGCCAATATTTTTAAAAGTTTCCAATTCCCTGAACGGATTGGCTCATGAGCTGGCAGGGGATTGCCAAGGCCAGAAAAAGGAAGTCTTCCTGCCGGTGTATATCATCACTCAAACTGAAGGGATGAACACATGGCTGAAGTATCAATTGGCCAGCCATTTGGGAATAGCGGCCAATTTCCGTTATGTAAAATCACAGGAACTCATTAACCAGGTATATTTCCTGCTGGGGGGCCGCTCCTCAGATTTATTATCTTCAGAAAACCTTTCCTGGATTCTCTTCAAACTGCTGGGCGAAACACAATTCAAGGAAAAGTTTCCTGAAGTTTCAAACTATTATTCGAGTGACGCCATCGACCGCGATGTAAAAAGAATGGCCCTTGCAGAAAAGATCGCGGACCTTTTTGATCAATACCAGATCTACCGCCCAAAAATGATCCGGGATTGGAATGCAACTTCGCCCGGCAATCAAAGTGGCTGGCAGGGCTGGCTATGGACTAGATCCAGGCAATTATTGATGGAAAGGCTTCCCGACAAAACCAATATCTGCAGCTTTATTATTGAGGAATTGAAAAAGCCCGAACAGCGGGCAAAATTGCAAGCGAGAATGCCCGTTATTTACCTTTTCGGCTTGTCGATTATCACAAAATACCATGTGGAATTGTATCATGCGCTTGCTGAGTGTGTGGACATGCGCCTCTATTTAATAAATCCTGCTCCTGAGCAGTATTGGTTTGAGGATCGGAACGAAAAGCAATTGGCTATTTTAAAAAGAAAAGGCATCGCTATTCCGGAAGATGCAGTTCCTGGAAACGCGTTGCTCACCAGTTGGGGGAAAGTGTTGCAGGATACTTTCAATTTGCTTTTTGAAGACGAAGAAGCCCTCAACCTCTATGAAGAAGTGAGGGTGAAAAAATCTTCCCCTGCAACCCTGTTGCAAAAAATTCAAAGCGATATTTTCAACAACTCCGCGGAGGCAAGCCTGCTTGAAGCAGCCGACCTGGCAGACGGTTCTGTCACCATCAATTCCTGCTATAGCCCGGCGAGAGAAGTGGAGGTTTTGTACAATTTTTTAGTTCGGTTGGTTGACAAGGAAAAGAAAGCCTTGTCCCCGCGCGATATCGTTGTGATGGTTAGCGACATCAACGCCTACGCCCCCTACATTAAAGCGGTTTTCGATAATGCCCCCTTCAAATTCAGGTATTCCATCACCGATGAAAGTTATGTGGAAATGGATTCTGTAAGCGCAGCACTGAGAGCCCTGCTTTTAATAACCGAAGATAATTTTACATCCGAAAATGTGATTCAAATCCTGGACTCCTCCTTTGTGAGAAAGCGATTTGGAATTACGGAGGTTTCCTTGATCAGGACTGCCATCAATCAGGCGAACATCCGGTTTGGAATTGAAAATAATTGGGACGATGAAAGCGCTTTGGTTAGTTGGAAATATGGTTTAAAAAGAATCATGTACGGCATTTGCATGAACGGCGAAGAAGAATACGGGGAAGGAATCTGAAAGTTTTTATCCGGTGGATCTCGTTGAAGGCGCGGCGGCTGGGGAGCTCATCCGTTTCAATCATTTTGTAGAGGTTCTGTTGCAGGCAATTGCGGAAAGAAAAGAAGACCGCAGCATAAAAGAATGGATTTCTTTTGTGCAATCCCTGCTCGACAATATGATTTGCGAGCCGGAAACTTCCACTGAGGAAGATTATCTCCTTTTGGTGAAGCACCTCGGCTCCTACAATATTTTGAACGAATATTTTAATGAAAAAGTAAGCTTCCGGGTTTTTGCGCACAGCTTTCTTCAAACCCTTACGGCAGGAACCAGTACGGGCTCGTTTGTTTCATCTGGCATCACGTTTTGTTCACTGATTCCCATGAGAAGCATTCCTTTTAAAGTAGTCGCCATGCTGGGATTGAATTTTGACAAGTTTCCCCGCAAGGATAATTCTGTGAGCTTTAATCTCATGGAGCAGAAAAAGGAAAAAGGGGATAGGAATATTAAGGAAAATGACAAGAATCTCTTTCTGGAATCTCTCATTGCCGCGCGCGAATTCCTCTATGTGAGCTATGTGGGAAGAAACACGAAAGACAATACAGATTTTCCGCCGTCGCAATTGATTGATGAATTGGTGGATTACATCCAAAGCGGCGCGGCAGGGATTGAAAATGTTCGCAAATCGCTGATAAAGAAGCATCCGCTGCACGGTTTTAGCAGGTTATATAACCAGGGCGATGATTCTTTTGTCACCTATCTGAATATGAACAAGCCTTTGATTGAAGGGATTATAGAACCGGGGAAAGAAATAAAATCTGAGCCTATTACTGAAATTCACCTGAATGCCCTGGTTAGTTTTTTCAAAAATCCTTTCAAAGGATATTACAACCGGGTCCTCAAAATTTATTACCAGGAGGAGGAAGTGCTTCTTTCCGAAAATGAATTGTTTGAATTGAATGGCCTGGAAAAATGGGACCTGAAGCATGAGCTGCTTTCCATGAATCCGGAAAATGGAAAACGGCTACGCGATCAACTGGTAAAAACGGGAAGGCTCCCCTTAAAAAATATGGCAGACGTCTCTCTTGAAAATCTTGAGACAGAGATAGAGGTTCCAAGACAATTGTTTCAGGAGTTGGTTGGAGAGGAAACCCCGATGTCTAAAACGGTGGAGCTTCAAATTGACGATGTGCTTCTGACAGGAGATTTGCATCCTCTTTATGGAGAAAAGCTGGTTGTTATTTCTTTTTCAAAAAATGAATGCAAATACCAACTGGAGGCCTATATTAAATACCTGGCCGCTCTTGCTGTGGGCTTTAAAATCGAACTTTATTTTATTTCGGCACCAAAATCCTCAAGTCATAAGGCTGCCGTGATTTCTCAGGATGAGGCGATGAAAAGACTGACCGAATTGGTGAAATTATTTAAAAAAGGACACGAGCAAATTCTTAGCTTTTATCCTGAATTGGAGATGAAACCTGGAAAAGTGGCCGATTTAACAGTTGAAAGTTTTATCAAGATGGTGGATAACAAGCTGGACAATTACAATTTTCCTTGCACAGACCGCTATATTCTCAATGAATATGAAAACGGTTTTTTTGGGCAGGAAGGAATTTTAGAAAGATTCAAATCCGAAGCTGAACACTTGCTTGAGCCTTTATCACCCCTTTTTCCTGATTATAAAAAATAAAAAAAATGCCAGTTCGCAAGCCATTTTACGCCACAACCGTTGCCCTTGAAGGATCGAATCTAATTGAAGCCAGTGCCGGAACCGGAAAAACCTATTCCATAGCCCTTCTTGTGCTCCGCCTGGTTTTGGAAAAGAAGCTTTCAGTAAAGGAAATTTTGATGGTAACTTTTACCAAAGCCGCAGTGGCAGAACTGGAAGAAAGAATCCGGCTTTTCGTTCGAAACGCTTATAAGGCCAGCAAGGGAGAAAAAATAACCGATGCCGCAATCATGGCCATCGTTGCCAATTTCCCCGACCAAATTGAAGCCCGGCGGCTTTTAAAGGAAGCTGTTCTGTTTCTTGATGAAACTTCCGTGCTTACGATTCATAGTTTTTGCCAGAAAACATTGAACGAATTCGCTTTTGAAACCAACCAGCTTTTTGGTTCCGAAACGATCAAAGACACGAATGCTGTGATAGAAGATGAAATAAATAAATTCTGGCGGAAAAATATCACCACCATTCAAGTGCCACTACTCAAGCAGCTTATGAAGGGCGGATTGTCAAAAGGAGGTTTGAAAGCGGCCATAAAAGAAAGTCTGGCAGGCAAAAGATTTTTCTCTTTTGATATGGCTTTGCGCTATTCTCTGGAGCCTGATTGCCAGGCGGAATTCTTAAAAGATCTGGAAGAATTAGAAGAAGCAGGGGAGAAATTAAATGAGGAACTGATTGAATATTTTATCAGCAATAAAGAGCAAATCAGAACGAAATGCAGTGAAAATCGTTTTGCAAAAAAGATGTTGCTGTCTTTAATTGAAAGTCCGGAAGAATTTGTGGATTATGTTTTAGATAAAAGAGCTTCCGGATATATTGTAGATTTATTCGGTGATATTCTTGAAAAATTGGATATCTGTGGAGCAGCAGACGAACAAAAATCGAAGAAAATTGCTGAAGTACTCGACCATATAACCTGTTTCGCCATCCAGGAAACATTCAGGGGCATAGCGGTTTATAAGCAGTTAAACAATCAAATGTCCTTTGATGACATGATCGTGAAACTCCATGAGGCGCTCATGAAAGACGATGGTGACAGATTGAAGGAGGAACTTCAAAATAAATACAAGGCGGTTTTTGTCGATGAATTCCAGGACACCGACAGGTTGCAATATGAAATATTTAAAAAAGCATTCAGCAATGACACGACGCTTTTTTACATTGGCGATCCTAAACAATCCATTTATGCTTTTAGAAAAGCGGATATTTTTACCTATTTCGAAGCCTGTAATGATGTGCAGAATATGTATGACATGAAACAGAATTTCCGTTCTTCCGTTTCAATGATCCATGCTATGAACGCTTTCTTTCTTCCTCATGATGAATTTGAGACATTCTCTTTTAGTGATGAAGAAGATTCGATAAAATATGTTAATGTCACTCCTCCTGAAAATCCATCAAAGGGCTGCCTGCATGAAGGCGGGGAAGAAATCGTTCCTATAACCATTTGTGAACTGCCCAACAAGGACAGCATCGTAGAAGCGGTAGCTGCCGATGTGATACAGCTTCTGGAAAATCCTGAAATAACCCTTCCAGGCAAGGATGGAAAGCAAAGAAGAATTTCTCCTTCGGATATTGGAATTTTAGTAAAAACCGGCAAGGAGGGACAAGCGATAAAATCGGCGCTTTCCAGATATGCAATTCCCGCCGTTACCATTTCGGACGACAAAATACTTCAGTCGAAAGAAGCGCGTTTTGTGCTTTATTTGCTCGAGGCGATGATGGATATTTCCGGCGAAAAAGTAAACAAGGCCTTATTGTCCCCTTTCACAAAATTTACTGCCCGTGAAATCCTGCAATTAAACAGTGAAAAGATTGTTGAACTGTTCCGTAAATATAAAAGCGCCTGGGAGGAACATGGGATTTTTAATGCGCTAACGGATTTTGCGGCAGATTTCAATGTGCAAAAACAACTGTTGGAAAACCGCGCAGAAAATGGGGAACGTATTATCACCAATCTTTTTCAGTTGATTGAATTGCTCCATAAAGTGCAAACCGGAAAAAAACTTTCTCCTGCCGAATTGGTGAGTTGGTTGAAACGCGGCATTGAAGGAATGGAGGTGGACGGCGATGAATATTTGCTTAGGATTGAAAATGATGAAGAGGCGGTGAAAATCGTTACGATACACTCCAGTAAGGGATTGGAATATAATATTGTCATCGCGCCTCATCTTGATTTTGTTATTAAAACGCCTAAGTCTAATGAAGATCCGGTTACCACTTTCCGCGACGGCCATACCGGAGAATATGTCGCCTTGAAATGGAGCAGTATGAACGCTGAACAAAAGGCGTGGTATGCAAAGCAATCGGAGCAGGAGAACAGGCGACTGCTGTATGTGGCCATAACAAGAAGCATTTATAAGTGTTCCATTTACCGGAACGGATCTAATTATTCAAAAGGCTCAACCCTGGAAATGTTCATCAACAATATGAATGCCCCTGAGGATTTGATTAACAAGAAGCCCGCTTATGGCGTCCCTGCTGACTACACGTATTCCGGCACAGCGACATGGCGCGAACCTGCCCGGATGCAAAAAGTTTCATTTCATTTGAGCCAGGAAAACTGGGCGAAAATGAGTTACACCTTGCTTTCTGCCAAGAATGATCCGGTTCATAAAGGATATAGCGGTCAGCATGATATTCAGTATGATGATTTCATATTCAGGCTTTTAACCAAAGGCGCTCAAACGGGCAACATGTTGCATACCATCCTGGAAAATATTCATTTTGGCAATGCGGCTAATTGGCCAGATGTGATTGATGCTGCCATTAACCGTTTCGCCCCGGGGAAAAAAGAATTGTATGGCCCCAATTTGCTGGAAATGATGGAATGCATCATGAATGCCCGCATGCAAGCAGGGGAAGCTTCATTCAAAATCGCTGATATTGCACATGCACAACGAATCCACGAATTTGAATTTGATTTTCCAGTATCGCTATTTTCTGTTGCGAAACTCGAAACCCTCTCTGATGAAAACATGCAAATCCGCGTGAAAACGATGGGCGAACTTGAAGGGATCATGAACGGCAAAATAGACATGTTCTTCATGCTGAATGGAAAATATTATATTCTTGACTGGAAATCGAACTACCTCGGCGATTCATTGGAATGCTATAATGAAGAATGGTTATCAGAAGCAATGAATGAGAACAATTATCATTTACAATACCTGGTTTATACCCTCGCTGTAAAAAAATATCTTGGCAGCCGGATTGAAAACTTCGATTACGAAACGGATTTTGGCGGCGTGATCTACGTGTTCCTGCGGGGCGCGAGGAAGAACTCCGATTCAGGGATTTTTATGGCCAGCCCTTCCATTGAAAAGATAGAAGCGCTGGAAGAAATGATGGAGAAAAAACGGCAGGAATTCGTGGCGTAGTGGAAAATTATGGCTCTGTAGCAAGCGCACTTTTTTTGATGTTTTTTTATTTTTCCTAACTTGGCAGTTCCTGCTCATTCTTTTTCAGCGGATAACAAAATCAGTGAAATGATGCCAAAGGAACCAACGGAGCCATCAAAACAAACTGTTGAAAAATTTCCTGAGATTTTCGGTAAAATGGAAATGGGAGGTAAATTGTATGCTGGTTCCGGAAGCCTTGTAAACCTTGCAGAAAAGTTAGGGCAGCGGGCATATATGTCCTTCACGAAAGCAAAATTTAAAAGCCAGATTTCCGATGCAATTCAGATGGAAGATGGAGGGAAAATATTTAAACAAATTGGAGCTATTCCTTCTGTTTCTGAATTGGATCTGGCTAAAAGATTTGAAAGCAGGGGCATTCAAACGCTTTTTCTAAAAAGGCAACCAAAACAACAGGCAGATGGGCTTTTTTATTTTGAAAAAGAACGCCGGGCTTTTAAAGCAGATATTAAGGAATTAAGGGAAGGTGGCGCAAATTCATTTTATAATGCAATTAAAGACAAAACTGAGCAGGCGCCCAATTTTGTCTTTGATGTAAAACAAATTTTTTCGATAAAAAATGCAGTTCAAAGCATCAAAGATATTTTCAACGCTTTTCCTACAGTAAAAGGCATCTTCTTAGTAAAAGGAAAGAAAATTAAATACATTACAAGAAGAACTATGGAAACTTTATATGAAGATGTCTTGTATGTTTTAAAATAAAAAAACGCCTTAATCGGATGTTAGGCGTCGATTTTTGGCATTCGACTTGGGGCGATTGCCGTGTCCGAAAATTCATCAGACTTCCCAAGCAAGATGATTAACCCGAATAATCATTTTTTCTTACCACAGCACAAATATACCGCAATTTTTTGAAATAATCCAGCATCCCAATCAATTATGTGGTGAAAGCAGTTTCGACCCCAGCAAGCGAACTTTTTTCTAACATTTATTTTACTTGTCCCGTCTCTGCCCTATTGTTTTTCTTCCTTTTTCACCAAAACAATCCTGCTTCTGTCGCCATTAAAAACACTTTCATAAAACTGAATAATTTCTTTTTGCAGGCTTGCAGGAAAGCGACCTTCAAATTGTTGAAAGGTTCGGGTATATACGATCTTATTTCCTTTTAGTTCCGAATGTAGGTTAAAGCTGCCAAATTGGGTAGCTAACGCGATGTCCTTGGGCTTGGATTCTATTTCATAGCCGTTGGGGATTTCAATTTCCACCTCATCTTTATCTCTATAGGCCACATCAAAAACAAAGTCATTTTTCCGCAACAGATCTTCGGTGATTTGCCCTCCTGAACGGTGAAAACATTCGGAAATACCTTTGCTTGTGAGTCCTTGAAATTCAAAAAATATTGAAGCAAAGTTCATCAAGGTTGATGAGGCACAGTTGAAAAAGTTTTTCTTCAAAAAAAGTACGTTTACTGTTATGAAGTTTCTTTCAGCCGGCAAGGAAAAGCGGTGGGCCAGGATTTACTTTGCGAAATGCAAGGTTATGGTAAAAGTGGTTCCCTTGCCGGGATGGCTTTCGGCGTTGATGCTGCCATTATGGGCAAGGATGATATTTTGTGAATTGGCAAGTCCGAGACCGTTTCCTTTTTCTTTTGTGGTAAAATAAGGCTCGAAGAGCCGGCCCACTTCTTCACGAGTCATGCCGCGGCCGTTGTCGCTTATTTTTATTATACAGCGGTCGTTTTTGGCCTCCGTTTCGATCCGTAAAACCCCATGATGATCCATGGCTTCAATGGCGTTGACAATGATGTTTAAAAAAGCGATTTTAATTTTTGGGGCATCTACGGAAATTTTGCAAATGGAATAGCTGTAATTCTTTACAACTTTAATGTGATTGAGTTCGATGCGATCATGGGCCATTTCAAGGCTTTGGTCAAGGATATCGTTAATCGATGTTTCTGAAAAGCTAAGTTCGGCAACTCGCGTTGTGTTTAAAAGATCGCTCACCAATTGGTTTATTCGCTCCGAATTGCGCGTAACCATATTGAAAAGCAAGTCCGTACTGTCGGTAGGTTCCATCTCTGAGCGGAGCTGTTCCACTGCCAAATTGATGTTGGTAAGAGGATTGCGAACTTCATGCGCCATCGTGCGGGCAATCCTGCCGGTTACGGCATATTTTTCAAGGCTTCTCAACTCAATGAGTTCAGTGTTCAGTTCAGCAAGTTGTTCTATCCGATGCTGCAACTGTTCTCTGTATTCGGCCGCCTTTCTGTCCGCCTCTTTTTTAGCCTTGTTTTCCTTATTAAAAACCACGATGGCGAATAAAGTAAGCAAGATGGAAACAATGATCGAAATGAAGTTCAGCATCCGGATCAGGTCAGAATATTCTGAAACCTTGTTGGATCTTTCCTGCCAAAGGGTTTTCTCCCATACCTGCATTTTATAGATATAGTTTTCAAGGTTTTTTGTGGCGGCAATTCCTTCATTTCCCCTCGCCATTAACTCAGCCTTGTTGCTCTGAAGATTGCTAACATTTGGAATCGCTTTCCGGATCAATAGAAATTTTTGATCGATCATGTTGTGGAGCGTGTCCAGATTTTTCTCCTGCCCGGCGTTGTCTTTGGTTAAGGCTTTAAGCGTTCTGAAAGTGTTGTAAGTGTCTAATTCACTTTGCCCAAATTCATCGAGGAGATTTTTGTTTCCCGTAATGAGAAAACCCCTGAACGACGATTCTCCTTTAATGAAATAAGCGCGGATATTGTCAAGATTGTGGATCACCTCGTTAGTGTGATTAATCCAGTAATCCTGGATGATTACTTTTTGGGTGGAAATATAGGTGAGTACATAGGAGATAAGCAAAAGAACAAAAGCTATGAGGAAGGCAATCCTTGTGCGATTCGCAATTTTATCGAATAATATTTTTACCATTCTCTTATCGAATTACTTTTCTAAATATACATTGTGTTGCCCAATCAAAAAACTGTTCTTGTTTATTTTTTGGAAGCCTTGCTGAAAAGCCAGAAAATAATTGCGATGATGACGATGATTATTATGGCGCCTACCCAAACCCCGGCTTTGAAAATGCCACCTATTACCTGGCAACTGCTGAAAGAGGTGACAATGAGGGCAAGGAGAATTACGTAGTTTGATTTTAATTTTAGCATATCTTATGGGTTTGTTGAAGGCTGTGTTTTTATCGTTATTTTTTGTTCAATCGTTTGTTCCACTTTTTCACTTTTATTCGATGGATCATCACTTTCAACGTTTCCTCTCTTCTTCCCATGTGGGGACAAACTAGAATAGAATTTTCTCATTACTTCAAGTTCCTCGTCGCTCAGGTCCTCTATGCTGATCATCTTGTTGTTGGCATGGCTGGCAGCAATAAGCTCATCAAGTTTAAGCTGAATGGCTGTCGTATCCTTGTTTTGGGAATGCTGAATCACAAACACCATCAGGAAAGTAGCAATGCTGCTTGCTGTGTTCACCACCAACTGCCAGGAATTGGAATAATGAAACAGCGGGCCGGTTATTGCCCATCCGATCACAAAAACGACGGCTACAATAAAAGCATAAACCCCACCCGTTATCCTCGTGACACTCATTGAAAACCGGTTGAAAAATTCCGATATTTTCTTTCGGGACTTCTTCTTTGTCCTTTCCTTTGCCTCTGGAACTTTCATTTTTTTTAGTTAAGATTTATTAACAAAAAAGCGATCCTATTCTATTCTGTATCACAATATTATGCCAATCGCTCCCTTACTCCGGCTTTTGAAAAAAGCGCTTATAAACTTTGATGTTTTTAAGAAACAAAGAGGCTAAGCCATTTCTAAAAATCTTCCTCATTGTGGGCAAATATTTACTCATTCATTTAAATATGCAATTGCTGCTTTTAAAAGTTCTTACCCTTTAAAACATTGTCCAGCAAAGGATTTCAGGCATTTATAATTAAGCTTTTTTTAATTGGCAATGTATTTTATCTTTAGATGGATTACAAATCATTTATAAAATTTTAAAACTTACAACTATGGGCGCAGGAAAAGTATTAGCAAGCGTATTGGCCGGAGCCGCTGCAGGAGCAGTATTAGGCATTTTATTCGCACCGGATAAGGGTACAGAAACAAGAAGAAAAATCGCCGAAAAAGGTTCGGATATTCGCCGGGAATGTCAAAGATAAATACAATGAGTTTTCAGACACCATCTCTGAAAAATATGACGCCGCGAAGGAAAAATTATCAAACCTGGTTTCCGAAGGTAAAGATGTAGGCAAAGACATGGTGAACCAGGCTAAGGAAAAAGCAAATGCCATGAGGAACGATGTTAGGAACCCTAACCCGATGAACTCATAGAAGGCTTTTTTTGCAAGAAAATGCGAACTTGTCCGGTGATAAATAAATAAACATGGAAACTAAACCCACCAGTGTAGAAGAATTATTTTATAAACTCAAGGATTATGGAGACACGCGGCTTGATCTCCTGAAATTGAAAGGCATTAACAAATTATCCGGATTTTTATCCGATGCTGATAGTTTCTGTAATCTTGATTGTTCTTCTGTTTTTGGTACTTATCTGCCTATCGGTTGGCCTGGCGCTATTGATAGGCCATTGGCTCGACAATGCATACTGGGGTTTTTTCATCATGGGTGCTATTTATGTTATCATCGGGCTTGTTCTTTATTGCCGGAAGAAATAAGCTATTGAAAACTCCGTGTAAGCAATAAACTGATCAAACAACTAATTGATTAAATCCAAAATAATGCATCAATGAATCAGGAAGAAACTGCGGAAGAAAAACTTGGAAATGATCGCTAATACAACCGATTTGGCAACTGCAATTAAAAGGCTGGAAAGGCGCAAGGAGTTATGGAAGAGGACTCTGAAAGTGGAATTCCATAGCTTCTGGAAATATTAAAGCCTACCAATATTTTGAAAAACAACCCTGCATGAAGTGCAGGAATCCACTCCCTTAAAACATAATCTTCTAAAACTGGCCGTGGGCCTTGGGGCGGGATATTTCTCGAGGAAAATGGTAGTGGGAAAATCTGCCGGCATCGTTAAAAAAGCCCTTGGAACTGCTTTACAATTTGGCATCACGCAATTTGTGGCAAAAAAAGATCCTGGTAATAACACACGATCCAATTCTCACCCTGTGAAAGAAAAAAAGCCTTCTGAAAAGAATACTTTCAATCTGATAACACTGCTAAAACCACACACATACTTTCCCTGCTTTTCATCAAAATTTCAATTTATAATTTCCTCTATCGCGAACAGTGCCTAAATGCGCATTGATTTTCTATTGCCTAAAAGTCATTAATTTACTTAACTCTTATTTCTCCTAAAAAAAATTAAAGCTGATGAAAACTTTTTTCTCAGCGGTGTCTTCTTTTACTGGTTCAGACCGGTTTTGGCCAAAAGATTCAGATTCTAACGGATAGTATTCAGAGTTCCCTGCGCGGATTAAGCGTTGTCAGATGATGATGTGATTTGGGTAAGCGGCAGCAACGGAACAGTGGGAAAGAGCGTTGATGGCGGCAAATCGTGGAAATGGATGAAAGTAAAAGGCTTTGAAAAAACGGATTTTCAGGGATATTGAAGCTTTTGATAAAAAAACAGCGGTGATAATGGGAGTTGGCGAACCTGCTTATATTTTAAGAACCGAAGATGCAGGTGGCACCTGGTCAGTGGTTTATGAGAACAACGAAAAAGGAATGTTTTTAGATGCCATGGAGTTTTGGAATGATCAAAGCGGGATTGTTCTTGGCGATCCGGTCAACGGAACATTTTTTTATTGGAAGAACCTTTGATGGCGGCAAAACCTGGCGAACAATTCCTGAACAAAACAAGCCGGTTGCAGATAGCGGGGAAGCATGTTTTGCGAGCAGCGGAACCAACATCCGAAAACTGAATAAGTCGGAGGCGGTTTTTGTAACTGGCGGGCTGGCTTCTCATATTTTTATACGTAATCAAAAAATAACCCTTCCGATATTACAGGGAAAACCTTCAACTGGCGCAAATTCCATTGCTGTAAAAAACAGTAAAATGATGATTGTTGTTGGCGGAGATTATACGCAAAAAGACTTCGCGGATAAAAATTGCTTTATAACAAACGATGGCGGAAACAGTTGGCAGACTCCAAAGGTTTCGCCCGGAGGATATAGAAGCTGCGTAGAGTTTCTGCAAAAAGACGAATGGATTACCTGCGGCTTGAACGGGGTTGATATTTCAAATGATAATGGAACGAACTGGAAAAGTATCAGCAATGAAGGTTTCCATGTTGTGAGGAAGGCCAAAAAAGGAACAGCGGTTTATTTTGCCGGAGGCAATGGCAGGGTAGGAAAAATGCAGAGATGACATCAAGACAAGTGATTGGTCGTCTGGAATTATAATAAATTCTTTAAAAAGTGCGTCTGCGTCTGCTGAAAAAATCACCATCACAGTTCATTGGTCACCAAACGTTTTAGATTTTAATAAATCCTGCAAAAAAGTCCGTTTGCTATAATCCTGCATTAACGTTCATCTGATCAGACAGCATCATCAGCTAACGCATTTTCTTCCAGCACTTTCCTGATTCTTTCGTTCAATGTTTCATAGTCTGTAAAACCCTGCGCAACCATGTAGAATTTTGATTCGTTTGTTTGGACAAAGACAGCAGGGAAACCGGTTACATTCAATTGCTTGCACATAGCGAATTCATAATGCGCCTGTTCTTTATACTCTTCATCATGCAGTTTTTCATAAAATTCCTCAGCAGGAATATTGTATTTATCGAGCAATAATCGATACGCCTCATCATCTGTCAGGTCGCGGCCTTCAAAGTGGAGTGCATATTGTAGATCAGCGGCGAAACTTACTTGCTGATCCGGAAGGTAATCTTTGAAAACGCATAAAGCAATGGCCGGTTTTTCTGAATTGGGAAACCAGTCGCTTGCATCCGGATGTTTAATATGCCACAAATAATCTTCGCCGAATTTTATGCCGGTTATTTCTTCAACACGCGGATAAGCGCTTTCAATATATTTTGCGGTCGCGCCGATTGCCACCGGTTCATCGGGCAGGATCATTCCTCCAGAAAGCACTTCAAATTCCAGTTGGTTTTTGTATTCGGAAAATATTTTTTTCATTACTTCGCTGAAGCCATAACACCAGCCGCAGTATGCATCGTAGCAATAGATAAGTGTTTTCATTTTCGTTTTTTTTTCAGCTGTATGCCTGATGGATCAATGGGCTTCCAGCCAGTTCTCGCCCACGCCGATTTCTGCCTCAACAGGCACGCCGTTCGGAAGTTCGAGCGCGTTTTTCATGCACGAGATGATAATCGGTTTTATGGTTTCAACCTCCGATTTGTGTGCATCAAAAACGAGTTCGTCATGAACCTGCATGATCATTTTTGATTTGAATCCCTGTTGTTTGAATTCCCTGTGAATATCGATCATCGCTAATTTTATCATGTCTGCTGCTGTTCCCTGGATCGGTGAATTGATCGCGTTCCTTTCCGCAAAACCTCTCACGGTGAAGTTGGAGGAATTTATATCCTTCAACCAGCGCTTCCTGCCCATTAGCGTTTGTACATAACCGTTAGTCTTGCAGAATTGTTTCATTTCTTCCATATATTTTTCAATGTGGGAAAACTGCTTTTTATAATTTTCAATGATCTCTTTCGCTTCTGCGCGGCTGATGCCCAGGTTCTCGGCAAGGCCGAATGCACCCTGCCCATAAATGATTCCAAAGTTTACGCTTTTTGCCTTGTATCGCATTTCTTTTGTTACATCTTCTTCTTCCACATCAAAAACTTTTGCCGCTGTGGCGGTATGTATATCCTTTTCAAGACGGAATGCTTCTGACATAGTGGGGTCGCCGCTTATAGCCGCAACAATGCGCAATTCTATCTGTGAGTAATCCGCGGAAATGATTACATGATCGCTGTTCCTAGGCACGAACGCTTTTCTTATTTCCCTGCCCCTTTCGGTTCTTACCGGAATGTTTTGCAAGTTGGGATTGATGCTGCTGAGCCGGCCTGTAACGGCAATTGCCTGAGCATAACAGGTATGCACACGCGAAGTTCGTTTGTTGATCAACTGGGGCAGCGCATCAACATAGGTGGACTTCAATTTGGTGAGTTCCCTGAAATTTAAAATGTTCTCAACAATCGGGTTTTCTTTTGCAAGCTTAAGAAGAACGTCTTCGCCGGTGGCATACTGGCCGCCTTTGGTTTTTTTAATTTTGTCGCCCAGCTGCATCTTCACAAAAAGGACTTCGCCCAATTGTTTTGGTGACGCTAAATTGAACCTGATTCCCGCTTGTTCAAAAACACTTTCTTCACATTTTCTCGCTTCGGTTTCCAGTTCTTTTGAATAGGTGTTTAAAAAACAAGTGTCTATGTTCACGCCTTCGTATTCCATGTCCAGCAAGACTTTTAGCAATGGAGACTCTACCTCTTCAAAAACTCTTTCTACATTTTTAGCTTTCAAAACAGGAGTAAATGCGTGTTTCAATTGCAAGGTGATATCTGCGTCTTCTGCTGCATATTCCTTCACCTTTTCCACTTCCACATCGCGCATGGTCACCTGGCTTTTTCCTTTGCCAATCAGTTCTTCAATATTGATGGGAAGATATCCAAGATATTGAGCACTTAATAAATTCATGTTTCTTCGGCCTTCGCTTTCGATCACATAATGGGCCAGCATTGTATCGAAAATTTTTCCTTTTAATTCAATGCCATACCATTTTAAAACCAGCAAATCATACTTGATGTTTTGCCCGATCCACACCTTTGATTCGTCATGGAACAAAGGCTTGAAAAGTTCCAGCGATTTCCGAACCGATCCTTCCTCTTCAGGCAATGGAACATAAAAACCTTCGCCTGGCTTAGTGGAAAAACTTAAGCCAACGAGCTCCGCCTCATTGGCATCAATGCTTGTAGTTTCTGTATCGAAGGATATCTCCTTTTCAACGGATAATTTTTTGATCAATTCATAGATCGCTTCTTCACCTTCAACCAAAAAATATTCATGCTGCGTGTTGCTTATATTTTTTTCAGCGATAAGTCCCGGCTTCTCTTCAACCGCCTTTTCTTCCTTCGGTTTTGGAATTGGAATTTCCATTGCGTTGCCAAAAAGATCAGTTTGCACCACTGTCTTTTCTATAACAAAAACATTGTACTCTTCGCCCAGAATCCTTTTACCCAAAGTTTTAAATTCCAGCTCGGTGAAAATATCTTTCAATGCTTCAATATCATAGGCTTTAATGCGAAAATCCTCTTCGTGAAACTGGCAGGGAACCTCAGTGATGATTGTTGCTAATTTTTTACTTAAAATCGCCATTTCTTTTCCTGCCCGGATCTTTTCGCCCAAGGCGCCTTTTATGTTATCAGCATCCGCCAAAATATTCTCAAGAGTTTCGTACTGAGCCAATAATTTGGCAGCGGTTTTCTCGCCAACGCCAGCGATGCCTGGTATATTATCACTTGCATCACCCATTAAACCCAGAATATCGATTACCTGCGTTACGTTTTTGATTCCCCATTTTTCGCACACCTCTTTTTCACCCATAATTTCCACTTTGCCGCCCTGGTAGCCGGGTTTGTAGATCTTAATTTTTTCAGAAACCAGCTGGCCGAAGTCCTTATCGGGCGTTACCATAAAAACTTCATAGCCTTCTTTTTCCGCCTGCTGCGCCAATGCGCCGATAATATCATCTGCTTCATAACCATCACATTCCACGACTGGCAAATTGAATCCCTGAATAATTTTTTTTATATCAGGAATGGCAATGACAAGATCTTCCGGCGCTTCCTGGCGCTGTGCTTTGTAATCTGCAAAATCTGTATGCCTTTCAGTAGGAGCAACCGTGTCAAAAGCCACGGCAAGATGAGTTGGATTTTCTTTTTTAATCAAATCAAACAAAGTGCTGGTGAAACCAAATTGGGCATTGGTGTTTTTTCCTTTTGTGGTAATTATAGGGCTGCGGATCAATGCATAATATGAACGATAAATCAACGCCATCGCGTCAAGCAGAAATAATTTTTTTTCCATCCGGTAAATTTACAAAATAGTGGGAAGGGATAAAAGAAATGAGAATTGTTAAGCACCTTTTTTGCTTTTTATTATCGAAAAAAGGAAAAGATGCGAAATTTTGTATCCGATTCTTCCTTGGTTAAAATCTGAAACACATATATTAGTTTTAGCTTGCTTGCTCCGGTTCATTGAAATCGCGATTCAATATAGTAGGGCAGCATGGCCCTCCATGTTGGCCAATCATGTTTCATGTCATTTCCCCAAATGTCCAGTTCGTGATGAATGCCTTTGTTATACAGTACGTTTGAAAATTCTTTGGAGGCGTGTGGGTCTTCATGATCGCCACTACCGGAAAGAATATGAATATGGCTGCTTTTGCGGATGTTTTCCATGTACCAATTGTCTTCAAGGCCGGGCATGTAATTCATGGGTGAATTATAATAAACCTGTTCGTCATGAAATCCTTTTGTGTATTCATGCAGGTCGTAAACACCACTCATGGCAATGGTTCCATTAATGATATCGGGCCTTTTTAAAAATAAATTCATGCTGTGCAATGCGCCAAAGCTCGCACCACATGTGATTATCAGCGTTTCATTGGAAGTACTGTTTTTAATAAAAGGAATCACTTCATTAAAAACATATTGATTGAACTGGTTGTGGCGGATGGCCTTATGTTCTCCCTGCATTTGATCATTCATCCAGCTTTCATTGTTCATGCTGTTGATAGAGAAAACTTTCACTTTCCCGGAATTGATGTGTTGCGCAATTGAATCAATCAGTTCGAAACGTTCATACTCGAGGTAATCTGCAGCGGCTGTTGGAATCATCAAAAGGGCAAATCCATAATCTCCATAAGTTGCAATGGGCATTTCTTTATTTACTGATGGGCTGTGCCAGGAAGTTAATTGCCTTTTCATGTTGATGTTAATGGGAGTTGATGTGAGTTTGGGATGTTTTTTTCAAATTTCGTTAATTTGAACCAGGCACCCAAAGAACCTTCGCAGAGTTAAATGAAAAAAGAGAAAAGTTTAAAAAAGGTTGGTGTTGTAAACGCAGTCCTTTACAATTAATGTTGTAAAAAAGTTTGTTTGCTGACCGTAAACTTTCCTCTGAGTTATGAATTATGACAAGTAGTGAGTTTTTTTCCGGCGCCAGAACTGTATCAAGTTGTAAGAGAATTACAAGACGCCCTACAATTTCATTTAGGATGGAAGTGTCTCTGTACGGACACCGCTTTTGTTGTGGCTGATTTATGATCTATCGATGAGGGGCTGCCGGATCGTAGCGGATATCCTTTTTTTTCCGGCTTTCGTCGGGCCAAAAAAAGATAGCAGCGGAGAGCCGGAACTGTAGCTGAACAATGATCTGTCGGCGACAGCCCCAAATAAAAAAACAAATTGTGTGAACAAATGCCAGTGGCATGAGAGAAGATTGTAGTTACAAAAGAAATTTCCGAAAAAAGTGCGTCTGCTAAAGGAAATCCTTCTTGTGCACTGAACCGCTACCCATGTTATTCTGTAATTTCACTAAATGGAACAGCCGCTCTGTTCCTGCAAATTCATTTTTTAAAAGAGTGTTTAAACATGCAAAAACCAAGTTACTGTGAAGCCGTATTGCCGATGGAAAAATCAAATGTGCACCGCGTTTACCATGATAATTTTTATGGATTTCCGATTGATGATGACAATGAACTTTTTGAAAGATTAATCCTCGAGATTAACCAGGCAGGCCTGAGTTGGGATACTATTTTGAAGAAACAGGAAAATTTCAAAAAAGCGTATCAGGATTTCAACATAAAAAAAGTGGCGGCGTTCAGCGAAAAGGATTTTGAAAGGTTGATGAATGATGCGGGGATCATCAGGAACCGCTTAAAAATCCATGCGGCGATTGAGAACGCCAAAAGGATTCTGCAGATTCAAAAGGAATTTGGCTCGTTTAAAAAATGGCTCGATCACCATCATCCCAAAACAAAGACGGAATGGGTAAAAATTTTTAAAACCACTTTCAAATTCACAGGCGGAGAAATTGTAAATGAGTTTTTGATGAGCACCGGATATTTGCCCGGGGCTCATGATGAAAGTTGCGGGATTTATAAAAAAATGGCCAAATCCAATCCTCCTTTTCTTAGAAAGAAATAACTCCAGGCTCATAACTCGTTTCAGGTTTCCTCCAGCTCTTTGTGTTCTCCGGGTTTATAATTAGCATGAAGGTCTGCAAGTTTTTTCTTTCCATAAGTGAGCCTTGTGATTAAAACAAATAAAACGGGAACTATAAAAATGGCGAGAGTTGTCGCGGCAAGCATTCCGCCAAACACAGTCCAGCCAATGGTTTTCCGCGATTGCGCTGCTGCGCCCGTTGCAAATGCCAGTGGTAAAACTCCAAGTATAAAAGCAAGTGAAGTCATGACGATCGGACGCAACCGCAAGCGCACTGCATGGATGGTTGATTTCATTAATCCCATTCCAATATCCACTCTTTCTTTTGCAAATTCCACGATTAAGATGGCGTTTTTCGCCGCCAGCCCAATCAGGGTGATTAGGCCAATCTGCGCGTAAATATTATCAGTCAAATTGGGAAGCAAAGTAAGTGTAATAATAGAACCCAGGGCACCAATGGGAACAGCGAATAAAACTGAAAATGGCACCGACCAGCTTTCATATAAAGCCGCCAGGAACAGAAAGACAAACACCAGGGAAATTGAAAAGATCATGACGGTTTTGTTTCCTGCCTTTATTTCTTCAAGACTCATTCCAGAGAATTCATAACCATAGCCTGCAGGCAGGTATTTGGCCGCTGTTTCCCGCAAAGCCTGCAAGGCCTGGCCACTGCTATAACCTTCCTTTGCGCCACCATTCACTTCGATGGACCTGTAGATATTATAGTGAGAAATCAATTGAGGGTTTTCAACCAGTTGGGTTGTAGTCAGAGAACTTAATGGAATCATGTTTCCCTGGCTGTTGCGCACATAGTATTTTCCGATTTCTGTGAGTGAAGAACGGTAAGCACTGTCCGCCTGGGTAAGAACCCTGAAATTTCTGCCATAAAGATTGAAGTCGTTGATGTAAGAACTTCCAAGGAAAGTTGACAGGGTAGTATAAACGTCTGAAACTGAAACCCCAAGTTGTTTTGCCTTGTCGCGATCCACATTCACCTGATAGCTGGGAGTGCTGGCCGTGAAGAAGGTAAAGGCGCGGTCAATTTCCGGCCGTTTATTCGCTTCAGCAACAAATTGTTGAACTACCTGTGAAAAATGTTTGATATCATCTGTGCTGGTCGTTTGCTGTAGCTCGATGGTAAAACCTGCCGTTCTTCCCAAACCAGGAACAGCCGGAGGAGAAATAGCTAAAATTCTTGCTTCTTTGAGGTCGGCTGTTTTTTTATAGATTTGGCCAAGCACACTTTGTGCAGTATGGGCCTTGCCTTTTCTTTCATCCCAGGGCTTTAGCAAAACAAACATGGTTCCTACGTTCGATTTGTTGGAAAAGTCAATAATATTGATTCCAGCAAGACCACCAACAACGTTCACTTCCGGAAGCGATTGTATCCGTGCCATGATGGTGTCCATCATTTCAATGCTCCTTGTGGTGGAAGCGGCTTCGGGCATTTCATACGTTACATAAAGACGGCCTTCATCTTCAGGAGGAATAAAACCTGTCGGTTTTTTTTTGAAAAGATAAACCAGGCCAACAAATAAAACCACCAGCATGATCAATACATAGGGCGCTTTTCTAACCCAAAGCGCTACTCCACGGGTGTAGGAAGCGGTAATTTTAGCAAAGCGGCTATTAAAGGCGGCAAAGAATTTTTGGCCTATATTCATTTTTCCTTCACTGGAATGCCTGAGCATAAGAGAACAAAGTGCGGGCGTTAAGGAAAGCGCCACAAATGCGGAAATGATTACGGAAACAGCGATTGTAATGGCAAACTGTTGGTAAAGCCGCCCGACAATTCCGGGAATAAAACCTACAGGAACGAACACAGATGCGAGGATCAGCGCTATCGCTATTACAGGCGCGGAGATCTCACTCATTGCCTTTCTGGTGGCGTCTTTTGGGGATAAATTATTGGCATCAATATTATGCTGGACAGCCTCCACAACAATGATCGCATCGTCAACCACAATGCCGATCGCCAGCACAAAAGCAAACAGGGTAAGGGTGTTAATAGTAAAACCAAAAATAATAAAGAAAGTAAAAGTGCCAATCAAAGAAACAGGGATCGCAAGCACTGGAATCAGTGTCGCACGCCAGTTTTGAAGAAATAAAAAAACCACGATAACCACCAGCGTCAATGCCTCCAGGAGCGTAAAGACCACCTCTTTAATGGATGTTTTTACAACCGAAACCGTCTCAAGGGGAATCAGGTAATCAATGTCGCTTGGAAAAGTGGGCTTCAGTTTGCTGAGTGCATCGAGAAGGGCGTCGTAAGTTTCAAGGGCGTTGGCGCCCGGGGCCTGGTAAATCAAAAGAAAAGTTGCCGGTTTTCCATTAACCATAGCATGGTTGCCATAATCGTATTTTCCAAGTTCAACTCTTGCAACATCTTTTAAATAAACAATGTTCCCTGTAGCCGGATCTGTTCGTATAATAATATTTTGAAACTGATCGACAGTATTGATCCGGCTGTTGGTAAGTACACTGTATTCAAAACTTTGAGTGTTAGGCTGTGGATTCCCACCGATGGTACCGGGGGCTATTTCCATGTTTTGTTCGTTAATTGCCGTAGAAACGTCTGCAGGAGTAATATTTAGAGCGGCCAATTTTTCCGGATTAAGCCATACGCGCATCCCAAACTGATCACCGCGGGAAAGTATGTCTCCAATGCCTTTTACCCGCCTTAATGCATCCTGCACATAAATGTTGACATAGTTTCCGACGAACTTTGAATCGTGAGTTCCTTTGGGAGAAAAGAATGCCAGGGCTACCATGATGCTGGGGTTGCGTTTTACAACCGTTACCCCTAATCTTTGAACAACATTTGGCAAAACAGGGAGCGCTACACTCACACGGTTTTGAACATCAACAGCGGCGATATCTACATCGGTTCCTACGTCATACGTTACACTGATGGAACTTTGACCATTCGCCGTACTCGTACTTGAAAGGTAAGTCATTCCCGGTGACCCGTTTATTTGCGTCTCCATGGGCGTCGTGGTGGTTTGCTCTACCGTTTGTGCATCCGCCCCCGTGAAGGTTGCAGAAACGGAAACGCTTGGTGGAGAAATATTCGGATACTGCGCAATTGGTAAATTGGTCAAAGAGATAATACCCACTAGTACGATCACAATTGAAATGACAATCGCGGTTACGGGACGTTTTATGAATGTTTCGGCGATCATGAGTATAAGCTTTGAACGCGTTAAATTTTTTTATTTGTTGGACGGTTTCGATGCGGGAGCCTGGGTCGTTACCAGCGTTCCCTGGTGTAAATTCTGAATTCCCTCGACTACAATTTTATCTCCATCATTCAATCCGGAATAAACGATAACACTGTCTCCAATCGTTCTGCCCAGTTCAAGCTGGCGTTGTGAAACTTTCGAGCTGTCACCCAGCACATACACATAATATTCTCCCAACTGCTCGGTTACTGCCTTGTGGGGAATGATTATCGATCTTCCTGAACTGCTTTTCACCCTGACTGTCGTGTTCATTCCCGGTTTCAGCATTCCTTTTTCATTCGGAAAAATCAGCCTTACTTTTATCGTTCCTGTTTGAGGATCAACGGCTCTGTCGATCAAACCGATGTTTCCTGGATAGGGATATATCTCATTGCCGAAAGCAATGGTAAAAACAGAATCCGCCTCATTGGTTCCTTTTTGCTGCAGTTCAATGAACCGGTAAATATTTTTTTGATCAACCGGAAAATCAACTGCAATGGGATTATCGGTTGAAACGGTATTTAAAACTGTTTGTCCCGCCACAACCGAAGTTCCTTTTTTTACTTGCGAAATTCCTATTGTTCCGGATAGCGGCGCATAAATGGTTGCAAAACTGACATTTGATTGAACACTTGCTACGTTGGCTTTAGCGGCTGCAACTTGTTTTTTCGAAGCATCGAGGGCGGCATCCGCATAATCTACCTGTTGTTTGGCAATGGCATCATGCTTGTCAAGTTCATGATATCGATCAGCGTCTTTTTGCGCCTTGATCAAATTGGATTGCTGCACCTGGAGATTAGCAATTGCCTGTTGATAATTCGCTCTGTAAACTTCCGCGTCGATGGAGTACAACTTCTCTCCTTTGCGTATCCTTTGGCCGTCTTTAAAATAAATGCCGGTAATATAACCGCTAACCTGAGGCAGAATCTTTATTTCATCGAGCGCGTTTATGGTTGCCGGATATGCATCATAATAAACAGACGTGCCTGATGCAACAGTTGCTAAAGTCACAGGCACAGCAGGCGGTGGCCCTTGCTGCTGCGGTTTTTTATCACCGCAGGATGCCAACGCAAAAAGAAAAGCGCAAAAAAGAAAAATAGGATCCCGATTGCATTTCATACTGATTCTTTTTTAATAAACAATGTTTCCCAACGCCTGTTCAACATCTATTTTGTTCGAAAGCACCTGGTACAATGCATTATAATAATTGAACTGCGCGGTTCTCAGATCCGTTTCAGCCGTAATCACATCCAGATAGGCTTTCACTCCCGATCGGTATTGCAGCCGGATCACCTCATACACCTCATTGGCCAGCGCCAGGTTTTCTTTCAGGGTAAAATAATTATAGAGATTGCTTTTGTAAGTCGTCATTGCTTGTTGAAACTGAGTGTTTATCTGGTTTTTAAAACTCGTAATGGCATTTTCTGCCTGTGAAATTTGGAGTCGGGCGATTTTTATCTGTTGCGTGCGTTTCGCGCCCTGAAAGATGGGGATCGAGAACAAAAGACCAATATATGAGTTAGGGAAACTTTCATTGTATAATTTCGAAAACTGATTATTTAGAAAATTAAGATTGTAATTCCCGTATGCGGAAACGTCAGGCAAAAACGCCCATTTATAATATTGAAGATTGTATTGTTGCAGGGTTTTTTGAGTTTCAAGGATCCGTACTTCAATTCTCTTGTCATAGGTTACGGTTTGCAGGGTGTCAATAAAAATTTCTCTTTGCATTTGCAAGGTGTCGTAAGCCAGAGCCAATTGTCCCGAATCAGGAAATCCCATTAGTTGCTTTAGGTAGGAATATTTGGCTTTCAGAGATTCATCCCCGAATTTTTTCTGTGCTTTTGCATTGTTCAAGGCGATGGCGGCCCTTTTATAGTCAGTTTTATCAACAATCCCACTTTGATACTGGTAAAAAGCATCTTTCAGACTTTGATCTGTACGCACAATGTCTTCCTCCGTAACTTTCAACTGCTGCATGGTCAGGATCACGTCATAAAATGCCTTGCTCACCTGGGCGGCCAGATTAATATTCTGTTCAGAAGTGTTTTGATGGGCTTGAATGCGAACGTCGCGTGCAGTTCTGGAAGCCAGCAATACGTCCCGATTAAAAATATTTTGGGTGGCACCAAATGCTATTCCGGAAGTGTTTACAGAACCGGATTGAGTGATGTTCCCATTGAATTGAATTGCCGGAAGTGAAAAATTGTGTTGAAAGCTGTAGTTGAAATTGATCTGCGGATACCAATCCGCAAGCTTTGTTTTGATGGTTGCTTCAGTAATTGCCTCGTTGAGTCGCGCGTTTTTGAGATCAGGATTATGCTCCAAAGCATAATGAATGCAGTTGTTAAGCGTAACTTCTTTCCCACTTAAACCGGCATTCTTTTGTTGCGCTGAAAGGAACCCGGGAAATATTGAAATTGCCAGGAAAAAAAAGGTCCGTTTAATCGAAGGCCGGTAAAGCTTTGAATTGAATTGTGCATTCATCTATAAGTCCAATGTTTAAACCTTTTTATTGAAAGAAGGGATAAGAAAGTTGCTTCTTTTTGGATTATAAATTTCTCATAGAGTTATTCGATGGCAAGATTGGGTAAATAAAAAGACAGGCAGTGCCTCAATTGAAAATGCTGCACCTGCACTACAGAAATGAGCTATGATAAAACTAAATTAGATATGAGCAAAACTCATTCCTTTTTATAAAGTTTACAAGATAGCCTATAACTTTCCAACTTTAAATCCCAGAAGTTTGAATGGTTTAGGTTTATGGTAAAATGATGGAGCGATGACAAATTAAAAACAGCTTTACGCTTTTTTCTATTTCCATCTGATTAGTTTTGTGAAACTGATTCATCCTGATGGAAACCGTGAAAGAACCATCAGGATAGGCGCCAACCCCTCTCTTACTACAGGAATATTTCCAATTTCTATTTTCTGCGAAGCAGAGCAGAACTTTCTACTTCTTCATGCTAAAAATTGATTGCAGGAAACGCTCTCAAAATTATTTTGCCATGCAAAATTATTACTATAATGTAAACACTTACTTCATTAACCTGCACTGCCGCAGCGAGCCGCCGCATTGATTTTAGCAAGCATCATATGATTCGGTAAATCATGAAACTTTTTTTAAAAATTTTAATCACGCTAATCATGAAAACAAAAATCATTTTTCAAATCACCGCGACTCTCATCGTGACCTTCTTTTTTATTTCGTGTAAAAAAAATTTTCCACCTGGTTTTTGTGGCGGGGATGATTCCGTTGTTGTAACCTCAAAAGTATTTGCCACTGGACTGAATAATCCCCGGGGATTAAAATTTGGTCCGGATGGAAATTTGTATGTGGCTGAAGGGGGAATCGGAGGTTCAAATTCCTCCACAGATTGCCAGCAGGTTGGTGAGGTGGGACCCTATACCGGAAGCGTGGATGGCTCCCGGATCTCAAGGATTGATAATTCAGGAAACCGCACCACATGGGTAGCAAACCTTCCTTCCGATCAAACCGCAACCGGAGAGATTAGTGGGGTTTCCGATGTAGCATTTGTAGGCCATACCCTTTACGGATTACTGGCAGGGGCCGGATGTTCCCACGGAGTTCCAACCATACCTAACGGCATTTTTAGAGTCAATGCCGACAAGAGCTGGACTATGGTGGCTGATCTTAGTGCCTTCATAAAGGCAAATCCTGTTGCCAGGCCCGATATTCCTGATTTTGAACCAGATGGCGATTGGTACAGTATGCTGAATGTAAATGGAAGCCTCTATGCCCTGGAGCCCAATCATGGCGAACTGGACAGAATTAGCACCTCTGGAAACATTAACCGGGTTATCGATATTTCAGCTACCTACGGACATATTGTTCCCACTGCCATGACCTTTCATAACGGCAATTTTTATGTTGGCAACCTCGATACCTTTCCTGCGCCTCCCGGAGGTTCCGCCATTTACAAAATAACCCCCAATGGGCAGATCAGCGTTTATCAAAAGGGATTTAATATGGTTCTGGGAGTGGCCTTCGATCAGCTTGGTGGCCTGTATGTTCTTGAAATGACTACAAACAATCCATTTCCAACACCCGGAACCGGAGATATCGTGAGAGTGGATCCATCCGGATCAAGGAAAATAATCGTTTCAGGATTGAATTTCCCTACGGCAATGACTTTTGGACCTGACGGCAAATTATACGTGTCTGTCTGGGGTTTTGGTCATCCTCCCGGTGGCGGTCAAATTATGCAGCTAACTTTAAAATGCGATCAAATGAAAGGCGAAGTGCAAAAATAATTTTGCCTGATTTCTCATCCTTCTTTAAATAACTATAATCAAGCACCATCAGTGCCAGGTTATAGTTATTTTTTTTGCCCATCTTTTTTTTGCCGGAAAAATCATTAGCAAACGAACTTTTTTTAAAGAATTTTTAAAGGAGATCATAAATAAAAGCTGTTAGTAAACGTACCTTTTTTAAGAGTTTCAGAAGTCATTTTTTAATGAAAATGCTGTTAGTAAACGAACCTTTTTTACAGATTTTTTTATTTCAAAAGTATGGAAGAAAAAAAGGCTTTTGAGAGCGTTGACACTTCGATAGTGAAAAGTTGTTTTTTATCCGGAAAGCCGGTGGCAAACGTACTTTTTTTAAAGATTTTTTATGTTGATCCACAAATGCCCGTCACGCGCTTTCCGTCAGCTTTTTCAGTAAAACCACCTGGTTGCCCGCTCTTATAAAATTATGGCCTTCATATTTGCTTCCATAATAGATATCATTGTTTAAATAATCGGTTAGAAAACGGATAGCCTGCATGTAAATCATAAATTTTCCGGAAAATAGAAAATGAGATTGCTCCTCTTTGCTCAAGCCATTTTGCATCCCGGCCATATAGCCATCGCGGATTGCCTTCAAAAATTCGCTCCTGATCTCAATCTTCGAAAAATCCTTTTCTTCTTCGTTTGCCGGTGAGAGATAGGTTCTCATCATGTCGCCCATATCGCTGATAAAATGCCCGGGCATTACAGTGTCCAGGTCAATTACACACAATGCTTTGCCCAAAGGATCAAAAAGGATGTTGCTTATTTTTGTGTCATGATGAGTAACCCGCAGCTTGAATGAGAGATTGTGCAAAATGCTTTCATAAGTGCCGACGATACTTTTATTTTCTTTTATGAACCGTATCAATTCTTTTGACTGCTGCAAGCGGGCTTGATTGCCGGATTTCAAGGCTTCTTCAAATTGTAAAAACCGTAAAGAAAGATTGTGGAAATCAGGCAGGGTTGTTTGCAATTTTTCAATTGGAAAATCTTCCAGCAAACGTGTGAATTCCCCGAACTTTTTTGCCGCTTCAAAAGCCTGTTCCGGATATTCCGCGAAATGGATGGTATGTGAATTTTTTACAAAAGGAAAGAGCCGGAAAAAACCGCCGTCTATGTGAACCATTTCTTCGCCCCGCTTTGTTTTTATAGGAGATATAAACAAATAATCCGGCGCATGTTTCAATAAATAATCCGCTATCAATCTTGTGTTATAGGCAATTGCTTGGGGCTTCCTGAACACTGAATGATTTACTTTTTGCAAAATAAATTCCTGACCACCGCTTACTACCCGCCAGGTTGAATTGATCAGGCCATTCTCTATCGGTTCAATTTTTGAATTTTGAATTTCCAGGCCATATTCCGCAAGAAGTACTTCCCAGGGGATCATTGCATTATTTTAGAAAACAAACTTAAGGGTTTTAGGGCAAGGCAGATTTTCTCCGGAACGGAAGCGTGACAACCTTTATTGATATTTTAAATTTTGAATTACTTCTGAATAGTTGCCAAACCTCATTCGATCTGAAGTTGTTTATATTTGATTTCTCATTTTAACCAAATCCATTTTAATTTTTATTCATGAACAGAAAGGATTTTATTAAAAACACCACTCTTGCCGGCATTTCATTTTCCTTTTTTCCAACAACCAATATTTTCGCCGGTAAAACTGCTGGGTCTAAAGTAAGGCTTGCCATTATTGGTGTTGGAGCCAGAGGCAAAAACCATTTGGATCTGCTTTTGAGGCGCGAAGATGTGGAGGTGATTTGTATTTCAGACGTAGATGACCGGGTCATAAATGAATCGAAAGACATGATCGCGAAGAGTGGAAAAAAAATGCCGCAAGTTTATAGCGGTGACGATTATGCATGGAAGAAAATGGTGGAGAATGAAAAGCTGGATGGGGTAATTATTGCCACTCCATGGGAATGGCATAAGCCGATGATTCTTGGCGCTTTGGACGCCGGAATAAAATATGTAGCCACAGAAGTGATTCTTGGAATTACGCTTCAGGATCATTGGGATGTGGTGAAAGCTGCTGAGAAAAATAAGGCCCACGTGATGATGCTTGAAAATGTATGTTATCGCCGCGATGTAATGGCCGTTTTAAATATGGTCAGGCAAGGATTGTTTGGCGAAATAATTCACCTTCAGGGCGGTTATCAGCACGATTTACGGGAAGTGTTATTCAATGATGGAATTCACATGTATGGTCATGGTGTTGAATTTGGTGAAAAAGGATTTTCGGAAGCCCGATGGCGCACAGAACATTCCGTTCATAGAAACGGTGATTTGTATCCAACACACGGAATCGGACCAATTGCTCAATACGTCGATATTAATCGTGGCAACCGTTTTACCTCTCTTTGTTCGTTCTCTTCGAAAGCACGAGGCTTGCACAATCATGTGGTTTCTGCCGGTGGCGAAAATCATCCCAATGCCAAAGTGAAATTCAAAGCGGGAGACGTCATCACTACTTCTATCAACTGCGCCAATGGAGAAACCGTTTTGCTGCAACATGATACCAATTCCCCACGACCTTATTCGCTGGGTTTTCGGGTGCAGGGAACAGAAGGATTATGGATGGATATTAATAAGAGCATTTACATCCAGGATAAGTCTGCTAAAAACGATCAATGGGATCCCGCGCAATCCTGGTTGGAAAAATATGACCATCCCCTTTGGGCAAGATGGAGCAAGGAAACCGCCGGCGCCGGTCATGGCGGAATGGATTTTTTTGTGATTCACGCCTTTGTGGAATCCATAAAAAGAAAAGTGGCAACACCCATGGATGTCTATGATGCTGCTGTTTACAGTGTGATCACTCCACTGAGCGAACAGTCGATTGATTTAGGGAATCAAACGGTTGAATTTCCGGATTTTACAAGCGGACAGTGGATGTATCGCAAGCCGGTTTTCGCGTTGAGCAGTGAGTTTTAATTTTTGCAAAAAATTTATAAGCCCCAAATACTAGAAGCCTTTTCCTTGTAAACACTATAGGTTTGAAACTTGTAAAAAATTACTAATGATCTCTTCAATCTGTTCAAATTCAAGCAGGAAGCCATCATGCCCATACAAAGAATCAATGGCTACGAATTTTGCATCCGGAATATGTTTGGCAAGAAACATTTGCTCGCTTGCAGGAAAAAGAATATCGCTGCGAATGCCGATGGAAAGCGTTTTCGCACGGATTTTTTGCAAGGCGTTTTCAATGCTAGTCCGGCCCCGGCCCACATTGTGAGAATCCATTCCCTTGCTTAAAAAATAATAACTGAAAGCGTTAAATCTTCGCGCCAGTTTTTCTCCCTGGTATTTCTGGTACGACTCGCTTTTGTAATCCGAAATCTTATCCATCTGGTGTTCGCTCTGGCTTGCATGATAGGTTTCATAATTCCTGTAGGACAGCAAAGCTACGCTCCTTGCCGCTTTCATGCCAGCGATGCCGGCTTCCGGATTTTTTTCTTTCCATGTGCAATCAGCCTCAATACACATTCTTTGCGCGGCATTGAAAGCGATGCCCCAGGCTGAATGGCGCGCGTTGGTGGCAATGGGAAAAATGAATTCAAACAGGTCCGGTTCCTCAACCGCCCATTCGAGCAATTGCTGGCCCCCCATGGAACCGCCGATGCCGATTTTTATTTTTTCTATCCCAAGAAATTCACGCAACGGTTGATAGGAACGAACCATATCCTTTGGAACAAAAAAAGGAAAATCATGCAAAAAAAGTTCGTTTGCAAGAGGTTTTTCATCCAAGGGCCCGATGCTTCCATAGCAGCTCCCCGGCATGTTCACGCAGATGATAAAATATTTTTCAGGATCAAAAAATTTTCCGCTGCCAACAAGCCCCGGCCACCAATCTGCAGCCTCGCTGTTGGCAGTGAGGGCATGAAAGATCCACACAACATTATCTTTTTCCGGGTTGAGAGAACCATAAGTTGTATAGGCAAGATGATAGGAGGGCAAGGTGTATCCGCATTCAAGGGTGAAAGGCTTATCGTAATGAAACAAACTGTAGGGCAAGGCTATTATCGTTTTAAAAAAGGCAAAAATAACAATCGCCTTCCACATCAAGGGGAAGGCGATTGAAAGTAAACGTAGCGTGCTCCGGTTCGTGTCTCCACGAACCGGCATGCGCTGTCAAAGGAACGTTTACGCGAATTCTTTTTCTTCTTCTTTTGAAAAAACTTTCTGGAAAGCTTGTTGAAAATCCGCTTTAATATCATCAATGTGTTCAATGCCCACCGATACTCTCAACTGCGCTGGCGTAACTCCTGCAGATAATTGGTCCGCATCGCTTAACTGTTGATGGGTAGTTGCTGCCGGTTGAATGATCAGTGTTTTCGTGTCGCCCACATTCGCCAGGTGACTTGTGAGTTTCAAACTATCAACAAAGCGTGTGGCATTCTCTTTTCCGCCTTTTATCTCGAAAGAAAGAACGGCGCCGGCACCGCGTTTCAAATATTTTTTTGCATTTGCATGATGTGGACTGCTTTCCAAACCCGGATAATTGACCTTTTCTACATTCGGATGCTTTTCAAGCCATTGAGCCAGCGCCAACGTGTTTTGAACATGACGTTCCACCCGCAGGGACAAAGTTTCCAAACCTTGCAAAAGCAGGAACGAATTGAATGGAGAAAGAGCAGGACCAAAATCACGTAATCCTTCCACACGGGCCCGGATACTAAATTGAATGTTTCCAAAAGGGCCTTTGCTTCCGAAAACATCATTGAACACCAGGCCATGATAGCCTTCTGACGGTTCTGAAAAAGCTTTGTATTTTCCATTTCCCCAGTTGTAATTTCCTCCATCAACAATAACGCCGCCAATGCTGTTTCCGTGGCCGCCAATCCATTTTGTTGCCGCCTGAACAACAACGTGGGCGCCATGTTCCAGCGGACGAAAAAGAAATCCCGCCGCACCAAAAGTATTGTCAACAATCAACGGCAAATCATGTTTTTTCGCCACTGCGGCGATCTTGTCAAAATCAGGAATGCTGAAATCGGGATTGCCGATGGTTTCAACAAAAATCGCTTTTGTTTTTTCGTCGATCAATTTTTCAATGCTTTCCGAATTGTCCCCATCTGCAAATCTTGCTTCAATTCCGAGCCTTTTAAAAGATACTTTAAACTGGTTGTAGGTTCCACCATATAAGAAAGAACTGGTGATGAAATTGTCACCTGCTTCCAGGATATTATTCAGCGCGATGAATTGGGCCGCCATGCCTGAAGCTACCGCCAATGCTGCCACACCGCCTTCCAGCGCCGCAACTCTTTTTTCAAAAACATCGGTGGTGGGATTCATAATGCGCGTATAAATATTCCCGAATTCCTTCAATGCGAAAAGGTTCGCACCATGCTCTGAACTGTTAAAAACAAAGGAAGTAGTTTGGTATATTGGCACTGCGCGCGCTCCTGTTGTAGGATCTGCTTCCTGTCCCGCATGTTGTTGTAAAGTTTCAAAATGTTGATTGCTCATAAAAATTGTTTATAAAATAAAAAATTAAAATTAGGAATGTTTTCCCGAAGGATAGATTTACTTGTTAAATGATATGGTGAAGGAAGATGCCTTACGGCATACAACGGCAAATTGAAAATGCAATAAAGCCGCTTTGAAGTATGGGAGAAAACTTTTTCATTTAATATCCTACAAATATAGTAGGATAATAAATGAAAATGCGTTTTTATTTTTTAAAAAAAGAAGAAGGCCGGCTTTTTGTTTTAAGATTTTTTCTTCCTTCCTTCCTTTTCAACAAACTGACTTTTTTTGAGCTTTTTGCCGGCGCGAACTATATCCGGAGGCGAATCTTTTTTGCCAGCAAACGAACTTTTTTCGAAGAATTTTCTTTGGACTTACCTGGTGTGCTTAGTGCCTTTGCGATAAGAGATTCTTTATCCGATTGTTGAAAGAAAGCAGTCGCATTTTTCTGAAAACGGGGTAATGAAGTACTTAATAAAACTCTTTCTGATTCGCTCCGTGGCAATTAAGATTCAGAGCCTTCGCGTTAAAACAATTCCTGTTTTAAAATACAAATCTTAAATTTGAAACCTGTAAATTCTTTACTGAATTTTTAAAAAGAAACCCGTTCATAAACTGATTGTAATAAAGACATAAAAGACATAATAGCAAAACAATGAGCCAATTTTCCCAACACAACTTCAAAAACGAAAAAGCACTGGTGCGCGTAGATTTTAATGTGCCCCTAGATGATCATTTCCATATCACTGACGATACAAGAATGCGTGCCGCCATTCCAACCATCAAAAAAATTCTTGACGATGACGGAAGTGTTATTGTAATGTCTCATTTAGGTAGACCAAAAGGCGGTCCGGAAGAAAAATTTTCATTGAAGCATTTGATCCCACATTTAAAAGAGTTGTTGCCGGGAGTTCAGGTTTTATTTTCAAATGATTGCGTAGGCCCCGAAGCTCAGGAAAAAGCAAAGGAACTGAAACCCGGAGAAGTGCTGTTATTGGAAAATCTTCGCTTTCATAAAGAAGAGGAAAAAGGTGATGAAGCTTTCGCGAAACAATTGAGTGAGCTTGGTGATGTATATGTGAATGATGCCTTCGGCACCGCCCACCGTGCTCATGCTTCCACAGCCGTAATCGCCCAATATTTCCCGGCTGATAAAAAAATGTTTGGATTGCTGATGAATGCGGAAGTGTCCAATGCCAACAAGGTTTTGAATAGTGCTGAAAAACCTTTTACCGCTATTCTCGGCGGAGCGAAAGTTTCGGATAAAATTGACATCATAGAAAATTTATTGAAGAAAGCAAACAACATTATCATTGGCGGCGGCATGGCTTATACCTTTTTAAAAGCCCAGGGAAAAGAAATTGGAAACAGCCTGTGCGAAGAAGATAAATTAAATCTTGCCAACGAAATTCTTATAAAAGCAAAAGAACAAAATGTGGCATTTCTTCTGCCTGTAGATTCCGTTGTCGCCGATAAATTCTCTGAAGAGGCCGATACCAAAACGGTTGACAACGATCACATTGGAAAAGGCTGGATGGGATTAGATATCGGTCCGGAATCCATAAAACTTTTTACCAAAACCATTCTCGAAAGCAAAATTATTTTGTGGAACGGCCCAATGGGTGTTTTTGAAATGAAAAAATTCCAGGCGGGCACAAAAGCCATAGCGGAAGCGATTGCGGAGGCGACTAAAAACGGTGCTTATAGCCTTGTAGGCGGAGGCGACAGTGTGGCAGCGGTCAATGAATTTGGACTGGCTGATGAAGTGAGTTATGTATCCACAGGCGGTGGCGCTTTGCTTGAATATTTTGAAGGTAAAGAATTGCCGGGAATAAAAGCGATTGGTTAAAATACATTCATTTTAATTTTTCGGCAGTGCGATCATGCATCAATTTAAAATGCACCCATCAATAATTCTTAATTGATAGTTACATTTGTCAAAATAAAAAACATTAAAAATGAAACGTAGTCCTTTGCTTCTAATTGTTTTGGGTATCATAGTGATCCTGTTTTTTTGGGGATGCAACCAGCAAAGAGGCCTTGCCACAGCAGACCAGCAGGTTCAAAACGGCTGGAGCAACGTTGAAACGAATTATCAGCGTCGGAATGATTTATATGCCAGCGTGGTAAAAACCATCGAGGGTTCCGCTAATTTTGAAAAATCAACATTGAAAGATGTGATTGAAGCCCGGTCAAGGGCAACTTCCGTAAGGGTTGATGTAAACGATTCGGCGAGTCTTCAACAATACCAACAGGCACAGGCACAGTTGCAAGGCTCTTTTAGCCGTTTAATGGCAGTCGCGGAAGCTTATCCCGATTTAAAAACCACCAAGGCATTCCAGGATTTTCAGGCACAGATCGAAGGAACTGAAAACCGCATCAATGTAGCCCGCCGTGATTATAATACAACGGTAAACAACTATAACCTGAAAGTGAAACTGTTTCCTAATAATATTTTCGCGCGCATTCTCGGTTATCCGGTGAAACCTTATTACAAAGCGGATGTGGGTACTGAAAAGAATCCGGACATTCAATTCAACATCAAATAAACGGCAACAATCATGTGGCGATTCTCGCGCAAAAAACCGCTTTTTTCCAAAGAGGAAAACGACAAGATCGTTCAATCCATTCAGGAAGCCGAAAGGCAAACCAGTGGCGAGATCCGGGTTTTTGTGGAAAGCCGCTGCAAATATGTTGACGCGCTTGACCGGGCAACAGAACTGTTTGCCAATTTGCAAATGGAAAAAACTGAATTGCGCAATGGCGTCCTTTTTTACATAGCCATAAAAGACAGGCAACTGGCCATTTTCGCCGATAAGGGAATTCACGAGGCGACAGGTCAGAAGTACTGGAACCATACCGTAAAAGAGATTTTGTCTGTATTCAGTAAGGAAAGCGTTGTGGCTGGTATGACTTCATCAATTTATAAAATTGGGGAAGCATTGAAAGTGCATTTTCCCTATGATAAGGATGTTGATAAAAATGAACTTCCTGACGAGATCATTTTTGGCCATTAACATCTTTCAACTTCTCATTCCATGAAAAAAATATTTTTACTGCTCTTGCTGTTTACTGGTTATCAATCCCTTTTCGCGCAGAAAATTGAGAGTAAGCCAAACCCGCCAATGGCAGTAAATGATTTTGCAGGGTTGCTTGCTCCTTTCCAGAAACAGGCATTGGAACAGAAGCTCAGAAATTATAACGACTCAACCTCTTCGGCGATCGTGATCATCACCGTTCCCAGCCTCGAGGGAAACGACATCGCTGAAGTAGCGCTGAAATATTTGCGCGATTGGGGGATTGGAACTAAGGGGAAAAATAATGGAGTAGTGATCCTCGTTTCCAAAGGCGATCATAAAGCAAGGATAGAAACCGGCTATGGCATGGAAGGCGTTTTGCCCGATATACTCGCCAAGCAAATCATAGATGAAAGGATGATTCCTTTCTTTAAAAACAATGATTATTATGCTGGTCTTGATAATGCGGTAGATGCCGTCATTCAGGCGGCTGCCGGAGAGTACAAGGCTAATCCCAGGTCCCAGGATAACAATGTGACGGCCGGGAAAATCATTCCCCTTGTGATATTTTTTATCATTATCGTCTTTTTATTTTCAGGGAAAGGCGGTGGCGGCGGTGGCTCCTACATGAGCCGGAAAGGATCGAAAAGCTTCCTGGGCGGCGCATTGCCGTGGTTCCTGTTAGGAAATATGCTTGGCGGCGGTGGCGGAAGGCGGGGTGGTGGTTTCGGTGGCGGCGGCGGTGGATTTGGCGGCGGTGGTTTCGGAGGTTTCGGCGGCGGAAGCGGCGGCGGCGGCGGAGCGAGCGGGGGATGGTAATGGGACACGGTTCATGCCGGTAGTTGGTGTGTTTTCTCCAATGGCATGTTGAATTTATTGTGTAAATTTAGTTTAGATAATAAATTATCAACCCTTTAAACAAATTGTATGGCCCAGAACAGTCTTTCGCTTCTCAGGTTTCTCAAAGCATCTCCTTAAAAGGTTTTTCGCGCTTTTACAGCGGCCAACGCCCTTTGCATCATGGTTGCCACCTTATGGTTTTCTTTGTACTGTGCATGAAATGAATGCGCGGTTAGGTGGAACATACAAAATGTCTTTTTATAATTTTGTGGAAAATATATCGAATTAAAACCTGCTGATTTCCTGAAATATACAGACCAATTTGATGATCCCAACCTTCCGGGGAAAATGACCGTTGAGTGTTCCTTTATCCTGCTGTTTGCTTCAACTGAGATTATATTTCTCAACATAATCGCGAAGTGAGAGGTCATGTCAAATAGGCTCTTTGCACATTTGATGTTTTAGTTTAAGGCTATAGAAAGTTCGTCTTACAAATTCATTTGAGTTATACATTTTACACTTAGGTTGTGTAAACCTATTTCAGGATAAGTCATTTGGTTTCTTCTGCCACGGTTCGTGTCTTCATGAACCGGTACAGGCGAGTACAACCACGGCGGCAAAATTCCAATATACTTCTCTTGCAGCAATCTAAACCGCTATTCCCATACGTTTTCATAAGGGCTTCCTTGCATACAATACCGGGTTAAGTCCGGGATATGCCGGACTTATGCCGGACTTGAGTGGGCGATGGTACGGCTATGCCATGAAGATGGCATGCTTAAGACATGGAGTAATTATGTTTTAAATGGTAGGGAAAGATGCCTTAATTGTCGGATAAATTATATTAATACCCCATCATAAATTCATTGTAATTAAAACGTCATTACCCCTCCGAACGTCGTTGCGAGGCGCATTATAAAGTTTTCCAGGTTAAAAGAAAGTCCATTGCGCCGTGGCAATCTCAACATTGTAAGGTACATCCCTAAAAATTCAAAGTCAGTAAACTGACAAATAATCGTTTTTTGTATTTTTTAAAAAGTTTTTGGAGAGAAGCGTATATTTAGGATAATAACTAAACGGCGAATTACCATTTGGGTTGTCGTTATTATTGCCGATCAATAGGGGGATGAGGGTCATTTCCGTAGCTATCTTTGTCTCTTATTTTGCCATCTCTGCTATGAATAACTATTTCGGACTTGTTATTTCTTGCTATGCCTCTTGCAACTGTAATAGCCTCTTTTTGTGTTTCAGTAATAACCGTAAATCTTTTGCTGCCTTCTCTTTTCACAGCCCAGCCATTGCCCAATGGTATAACATGTTGATTTCCCTTAGCCATAATTCTTTAAATTTTATAAAATGCTTTCAATAATTGTTTTTATTGCAGCAATATTTTCTAGTGCATCTCTTTTAAAGATTTTATTAATTCTATACCTCATTTCAGGACTCCAAGTTACTATTAAATTCCATTCTCTCAAAAGGGTTAACTTAACCTTATATTCTGCTCCTGAATAGAAAAGCAATTTATTTAATTCATGATGTTTAATGTCTCTTATTTGGGTTATTGCTCCAGCCAGGAGTGGTTGACTTTTTACACTATTTTGGTAATAAATAAACTCACTTTTATTTTCCGGGAACCCGTTAACAAACTTGAAGATCTTGCAGATTTTTAGTTTTAGTGCTATCTCAAGAGCAAACCCTGCTAAATATATTGCAGAGGAGTAACGCATATTAGCAGCAAGAACATCAGCATCCTTTAACTTCTGTGTGATCAGAATTCGTAAGATTTTTTTATCAACCATTAGATTTAAATAGCAGTTAGATAAATCGTCTAATTTAATTCTTTTCCAACAACCTCTCCAACCTCTGCATCATCTCATCCTTCTCCTTCAACATCCTTTCATACAATGCAATCTTTTCTTCATGCAATTGAATCAGTTTATCAACAGGATTGATATTAAGAACATCTACTCGATTATTAAACATTGCATTATCAGATGAAAGTATATGAAATCAAATTCACAGCCTGTTCCTCATCAAAATTCTGTATCGCCTCAGCAGGTATTTTTAGTGCAGAAGATATTTGTTGCAGCAGTGCAGGATCAATCGTTTCCTTTTGTTCCAGCAGCGAAACTTTTTGCTGGTTCCAGTCGTCACCGAGATCGGCTGCCAGGGCATCCTGCTTAATTCCGAGCATTTCCCGAAAGCGCTTTATGTTGCGTCCTTCGTGTATCTTTTTTGTAGTGGTTGCACTCATCATAAGCAAATTTAAATCCTAAAGATTGTTGATTGATAAAGGTAGGTAAAAAACAAAGTAAAATATCTGTTTCTAAATGGACTTTCTTTTGTTCACATCCGGTTCTTATGAACCGAATTCTTTAAAAAATAGAAATTAGCAATCACTACTCCTTTAAGTAAAAAAAGAGAAACTACTTCTTTAAATATTCCCATTTGTAGCCTGCCGAGGTTTTTTGTTTGCCGGTTAATGCACCATTAATGGAAGTTGGATTTACTTCCACCACCCGGGCAGCTTCTTTTATACTTGAAAATGTTGGCATCACATTTCCGCTACCGGAATTTTGCACTATGGGACGTTGCCTCCTTTTTGCTCTCAAAATCTCTCCAGACGTTGATCTTCGTAAAAAGAAAAGATCGTCATTTTTCAAATTGTTGTGGATTTCCATCATAACCGGTTTTATGATCTTTTCAGGCTTTACATAAATTCTGTAATTTGGCGCTGATCGTGCTGACCATTATTTTATTCTGGAAAGATCGCGATTCCATACGTACTTATTTTATTATCTGATTTTTGCTTTATGCAATCATAGCGGCGCAGATGAAACAAAAACATAGACAATCTTTTTGGGCGCGATGAAAAAAGATATGACATTTTGTTTTCTGTTCTTTACGCTCTCCAAAAAAGAAGTATTTCCACCTAATCCATACATCTCCTTTCTTCACCACTGAATCAGGCTAACGGATGGAAGCCAATAGCAAAAAAAAAGTAAGAGATAATCGGATAATTCGAGGGATAAAGTATTTTTGAATATTGAATTGGCCATTCTTCGATTATCAATTTTTTGGTCATTAAAGGATAAAAAAAGCAGGGAAAGTAGAAACAGCCCCTGGGTAAACTAAACATTAGAGAAAATTTATGCTAGAAATATGTTTTTAGTTTAAAACCAATAAAAAGAACTTTTTAAATAATTGTAAGTCATTTCCTTCATCATGCTTTCGCATTTGGTAGCACATCTGTTTTAATCCTACCTGCGGAACAGAATATTTGCCGATTTTACATTTGTTTCTTATAAAGACGACTTATTTCGTTTATAGTACTAGTAGTGAGTTCAAAATGTTTTGTTAAGAGATTATTTTTGGGGTTCAAAAAAGGCGAATGAAGGAAATTCGTTACATCAATTACAAGAGGCTTACAGCTATAGATAATGAAGAGACGTATTAGAGGTGATGGAACTAAAGCCCTCGGGACGAAGCTGCAAATGCCATCTAAATTTTATAGGTCATGAATCGAGGAAAATGATTAGATTGAAATGCCCTCTTATATTTATTCGTCCCCAGATGCTGCAAAAAAAAATCCCCGCAAAAAATGCAGGGGATCCATTGAATAAATATTTCAGAAATTTTCCAGCAAACGCACTTTTTTACATTTTTTTTTAACAGCTGGTTCGATGGCGGGGTTACTTCAGTAATCCATCTATGTAATTTGCCAAACTCGCATTTCCTTCCGCTCTTTTCGTAGTGCTGATTTTTCCGAAAACCTGCTTAAAAGCCGGGTCAATATAAACCCTGTATTGTTCAGGAATTTGATTCCTCAATTTCATGATTTCATCGACGCCTTTCCTCACATTATCCGGGTTTTTGACCTTAGAGAGATAGGAACCAAAAGCCATTGCATCGGTTACTTTTGTTTGCGATAACGGGGAATTTTTGAAATTGTTAAGGATTGTATTGAAATCTTCCTCTGCTCCATTCTCCATGATCACTTTCGAAACAACTTCGCCCAGTTTCCCTTTGGCATCTCCGCTGTATTTTTTTGCCAAAGAATAAGCATCGGTAGAATTAAGCTTGATCAGGCCTTCAAGAGCTGCTCCCGAAACTGAATAAGAGGAATCATTAACGAATTTTGAAAACAAAGATTGATATTTTTTGTCACCCTGTTTCGCTAATATTTCAAGGGCTTTGGCCTGCACTTTTTTATTAGGATCTTTTTCTGCTATCTGTTCGATCGTAGAAAGAACGCCTGGAACCGAATAGCTTTTTCCCTCGTCAATTTTTTCAAGAGTAAACAGGCGGATCCCCGAATACTTATCGCTTAAGCCGTTTGCCAATTCGTTTGATTTGTTCTTTGCAAAATATTCCAGCGCTTCCCGGCGATCAAGATATTTTGGGGCATATTTTAATTGTTGTAAGAATTCTTCGGCGGTTTTATTGTCAGTTTTCCTGCAGAGCAAAACCTTGTCAGCATCCACATTAATGAATGAGGGCCGTGCGGCGCTTGGGAAATAAAAAGTATCCGCCGCGTTTTCAAGCCACACTTTGTAACTTTTTTTATGGTTCCCCTCACTATAGACATCAATGGTTGTCGGGACTTTAAAGATCTTTCCTGTATTTTGTTGCTGATTTATGATAACCCGCGCTTTCCCATTGCCATAATCATAACTGATGTTAAAATCAGGTTGGCCGCTTCCATAATACCACTGATTCCAAAACCAATTAAGATCCTGGCCAGTTATGTCTTCAAAAGCAAGACGTAACTGCTGTGCTTCAGCTGGTTTAAATTTGTTGTTGTTAAGGTATTTATTCAACGATTTGAAAAAAGCAGAGTCACCTACATAATTTCTGAGCATGTTTAAAATGCGGCCGCCTTTATTGTAGCTTACCGCATCAAAAACATCTTCGCGGTTTTTATAGTAGAATCTCACTAAATTCTTGTCATCGCTGCCACTTTGCAAATAACCCTCCATTTCCTGGAAAGCATTGTCCTCCGCAACGTCTTGCCCATGCCGGAATTGGTCCCATAAATATTGGCTATAGTTCGCAAATGATTCGTTCACGGTAATGTTGCTCCAGCTTTCCGTAGTTACAAGATCTCCAAACCAGTGGTGAAACAACTCATGCGCGATGACACTTTCCCATGCGTTTCCATCAACCAATTGCCGAGCATTCTGATAAGCGCCATCCTGGTGAAGCGTTGCGGTAGTATTTTCCATCGCTCCGCTAACATATTCGCGCCCAACAATCTGGTCATATTTTGGCCAAACGTAAGGCACTCCCGTTATTTTTTCATAAAAACCGATCATCGCCGGTGTTTCTCCAAAGATTTTTTTAGCAACAGACGCGTATTCTTTCTCGACAAAATAATTTACATCCATGGATTTGTATTTGTCTTTCACAATTACATAATCTCCAACACCCATGAAAAACAGGTAAGGAGAATTGGGCAAATCCATTTTCCAGGTATCCGTTCTTGTTCCATTCGCATTTTTCTTTTGGTTTACAAGCAAGCCGTTGCTGAGCGTTACATATTTCGATGGAACGGTCATTGAAATTTCCTGAGTTGTTTTTTGATCAGGCTTGTCGATTGTGGGAAACCAGGCACTGTTTGATTCTGTTTCTCCCTGCGTCCAGATTTCTACATGTTCATCAGATTCTCCTTTCGGATTAATGAAGTATAATCCTTTCGCTTCCGAAATGGCTGCGCTTCCTTCCAACTTTAATTCATTTGGTTTGGAAATATAATCAAGGTACACGGTGTATTTTTCTTCCTTTTTGTATGGCCTGTCAAGCGTAATCCTTAACTGCATATTATCATAACTGTACTTTAAAGGGATTTTGGATGCGCCTTTCATCATGGCTATTTCTTTTATTTCCATTCCTTTCGCATCAAGAGTCAGGGAATCCGTATTATAAAAATGGGGTTGCAGCGTAACCCATTCTTTTCCATGCATCCACTGCTTGTCATAATCGAAACTAACGTCCAATTTTGTATGAACCAGGTTATTGATTTTTGGATAAGTTCCCCGGTAAATGTGTTTCCAGGCTGTATCTGCCTCGTTCTGATCCTGCTGCCCGTGCGCATTTACAAGAGAACTGAGTAGTAAAATTGCCAGAATGATCTTTTTCATAAATTATTTTTATATTTCCACAAAAGTACTTCCCATCCTGAAAAAAGAACATCTTTTTCTGAAGACAAGATTTTTACATATCATCGGTTTCTGAAAACAGGAATCTGAGCCAGGGAACGTTTACAAAAGCTAATATATTATTCCGGAGGGAAGACAATACTTATACCGGTTCGTGAAGAGCCCCACCTACTATAATCCTTTTTCCTAAATTATTTTTAAATATCTACAAAAGTTATTCTCCTCATGTAAAAAGAACATATTTTTCCTGAAGGAAAGATTATACTATTATATTAAATAGATTTGCTACTATGTATTTGTCCAGATTAAAACGATTTGTTGTCATTTGTTTAGTAAGCTTTAGTGCTTTATCCGCTAAGGCACAGCAAAAACATTTCATTTACCTTCAAACGGATAATGGGCAGCCTTTCTATGTCCGCTTAAATAATAAATTAATTAGTTCCTCTGCTGCTGGTTATGTAATTCTTCCCAACCTTGCCAGTGGAGATTACCAGTTGATTGTTGGCTTTCCAAGAAACGAATACCCGGAAACTGGTTATAAGGTTTCTGTTGACAAAAGCAATGAAGGCTTTCTTTTAAAGGATTTTGGAGAAAAAGGCTGGGGACTTTTTGATATGCAGTCGCTTTCTATAGTTTATGCGGGTACTGGTAATGCAACAGTTCCTGTTGCCACACCACCAAAAGCAAAAGAAGATCCTTTCTCAAGCATGCTGGCAAATGTTGTAAAAGACTCTTCGATTCTTCAAAACAATTCTACTGTGACTGTTAGTCAGGACACTCCTGTCAAGAATAAAGTGGCTCTTGTTGAAACCCCAACTCTGAATGAAACTCCACAGATTCCCCCTTCCGGTATAACGAGGATTTCGAACGAAAAAGACAAGCAGGGAATGCAAATGGTTTATATTGATAAAGCCGGAAGTGCAAGCGATACAGTAAGAGTTTTCATGCCCGTGGAAAAAAAGCTGTCAAAAAAAGAAGCGAATCCTGATGAAAATAAAGAGGTTTTAGCTGAATCAAATCCGGTTGACATTGCCGCTGTTGACACATCCGCCTTAACTATCACTCCGACTCTTGTACATCCGGAACCAGATACCCTTACATTGGTAAATGATACCATCAGGATTTATAAAGAGCCAAAGGCTCCGGAAAAAAATAGTAGCATTGAAGAAAAGAAAGACACATCAACAAAAAAAGCGGAAGCAAATCCGTTTGTAACTATTATAGAACCTGCAACTAAAGATACGTCCGCAAAAAAAGCGCAAGCAAATCCATTTGTAACTCTGATAGAACCTGCGGCAGCGACGCAGGAAGAAAAGATTTCAGGAAAAAAGAAAAAGGATGAAATGTTGGTTTTGCCTAAAGCGATAACCTCCTCAAGCGTCAATTCAGATTGCAGGGATTTCGCTACTGACGCTGATTTCCTGAAACTCCGGAAAAAAATGGCAGCAGAAAATGATAATGAAGCGATGATTCGTTCAGCAAAGAAAATTTTCCGTTCCAAATGCTTTAGTACTGAACAGATAAAAAATCTGTCTTATTTATTTTTAACAGATGAAGGAAAGTATATGTTTTTTGATGCTGCTTATCCATTTACATCTGACTCCGATCAGTTTCATCAGTTGGGATCTCAGTTATCCGATGAATATTATATCAACCGTTTTAATGCAATGATCCATAAGTAGGTGATAAGTGTTAGGTTCATTCAATAATCAACAATCAATAATTAATTGCCACGATATTTTATAGAAGTCAGTTATAAAGGAACCGTATATTCAGGATTTCAGGTACAGCAAAATGCAGTTACTATTCAATCAGAAATCGAAAAAGCACTTCAAATTTATTTTAAGGATACTTTTTCTCTAACAGGTTCCTCCAGAACTGACGCGGGGGTTCATGCCCTGCAAAATTTCTTTCATTTTGATACGTCTGCTGACTTATTCCTCAACACAGGAAAGGATTTTGCGCGTAACAGATTTGTCTATAATCTCAACGCAATACTTCCAAAAGACATTG
>CAVOLS010000004.1:0-85856 GCA_963696835.1 uncultured Chitinophagaceae bacterium | reverse complement strand
ATATTATCATATGGAAAATCTGTTCCAAGTGGCCAGGTAAGTGTCATGTGTAATCCGGTTAAAGCCAGGATGGTTCCCAATACTCCAAAATTGATACTCCACCCCTGGAATTTTAATTGTTTTTTTAATGCGAGGTCTTTACCAAAGTTGGCAATGGTAATTAATGCAACTCCGGAAATAAGCGACATTATGGTATTGTAAGTGGGTAAATGTGCCCAATCAATAATTAATCTTGCTTGTTCCATATAATATCTATGTTTAAAGATTGATTGTGAACCATTTTTTTTAGATAATCAAATTGTTTTAAAGCCATAAACAGGATCATAATAATTTTTTATGATTAACTAATACATTCTATTTATTTCCGAAAGTGAAAAAGGAAGGATTCAATTACCTGGGTGCAGCTAATAACTTTCCTTTCTTTTTATTTTACTGCTTAAAAAATTCTCCATCTGCCTTTATCATGACATCGGTACTGATATCAAATGGATCTGGCGCGCCAACATTAAAATCAGAACGGTTTATAATTCCTGTTACCTGGAAGCCGGCTTTGTATTTTTTGTAAGTGGAATCGTACAGGGTTCCGCGGTACCACATATTCATAGTAACCGGTTTGGTAACTCCATGAATGGTGAGATCGCCGGTAATTTTAAACCGGTCTTTTATACCTGTGGTTTTAGTAATAGAAGTTGACTTAAAAGTCATAGTTGGGTATTTAGCCACTTCAAAAAAGTGCTGGCTTCTCAAATCATCATCCCGCATTTTTACTTCGGTATTTATAGAGGCCACATCTGCTGAAAGCGTAAACATCGCGTCGCTGAAATCAGGTTTAGAGGTTGTAATAGTTGCATCAAATTTTTGAAATAGCCCGAAAATATCTGAAAAGCCTCTGTGCACTACCGTGAAGGTTAATTTAGAATGCATGGGATCATCTTTCCAGGTGGATGTTTGTGCAAATAAGTAATTTGCTGAAAAAAGAATTAGCAAAACAGAAAATAACTTTTTCATGGTATTTATATAAGAATAATGAGTGAAGTGAATAATATGAAAATCTATATTTTGAATTGTTTCAGCCAACGCAATCATTTGGTAACTGTTTGCCTAAACCAATTTTTTATCGTTGGATTTTATTTACCAATCCCCATCTGACTCATGTACGTTTGGTTATCCCAGTATAATGATTCTTCAAACATTACCCCATTTTTCCAATGGCCTATAGTACACATCGGCAACTTGAAAGATTTGCCGGTTGGCTGAATAAATTTTCCATCACCGACAGGCATGGGCTTGGTAAAAGTTCCTTCCATAAAACTTGTAACGCAGGTCCATTCGCCGGTGCTGTTTCCAAAGCGGATCGGATGCACTTTTATTCGGGTGTCGGGTGCATATACAAACATGCCCTTCATGTCTTCAATATGCCTTTCAAGGCCATGGGTTTGATGTCCGTCGGGCCAGGTTACCACCACATCATCTGAATGGTTTTCGTGGAAACGAACCCAATCCTGCTGGGTGAATATTACAAAGTCTAACGTGTCAAATTTCGCCAGATTTTTTTCCAGCTCCGCATTTCCCGCGGCTATATTATCCAAATGGTTTTGCAGAGAATCAATCTGAGACTGCATTTCGCTTGCATTACCATTGTCCGGTAAATCTAATTTTACATTTTTCATTTTAAATTTTTTTAGTTGTTATTATAAATAATTGAGTAAGGGAAAAAATGTTGATAATAGCTCTATTCCCGCTATTACATGATTTACATCTTATCCAATAAAAAACAGACAGCAAACAAACCTGCCTGGGCGGCAGACAGGCAATTAATGAGAATTTTTATTTTCAATGATTCCGCTGTTTTTTAATTCATATCCTATTTCAAAGCCCATAAATAAGCACTTCACTTTTCTTTGGCGCACCAGGCCATACGGGTGCTTTCATTCCGGCAACAACAGCGATGTATTGTTTTCCATTTACTGCATAAGAAACGACTCCGCCACCGATTGGCAAACCTGTTGAGTTTTGCCAAAGTATTTTTCCGTTCTGAGCATTGAATGCATAAAATATTCCTTTTTCATCCGCTGTAAAAACCAATCCGCCTGCAGTAGGCGTAACACCTGCAATGATGGGTGAAGAAGCACTAAATTTCCATTTCACAGATCCATCTTTTGCATCAAATGCAGTAAGCCAGCCCTTAGCCATGGATGGCGGATCGAAATTGTAGCGGCCACCAAGCCAATTGGCACCGTTAGGTGGTATCATTCGCGCTGAATCCAGTGGAAGCAAAATTCCGGAAGCGCCCCAATCATCTGTGCCAACATAAATCAAATCGTAATCCGGGCTATAGGCCGGGCCATTCCATTCCGAACCGCCTAGCACGCCGGGTTTGAAATAAGTATGCGTTTCGCGGTTAAGAGGAATGTCAGGATTTATACGGGTTGTTGTGGGTACTGAATATAAATATTGAAGTGTTAATGATATGTCCTCACTTCCACCTGCCTTCACTGCGCTTCTATCCATCACGGTAAGTAATCCATCCTTATTGGCAGAAGCAACAATTTTTCTACCTGATTTGGTAGTGATCAAAACAGGTGCTGCATCCACATCCCAATCGTGCAGGTCTCTTCTTACCACCTGGTAATAACCAAGCATATTCCCGTTTTTGGTATCGAGCGCAATGACGCAATTGGTAAAGAGATTATCACCTTGGCGAAGCTGGATATCAAAGTCTGGCGCAGGATTACCAGCCGGAACATATAAAATTCCATTACCAGGATCCAACGAAAAACTAGTCCAGAACGCGCCGCCTGAAACCGGAATTCCTTTGGATGTGGAAGGCCAGGATTGATGTGCTAATCCTGAATCGGGAACCACATTGAATTTCCATATCATATGCCCATCGTTTGCATCAAGCGCATAAACATGGCCGGTAATGCCCACATTGTCGCCGCCCGCATTACCGATAAAAACCATTCCATTCCACGCTATTGGCGCCATGGGCGTAGTGATGCCAGGGCCGGCTACGTCCAGTTTTACATCCCAAAGTTGTTTGCCATTTGCAGCATTCAATGCATACACATGCGCGTCGCTGGAACCTCTGAATAATTTATTTTCATAAAACGCAACGCCACGGTTTACCCTGAGCTGGCTTTGTTCCTTAAGGGGACGCGCCGATTTCCATTTTAATTTTCCGGTCGCGGCATTAATAGCATACGTTATGGTATCGGTAGTAAAATACATCATCCCATCCACTACAACAGGGCCGGTTTGCAAACTGCTAATATCTTTTCCAAAATCAAAAGTATGAAGCAGGTGAAGTTGCTTAATATTTGTTGTGTTGATTTGTTTCAATGGCGAATAACGATCACCTTCATAGGTGCGGTTATAAGATAACCAGTTTGAGGAAGAACTGTCTGTTTGTGCGACAACCGGTATTATAAAGAAGATGCAACAGGCAACCGGTAATACCTTTAGCACAAGAGATAAGATTTGATTTTTTTTCATGGTAATACTATTTTGAGTGTTGCAAATGGTTCTTACCTGGGCCAAACAAACCTGTTACTTTATTTCAATTTTCTACATTTTCGCTTTTCTCAAATCCCTTTCAGCATCTTACATATCATTCCCTGAAAGTACTTATTATAAACATCAACAACAGAATGATGTAATAGTTTTTACTTAATAATGACACCTTATTTTGACAGGAATAATCTGTTACAGTAAACGTCTTTCATCCGTCTATTTTACGATTCATTATTAGTGAAGAATTTTCCATCCGGCCAGCCAGTTGTAATTGTATTTTAAACCAAGTTGCATCAGCAGTAATTGCATGTTCTCTAATGTTCGGCTTACCGAAAGACCACCCGCAATAATTGGATTAAATCCTGCGGTTTTTATCATTTCAGAAACAGTTTTTACTGATGGTTCATCATTGCCTGCAATAAACGAATCGACTTGCTTTCCATCGATTACAGGATGAGTAAAATCGGCGGCAAACGTAGTATTGAAGGCTTTTACCACTTTCGATTGGGGAAGTAATTTTTGCAATTCTTCTGCCGCGCTTGTACCCGGTTGAGTTACTAATCCACTCAGATCTTTATTGATGGGATTCGTAATGCTGATAACAATTTTCCCTTCAGCCAGGTCTTTAATTTCAGGAACAATTTCTGCTTCGGCAGCATATGGAACAGCCAGAATAAAAATATCTGCTTTCCAGCGCGCGTCTATCAGCGTTTGTATCACTTCTGCTTCGGCATCCGGAAATTCTTTTACAATATCCGACTGAAGCTCTTGAAGTTTACCGGCATCATTCGACATCAGCAACAAACGGTAAGGGCCTTTGGCAATACTTTTGGTAATGGCAGACCCCATGCTTCCGCTGGCGCCAAAAACCGCAACGGTTTGTTTTGTTTCCATGTTATTTGTTTTTAATGAAATAATGCTCAAAGCGTATGCCTATCTTTTGTCAATTTTGTGCCTGTTTTTCAATTCATTAAACATTTCATTTCGCATTTTTATTCCCTGCCTCGGCAAATGTGATGAAGCTGATACTTGTTGCGGAAAGGCCATGTTGATGCCTGTTATTGACGGCAGTTCTTGATTGGCTCCCAACTTCAATACCCTTCCATTTAGCATCACGTCATTTGAGAAGAATTTGCCGATGCCGCAATTACTGTTATAAAAAAATTACAGCAAACGAACAATTAAAGGCATTTTTGTTTTTTAATAACATGCGGATTTTGACTTGAGAAGAATTTGAATATCGATTACAACAATGGCGATATAAGTCTGGCGGCCTGTTCTGTCAGAAGTTTATACCATGGGCGTTCATTCCATTTGGTAACATCAATTATTTGTGCATCTTTTAAATCGTCAAAGAAAATATTTCTTAGTTGGTTGGCTATGTCGGTGTCGTACACAAAAGCATTTACTTCAAAATTTAAATCAAAGCTTCTTTGATCCATATTAGCAGTGCCAATGATAGCAATGCTCCCATCGGTCACCATAGTTTTAGCATGAACAAACCCTTTTTTATATTGATAAATTTCTACGCCTGCGTTTAGCAGATCATCATAGTACGAACGTGCCGCGAGGTTTACAAGCCACGAATCTGAGATACCGGGGACTAAAAGTTTCACTGAAATGCCACTCAGCGCCGCAATAATTAAAGCATCAATCATACTGTCGCCGGGAATAAAATAAGGCGTTGTAATCAATATCTCTTTTGTTGCCAGGTTAATGGCCTGCAACAAAGAAAACATAATAGTGGGTGTATCAGAATCTGGCCCGCTGGCCGCTATTTGTACCACTTTATTGCCGTTAGCCGGAAAATCTTTTTCTCGCGGAAAATATTTTCCATCCGGCTGCACACTGTCTTTTGCGCAAAAATTCCAGTCGCATAAAAAAAGATATTGAAGGTATTGAACACCCGGCCCATCAATGCGAAGATGCGTATCCCGCCAGAAAAGTTTTTTGTGATCATCATTAATATTGATGTACCTGTCACTTACATTAATGCCGCCTGCAAAAGCGGTTTTCCCATCCACGACAATAATTTTTCGGTGGTTGCGATAGTTGATACGGTTAGCGAATGCGATGAAAATTATTTTTGCAAAAGGAAATACTTCTACGCCACCTTTTTTTAGCCGTTTCACTAATTTTCTGCGAATAGAACGGCTCCCAAAATCATCATAAATAAAACGAACCGCTACGCCTTCTTGCGCTTTCTGAACCAAAATATTTTCTATAGTTCTTCCAATCTGATCATCCTCATAAATGTAATATTCAATATGAATATGATTTTTAGCTTCGCGTAATGCGGTCAATACTTCCGGGAATTTATTTTCGCCGTTTACCAAAATCTGTACAGAATTGCCTGCCGTCAGCGGGCTTGTAGCGTCCCGGAGCAGCATCAACGCCAATTCCCTGCCTTTCTTTACTTCCGAATTATTTTGTTCAAAGGTGTTTTTAGAATATTGAAATATATCCGCTTTTAACTTCTTTGCGAGATTATCATCATTAAATAATTTTTTACTGTACATTTTTCTTTTGCGGTAATTAATTCCAAAAGAAAAATAAAAGATAATGCCGATGATTGGAAGAAAAATAACCAATAGCAGGTAAGCCAATGTTTTGGTATTGTTACGCGTATCATATACAATACGCAAGCAGACAAGAATCACCAAAAGGACGTAAAATATTTCATAGATAAGCAACCAGTTCATAAAAGTTTTTAATTTTTTTTAGCTAACTGATCCCTAAATGCAACTTTCTACATTTTCACTTTTTTCAATTCTTCAGAATCTAATAAAACCCTTCCTATCATTTGCAATAAACCTGCCGGATAAGAATAAATAATCCTCAGCATTCAGCCCTGGTTATAAAAAAAAGTTTGCAGCATGCCTTGATGCAGTTGCAAACTTTATAGTGGTTTTAAGTAGTAAGCAATATTTTCGAATTCAATAAGAACTCGCTTCGTCCAATTGATGTATTTGTTCCGAAGTCAACTTCAAGGCTGTTCCGTTAAGCAATTCTTTCAATTGATTTTCTTTGGTAGCACTCGCAATCGGGGAAGTGATATATGATTTATGAAGCAACCAGGCGATGGCAATTTCAGAAAGGCTTGCCTGCTGATCTGCTGCAATTTTATCCATTGCTTTTAAAATTCTTAAGCCTCTTTCATCAAGGTATTTTTTGATGCCTTGGCCACGCGGGCTTTTTCCAAAATCTGCTTCACTGCGGTATTTGCCGCTGAGAAAACCACTTGCCAGAGAATAATACGGAATAACGCCCAGGCCTTCATCTGTGACCAATTTCAAATACTCATTTTCAAATTTTTGCCTGTCGTATAAATTGTATAACGGCTGAAGGCTAATATAAGGCTGCAAATTATTTTGACGTGCAAAATCATTGGATTCCTTAATTCTCGCTGCATAAAAATTTGATGCACCAATGTAACGCACTTTCCCTTCTTTGATCAATTCATTGAACGCGCTCATGGTTTCGGAAACCGGTGTTTCCGGATCGTCATAGTGAGATTGGTACAGATCAATATGATCAGTCTGCAATCTTTTCAACGACGCTTCCACTTCTTCTTTTATATATTTTGCGCTCAGCCCTTTTTTACCATTGCCCATGTCGCCGCCGAGTTTTGTGGCAATAATCACATTCTGTCTCTTACCGCTTTTTTTCAACCAGTTGCCTATGATGGTTTCTGATTCGCCGCCATGGTTTCCCGGCACCCACGTTGAATAAGTATCTGCCGTATCAATCAAGTTGAAACCAGCGTCAACAAAGGCGTCCAGTATTTTGAACGACTCAGTTTCGTTTAACGTCCATCCAAAAACATTGCCGCCAAAAGTGAGCGGTGATACCAATAGATCTGATTTTCCTAATTTTCTTTTTTCCATTTTTTTAATTTTATAGACATTAGTTGAAATCTGTTTACTCTATCCTTTATCTTCCTTTATCGCCTTCAACCCTTTTGCCCAGCGAACTAATTGCTTCAGCATATTTTGTGCTGCTTTATGAGAAACTTCATTGGCTGTAAATTCATTTTCATCATTGATATTTTGTTGAAAAAACGGGAAGTTTACAGACTCTGGCAAAGGAACCATTCTGAATGTTGAAAGGTCAGCTTTCAATGCATTGGCAGCTCTTGTGCCCGCTGAAACGCCACCGTAACTAACAATAGCAGCAGGCTTGAAACCCCATTCCTGTGAAAGATATTCCAGCGCATTTCTTAGTGGCGCCGGATAATTATAATCGTACTCTGCGGTCACAAAAATAAACGCATCCGCTTCATCAATTTTGGCACTCCATTTCTTAGTATGCTCGTGCTGATAATTTTTCATTACCGGGTGATTGGGTTCATTCATCATTGGCAAATTTATTTCGCCAAGGTCCAATAACTCCACATTAAAATTTCCGTTTTTCTTTGCAAGGTCTGTGATCCAGGCGGCTACTATCGGGCCTTTTCGGCCAGGACGAACAGTGGAAGAAATTATTTTAAGATTGTACATTTTTTTATTTAGAGTTTGAGTGATCTGAAATTTGGTGATGTGGTGATCGGCATTCTTAATTCTTAATTCTTAATTTTTAATTCTTAATTAAAACAGAAGTCATCGTAAGCGAACCCGCCACTGCTTTGTCATTGAAGAAAGAAACCTTATCATTACTTCCTTTTAAGCCTAATGAATATAACAGCGGCAAATAATGCTCCGGTGTTGGGATGGCAAGCCTTGCCTCTGCGCCCAAAGTTTCATAATTAATTAATGGCTTATAATCTCCTTCGGTGATCAAATGTTTAAAAGTATCATTCATCTTTAAAGCCCAATCAAATCCAAATCCGGGTGTATTCATGTGCTGCCACGAAACCATTCTAAGGTTATGTACCATGTTGCCGCTACCAATGATCAACACTCCTTTTTTTCTCAATCCATACAATTCTTTAGCCAAATCATAATGGTATTGCGGGCCTTTGGTATAATCAATGCTCAATTGCAGCACAGGTATTTTTGCATCGGGATACATGTGGCGTACCACAGTCCACGTGCCATGATCCAATCCCCAATCGTGGTCTAATTCCACATGTGCTGAATGAAGAAGGGAAACTGTTTCCTTTGCCAGGGTTGGATTGCCGGGCGCAGGATATTGCACATCAAATAATGCCTGCGGAAAACCGCCGAAATCATGAATGGTTTCGGGAAAATCCATCGCTGTTATTCGTGTTCCTTTGCTAAACCAATGGGCAGAAACCACCAACACCGCTGCCGGTGTTGGAATTTCTTTTGCCATATTTTTCCAACGATTACTGAATTCATTATCCTCAATTCCATTCATAGGTGAACCATGGCCAATAAACAATACGGGCATCAAATGCTCCTGTTCTTTAAGGTCGCTGGTAAACTTATTAAATGCTGAAAGACTTGTCATAATTGTTGCTCCTTTTATTAATGTTGTTATAAATTTTTTACGCTGCATGACGGCGGATTAAATTTTTACAAACTCACCATCTGCTTTTATCTGTACTTCATCACTCAGGATTGGCGAAGGAAATTTCGGGCCAATACCAAAGTCAGAACGTTTTAAAGTGCCGGTCAATTGAAACCCTGAAGTGGATTTATTTGTTTTTGGATCCACATTGGTTCCCCTGTACCAAAGATTCATAGTTACCGGTTTAGTAATTCCGCGAAGCGTAAGGTTACCTGTTAATTTGTATTTGTCCTTAGACACTTTTGTTATAGATGTGCTTTTGAAAGTCATTGAAGGATATTTTTCTACTTCAAAAAAATCTGCGCTTCTCAAATGGTTATCACGCATCTCAACCTGTGTGTTGATCGATGGCACTTCCACTGAAAGTTCAAAAACTGCATCACTGAAATCTGCTTTATTGGTAACAGCAGTTACATTGAATTTGTCGAATAATCCATCCACATCAGAAATGCCCATGTGGGTTATGCTGAACGTTAATTTGGCGTGCATAGGATCCACGTTCCATTTTGTTTGTGCAAATACCGAAGCGCTTAAAAAAGCAACGAGCAATAGGGAAAATAGTTTTTTCATCTTTTTAATTGTTTGTTTTTAATTGTTAATTGTTATTGTTTGTTTATTGTTTACTTCTTGTTTAATTACAGTTTCCATCTGCGGAACAAGATTCACCTTCTGTAATAATGAGTGGTTGTTTTTCCTGTTCAAATTCTTTCCAGGATTGTTCCAGCGCCTGTAGAAATGTTTCCGGCGATTGTGCTCCGGATACGGCATATTTATCATTCAATACAAAGAAGGGAACACCTCGTACGCCGATAGACTGCGCCTGCATTTCATCCTGCTTTACTTCTTTTGAAAAAGCATCAGAGGCAAGCATTTCTTTTATTTCATTTTCATTGAGGCCAATGGCAACGCCAATTTGAACCAGTGTTACTAAATCATCTATATTTTTTCCTTCGGTAAAATGCGCTTTAAATAATGCTTCTTCCACTTCATTCCCCTTCCCAAGTGATTTGGCAAATTGTATTAACCGATGGGCATTAAAAGAATTTGCCACAATAGATTGGTCAAAATTAAATTCCAATCCCACTTCTTTAGCCACATTAATGACATGATTATGCATCTCTTCTGCCTGCACTTTAGAAATCCCCTTTATTTCGGCGATATGATCAATCGCGTTGACGTCAGTTTTTGTTTCAAGAGTTGGATCGAGTTCAAAACTCTTCCAGGTTACTTCTACCTTGTCTTTATGAGGAAATTTTTCCAATGCCATTTCAAATTTTCGTTTGCCGATATAGCAAAACGGGCATCTTACATCAGACCATATTTTTACATCCATAATTTTATTGTTTTAAAGGATTAATTAATACCCAACAGTGAAGCGTACACGAATATGTTTTGGATTTTCCACTTCATCCACGATCGCTACCGCAAGGTCTTCCACCGAAATGGTGCTTTTGTTGTTGGCATCAAAAACCGGGTTATCCAAACCTGTACGGTAAGTTCCTTTTCTTTCGTGTGGCTGGCCCGCATTCATTTCAATGGCGGGACTTACATAAGTCCAATCTAACTGATCTTCTTTCTTTAAAATATTTAAATAATCTCGCGCTGCCAAAGCACCGGGTTTCCATTCAGCAGGAAACTGAGGCGTGTCAATCAATTGAACATTCGGTGCAACAAATAAACTGCCTGCGCCACCGTTTACGATGTATCGTTTCACACCTGATTTTTTTACAGCATCCTGGATAGACTGAGAACCTTTCATGAATTCATTGTATAAATCAGGATTTGCCCAGCCTGGCATTGTAAGCGCTTACAACAACATCATTGCCTTTAAATAATTCCGATAATTTATCGCTATCCATCACATCGCCTTTTACAATCGTAAGATTATTTTGCGCTTGTAATTTTTCCGGATGACGCACAATAGCGGTTACCTGAATTCCCCTATTCAATGCTTCTTTTAAGATGGCGGAACCTACAAATCCTGTGGCGCCGATCAATGCTATTTTCATAATGCTTTTTTTAAATTTTTTAGTAAAAGATGAAGGCAATCAATCCAAAAAATTGAATTGATCCGCCTCCAGGTTTTTCATTGGATTAATAATGTATTCACACAGCTAATCCAGTTTTGGTAAAACCTTTTCAATTTCTTTTCTTGCCGGTTCATATTGTGTTGGCAATTTCAAATGTGTTCCTAACTCGCTCAACGCTTCATCTTTCATAAATCCCGGATTGTCTGTTGCCAGTTCAAATAAAACTCCACCGGGCTCACGGAAATAAAGAGAGTAGAAATAATCGCGGTCAATTTTTGGTGTAATGTTTAAACCTTTACTTAAAACCTTTTCACGATAATCCATCAGGATAGTATCATCCTTCACCCTGAAAGCCACGTGGTGATTGGTTCCTGCAGCATTTACTCCCGGCGCAAGATTGGGCGCTTCAATGATATCAACAATAGAAGCGTTTTCAATTGCATCTGTAACAAATCGATACAAATTGCCTTCCTGTTTCAACAGTTTAAATCCTAAAACATCAGTTAAAATGGTGGCTGTAGGTGTTACGTTTTTCAAGGTCAACGTAATGCTGTGAAATCCTTTGGTGGCAACGGCTGCTTTTACTTCATCGGTTTCCCACGGTTTTCTTTTGTCTTCATTATTTGAAACAACAAAATCAATTTTTAAACCATCAGGATCCTGAAAATGCAAATATTTTTCTCCAAATTTTTCTGCTATTTCTTCATGCTTCACATTGAATTGTTTGAATCGCTCTGCCCAAAATTCCAAACTATCTTTTGGCACGGAATATCCAATTCCGGTTGCCATGCCGGTGCCGGTGTGCCCTTTGCCAATTCCTTCCCAGGGAAAGAAAGTGAGGATGCTTCCCGGCGTTCCTGTTTCATCACCAAAATAAAAATGGTAAGTTCCGGGATCATCAAAGTTGACGGTTTTTTTTACCAATCGCTGCCCCAGTACTTTTGTATAAAAATCTAAATTCTGTTTTGCATTACCAGCTATCGCCGTAATATGATGCAATCCTAAAACTTTGTTTTCCATTTTTTTTATTTTTTGATAATGAAAGCAATGTCGCCAATGCCTGAAGATCTGATTCCGCGGCGGATAAAGAAAGCTATCATGCGCAAAATAATTACACATGATAGTTTCGTAGTTTTTCATTAATATTTTTATGCTGCTACTTCTTCCGCTTTTTCTACCTGTTTTACCAACTGTATTTCAGCGTTTATTTTTATTTCATCGCCGAGCATCACACCGCCGGTTTCGAGAGCCGCGTTATAAGTGATTCCGAAATCTTTACGGCTGATTTTTCCGGTAACGGTAAAGCCCGCTTTTGTTTGCCCGTAGGGATCCACAACTATTCCACCAAATTCTACATTCAATGTTATTGGTTTGGTAATTCCGGCAATAGTTAAGTTACCCTGCAATTTTCCGTCTTCCCCTTCACCTTCATAATTTGAGCCCGAAAAAATTATTTGCGAATGCTGTTCCGCATTAAAGAAATCAGCAGATTTCAAATGCGCATCGCGTTGTTCATTGTTCGTATCAATCGAATCAATATCAGCAGTGAATTCAATTTTTTTCGCGGTATTAAAATCATCCGTTTCTGTTTCACCTGCCAGGTTAAATTTTTTGAATTGCCCTGTTACGGTAGAGATCATCAGATGTTTTATTTTAAAACTTACTTCGCTGTGTGTTGGGTCCAAAGACCATTTTGTTAATGACATTTTTTTTATTTTAATTGTTGTTTATAAAAATTTATTGCTGTTTTAATTACTGTTTCTTTTTATTGAGTAAGGCATCTATACTTGCTTTACCGCCGCCTAAAATCAATGCAATGAGAGACAAGCCAAAAAGTAGAATAAAGTATTCCCAGCCTTCGCCTTTACTTGCTTCCATATTCCAGTTCATAAAAAAACCGTTAGAAGCGTGCGCGGTAGATACTACACCAATAAACAAGCCTATAAAACCAATTGCTGCCACACGGGTAAGAAAACCAAAGATTAAAAATAACGACGCGAAAAATTCAATGAGAATTACTAAAAGCGCAATGATATAAGGCAGGTGCATTTGTGTAGTGAAGAAGCCCATGGTACCCTGAAAGCCATACCCGCCGAACCAGCCTAAAAGTTTTTGGGCACCATGCGGAAATATGGTAAGGCCTAAGTGCTAACCGTGCAATTAGTGCAGGCCAGTTGTTAGAATTTGTTGCAATGATTCTGTTCATAAATTGATGTTTTTTTGTTTTAAAGTTTATGTTATTTGGCAGTCAAACTATCTGCTATTATGTGATAACCTGCATTTTGAAAAATGTTTGAAATTTCTTCGTTTGCCTCTTCATCATTGCCCTCTATAGAAATATTTTTTGATTGTGAAATTCCGGAAACCTTTACCAGCTTTGAATACGGCAATAAATGCTGTAATTCTATATTTTGGCTTTCCTGGTACGACATACTCACAACAATTTTTTGAGTAGCCACTTCTTTCATCATTTCCGCTACTATTTTTTCTTCGTGTGCCGGAACTGCGAGAATAATTATATCCGCTTCCCAGCAACCATCTTTCACACATTCTATAGAATCTATTTCCGCTTTTGGTTTGTTTTCTGAAATATTTTTTGATAATTGTGTAAGCTTGTTGATGTCGTTTGAAACTAAAAGCAAACGATAATCAGTTTGCGCAAAGCGAGTGGTAATTTCTGTCCCGTTCTTTTCTGTAGCCCCCACAATTGCTATGGTTTTCTTTACTGACATTTCCTCTTTTTTTGTTACACAAAGGTACCCCGCACATACAGGCGTGTACCAATGAGGTATGATAATAAATGGCATTGATCTATGTCAATGAAAATTGATTTTGCATTTGTAAAAAAACAAAGCGGTAAAAAAAATCTACATGTTAAAGGACACAAAGGCAATAACTAATTCATTATCACTAACGTTGTTTTTGGCTTGATTTTTTTATTAAATTATCAGTGTTACAAAGAGGATTGTGAAACTAATAAAGCAGGCAGGAAGAAAAAGCAACGAAGCAAATTACGGATAGCCGATTCAACCTTTCATCGTACTCATTCAAACAACCAAAAATGGCAAACACAGAAAACATAGATTTAATAGTCACCAGCACCGCATTTGAGGATGGTGGGAATATCCCTTCAAAATATACATGCGAGGGAGAAAATATAAACCCGCCATTATCGGTTGACAACATTCCATCAGGAACAAAAACTCTTGCAATTATTGTTGAAGATCCCGATGCGCCAGGAGGAACGTTTGACCATTGGCTTGCATGGAATATTCCACCCGAAAATCCAATAGAAGAAAACAGGACAGCTGGAATCAGCGGAACAAACAGTGCGAAGAAAACCGGGTATTACGGGCCCTGCCCGCCATCAGGCATTCACCGCTATTTTTTTTATGTTTTTTCGCTTGATGAAAACCTCACTTTACAGGAAGGAGCCAGCAAGGAGGAATTAAAAGATCAGATGAAAAAGCATGTGCTTGCAATTGGAGTACTAATGGGAACCTATCAGAAAAAGGGAAAATAAAATCTTTCGTTGTGTTCATCAAAAAAAATTCTTTTTTCAAAAAACATTTCCAGCAAACGGACTTTTCTGAAGAATTATAATAATCGCGGATGTCTGTAATCTCGATGTTCTTCATTCCATGATCTTCCCATTCTGAAAATTTTTTGTAAAAAAACATTTCCAGCAAACGGAACTTTTTCGAAGATTTATTTGCCTTAAATTTTCGAAACCATCCACCTTTCAAATCAATTGATATTTTATCAATCGTTTCACACCTTCTGTTCTCAACCAGTGCAGCAGCGGTTTTATTATCTGCGAACTCTGAGAATAATTACCTTTTAGAACATGGGAAACTGACGGTAGTAAAGTCAAAAGCTTCAGGAACCAGCTCTCTCTGCGAGGGCTGAATCGAGCACTTCTACTTTTACCCGTGCTAATCCGCTGGAAACATATCCAAGCTTTTGAGCCGCGGATTTTGACAAGTCTACCAGCCGTTTATTTTTCTTGTGCAAGCGGTCGTTCACCTTTGCGATGACGGTTTTGTTATTTTTAAGATTCGTTACTTTTATCCAGGTGTTCAGCGGAACGACATTACATGCGGCAGTGAACTTTTCATTTCTATAAATTTCTCCACTGTACGTTTTACTCCCGTGGAACTTCGTTGCATAAAAGCTGGCAACACCATATCTGGCAATGCTTTTCCGCGATTCGTTTTTCTCTTTTGTTCTGTTTTTTTTTAAATGATTTTTTCTTTGCGCATGAAGGCCATGAAACAAAAATAATAAGCCAATAAAAAATAAGACGCGCAATAATTTTCCCATGTCAAGGTTTCAAAGATTCGCCGCCACGCTTCTCAGCAAATGGACTTTTTCCAAAGAAAAACATTTTTTTTCAAAATAAAGCGTTTAAAGGAAATGGGTTTGAAAACCAAGTTTTTCAAATTAGCCTCACTTATTCTCGAAATATTTTTGAGCGAGAAATTTATCTTCATTATAAATATCATCAAGGAAAATAATTTTATCATTCTTTGTTTCGCAGGTGAAATATTCTATAAAGAGCGGCAATCTTTTTTTCACCATGATCCGCTTTCTCGATTTATTAGCAACCCAGGATTTTATCGAATCTGTGTTGTAAGAAATCTTTTCACCTTCATTCATTGAAGTGCTATCGTTCCGAGCGATGTAAAAGGCAAGTGCCTGCCAATTTTCAACTCTTACGCATCCATGGCTCAATGCCCGGTCTGAGTTTTTGAAAAGATACCGCTGGTTTGTGTCGTGCAAATAGACAGCATAAGGATTTTTGAAATTGAATTTAAAAACGCCCAGCGCATTATCATCGCCACTTCCCTGAATGATTTTCCATGGAATCCCCTTAGTATATTTTGACCAATTTACACTATAAGGATTAACGGTTTCGCCATTTGAATCCACGAGGTTAAAACCTTTTCTGGCAAGATATCCAGGATCGGATTTCAATGCCGGAAGAATGTCTTTTCTTATGATACTCTCAGGAATTGTCCATTGAGGATAGGTCACCATGTCTGTAATTTCAGAATTCAATTGAGGAGTGCGGGTTGCTGGTTTTCCGACAATAACTTTCGATTCAAGGACAATTGAGTCATTGTCGATGACTTTTAAATTAAACGCAGGCAAATTGACCCAGATATAGTTTTCAGGTAACGCAGGAAGCAGCTTATAACGGTCAAGGTTAAGCGCAATTCTTTTAAACTTTTCATTGTCGTTCGAGTTCATCATTTTTACAACCTGCGCGCCTGCTTTCCCATCAATGACGAGGTGGTGTTTCGTCTGGTATTTCTTCAATTCCCTGCTTAGCGAAATTGAATCGGGCAACTTAATGGAAGAATCACCAAATCCAGACTGAACAAGCCTTTTATTCAGATTCTTTATAAAGGAAAGCGAGTCCTTATACGGATAATTGAGATACACATATTTCCTTGGATCCATCTTATCAACGAAATTTTTAAGTTCATTTCTTATAGCCTGATAGCCCGAATTGACAGGTTCAACGCTATTAAAAAACAGGGTGAGACTGGCTGCATTCCTGATGCTGCTCAAATTGTCAACAAAGAAAGAATCAATAAAGTTTTTCTTAGAAATAATAGAAACACTGTCGGCGATCATCCTTCCTTCTTTCAGGTCTTTTAATGTTTTCATAAACGCGTCGCTCAACATCAAGTCCGCTTTTGTCCAGATTATGGCATCCATTTTAGCTACAGAATCTTCAGCTACTTTTTTTCGCAATTCCGCAAGCTCACGGTAATGATAATCGATTGGATAAAGGCCGTAGTATCTTGAATTTTCAATAAATTGAAACATGGAATCGGCTATGGGCAACCAATTCTCCTCGCTGCTCCATGCGCTTTTGAAATTATTTTTTTCGTAAAAAGAATTCAAGGCGTCTTCGCAGGCTAACTTTATCGAGTCATTAATTACTCCACCGTTTTCTTTTGAGAAAAGTAGAACAGCTTTAATATTGTCTGCAACAAGGTCATCCATTTCCTGAGGCGTATTTACTATTTCTTTTTCTTTAGCCACAGGCTTTTGTTTGCACCCAATTAGAAAAAAAATCAATAGACCGCTTAGAAAAACAATAACTACATTCACATTACGAAGCATAGGGACGCTTTTAAAAATTTAAGGCAATCTAAATAAATACAATGAACAGGATAGGTAAAATAGCTTTTTCAATTCAAATATTAACAGTGATTTGGTTAATTTATTTTTGGGCAGCCAACTCTAATTTACGGTCAGTCAAAAATATTAAATAAGTACGGTTTATATGTAATAAACAGCACCAACGATTTTAAACTGGACATGCTCACCGATTCCAACAAGAGGATGGTGGAAGTAAAAAAAGCGATTCCATCCATTGTGCTCGATCTGAAATATGCCACGACTGACAACTTTATGCATAAGAAATTATATCCACCCACTACTACAACTTTTCTTCGCAAACCCGCCGCGGATTCCTTGAAAAAAGCAGTGGGCGAACTTACGAAATCAGGATTGGGCATAAAGATATTTGATGCTTACCGGCCGTATTCTATAACAGAAGAGATGTGGGAACCGGTTAAGGATGATCGTTATGCTGCCGATCCTGCCTATGGAAGCGGGCATAACCGTGGAGCTGCGATTGACCTCACTTTGATCGATTTAAAAACAAGAAAGGAATTGCCGATGGGTACCGGTTTTGACAATTTCAGCGACACAGCCCATCATGCTTTCACTAGTCTTTCATCGGAAATTTTAAGCAATCGGAATAAATTAAAAACAATTATGGAAAAATTTGGCTTCAAGGCCTTAAGCACAGAATGGTGGCATTATTACCTTCCCAATTCCTCTTACTATGAATTGCTTGATTTATCCTTTAAAGATTTACAAAAAATCTCCGGACGCTAAGCTTTCCTTTAACCTTTCTACCAGCATCATCGTAGCAGGACAATATTCTATGTTTTGCTTATGAATATACATATAATCGGAAGTAGGTTTTTTGAGCAAATGCGGGAACCCGGCGCAATCGGCAGGCCTTACCGGGTAGATGGAACACATATTTGTTTTAAGGTCAAGGAACTGGCAGGGTCTCGATATATTCATCCAATCATTACCTCTTTTATCGAGATAGAGCCACTTCTCCTTAAAATCTTTTGGCCTCATTTTGAGATAAGCAGCAATCCGCTTTATGTCTGAGAAAGTATAAGTCGGGCTCATGGATTTGCAGCAATTGGCGCAATTGAGGCAATCGGTTTTCTGCCAAACTTCACTGTTGATTTTTTCGAGGAGAAAATCCAGATTTCCAGCCGGTTTATTTTCCGTTTTTGTTATAAAATAACGCAGCGATTTTCTTTTCAATTCAAATTTGTTCTTAAACCGGTTATAATTGAATGGTTCCATTAAATAAAAAATTATGGGAGATGGAAAGAGTTGAAAGCCGTTTTTCGGAGATGTAAAAGTAGTGCATATTTTAATTTATTTTCACCGTTAATAAACGGGGGCTGATGCTGATTTACATGCACAGATCCGGCATTTTTTTAAACACAATCAAACAGCATTGAAGATGTGGCAAGCATATAAAAAAGGGTTCAGGTCTTATTTGCAATTAGAGAAATCCCTCTCAGAGAATTCTGTTTATGCCTACTGCCATGATCTTGAAAAATTCACCCAGTTTCTTTCAATGAACAAAATTGAAAAAAAACCCGGAGAATTGGAATTACAAAATCTGGAGGATTTTTTAAGATGGATCCACCAACTGGGAATGACACCATCTTCACAATCACGCATCATTTCAGGGCTTAGAAGTTTTTATAAATTTTGCACGCAGGAACAAATTTGCCAAAAAGATCCAACCGCCCTATTGGAAACGCCCAAACTCGCAAAAAAGCTTCCCGACATACTCACTTTCCAGGAAATAGAAAAAATTATTGCAGCTATTGACGCCGGAACTCCTGAAGGCACAAGAAACAAAGCGATAATTGAAACACTTTACAGTTGCGGACTACGTGTTAGTGAGTTGGTAAACCTTAGGCTTTCCTGCCTTTATTTTGAAGCAGGATTCATCAGGATCATTGGTAAAGGCGATAAAGAAAGACTCGTTCCGATCGGCGCATCCGCGATAAAATACATTGGCATTTACAGGGAAAATATTCGTGTGCACCTTCCTGTTAAACAGGAAGATGAAGATATTCTTTTCCTTAACAGGAGAGGAAAAAAGCTATCGCGGGTGATGGTATTCATGATCATAAAAGAGCTTGCAAAAAAAGCTTTGATCTCCAAGAGCATTTCACCCCACACTTTTCGACATTCTTTTGCAACGCACCTCGTTGAAGGTGGAGCGGATCTTCGCGCAGTGCAGGAAATGCTTGGACATGAAAGCATTACCACCACTGAAATTTACACTCATCTGGACAGAGAATTTTTGAGGGATACCTTGCAGCAGTTCCATCCGGCCTTTTCCTAGGCAACTGTTTGGGAATAAAAATGCGAAAAAAAGTGGGTTTGCAGGAAAGGAAGTTGTTATTTTTTTTGAACTGAAACGTTTTGAGTGCGCAAAAGATTATCGCTATTTTTCACCCGCCTGCGATAATTTTTAAACATGCTCATCCACTTCAATTTAAGAACGCCGAAGATGCCTTCTTTAACAATACCTTTATTCATTTTGGAAACGCCGAATTGTCTGTCTATAAAAGTGATGGGTACTTCCTTTATTTTAAAACCAAGTTTCCAGGCTGCAAATTTCATTTCAATCTGGAAGGCATATCCTACGAAACTTATCTGATCAAAATTGATGGCTTCAAGCACGTAATTTTTATAGCAAACAAAACCAGCAGTGGGATCCTTAACTGGCATCCACGTCAGCATTCTTGTATATAGCGACGCGCCCTTTGAAATGCTAACCCTTATCCAGGGCCAGTTTTCAACCTTTCCGCCCCTGACATATCGCGAACCAACAGCAACATCAGCTCCTTGTGTTTTACAAGCCTCATACAACCTATCGAGATCATTGGGATTATGCGAAAAGTCAGCGTCCATCTCAAAAATAAAACGATAACCTTTATCCAAGGCCCAGCGGAAACCATGAATATAAGCCGTTCCAAGGCCCAGCTTCCCAACCCTTTCTTCTAAAAATAATTGTCCAGGATAGGTTGCAAAAAGTTTTTTAACTATTTCCGCCGTTCCATCCGGCGACCCGTCATCAATAATCAATACGTGAAAATCCTGACGCAGATCGAAAACAGATTTCAGTATGCGTTCAACATTGTCACGTTCGTTATAAGTAGGTATTATAAGAAGTTTTTCCAAAAAAAAACGGTTGGTTTATGAATGAAAATTGAAATAATGGATAAAAATATTTTTCATTAAAAGGTACAGGATTTATTTTTTCAAAAGCGTGCGGTTAAACATTTCTGTAAGTTTTTGCTTAGTGTGCAATGGAAAATCGCCTTTCATCATCCAGTCGTAATATTGTGGTTCAGATTTTAAAACATCGCAAACCGCGCGGCCTTTATGCTTTCCGAAATTAAAAACCTCTACATCCTTATCTAATACAAAACGGCGGGCAAAATCAACATATTTTTCTTCACCGGTAAATTGCAAAATGGTTTCCAGCGTTTCGCCTAAATGTTCATAGCGATCCAATTGCGCTTCAAGGATTTCCCAGGTTGCAGTCGCGTCCGCCTCTGCAGAATGAGCGTCAATAAGTTCTTTTTCGCAATAAAATTTATAAGCCGCTCCGAGGGTGCGTTTTTCCATCATGTGAAAGATCTGTTGCACATCAACCATGCGGCGATTGCTCATGTCGAGATGGATCCCGGCTCTCAAAAATTCTTCCATCAATAAAGGAATATCAAAGCGATTTGAATTATAGCCCGAAAGATCAGCATTGTCAATAAACTGTTTAAGTTCATTGGCGATATCCTTGAAAGTGGGAGCATCTTTAACATGTTCATCAGTAATCCCATGAATGTCACTGGCCGCTTTGGGAATAGGCATTTGCGGATTTACAATTTTATGTTTTACCTGCTTTTCTTTGTTGGGCAGGATCTTGACGATTGCAATTTCTATTACCCTGTCTGTTGCAAGGTTCACTCCCGTTGTTTCCAGGTCGATAAATACAATCGGTTTTGCTAATTGTAAAGCCATATTTTACTGTTTAATTTTTAGTGTTTTTAAAATATCCATGCCATCATAATTTCCACTGCTCATAAAAAGAAAATTAGTCGCATTCAAATTAATCTTTTGCAGTTTTTCTTCAAGTTTTCTTCTGTCTGTTATCACCAAAAGATCCGTTTTTTGAAATCCGCTTATTACCGTTTCGGCTTTCAATGGTTGCATTCTTTTTAATTCCAAAGCGTGATTGCTGTAGAACACGATCCCCACGTCAACCTTGTCCATTGAGCCTTTATATTCATTCATAAATTCACCGCTCAAACTGCTGAAAGTATGAAGTTCCAAAACAGCCACCAATTTTCTTTCAGGGAATTGTTGCTTCACCGCGCTGATGCTCGCTGTCACTTTACTAGGCGCATGGGCAAAGTCCCGGTAAACATTCATTTCATTTTGTTGGGCTATCAATTCAAGCCGCTTCGATGCACCTGCAAAATTTGAAATCGCTTTTGCAAAAATAGCATCATCCATGTTAAGTTCTTTACAAACGTAATAAGCAGCCTGCAAATTTAAAAGATTATGATTGCCGAAAACCTGCAATCCTGTTTTTTCTTTGCCAATTGTAACCACCGTTGTTCCATTAACAATCTCGTGTTCGGGAACGCGATAAGGAATATAACTCAGGTCCGGCCGAATGTTTTCACTGATCAATTTCTTTAACACTTGATCCGTTTCATTATAGATGAGCACACCGCGCTTCTCAATTTTATTTATGAAAATAATAAATTGTTCGAGGTAAATACTGAATGTGGGAAAGACATTAATATGATCCCATGCGATTCCCGTTATCACGGCAATATGAGGGAAAAGAAAATGAAATTTCGGTTTTTTTTCAATCGTACTTGCCGGATACTCATCTGCTTCACACACAATGATCGGGGCATCAGAAATTTTTACACTTTGCTCAAAGCCTTCAAGGCGCGCACCTACCAGGTAATCGAAATCAATACCGGCGCTTTTAAGCGCATGCATCACCATTGCTGTTGTGGTTGTTTTTCCATGACTTCCGCCAATGGCCACTCTTGTTTTGCCGGTTGATTCATGATAGATATATTCAGGAAATGAGAAAATTTTCAGGCCAAGCTCAAGTGCTTTTTGCAATTCCGGATTATCAGATTTAGCGTGCATACCCAGGATTACCGCATCGATTTCTGATGAAATATTTTCCGGAAACCACCCTTCTTTTTTTGGCAAAAGGCCTTCTTTTTCCAGGCTTGAGGCTGCAGGTTCAAATATTTCATCATCACTTCCTGTTATATGATGCCCCTTGCGCTTCAAGGCAATTGCCAACTGATGCATCACACTACCGCCAATAGAAATAAAATGAATCCTCATTTCAAATGAAAATATTTAAATTGTGATTTTAACAATAGATTGAATTTTAATTCGTTTTTACTTAAGAACCTTTAAAAATACAGGGTTTAACTTTGCAAAATAATACCTATTAATTAGTAACAATGAAAAAATTATTTATTTCTCTAGTGCTTGTCGCTTTTATTGCTATGGCTTTATCCTCGTGCAGCAGCAGCCGCCGCAGCAGAACAGGTTGCCCGATGACTGAAAACATCATCCATTAAAATCTCCCTAACTTTTACATTATGAATTGGATCCCTCTACAAGAAGAAGAGCAGCTTCAGGAAATTTTATTAAATTCCAACACGAAGCCGCAAGTGATATTTAAGCACAGCACAAGGTGTTCTATTAGCAGCATGGCTAAGAACCGCCTTGACAAGACTGATCAGCCTGAAGGCATTGATTTTTATTATCTAGACCTGATAAAACACAGGAAACTTTCCAATAAAATTGCCGAAGATTTTCAAGTACGTCATGAATCGCCACAAGTTTTGGTAATCAATAATGGCAAGTGCATTTATAATGAAAGCCATTCCGGCATCAGCATGGATGAAATTGAAGCCTCTGCTTTAAAAAATTAATTTTCTTGCTTAGAAAGAAAGCCCAGGTTCAAAAAAAATTAAAAGCTGGAAAAAAGTCCGTTTGCTGACCTGATAAAGAAAATTTAATCAAGATTAATATATTGCTGAAGATCCGCTTCTGTTTTGACAAGCACATCCCTGACCTTGCTTCCCTGGCTTGGCCCAACAATTCCTGACGCTTCCAGTTGATCCATTAGCCGCCCTGCGCGGTTGTAGCCCAATTTCATACGGCGTTGCAGTAAGGAAGTGCTGCCGCTTTGTGTTTGAACGATAATCCGGGCAGCATCATCAAAGAGCGGATCGCGGTCATTGGCGTCAAAATTCTTGTTCTCAAATTCTTTTTCATCCACATATTCAGGCAATTTGAAAGCTTCAGGATAACCTTGCTGGTCGCCGATAAAATCAGTGATCTGATCCACCTCGGGCGTGTCAACGAAAGCACATTGAAGCCGGGTCAGTTCGCCGTTATAACTGATCAGCATATCTCCTTTTCCAATCAGTTGTTCCGCTCCGCCAATATCCAGAATGGTGCGGCTGTCAATTTTACTGCTCACTTTGAAAGCGATGCGCGCAGGAAAATTCGCTTTGATCGTTCCGGTAATGATATTCACCGATGGCCTTTGAGTGGCAATAATAAGATGGATTCCCACAGCCCTCGCCAGCTGAGCCAATCGCGCGATCGGCATTTCCACTTCTTTACCTGCTGTCATGATCAGATCCGCGAATTCATCTATCACTAAAACGATAAAAGGAAGGAACTCATGCCCTTTTTCAGGATTTAATTTCCTTGCAACAAACTTTTGGTTGTATTCTTTTATGTTACGTGTTCCAGCCTCTTTTAAAAGGTCATAGCGAACATCCATCAAGGTGCACAAGGCGTTGAGGGTATGGATCACTTTTTTCGTATCTGTGATGATCGCGTCTTCCTCGCCGGGCAATTTTGCCAGGAAATGTTTTTCTATGCTTTTATAAATACTTAATTCCACTTTTTTCGGATCAATTAGAACAAGCTTTAATTGAGAGGGATGCTTTTTATAAAGCAGTGAAACAAGGATGGCGTTCAAGCCAACAGATTTACCCTGGCCAGTCGCTCCCGCCATTAACAAATGGGGCATGGTGGCCAGATCGACTATAAAGTTTTCGTTATCGATTTTTTTGCCAATGGCAATTGGTAATGAGAAGTTGTTGTTCCTGAATTTTTCAGAATTAAGAAGGGTTCTCATGCTCACAACCGTCTTCTTGATGTTGGGTACTTCAATACCGATCGTTCCTTTGCCGGGAATCGGAGCGATGATGCGAATGCCAAGCGCAGAAAGGCTTAGCGCAATATCGTCCTCAAGGTTCTTGATCCTGGAAATGCGCACCCCTGGAGCGGGAATTATTTCATAAAGGGTGACAGTTGGTCCTACCGTCGCAGAAATCTTTTGAATGTCAATATCATAATTTTTCAGCGTATTGATGATCTGATTTTTATTGCTTTCCAGCTCCGCGGGATCCTGAATAATTTTCTCACTTCCATGCGCTTCAAGAAGTTCTACATCCGGATACTTATAATTCCTGAGATCAAGGATCGGATCATAAGGATCCTGATTCACTTTTGGTTTTACAACAACCGGCTCTTCTTCTTCAGCTGTTTCATTGATCGCTTCTGCGTTTTTTACTTCAAGGGTCAACCCATTTCCAAAAGAATTCTTTTTAGAGAACGACACCGGAATTTCTTGTTCCAATGCAGGTTCAATAACTGCCACCGGCGCATCTTCCTTTTCAATGACATTAAAACCATGATCAACAGAGGCTTCTTTGTTTATCGGATTTTTAGTTAACGGAAATAGGCTAACCGGAGAAACCATCTCCTGATCCTCATCTTCTTTTTCCTCTACAGTAAGCATTTCTTCTTTCGAAAAGAATTTCTCTTCCAGGTATTTTTTCTTGCCGGAGAAATTAAAAGAAGGATTAAACCGCCAGATAATATAGCTCAATAAGCCAACAAATAAGACAGAGGCGGTACCGGTATAACCAATCAATTGCTGCAGCCATTCGTTGATCATATCCCCAACTTTCCCACCCCAGAAAAATTCAGGACCAGAGGAAGCGGAATTACGAGAATGAGGATTATGCATTAAAAAGGAAGCGCAAACGCTGATCACCAAAAGCCCGGCGATTACATAACGAACATTGCGACTTAAAGAGAATATTTTTTTGGGAGAAAAAAGGTTAATGCCAACAACAAAGAAGAACAAGCAAAATAAATAGGAGCCTATTCCAAAGCCGGAACGAAAGAATACATCTGAAAAATAAGCGCCGGCCGCTCCCAGGGCATTAGCGATATTGCCATCATGGGAAGGAAGCAGAATTTTCGCACCTTGCAAAACTTTTGACTGATCCTCCTGCCAGGTAAATAAATAAGAAGAAAAGGCAATGAATAAAAGAAATGAAACCAATACAAAAATTGTCCCTGCGATTTTATGGGATCGCTCATCGTGGATCAATTTTTTCACCTCTATCTTTTCAACCTTGTCAGGATTCAATTTAGAAGCATCAGCGGTTTTAGTTTTCTTAGTTTTTTTGGTAGTAGCCATTAGTAGCAAAGATAGAGAAAGGCTTAAATTCTTTCATCGTTAATTGTGCGGGGATCGCTATTTTTTATTCACACGAAGAACACTCCTTCCTTTGATGGCTGCCGCTTGTAATAATTGTTTGAAAATTGTCCGTTTGCTGTAGTGTTTTTGAGAAAACATATACTTTCCCTTCGCCAGAAATTACTTTTATAGCCGCTCAGGGATGATGTGTTTTCCGAATTGCAAAAAACAGGCAAATCCATCCTATAATGAAACATAAACCTCCCAATGGAGTAATAGCGCCAACCCATTTGAAACCGGGTTGCACAGCAGCTTTAATGACAGCAAGGAAGTAAAGCGATCCGCTGAACAAAACAATTCCGAGTATAAATAATATTCCAGACCATTTCAATAATTTTCCCGGAAAGTATCTGTATAAAATTCCGACGGCAAGCAAAGCGAAAACATGATAAAACTGATAGCGAACTGCTGTTTCAAAAATTGACAAAGCATATTCAGAAATCATATTCTTCAATGTATGGGCGGCAAAAGCGCCCAGTGCGACGGAAAGTGCTCCTAACAAAGCCGCAGTTTTTAAATAACCTTTATGCATGGAAAAGATTTTAATATTAAGTGTGCTTTTTGGATTTAGTTTTGAAAACAGGGGTGTTTGTTGCAGGCCTGGCAAAGAAAGACAAAGAATTTTTATCCAGCGAAGCGGCTTCTAAAACATGATGAGCCCGTAAATATACCGGCTCCCGCTCTTTCAATTTCTTTTGAATAAAAAATAATAATTCCGCAGAGTTCACTTCCTTCAATAAAGGTCTTTTTGAAGTTTCATCCATTACACGCGCCTGAAGATATTCAGCAGAAGCTTTTAAATAAATCACTTCCCCGTTCTGTTTCATCCATTCCAGATTGTCAAAGAAGCAAGGTGTTCCGCCGCCGCAGGCAATAACGCAATCTTTTTTGCTTTCAAATTTTCGAAGATGATATCTTTCCAATTCACGGAATTTTTCTTCACCATGCTTTTCAAAAATTTCCTCAACAGGCATTTGGAAAGCTCTTTCTATTTGGGAATCCAGATCATAAAAAGTAAAGCCGTTCTCAAGAGCCCAAATGTGCCCCCAATGCGATTTACCGCTTCCCATGAAACCGATTAAAAAAATGTTGTGATTCATTTATGATTACTTTAATCCCTCTATTTTATCTTTAAAAACAACAATTAATTTGACAGAATTAATTTGATTTTCTATTTCTTTCCAGTAACGCATCAAGAATTCTTCCAGGTAGGGTGTTGAAGTATTTCCAATTTTAAACAATATAACTTTAGGAGGGGGATCTCTATACAAAATTCTTTCATGAAAGTCAGAATCTTTGGTTATGATAGTCAAATTATTTTCCAGTGGATATTTCCATATTTCTTTGTCAGGAATTGATTTAGATATTTTGGTAACATGAAGAAAATCTTTTGATGACCATGCGTTTAAATAATCAGGCAGATTTTCATCAATTAAAAACTTCATAAAGACAAATTAGGATAAAGTTTTTGCAAAAAATTTAGGGTCAAATTGAAGAGTTGCATATTCTTTTATTGTAGCTATATCTTCTTTTGTAAGTCGCGGAAACCCATGCAATACTACCTCTTCTGTATCACCTTCCAAAAGATGGCCTAAAATAGTTTTTACACTAATCCGTGTTCCTTCAATAGTCGGCCTCCCGCCACATACCTCTTCGTCTGCAACGATGTTTTTATAAATTGTTGTTTTCATGTAAGCAATTTACAAAATTATTTCGAACAGTTATTTAAACGCATTCAACCCCGTTACATCCATTCCTGTTATCAAAAGATGGATATCATGCGTCCCTTCATAAGTGATCACGCTTTCAAGATTCATCATGTGGCGCATCACAGGAATATTCTCCTGTAATGCCCATTCCACCAAGCATTTGACGGGCATCACGGGCAATGTTTGTGGCTATTTCGCAGGAATTTCTTTTAGCCATGCTAACCTGTTGCGGAGTGGCCTTTCCTTCATTCATTAAAACACCGAGCCGCCAATTGAGCAATTGCGCCTTGGTGATTTCAGTGATCATTTCGGCCAGTTTTTTTTGCTGCAATTGAAAAGCTCCAATAGGCTTGTCGAACTGAATCCTTTCTTTTGCATATCTTAATGCGGTGTCATAACAATCCATTGCGGCACCCACCGTTCCCCAGGCAATTCCATATCGTGCTTTTGTAAGGCAGCTCAATGGCCCTTTCAGCCCTTTTACATTAGGCAAAATATTTTCCTTTGGAACCTTCACATTGTCAAAAACCAGTTCGCCAGTCGCGCTGGCCCGCAAGCTCCATTTGCCATGAGTGGTAGGCGTTGTAAAGCCTTCCATTCCTCTTTCTACGATCAGGCCGTGAATTTCTCCGCTTTCATTTTTTGCCCATACAACCGCCACCTGTGCAAATGGTGCATTGCTGATCCACATTTTGCTTCCATTGAGAATTACATGATCGCCGGCGTCTTTAAAATTGGTTAACATGCCTGCAGGATCGCTTCCATGATCAGGTTCGGTAAGTCCAAAACACCCCAACCATTCACCACTCGCTAGTTTGGGCAAATATTTTTTTCGTTGCTCCTCACTTCCATAAGCATAAATTGGAAACATAACCAAAGAACCCTGTACACTTGCTGTGCTTCGAACGCCGCTATCCCCGCGTTCCAGTTCCTGCATCATCAGGCCGTAAGAAATATAATCCAATCCGCCGCCACCATATTCCTGCGGAATGGTTGGGCCAAAGCATCCGAGGTCGCCCATTTGTTTTATAATTTGTTGCGGGAATTCTGCTTTCTGCGCATAATCTTCAATGATGGGAGAAATTTCTTTTTTCACATAATTCCTCACGCTTTCCCTTATCAGTTTTTGCTCATCAGTTAATAATTCATCCACATTAAAATAATCAGGAGATTGAAATAAGTCTTGTGCCATTTAGAAAAATTATGGGGTTAAATTAAAATTAAAATTTGTAGTATTCTTCTATGCGAAGTTTAAAGCTTTCTGATTTTCAAAGATAAGTTTTCAGGTAACGAAAAGCGCACAAGAAATTAATCTGGTAATCAAAGACCTTTTTAAAATGAAAAGAGGGGTGAATTTGAAAGCAATCCATTCATTTCTTCCTGATATTTCTGGGCGACTTTCCTGGCTTCCTGCGCGAAATTTTCGTCATCTCCAGCATAAATGATCGCCCTGGAAACATTTATCAAAAGTCCGCAATCTTTTGTGAGTCCGTGCCTCGACACTTCTGCAAGATCACCACCTTGCGAACCGACTCCCGGAACTAATAAAAAATGATGAGGGGTTTCCTTTCTTATAGAACGAATTTCTTCTGCTTTTGTAGCGCCCACAACAAACATGAGATTTTCTTCCGTACCCCATTTCTTCACTTCGAAAATCACTTTCTTATATAGATATGTTCCTTCAAACTGATCGTAATTCACCGGTTCAGAAAGAAGAGATACTTGCGGCGGCAGAATCATCTGCTGTTCGAAATCTTTCGAGCCCTCATTAGAAGTTAAACCCAAAACAATTGCCCATTTATTTTGAAAATTGAAGAAGGGCTTTACGCTATCGCTCCCCATGTAAGGCGCGACGGTCACCGCGTCAAAAGGCATGGTTTCAAAAAAAGCTTTCGCATATTGCACGGAGGTATTGCCGATGTCACCACGTTTGGCGTCAGCAATCTTAAAATGAGTTGAAGGAATATAGTGAACCGTTTTTTCCAAAGCTTCCCAGCCTTTTACACCCAACGCTTCATAAAAAGCGGTATTGATTTTATATGAAACACAAAGATCTTTTGTTGCATCAATAATCTGCTTATTGAATTCAAAAATTCCATCAGGTTGCGAGCGGAGATGAACGGGTATTTTTTCAATATCCGTATCCAATCCGATGCACAAATAAGATCGCTTTTCCCTGATTTGATTTATTAAATAATTCCTGTTCATTTTTTATCAGCAATAAATTTTAATTCGTTTTTCTTAATGCAAAACCGGTTTCTATTTCTCTTCACAACCTTTTTTCCATTTCACTTGCAATTTCAATGGAATTAGAATCACCCGTTTTTTTTAGATTCTCAATGATTTCTTTTCTTGTTTCAAGATCATGGTTCTGGCTCAATTTAAACACGTTTTCGAGAGTTTCTACTTCAATTTGAAATCCAATAATAGCCTTTACCAACCTGTCAACATATTCCGCGGGCAATTTGTCAAATGCCGCTTCGCTTTCAGGCCTTTCATATTGAGAAGTAATATTTTTTACGATTTCCCTGGTTGCTGCCTCATCAACAAAAGTGATTTTTCCTTTTGCATGAACGTCCATATAATTCCAGGTGGAGGCAACATTTTTTTTCACGTACCAGCCTGCGCTTACATAAGAATTCGCGCCACTAAAAATGACGAGCACATTTTCATTTTTTGAGAACACTTTGAAATGGTCACTAGCAATCATGATATGGCCAGTAAGAATAATTTTTCCTTTTTCAATTTTTATTTGCAAAGGAACATGAGTTGCTGCCGGCACATGATCATCGGTGCCAATAACAAAAGCAAAGGGATGCGCCTTCATGAATTCAAGAATCCTGCCTTCATCCGTTTCTGTGAAATAAGAAAGTTTATACAAAGTTTTTAAATATTAGAATTGTTTTCCGTCGATAAAAAATTCGTGATGATTTCCCCGAACAGGTAAAGTTCTTCAAAGGAATTATATAAAGGCACCGGAGCAATCCGCATGATATTCGGCTCGCGCCAATCTGCAATAACACTGTTCTTGCTTAAAAATTCAAAGATTTTCTTTCCATTTTGCGGATACGAAACAGATATCTGGCAGCCATGAGCGTTTTCTTCTTGTGGAGTAATTATTTCGCACACTTTCCTTCCTGCAAATTCATTAATCTTGTTAAGAATAAAAATCAGGTAGGCACTTAATTTTTTTCCTTTATCAACAATATTTTTAAAACCTGCTTCTTCAAAAATATCCAACGCAGCTTTATGAACAGCCATGTTCAGAACGGGCGCGTTGCTTAGCTGCCAGCCTTCAGCGGTAGGAATCGGATTGAACCGCTTTTTGAATTGGAACCGTTCATGTTTATCAGTTCCCCACCATCCAGCCAATCTCGGAAGCGATGTATCGGAACTATAACGGTTATGTATAAACGCACCACCAACCGCGCCGGGGCCGGAATTTAAATATTTGTAAGAACACCAGCAGGCAAAATCAACATTCCAGTCATGGAGTTCGAGCTTGATATTCCCAACCGCGTGAGCAAGGTCAAAGCCGGATAGCGCGCCGGCTTCATGAGCGGCTTCGGTTATAGCTTTCATGTCAAATAACTGGCCGGTCAAATAATTTACGCCGCCAATAAAAACTAAAGCGATTTCGTCCGCATTTTCCTTTATCGCAGCAATTACATCTTCATTCCTGATAAACTTTTCACCTTCCCGGGGCTTCACCTCAATTAAAGCATCATCAGAACGGAAACCATGCAATTGCAAATGAGAATTGAGCGCATAGAGGTCAGAAGTAAACGCATTTTCTTCGCAAATAATTTTGTATCGGTTTTTATCAGGCTGGTAAAAGGTGGTTAACAACAAATGCAGGTTGGCAGTGAGTTGATTCATCACTACGATTTCTTCAGGTAAGGCTCCGAGAATAGGTTGTAACTTTTTTGAAAACACTTCGTGAAAATTCGCCCAGGGATTTCTGCCGTGAAAATGCCCTTCCACTCCATAATTCGCCCAGTTTTCCATTTCATCAAGCACGTAATCCTGCGCTGTTTTAGGCTGAAGTCCTAATGAATTACCGGTAAAATAAAGGCATTCTTTTCCATGAAGAATTGGAATATAAAACTTGTCCCTGAATGGTTTTAAAGGATCGTCGCGATCAAGTTGGCGAGCAAAATCAAGGCTATTTTCAAAAGTCATTTTAATTATTTTTCCTGCGTTTATCCGACAATTTCTTTGAAATTCCCTTTTTAAAATATTTCCACAATAAAATTTTGAATCTTTGCGGAAATGGCTAAAGGTAAGCAATCAATAAAATTTGCTACCTACTCATAAAAAATAAATAGCGGATCAACTTTTTAGGAGATCAGAAAGCTTCAAATAAGGATGCAAGAAATGGAGTATTATTTTACGATTGAAACCAGCGCGGTAGCGGAATTTAAAGACAGGGGAAGCAAGTTTTTAGCGTATTCCTTTCCGTTGAAAGATACAAATGATTTTAAAAAGCATTTGCAGGCATTAAAGAAAGAACATCCAAAAGCGGCGCATCATTGTTTTGCTTACAGACTTGGAACTGATGGAAACAATTTTCGTGTAAGTGATGATGGCGAGCCCTCCGGCACTGCGGGAAAACCAATTTTAGGGCAAATAGATTCGAAAAACATTACTGATATTTTAATAATCGTTGTTAGGTATTTTGGTGGAACCTTATTGGGGGTTCCGGGTCTTATCAATGCTTATAAAACCGCCGCCTCACTGGTTTTGCAGTGCACGCGGGCTGTCCAAAAAACTGTAGAGATCCGTTATGAGCTGCAATTCAATTATACCGAAATGAATGACGTTATGCGGATCATTAAACAATACAATTGCACAGTGATACGGAATGAAATGCAGTTATTCTGCAAGATTGAAATCGGCATTCCAAAAACTGATCTTACCGAAATTATTGCTTCCTTTGAAGAGATAAAAAATTTAGAATTGCATAAATTGAATTAAAATTTTAAATTTAATTCATGGAAAAAAAATATCAAACTTTTTGGAGTTTTTATCCCTATTATCTTACCGAGCATAGAAATCCAGTTAGCCGGGCATTGCATTTCATTGGCACCCTGCTGATTTTTGTTTGCATCGCCCTCGGAATTATTACAGGAAAATGGTTCTGGTTTGTGATCATTCCGCTTTGCGGATACGGATTCGCCTGGTTCGGGCATTTCTTTTTTGAAAAAAACAAGCCCGCTACTTTTCAATACCCTTTTTACAGTCTTGGCAGCGATTTCGTCATGTTCTGGCATACGCTTACCGGGCAGATTGGAAGCAAATTAAAAGAAGCTGAAAAAACTATTTCAGTATAGAAAGAACTCTTCTTTTTTTCTCTCCTTTTCCATTTTCAAATTAAGTTGAAATTAAGGTACACTTATAATTAGCTCATTTCATTGAAACCTTTTGCTTACCAACAATTCTTTATTTCCGGGAGTGTATTTATAAAATCCTTCTCCCGTTTTTACTCCTAAATTATTGGCTGCCACCATATTCACCAATAAAGGACAGGGTGCATATTTAGGATTACCAAAACCGTCCTGCAGCACTTTTAAAATTGAAAGGCAAACATCCAACCCGATAAAATCCGCAAGCTGCAAAGGCCCCATTGGATGCGCCATTCCCAATTTCATCACCGTGTCAATTTCCTCCACACCGGCAACATTTTCATAAAGGGAATAGATCGCCTCATTGATCATGGGCATTAAAATCCTGTTGGCAACAAAACCCGGATAATCATTTACCTCGCATGGTATTTTACCTATCTGTCTTGAAAGTTCAATAATTGCCTGGGTAATATTTTTATCGGTTGAATATCCATTGATGATTTCCACCAGTTTCATAACAGGAACAGGATTCATGAAATGCATGCCTATTACCTGTGCCGGCCTTTTTGTTACAGAAGCGATTTTGGTGATCGAGATGGATGAAGTGTTGCTGCTTAGAATGCATTCAGCGGGAGCGGCTTCATCAATTTCTTTAAATATCCTCAATTTCAAATCCAGGTTCTCAGTAGCGGCCTCAACAACAAGATCCGCTTCACGAACGCCTTGCGGGATGCTTGTGAGGGCCGTAATATTTTTTAAAGTCAAAGATTTTATTTCAGCAGAAATTAAATTTTTCGCAACCTGGCGGTCAAGATTTTTTGTGATCTTATCGATCGCTTTATCCAGGTTATTTTGGGAGAGATCAATAAGGGTAACAAGAAAACCATTTTGTGCAAAAACATGAGCGATACCGTTTCCCATCGTTCCGGCTCCGATTACTGAAATTTTTTTTATAGACATGCTGATCGTTTTGAAAAAAACGCAAATGTAAAATAAATAAAATCTACCCGAACATGATTGTGAAGAAGGTTTGAGCGTTCGCTTTATGAAAAAAGAAATTATGGAAAAAAGTTTGTCTGCTATAACTTTCCGCAAATCAATAAAAAGAGTCCTTAGATTGGAAAAAAGAAAATGCTGGAAAAAAGTTTGTCTGCTAGAACTTTTGGCGATCCCAATCAAACGTTGGTCGCCAGCTTGAGAAAAAAAAATCCGGGAAAAAGTCCGTTTGCTATAACGATAGAACGGCTGTAACCATGGAATCGGCTATAACAATCCCAATCAGACGGAGGCCGTCAGATTTGGGAAAAACTATTGGCTTTTAAAATCGCCCCGTTTCCATGCTTTGATGAATTCAGCCCAGGCAAGCGGATTGAAAATATTTTGCGGAGGAAGCTGACCTGCTGAATAGTATTTCTGGGCGCTTTGCTTTAGATAATAATTGGTTGCCTCTCTCCCATCCCGGGGATAGACCGACATAAGTGCCCTCCGATTGGCTTCAGAAAGGTTTTGCCGGGCAATTTCCTGCTGATCATCCGGGATTTTCGAATTCACAAAATCCCTTTCGAATTCTTCGCGCGTTGGACGTTTTTTTATGATTGTGGCGGGAAGATAGACGGTATCCTCTACCATTAACTGTATCATACTCTGCTGGTTTCCGTCGAGGTTTTTCGGGATAAGGACCAATTTGGACTTATATCCCACACTCGTAAATTCAAGGTTATCGCCTTTTAAAACCACGATGGAGAAAACTCCTTGCTCGTTGCTGAGCGTTCCCTGGTTACGTCCCTTTAACCATAATGCTCACAGAAGGCAAAGCCTTCAGGCTGTCGGCCGACATCACCACTCCATATAATTGGATAACAGAATCTTTATAAGTTTCGAACTGAGCTTTCGCAACAACAGGAACAAGAAACAAAAAGAATAAAAAGTATAGTATAATTTTTTTCATAAACCGAATCCCAACAGGCATTTGTTTTTGTTTTCAATTAGACGCTTTCTATCAATTTAACCTGTTAGAAGCTTCTTTTTAACCTTATGCTAAGGCTTCTACAACAATCGCACTATATTATTTAAACAAAGTAAGGTTATCAATGTTTAAATTTGCAGATACAAATTGTTTTTAACAAAAAATTGAACCATGACTGAAAATGATATAATAAAAGCGCTGGGAACTGTGGAAGAACCGGATTTGAAAAAAGACCTGGTTACGCTCAATATGATACAAAATATTCGAATTTCCGGCGATGCGGTTTCATTTACTGTAGTCCTTACTACGCCTGCCTGCCCGCTGAAAGACAAAATAAAAAACGACTGCATAAAAGCGATAAAAACAGTGAATGCGAATGCAGTTGTAACGGTCGATTTCACAAGCAACACTTCATCCCTGCGTACTGATAAAAAAGACGTGTTGAAAGGAGTGAAAAACATAATTGCTGTGGTGAGTGGAAAAGGAGGAGTTGGAAAAAGTACGGTTGCCTCCAATCTTGCGCTGGCTATCGCTGAAAGCGGTGCTAAGGTAGGACTGATGGATGCGGATATTTATGGACCAAGCGTTCACATCATGTTTGGAATTCGGGGAGAGCGGCCGCAAATGAGAGATGTTGATGGCAAAGGAAAAATTGTGCCCATCGATCGGTATGGATTGAAATTGATGAGCATTGGATTGCTGGTTGATGAAAAACAAGCGGTTGTATGGCGTGGTCCTATGGTGAGTAGCGCTATCAGGCAGTTCGTCTCTGATGTAGATTGGGGAGAATTAGATTACCTGATTATTGACATGCCACCCGGAACCGGCGACATTCATTTAACCATTGTTCAAACCGTTCCTGTTACCGGAGTTATTGTAGTTACCACACCACAATTGGTGGCGCTTGCTGATGCGAAAAAAGGTATTGCGATGTTCAGTCAGCCAGGATTGAAAGTGCCTGTCATAGGACTTGTAGAGAACATGAGTTATTTTACGCCGGCGGAACTTCCGGATAATAAGTATTATATTTTCGGAAAAGAAGGCGGAAAGAAATTGGCAGATGAATTCGATATTCCTTTCCTTGGAGAAATTCCGTTGGTGCAAACCATTCGGGAGGGCGGAGACGTTGGTGTGCCGGTGATGATGAGCGATGACGAAATCTCTAAAAAAGCGTTTATTCATTTTAGTGATAATGCAGTCAGAGGAATCGCGATGAGAAATGCGCAATTACCAAAAACAGAAGTTACTGAAATTTTGGAGATGGGATAAAGGCCGACTTTTTACTGAGAATAGGCTTAAAGGATGATTTACACTATTAAATCACGTTCATAGTAATCTATTCTGTCATTAAAATATTTTTCATGCCTCCGAAATTGAAAGCTTTTCATTTCGGGGGCATGAATTCCATTTTCAATAATCATATCCTGATTGGTGATCACTCTCGCCTCGTCCCACAAGCCTGCATCAATAAAGGATTGCAGTGTTTTTGCTCCTCCTTCAATCAACACACTTTGAATGTTTAAATCGTAGAGTGAATCAAGCATCTGTTCCAAAAAATTTTCAGAAGATAATTGAAGGAACTCTACATTAGCCTGAGATGAATTTTTAAAAATATTAAAAATAAGTGCGTTTGCTTCCGTATTAAAAATCTTGAAGGAGGAAGGCATCTTCAGTTCCTTATCAATGATGATCCGGACGGGATTTTTACCAGCCCACAATCTTGTCGTTAAAGAGGGGTCATCTTTTAAAGCAGTATTTGTGCCTACTAAAATTCCAGCTTCTTCACTGCGCCATTTATGAACTATACGGTTTGTGTATCCATTGCTGATCAAAATTCTTTCTCCATCCCCTGATCCTATTTTTCCATTCATGCTTTGAGCCCATTTCAAAATAAGATAGGGCCGCTTCTTTTGATGAAAAGTAAAGAAGCGTTTATTCAATTCGCGGCACTCCTTTTCAAGGATGCCTACTGTAACCTCTGCACCGGAATCACGCAATTTCTTAATGCCTTTTCCCGCCACCTCTTTATAAATATCCTGGCTTCCGATGATTACTTTTTTAATGTTGTTTTTTATGAGCAGGTCCGAACAGGGAGGGGTTTTGCCATGGTGTGAACAGGGTTCAAGCGACACATAGATCCGGCTTTTTTCAATAAGCGATTTGTTTTCGGGAAGTACACTATTAATGCAATTTACTTCTGCATGCGGCTCCCCAAATTTTTTGTGATATCCTTCGCCAATAATTTTATTTTCATAAACCAGCACCGCTCCCACCATAGGATTAGGGGCAACATTTCCTGCACCTAATTTTGCAAGCTGAATGCAGCGGGCCATATATTCTTCATCAGTCAAATTGTTCTGATTTTTATTGATTGGTTCACAAAATAATTAAGTTTGCGTTAATGACAATCGAGCAAGAATACAATCATTTCAAAAATCAGTTGGCAAGCATTTATGAAGGTGGTGAATCGGAGACCATTTCAGATTGGGTTTTTGAAAAAGTGACAGGCTTGAAAAGATGGGATCGGAGAAATAATAAAGAAGAGTTGAACATTACCTACTCGAAACAATTAAAAATAATTTTGGATGAATTGCTTCTCCACAAACCGGTTCAATATGTTCTCAATGAAGCCTGGTTCTACAAAATGAAATTCTTTGTAAATGAAAACGTTCTGATTCCCCGTCCGGAAACTGAAGAATTGATTGAATGGATAGTAAAAGATGTGCAAAAGCTGTTAAAGGCTAATCTTTCGATAATTGACATTGGAACCGGCAGCGGATGCATTCCCATTTCTTTAAAAAAAGAATTGCCACAAGCAACCGTAACGGCTATAGATATCAGTGAAAAAGCGTTAAACGTTGCCAAGAAAAACTCGATAGAATTACGTGCTGCAATCGATTTTTTTCAAATTGATTTTCTGGATAGCCATCAATGGAAAGGGCTCCAGCGATATGATATTGTTGCCAGCAACCCACCCTACATTCCCATTGCTGAAAAAGAAATTCTGGCAAAAAATGTAACGGATTTCGAACCTTCGATCGCTTTATTTGTTGAAAACAACGATCCTTTTATTTTCTATAAAAACATTGCCCGATTTTCAGAATCCCATTTAAAAGAAAACGGCTGCATCTATGTGGAAGTACATGAAGAGTATGCACAAAATGTAAAATCGATTTTTGAAAGTGCGGGTTATTTTTCCAGCATTAAAAAAGATATGTATGGAAGGGAAAGGATGGTGAAGAGTAGTAAGGGTAAGGTTTAGAAGGTTTAGAAGGTTTCGAGGTTTTGGTTTTGGTTTCTCTTACTTTGTTCCGCTCACGGAGGCGGAAGTTGTGGCTCCTAATTTTTTTGCCACCTGCATAACCCTTACAATATCGCCCCAGCTAACAACTGAATCGGCGTTAATTACTACTGCAGGCTTGGTGCTATCGCTTACATGCAACTGGCTTTTTAAACGGGTCTCAAGAGAGTCGAAAGCGATCCTTTGCTGTCCCAAAAAAATGTCACGGTTTTTATCTATGCTCACAATAACGCTTTGCTTGGCTTTTGTTTCACTGCTCGCGTGCGGATTGCTCACTTTTATGACGTTGGGATTGGCCATTGTCGAAATGATGAGAAAGAAAAACATAAGAATGAAAAGAATATCATTCAATGGGCCGGTATCCAGCTCTGTATCCTCGCTTTTAAATCTTTTCCTGATGCTCATTCAATTATCAATTTTCAATTATGAATTACCTGGTTGGCTCCTGCAAAACGTCTGCAAAATCTGCGCTCGCGATTTCCATTTTATTTTCAACCCTGTTAATTTTAGCGACAAGATAACTATGACCTATATACGCTAATATCCCGATGATCAATCCGGTTGCTGAAGTGATCATTTTTATATAAATACCGTCTGCGATCGTGTTAGGCGTATATTCTGTGCTAGCCGCAATTCCTTTAAAAAGTGCAAGCATTCCAATAATGGTTCCCAAAAAGCCGAATAAGGGCGCAATGCGCGCTATGATTGAAATGATGGAAAGATTTTTTTCCAGTTTATACAATTCAAGGGCACCCACATTATCCATGCTTTTTTCAATCGCGTCAATAGGTTTGCCAATTCTTTGAATGCCTTTATCTATGATCCTTGCTACAGGATTATCATTGTTTTTCGTAAAACTTCTTGCAGCCGTTACGTTTCCGCTCACGATATGATCGCGAACGATCCGCATGAAATTGTCATCTATTTTCGATGCTCTGTTTATCGCTATTAATCTTTCAAAAAAGAAATATACAGCGGCTATAAACAAGAGTCCCAAAGGTATCATGATGACACCGCCACTCACAAGAACCTCCCATAAATTTTGAACTTTTGGAGCAGCCGCATGGCTTATGGCAGTTGAATCGGTTTGCAGAAAAAATAAATCCATTTAGATTGGTTTAGGAACAAATGTAAAAAGTAATTTAATAAATGCAAGAAGCGTGAAATTCAAAACAAAACTTTAACGTAAATGTTAAAGATCATTCTTCCCGATGAACTTTATCCATTGAAAAGCCGGAAGGCAAACGCTCCAATATTCGCAGGGCTCTTCAAAAGGATTAGAATAGCGGACACGGCTCCCTTTTTTTATAAGGATGCTTTGTCCCGCGCTAACAGTGATCTTTTCTCCATCCACTTCAAATAATTTTTTACCACGGCTCACTAAAGTATATTCATCAAATTCAGGATTTTGAAAAGGCTCACTCCATCCCGGCGGGGCGACCATGTGGGCAACGCTGATTCCGTCAGATCCGGTTGTAGCGTTTCCAAAATGTTCTTCGATTAATTTTCCATCATTGGTTGGAACAGTGAACGGGGCGTCTTGTTTGAAATAAGGCATTTTAATATATTGAAATTAATTAAGTAAAATGTATAAAAACGATGGTTCATGATTTAAGCCTTTTCTTCCCAGATCATACACAAATGAACGATCGTTTCTGCCGCTTTCGCCATGTCCTTTACGCCTATCCATTCCTGCTTTGAATGGATTCCCTGCATACCAGTAAAAAGATTGGGGCAGGGCAATCCCATGAAACTCAAACGGCTTCCATCCGTTCCGCCGCGGATACTTTCAGTAGTAACTTCGAGTCCTGCCCGCCTGATTGCTTCGGCCGCGTATTCCACAACTTCAGGATTTTCATCCAGGATTTTTTTCATATTCCTGTATTGTTCATGGATGGTGAATTCAATTGAAGCGCCATTATAATGATTCACAATATTTTCCGCCAGTTTCCTTAACCTTTCCCCGTGCTGCTTCAATTTGGTGTCATCAAAATCTCTTAAAATAAATTCAAGAACTGCCCTTTCGGCAATGCCTTCAAAACGTACAGGATGAACAAAGCCTTCTTTCTTTTCAGTGGCTTCCGGAGCCCATTCATTTGTTGGAAGGGCATGCAAAATTTCACCACCAATTTTCAAAGCGTTAACCAGTTTATTTTTTGCATATCCGGGATGAGCAATCACTCCATTGATAACGATGGTAGCAGAATCAGCGCTAAAAGTTTCATCTTCAAGACTTCCCGCCTCTCCGCCATCCAGCGTGTATCCAAATTGCGCATTCAATTTCTGCATATCCAATTTTGAAGTCCCTTCACCAATCTCCTCGTCAGGAGTAAATAATATTTTTATTTCCCCATGTTTTACAGAAGGATTATTCATTAAGTATTCTGCAGCCTGCATGATCGCTGCTACTCCACTTTTATCATCAGCGCCAAGCAGTGTGTTTCCGCTCGCCGTAATAATATCGCTGCCGATATGCTCTTTCAGGTAAGGATGATTGGCAGTGGTTAATACCTGGGTTGTATCATCAGGTAGCGTAATATCCTCGCCGTTATAATTTTTATGAAGAATAGGTTTTACATTCGTTCCACTGCAATCCGGAGCAGTATCAACATGGCTGCAAAAACAAATTACCGGCACATTATTTTTATCAGTGTTTGAAGGAATAGTTGCATAAACATATCCGAAATCATCCATGTGAGCATCGTCAACCCCCATTTGTTTTAACTCCTGCACAAGGATCCTGCTTAAATCTTTTTGTTTTTCTGTTGAAGGATGTTTGCCGCTTTGGGGATCGCTTTGGGTATCTACCTGCACATACCGCATGAAGCGGTTGGCGATCATGGATTTATTAATTTCTATCATTTTTGCTTACTATTATTTTTACGATGAGACGAAGTAAGGCAAAATTAAATGATCCAGAAAGAATTAAAAGAATTATCGAGCTGTTGGAATTTTATAATTTTCAAAATATTAATTAGGAAAAATAAACAAGGCACATGAGTGGCATACTCTTATCATCCCGACAACTTTTCCAATACAAAATAAACCGCGGGGCAAAAACTGGAATTTTTTAAAGTAATGGCAGGACGCTTAAAAATAACATCTTCATCTGTATAAGGAAACCGGTGACAGTCTGAAGGACGATTTTCGTAAATTGAACAAAAATTATCCTCTCCTAAAAAGGGGCAGGGAGAAATTCTCGTTACATAATCCCCATCTTCGTCAACGCGCAAATAAGTCTCGATAAAAGCTCCCTCTTTCATTTTTAAATGCTTTGCAATTCTCTTAATGTCCGGAGTTTTAAATCTTGGTGAATAATTGCGGCAACAGTTGGCGCAGGACAGGCAGTCAATTTTTTCAAAAGCTTCTTCATGCAAATCTGGCAATTGTTTCAGCACTTGATTTTTGTTGACACGGTTCAGAAAATTTTTATATTTCTTCTGATGGTCCGCAGATTTTTTCTCCCAATTATTCAGAAGGTCTTCATTCATTTTGCAAAGATAGATCAGGATTTTTCAGGATTGAAGAATTAGCAGGGATGATCAGGAATTAAGGGTGTTATGATGCTGTTATTTTAATTTTAAAAATTCGTGATTTCTGCCGGCCCTGATTAAATGTATGCACATGAACAGGTAAATGGTCATTTGTATATATAAAATACGACAATTAAGATATTGATAAATTTTAGCTTCTCAATTTAAATGAAAACACTATTTAAATATGAATTGTAACTTCGCGCCGTCTTTTACCCATCGTCCTGAAAAATATTCAAAAAAAGTCCGTTTTCCGGAAAATAAAATATAAAATAATATGAATCTCTTTGAAAAACAATCTGCTGAATTTGCATCACGACACATTGGTCCTGACGAAACGGAAACGAAGGATATGCTTACCACAATTGGTCTGGATTCATTGAACCAATTGATCGACAAAACAGTTCCTGCGGGCATCCGGTTGCCAGAAGATTCGCTTGAAGAAGTTGGCGAGGCAATAAGCGAATTTGAATACTTATCTGAATTAAAAAATATTGCCAATAAAAATAAAGTTTTCAAATCCTATATTGGTCAGGGATATTATGATACTATAACGCCTTCTGTAATCGGTAAGGAATCTTTTCGAAAATCCGGGATGGTACACACAATACACGCCTTACCAGGCAGAGATTGCACAAGGCCGGCTGGAAAGCCTTTTGAATTTTCAAACCATGGTGAGTGATCTAACTGCATTGCCTATTGCGAATGCGAGTTTGCTTGACGAAGGAACTGCGGCAGCAGAGGCAATGGCGATGCTCTTCAATCATAAAAATAAAAACCACGATAACATAACTGCCGGCAAATTTTTTGTTGATGAAAAAATCTTCCATCAAACAAAAGAGATTCTGGTAACCAGGGCAAAACCTGTTGGCATTGAACCGGTTTTTGGAGATTTCAAAATTGCTCAGCTTGATGAAACTTATTTCGGTGCGATCGTTCAATATCCTGACAGTGAAGGAAGCATTGAAAACCACAGAAATTTCATTGAAAGTGCGCATGCAGTAAATGCACAGGTCATCATGGCTACAGATTTGATGGCGCTCACTTTATTAACTCCTCCGGGAGAATTGGGCGCTGATGTGGCTATTGGGTCTTCACAACGGTTTGGCGTGCCCATGGGATTTGGTGGTCCTCATGCCGCTTTTTTTGCAACAAAAGATGAATTCAAAAGAAACATTCCAGGAAGAATCATTGGCGTAAGTGTGGATGCCCAGGGCAACCGTGCGCTTCGGATGGCCTTGCAAACCCGCGAGCAGCATATTCGCCGTGAAAAAGCTACGTCAAATATTTGTACTGCCCAGGCTTTGCTGGCAAATATGGCTGCTATGTATGCGGTGTATCATGGAGCCGAGGGATTGAAAGATATTGCCAAAAGAATCACTTTATTAACTGAAACCCTTGCTGAACATTTACAGGAAAGCGGTTATGAATTAGTGAACAAATATTATTTTGACACACTCACTTTTAAAATTGATAATCGCAAAAAACTGGAAGAAATTTCACAGGCCCATGAAATGAATTTCCATTTTTCGTCTGATGATCTGGTTACAATTTCTTTGGATGAAACCACTACTAAATCTGATGTCTTGAATGTTGTTATTGTCTTCAATGCTGCAAAAGATATCGACACTGCTGCCATCCATTTTGACAATGATGCTGATTTAAAAAATATTCCCGGGTCTCTTCAAAGGACTTCTGAATTTTTGTTGCATCCTGTTTTCAATAAATACCATAGCGAAACAGAAATGATGCGCTATTTAAAGATGCTGGAAAATAAAGATTTATCGCTCACTCATTCCATGATCGCATTAGGTTCCTGCACAATGAAACTAAATGCCGCAACGGAATTAATTCCGGTTAGCTGGACGCATTTTAGCAGAATTCATCCTTTTGCACCTGCTTCTCAAACAGAAGGATATAATTATATTATCCAGGACCTGGAAAATTTATTATGTACAATCACCCGTTTTGCGGCATGCAGCCTTCAGCCTAATAGTGGCGCCCAGGGCGAGTTTGCCGGTTTGCTTGCTATCAAAAGATATTTCGAAAGTAAAAATGAATTTCACCGAAACGTGATCTTAATTCCTATCTCGGCCCATGGAACCAATCCTGCATCGGCTGTGATGGCTGGTTTTAAAGTGGTAGTTACCAAATGTGATGAACAGGGAAATATTGATATTGAAGATTTGAAATTGCAGGCTGAAAAAAATAAAGATTCCCTTGCAGGTTTAATGGTTACTTATCCATCAACCCACGGCGTTTTTGAAGAAGGAATCAAAGAAATTTGTGACATTATTCATGAAAATGGTGGCCTCGTTTATATGGATGGAGCGAACATGAATGCCCAGGTTGGATTAACGGCTCCCGGATTTATTGGAGCTGATGTTTGTCATTTGAATTTGCACAAAACATTTGCCATTCCGCATGGCGGCGGCGGACCGGGCATGGGGCCAATTTGTGTGAATGAAAAACTGGCGCCTTTCTTACCTGGCAAGAATCATGAAGGAACTGTCAGCGCTGCTCAATATGGCTCTGCAAGCATTTTGCTGATCAGTTATGCCTACATAAAAATGCTTGGAAAAAGCGGTTTGAAAAAGGCTACTGAATACGCCATTCTGAATGCGAATTACATGAAAGCAAGATTGAAAGATAATTTTAAAATATTATTCACCGGAAAAGGCGAAACCTGCGCGCATGAATTTATTGTTGATTTGCGGCCTTTCAAAACAAGCGCCGGAATTGAAGCCGAAGATGTAGCAAAAAGATTGATGGATTATGGCTTTCATGCGCCAACACTTAGTTTCCCTGTCGCCGGAACGATCATGATCGAGCCAACAGAAAGTGAAAATAAACAGGAACTTGACCGCTTTTGTGATGCGTTGAATTCAATTTATGATGAAATAAAAAGCATTGAAAACGGAGAAGCAGATCCAAAAGATAATGTCTTAAAAAATTCTCCGCACACTTTAGCAGTTATCACTTCAGATGAATGGAACCATGCCTATCCACGCAGCAAAGCAGCGTTTCCATTGGATTATCTGAAAGAAAATAAATTCTGGCCAACAGTGAGCCGCGTAAACAATACGTATGGAGATAGAAATTTAATTTGCACTTGCGAGCCGATTGAGAGCTACATGGAAGTGAATAGTTGATTTTTATATTTCAAATCGGAATAGATTTTTTTACAAAAATGCCGCCATCCGGGCGGCATTTTTTATTGAATTATTTGAATAAAACCGCCAGCAGAAAATTAAGAGGGATCGCTTATGCCTTCCGCCACCTCTATCCAAACAGGTGCATGATCGCTTGTTTTTTCCCAACCGCGGACATCCAGATCTACTGCCGCTGCATGAAGCCGCTTGTCAAAATGAGGGCTCAATAAAAAATGGTCAATCCGCAAGCCGGCGTTTCGTTCGTAGGCATTGCGGAAATAATCATAAAATGTATAAATAACTTCATCCGGGTAAAGCTTGCGAATTGCGTCTGTCCATCCCTGTTCTATCAACGTTCGGAAAGCAGCGCGCGTTTCCGGCCTGAACAACGCGTCATTTCCCCAACGTTCGGGTTTGTAAACGTCAAGCTCAGTAGGCATTACATTAAAATCACCCGTTAAAATCGCCGGCGTATCGAGAGCAAGAAGCTCGGCCGCATGCGTAGTCAATCTTTCAAACCAACGTAATTTATAATCGAACTTTGGCCCGGGTGCGGGGTTGCCATTCGGTAGGTAAAGACAGCCGATAATGATCCCATTTACTTTGGCTTCAATATAACGGCTGTGCAGGTCTTCCGGATCGCCGGGAAGCACACGGCAAATTTCTTCAGGCTCCGTTCCACGTGCCAGAATCGCTACTCCATTCCAGCTTTTCTGGCCATGCCATATGGCATTATAGCCAAGCTCTTTAATCGCCTGCTCAGGAAATTTTTCCTGCGGCGCCTTCAATTCCTGCAGGCATGCCACATCCGGCTTTGTTTCCTCAAGCCAGCGAAGCAAAACAGGCAGTCGGCCATTAATGCCATTAACATTGTAGGTTGCAATTTTCATAAAAAGTGATTTTGCAGGATGAAAACGATGAGAATCAGGCAGCAATTTTACTTTAATTTTTGGATAACGCAGTTAGAAAAAAACATCTTTCGAAAAAGGTTCGTTTGCTGAGAGAAGCGAACGCACTTTTTTTGAAGAAAATATTTTCTTTTCCACTTTGGATGGTCATTCTCAAAAACATATTGGTGGTGCGTTTCTGTTAAGAGAACGAGTATCTCCTGCGCGATCTATCCGGTTAAACCAAAATTGTAGCCGTATCGGCTACAAAAGAAAATTCAACAACTAATAGCAGTTGTAAACAGCAATTATGGAAAGCCAAAAGCCACCCGAGAGACAGATGGCTTTTTGATTAAAATGATTGTTCCTGTTATTTTTTCTTTAGCAGGAATTTTGTATTTGCCCATTCATTGGCAGCATCTGTAAATGCGACCAGTTTATCCCAATTTGAGGCAGGCTCGAAGTGTTTCAGGTAATGTTTCTTTATTTTTATCAAAATCGTTTTATCTGTGGCGGTTGCTTCAGCAATAAAATAGCCGGTTTCATTTTTTACATTTTTATTTAAAGCCTCGATTCCTTCGGCAGTGTATCCTTCAGGTATTTGCAATTCGATATTATATTCAATGCTTCTTGCGAAAGGCATGTAAATATCGAGGTTCCGCTTGCGCTGCTCTTCTTTTATTGCCAGCGGCTGGCCTTGTATTTTTCCGATTTCAACAATGAAATTATTGCCCGCTTTTTTTACCAACCCGCCCAAATTAAAAGAGGAACTATACACAAAATCCGGCGCTGTATGCCTTACGCCAAGTTTCTCTGTCTTATAATTTGTCAGGTCCGTTACTTCCTGTTCAAACCAATCCTTTGCTTCGGATTCAAAAGATTCTTTTTGTTTTTTTCTTGCATTCGCAAACGCGCTTTTTACTTCCTCTACATATTTCTTGCTTTTTCTGCCATCTTCCAATCTTTCTATCAACGTTTTATCGTCATTGAATGCTTTTCTTTCTGACTCATAAAAATCTTCATAAAGTATCAGGGATTCTTGCGCATCCACTTTATAAAAACCTTTTAAAGTAGTAGAGCGGTGTACCGACAAGTTGTTGCTTCCCGGGGCTAATGATATTTTCAGATTTTCTATATGGGCATTTTTATCGGAAGTTGTAACAGGCACGTTGAAACTGCTTTCAATATGGGTTAAGTTTTTTACTTTATTCGCAGTAAGGATTACACCCGGGGCACTAAAAGTTAAACTTTTTGTGCCTGTTGCGCCTTCAATGGCCCGCGGGGTAGAGAAAGGAATATCATAGATGGATTTCAAACTAAAAAATTTCTTTGTTTCTGGCAAATAAGTAGTCGATGCAAGATCTGATGCATCCATTATTTCTGAATAATGATAGCCTTCGTGAGTGTTGCTCACCAGAATTTCCGGCTTCAATCCGGCAACCTTAAACAGGCAGTACAATGGGAATGACAAACCATTATACCTATAGGCTCCGATGTTGATTTTTTCTGATAATTTATCAATATCAAAGTCAAGAAGTTTTGAATAGCGCAATGTGTAATAAAGGTGTGCAGCTTTTTCTTCATCACTTAAATCCTTGTAATTCAAACCGCTTTGACGGGCTTTCTTTTTGGCCTCACTTTCAATATCCTCAAATTCTGCCCTGGCTGGTTTGGAGATGTAACTATTGAAATATTGCAAAGAAAAGTCCCGCGCTTTTTCCTGCAAAAACTCATCGCTGCTGGTATTTTTAGAGATATCGCCCGGTTTTTTTGAATTCATGTAGCCACTGCCCAATCCCGAATACCCCAGTGCGATATTCATCCGGATGAATGGCAGTTGTTTACCGGGCGCCACCCATAATGAAGTTTCAAAAGGTGGCATATTGGATTTTTCAATATCCGCAATAATTTCATTCTCGTCATTCTTTTTCACTTTTAATTCAGGAGCGCCATTATAACTGCGATATTCAATTGCAAATTTTTTGCCCAGTTGCGCGTGAAAAGAGCGGTGCAAAACAGGCGCTTCATCAAATAGTAATACCATATAAGGCTTGCTGCTGAAATCGTTGGTTAAAGATTCTTCAGTGGCAATAAAATAATCGAGTATGTCGCCGGGCTCGAGATCCGGAATGGCCAATCTCGCTTTTTTTTGTGTCTTTACATCTTTGGTTAAAACAATGTCGTCGGCATTAATTTCTTTGATACTTCCGTTAGGTTTAATCACCCTGACACCCACGTAGGTGGTTGCCTTATTGGACGAGAAAAAACCGCTTGACTTTTGAAATTGGGTATAGCTTAATTCAGAATAAGCAGTGACGGCGCTCTTGTCATTTACCTTAACCATTTCCCGCACCACTTCTGTCAGCGTTTGCTCTTTTTTCACACCGATAGTTACCACATAAAACTGAATTTTGGATTTGCTGTCGGCAGTAAGTTCGGTATGATGGGCCAGCACAACCTTTGAGGCTTTGGCATATTGCTCAGGCACTGCTCTTATTTTAAATTCAGGCTTGTCCCACGCCCAAACCTGTTTGCGTATTTCTTCAGAGGCCTTGCGGTAAGCGGTTTCTTCTTTTGATTGGGCATGCAAAGAAAATGCAGCCAGGACCATGACAATCCCTGATAATAAAAATGCTTTCATAAAGTGTTATTTTGGTTGGGTTATTACTATTTGCTGATTATAAAAATCGGCTAACTGGGTGATGTCTTTATTCCACTGGGTGAAATTTTCAGGCTGTAATTCAGAATTTTTTAAAATGATTTCGCGCTTATAAAGAATTTTGCCGGCTGACTGAGTGTAGGAAGCAGTTAGGCTGTAACCCGGTTGTTTAATTAATAAGTTTTCCGGCAGGGCAGTAACAATTGTGCCTGCGGGCACCTGAATTTCTGTTTCAAAAACCAGGTTATTTTTAAAGCTGAACCAGTAAGGTAATTTTCTTTTGCCGTCATCAATTTTAGAGTTTTCAAAACTGCGCCTGTTATCAATATCGAGATAACTTTCCTTGCCAAAGGTGGTTAAGGCATCTTTCCAGACCACATCATATTCCACTTGCAGCTCTTCATTATAATTGTTGATGTTATTGACCTTTAAATTAAGGATTTCAAAATTTTGCAAACCTTTAGAGAGATATTGTTTTAGCGCATTCTCCTGCTTATCCTGCTTGATATCATTCAATGATGACAACATCCACTCTTTATTTTCGCCTTTCCAGGTTTGCCTGATGTGACCTTTCAGGCTTGTTCCTTCTATTGAAAATTTCCGGGTTTCCGAGGCGGTATTTTGAAGGTAAGTTGCGGCAGGCACTTTTTCTAAAAGGTATTGATTTCCATTTTCTATCAACGTTTGCCGGTTTTGAATTCTTTCAGCGATCTCTCCAAAGCCAATATATTTTTCTGTAGCATCAAGATATACAGGCTTGCCTTTATTCATCCAGGCGCAGATCATGTGGTTATCAACTGAAAGAGAGGGAGTGCTATAATCATAAGCAATATGCTTCGTGCCTATCCAGCACCTGCGGGCGTCTAAACCAATAGAATGAAGCATCACTGTTAGCAGGTTGGCCATCCCTTTGCAATCGCCATATTTTTTCCGTAGCACTTCCTGCGCTTTTTCAGGTTTGAAACCGGCGATTCCATTTTCAAAAGCGATATACCGGATATTATCCTGCACCCATTGAAAAATCGTTTTCACTTTTTCTTCATCTGTTGCGGCGCCTTTAATTATTTCCAACGTTTTTTGCCGGATGGCATTTTCATCATTTCCAATTTCTTTCACTAATTTTTGATACCATGCATATTGTTCCTTTACGGTATTGAAATAAACAAGTTTTTCATCCTTAGGCTCCGCGGATTTGCAGAGCACTAAAATATGAGGCATGTAATAGCTCGGCCCTGGCGCGGAAGTCTCGCTGATTGCCGCCGGAAGATCCTTCATAGTATAGGTGTAGGTAGTTTCATCACCACTAGTGGTTACTGATCTTTGAATTTTGTAATTCTTAAAATTAAATTCTTTAATCTCTAATTTCATCCAGGAAGGAACAACCAGCTTCACTTCCTGCTCTTCAATAAACTGTTCGTCCGTAAAATAAACACTGGTAAAATAATGAGGGTCGAGGGTGGTTTTTTTAAACACAACCTCTGATGTGCTGCCTTTTTTTTGCAGAGGCAAAGGAAAATAGCAAACGCGCGCATCAGAATAAAAAATACCATCAGAATTGTAGTATTCATATTTTGGAACAATGCCATGTTTTTTGGAATCATTCACATAAATACTAACGTTATCAATTTTTTTCTTGTCGTTATAGAATTCAACGATGGCAATATCAGTCCGGTAACTGTTGCAGGTGAAAATACGCTGGGTCTCTTCTTTTATTTGAACCGGATTTTCAGCATCGCCTTTCACGAATCGAAATTCCTTTTTTGATTTACTGATGACTACATTTTTATCTTCGTCAGTTTTTGGCTGTGCCATGATAAAACCTGATACGGCAAGAAGCAGGGCAAGCAATCTTATTTTTTTCATAGGGCAGTTTTGGTTTTAAAAAACCTAATAAGGAAAAAAAATAAATCTTTGGATATGTATTTTTTTCTACCTTAAATGAGAGCTGGCAGAGCCGGCAGCTTTCATGTTTTGGTAAAACAAATGTATTATAAAAGTTGGATTTTTAATGCAGAGATCAAAAATTATTTAAATATCGAATCCTGTGTGTTTGTGAAAATATATGCCGCCTACAGAGCCCTTCTACAAGCCCTTCAGCAGAAAAATGTTAACTTCGATATCCTCACTCACAGCTAAATCATAGCCGATGCCTCAAATAGTTATTGAAGCGCGCAATGCCGCTATCAGCAAATCCATGAAGGTTAAACGCATTCTTCCTTTCCGCTTGAGGCGCATGGTTGGCCCCTTCATCTTTATGGATCATGCAGGGCCAATTGTCGAAACGCCGTCTGCATTGCATTCATTAGATGTATTGCCTCATCCGCACATTGGAATTTCAACTGTCAGCTATCTTTTTGACGGACAGGTTACACACCGCGACAGTCTCGGCGTTGAGCAAATTATCCGGCCGGGTGAAGTAAACTGGATGACTGCTGGCAAAGGCATTTCGCATTCTGAAAGATTTGAGAATCCGGCTGCATTGGCTGGCGGCGAATTGGAAATGATACAAACCTGGGTAGCCCTCCCGGAAAAAGATGAAGAGAACAACCCGTCTTTTCATAACTACACTCCGGATCAGTTGCCCGTGTATACCGACACAGGTGTCTGGATGAGGCTCATAGCAGGTAATGCTTATGGGCTTGGCAACGAGGTCAAAACGAACTCACCTTTATTTTACCTTCATGTTACCCTTCAGCAAAATGCTTCATTTAGTCTTCCAAATGGATATCCAGAACGTGGCTTTTACATTGCAAAAGGAAGCGTAGAAGTAGCCGGCAATTATTATCGCGCCGGCCAGATGTTGGTGTTCAGTAAAAACGAAGATCCAGTGATACGTGCAAAAGAAAACACCACATTGATGCTCCTGGGCGGCGAGCCGCTTGGGGAAAGATTTATCTGGTGGAATTTCGTTTCTTCGCGTAAGGAGCGGATTGAGCAAGCCAAGGAAGACTGGAAACAAGGTCGCATCTCACTGCCACCAACAGACGATAAAGAATTCATTCCTCTTCCAGATGACAACTCCCGACCCGCGGGAACTGTGCCAAAACCAGAACCGCTTTCATGAAGTATGAACGAAATGGATTGTATTTGCCCAGCAGACGGTCTTTTTCCTTATTTTTTATTTTTTGATAATGGCACAACAAACACGGCTTCCCTTTTTGCGAAGCGTGCTAAAAAACATTGAATTCAAATAACGCGCAACCTCTCAGCAGACGGTCTTTTTCCTGATTTTTTATTTTTTGATAATGGCACAACAAACACGGCTTCCCTTTTTGCGAAGCCTGCTAAAAAACATTGAATTCAAATAACGCGCAACCTCTCAGCAGACGGACTTTTTCCTGATTTTTTATTTTTTTGATAATGACACGACAAAGACGGCTTCCGTTTTTGCGAAGCGTGCTAAAAAACATTGAATTGAAATAAGGCGCGACCTCTCAGCAGACGGACTTTTTCCTGATTTTTTATTTTTTTGACAAACAAAGTTTATGCAAATTATCGTTAGCTTTTAAAGGAAACCAATTGTTGAAGAGAATAAAAATCAAAGCCGCGTGTTCAATCAAAATTAAGATGAAGATTTACTAAAATTAATTTGTATTCTTCAAACCTGTGTTCTCTTACTGGTTTAACATAAGGCTCCGTTTTAAAATATAAAAGCAGGCAAGGACTGATGTTTTTATATTTTTCTACAAACTCAAACTTAATTAATTCTCCATTTTTTATTCTCTGTTTAATTTTATTGTGATATGGGTACATTTGAAATTAGTTGATCTTTTCGAATGCGAAAATGATTCATTCAAAATTCAACTTTTTTTGAAAATTTTTCAAGAATGTCATTGCCAGAAGGGCCTTCCGCTAAAAAGCATAAATTGGAATACAAATATATGCGCTGCGAAAGAACTATCAAATCCAAAATTTACGAATTGCAAAAAGGGGTAGTCCCTTTCGTTTTCCATTACTCCCACAAATACAATACAACTCCCCTTCTTGGCAGAATTATTAATCCGGTAGAGCTTGAAAAAAACCATTTAGGCAAAAATGGATATCTTGGCTAAAATTTTGTTGATTATCACTTAATTATTAACTCAAAAGCTATCAATATGAAAATGAATTTAAGTTTAATTGCAGTTTCTGCAGCAATGATGTGTGCTTCCGCTTGTGTCAGTACAAAAAAATTCAATGCACTCCAGGCGAGCTATAACAGCCTGCATGATGTCAATGGGCAACTAACAAGAGAGGGCGAGCAATGCAAAAGTAATTTAGACAGGGCCAATGTTCAGCTCACTGGATTGCAGGAACGAATCAGAGCGGAACAGGAACATGCGAGATCGCTTCAGTCAGCATTAGATAAATGCCTTACCTCTGCCAGCCAGGGCAATGTGAATATTTCCAAACTGGTTGATGAGATCAATTCTTCTAACAAATACATTCAGGAACTGATCGCTTCTAAAAACAAGAGCGATTCGCTCAATATGGTGCTCACCAACAACCTTACCCGCTCGCTTAGCCGGGAAGAAATGCAGGATGTGGATGTGAAAGTTCTGAAGGGTGTTGTTTATATTTCTCTTTCTGACAACATGCTTTACAAATCCGGCAGCTATGAGATCTCCGATAAGGCGGGAGCTACCTTGTCCAAGATTGCAAAAATAATTACAGACTACAAGGATTATGATGTGTTGGTTGAAGGCAATACCGATAATGTTCCCATCTCAAAGCCCAACATCCGCAACAACTGGGATTTAAGTGGATTGAGAGCTTCATCGGTAGTTCAGGCGCTTCAAAACAATTATGGTGTAGATCCCAAACGCCTTACTGCCGGTGGCCGCGGCGAATATAATCCTGTTGCGAGCAACGACACCCCCGACGGAAAAACAAGGAACAGACGCACTGAAATCATCATTACTCCCAAACTTAATCAGTTCATGGATCTGATCGATAAAGGTCCTAAGGACTCAACCGGAACTTATTGATAAAAAGAATGTATTTGCCGGCAGCAGTAAGAAGATTTTTAGAAACTGCTGCTGGTAAATGCTTTTGTAGTATTCATAAAATTTCGTTTCTTTAATCAGCAAAATCTCTGGTAGTAAATTTCACAAAATGACCTAGTGCGTCACAACTAAAAACTTAAATAATAAAATATGGCAAACGAAATTTATCCTTGCTTATGGTTTGACGGGCAAGCAAAAGCAGCGGCAGAATTTTACTGTTCAGTTTTCAAAAATTCCGCAATTACGGTTGATACACCGATGGTTGTTTTGTTTGAAATAAATGGAAAAAAAATGATGGGGCTCAATGGAGGGCCTATGTACAAAATGAATCCATCAATTTCCATGTTCGTTCATTGTGCTTCAATTGACGAATGTAATAGAATCTGGAATGAATTATCCGATGGTGCTACTGTTTTAATGGCCTTAGACAAATATCCGTGGAGCGAGCAATATGGCTGGCTTCAGGATAAGTTTGGATTTACGTGGCAAATAATGAAAGCCGATAAAGATAAAATGATGCCTTCGTTATTGTTAACAGGTGATCAGTTTGGTAAGGCAGAAGATGCCTTAGTTTTTTATACTCATGTTTTTAAAAATTCCGCCGTAGAAACTAAAAATTATTATCCTGCTGAAACACCTTTTGCAGGAAAAATCTCTTATGCGGAATTCAATTTAAACCAATATCCTTTAGTTGCCATGGATGGGCCCGGCGAACATACCTTCACATTTTCGGAGGGTGTTTCGTTTGTGGTGAATTGCGCATCGCAGGAAGAAATAGATTACTACTGGAATAAATTTACGGCTGATGGAGGACAGGAAAGCATGTGTGGCTGGTGTAAAGATAAGTACGGGGTTTCCTGGCAAATTATTCCTTCAAATATCGGTGAATTATTAGGCAACCCTGATAATGGGCAGAGAGCCATGCAAGCAATGTTTAAGATGAAAAAATTAGACATTGCCGCCTTGGAAAATGCCTGATGATGGATTAAATTTTCCATGCTTCTGCATAGTCTTCAAATATTTCAAGTTTAGTAATCGTCGTTTCACCAAACAGATCAGAGTGCAAATCTTTGTATGGCATGTTTCTATATTTTAAAGTTCCAACAATTTTTTACCCGTCCAGCTATTTCAATTTAGTATATTTATGCCCGGTCTGCTCTGCATGAACGTCGACTCCATGTCGTTGTTTTACAAAAATGAAAACTTAGTGCAGTTGCCGGCTTATATTTTGTTCTACAAGAACAGCTCCTCAGATCGCATCTCAGGACCTTATGCCATGAAGGAGTTTAAAAACCGCTGGTATGTGATAGCAAAGGATGTAAAAGATGGACAGGTAAAAAGCTTCGCGCTCGATCGTTTAACGACCCTGGAAATTACCAACCGCAAATTTGAATATCCGAAGGATTATGACGTGGAAGCGAACTATCGTTTTTGTTTTGGCATCATCAATCCAAAAAATCACGAACCGCAAAATATTTTGCTATCATTCGATCCCTTCCAGGGAAAATATATCAAAAGTCTGCCGCTCCATGAAACGCAGGAAATTGTGAAAGATGATGAACATGAACTTCAAATAAAACTGAAACTTTTGGTGACGGAAGATCTTGTGATGGAACTCCTTTCTTATTCAGACAATTTGAAGGTATTGAAACCAAAATCTCTTGCAGATGAAATTAAAAAAGCCCACCATTCTGCATTTGAACAATATAGAGCAGAATAGAAACACAAAATGATTGTATTTGAACAATAAGAGTCTTTCTGATCATCTTTTTGTCTTTTGAGGAAGGCAAAGATGCAGGCGACAGAACACTTTGACAAATCAAAGTTTTAAAAATCTCTCATGAATTATTCAACCGTTTGCTCTGCCAGGATCGGCTTCAACCGGATGATCCGCACCGCATGCAAGCCTTTCATGATCACATATGTAAAATCAAGCTCGTACCATTTTTTGGCGAAGTTGGGATCTAATTTAGCGAAGTGGTGATTGTTTTGAAATAATTCCCCCATTAGTATAATTCCAAATGGAGTAGTATTTTTTGAATGATCGCCGTTTTTAAAATTGCTATAGCCCAACTTGTGACCAAACCAGTTTACGATCGCTCCCTGGATAGGCCCCATCAGGAAATGAATTGGCAATAATAAAAACCACCAATAATTGGGTGCGAATACAATATAAAAAGCAACATAAAAAACGCCGAAAAGAAACCTGGTAAAATTATGATGGCCTATTTTATCCAGCTTGTCCCACACAGGAATATATTCTTTTGTGAACTGTGCTTCAGGGAGATTTTTTCCTGTTACAAAGGCACTGAAAATTTCAGCGGTGTGAAGCATCATGTGATATATATCTTTAAAAAAATGCGGTGAATGCGGATCTTTTTCCGTGTCGCTATACGTGTGATGCATCCGGTGCATGACCGCATAAGCCCTTGGTATCAAAAATGAAGAACCCTGGAAAAACCAGGTCAGGAAGTAGAAGGTTTTTTCCCAGCCTTTGCTGGTGGTGTACATTTGATGTGATGCAAAACGATGTAAGAAAAACGAATGGAAAAACAACGAAAAGAACCAATGGCAAAAAAAGAACAATAAAACAGCGAGCATTAAAGGATTTTAAAAAATTCGTAATCGTGCAAAGAACGTCTAAAATCGGGCCCAATAAAACGATTTGTTTGAGGTTTAACTTTTTGCGAGAGTGTTTGGTTATAAGTGGTGAGTGATAAATTAGGTGAAAGGGCAAATTTGACTGAATGTAAATGCAAAGCCGCCTCCCCATTTTTTGAACATAGGAGGCAGCTTTTATAATTTATTAAACCATCCTGTTTTTTATTTCACAACCGCAAATTTGATTGACTGTATATGCACTCCGTTCTTATCAGCGATCCTTAGCACGTAAGTCCCTGCAGGTAATTGTTTAACGGGTATTTCAAAGCGCCCGTTACTCATGTTGTCTGCGTTCAGTTTGCCTTTAAACCAAAGTCTGCCATCCACGTCCACAACACCCACTTGCACATCGGTATTACGGGTAAGTGGTTTCACATACAAAGAAGAACCAACTGCAGGATTTGGATAGATTGAAAACCCGGTTGCTTCTTTAGACGAAAAGCTAACCGATATCATAGCAGAATTGGTGTATTTGCCGTCTATATCACGCATTTTTAACCGATATACATATTTAGAGCCGGGAATGGTGTTTTTATCGTTATAGCTGTAGCTATGAGAAGCATTGGGTTCCACACCCGCAATCACACCAAAAGCGCCACCATTCACCGAGCGTTCCACATCAAAACCCGCTATATTCACTTCATGGGAAGTTGTCCATTGCAGTAAAATACCATCAGATCCTTGTTTGCCGGTAAATGACAATAATTTTAATGGCAGCACGCTGTTGGCGCTTCCGATACCAAATGGCGAGAAGGATGTTATGCCGCTCATGGTGATGGAATAAGGTCCGGAGCCGGAGGTTACACCTGTTCCCTGGTACCAACCTCCATCCTTATAGTGAGCCGGAAAGGCGCCTAACCTGTTGAAGCCGGGCAGTTCATCATCGCTGCTCCACTGCAAACCAAGGACAACATCAGAACCGCCCGGAACCGTTTCAGTTACCAGCCAGGTTCTGTCCACATTGTTACCGGTTTGTGCTGTACCTGTAGGCAGGTCATTAGCATCATAGGCATCGAATACGTTATCAATTACGCGTGCCGCGAATTCGTCCGATGTGCCTGCATTATTAATCGATAATGGTGTGAAAGAAGTGGAAGTTCCTATCGGGAAACTGACGGCGCCTGTTCTGCCGTTGTTACCAATACCCTGCTGCTTTAAGGCGCCCGTGCCGGTAATCATTACATAGGAAGAAGCGCTTCCCCCTGCTATACTGCCAGCCGAACCTACCGACAGATCAAAAGCTCCTAATTCTACAAAACTACTGTTGAGTTTTAATACACTGCTAACACTAACATTACCCGCAAGGCTTTTTGTGTCTGATCCGCTGATTTCTATATTTGCATAAGTACCAGCCGGAATAGTTTGCGTGGTTCCTGAAAACTCTATGTTGCCCAATACGGTAAAGTCCCCGCTATTGGTTATCGTGCCTTTAATGTTTAATTCATTGGCAACCTCAATGGTTAAGCCGGCGCCTGCATTTATAATAAGATCGTTACAATTGGCATCAACGATATCCACCACCGGCATAAAGGGTGCGGTAGCCGCAATAGTAACATTAGAGATATTTGATGGCAGTACACCACAGCTCCAGTTGGAAGGATTGGACCACAATGTGTTTGAGGTGCCAAGCCATACAGAAGAAGTTGGTGTGCATGGTATAGCGACAAAAGCGAATGCTCCAATGTCAGTGGGTGTCAGGGATGCCCGTGTCTGACCGTCAAAATCATCGGTGATGGCTGTAGTTAAACCAGCAGCATCGACAATCGGCGCTCCATATACATTAATGCGCAGATCCGGGATGGATGCTGTAGGCGCGGAAAATGCCGGATCACCGTAAATGCTATTAGCATCCTGACCAGTTGCGGTTTTCCAGGCTGCAAGATCAGCAACATCTGCATTGCTAAAGCGACCGAAGACCCCTCCGGTTCCCGCCGCGAAATACAGGTTGTAATCGATGCTCAACCCGCCTGATGCGTTGGCTACGACAGCGCTGTAATGTTTACCAGCCGCCGTTCCTGAATTGCTTCTTGCATTGGAAAAAATATTATTTATGAGAGAGCCTGTATTATTTGCGATCGTGCTGGAAAAAGCAACAGAAAGAAGAGCGCCGGAAGCCTGAGATCCTCCTATGTACACGCTGTTGTGTAAAATTTTGTTTGATCCTCCCGTTTCATTAAACCCAAGTACATTAACGGGAATTGCGACACCTTCGCCAAGAGCTATCATGTTGTTGCTGTAGGCTCCAGTTCCGTTGTCTATGTGGATTCCTGACAATATAACGTCCGAAGAGGAGGTTGAACTAAGTCCATAAATCAGGTTGCGTTCTATCTTGTTGGTGCCTGAGGCGCTGATATAGATCCCATTTATTTCAGCAACAGTATTTGCTGTTGTTGCCAGGTTGTAAATCTTGTTGTTGACAACAGTTTGATTGGTGGTTCCGGTCAGGACAATTCCTGCCATTCCTGCATTTGCAGCAGAACCATTTCCAGCAGAGGTAGTCATGTTGCGGATTGTATTCCCGGTAAACGAACCGGTGGGTCCTGCAACCATGATACCATTTACCCTGGAGCCGATTTGAGTTGCCGTAGAACGGATAGAATTTACTATGTCGCCCCCGATCGTATTGTTGTCACAAATCATGCTTATTGCGGCAGATGCTATAGACCTGATCCCGTAGAAATTTCTTGCGGCATTGGCTGAGGTGTTGATCGTGATCCCGCCAATGTTATTATTGCTCACAACAGAATTACCTGAACCGTTGACCAGAATCCCAATCACATCAGCAGGCGCTGATCCTGTTGAAGTGTAGGTAATATTTCCTGTAGCCGTCATGCTCCCTATGGTATTTCCCGTTACATCACCGATTTTCACAAGGCCATCCACTACATAAATCCCTTTGAAAGGCGCACCGGCAGCAGTTCCTGTTGAGCTTCCGCCAACCGCCATGTTAGTGATCGTATTTCCCTGCACGCTGGTTGCTGTGGCAGTTCCGACGTTTAAATAAATAGCCGTAAACATAGCAGTAGTCGATACTCCGCTACTAAAATTAAAACTATAGTTCCCCGTTCCCAAAGTGTCTGCAAAACCGATCCGGTTGTTAAGGATATTGTAACCACTTCCGACTGCATTGTTGATGTTGATGACGCGGTGAAACAAGTTGACAGAAGTAAATGTTCTGGTAGCCGATTGGTAAAATTTATTGTTTGAGATGGTTGTACCTGTGGTTCCACCGGCAATATCTATTGCTGACGAACTAAGATTTGTTCTGAAGAAATTTCCAATAGAATTGTGATCGATCACCAGTCCGTCATTTTCCTTTCCGATCGTGCCTCCTGCATAAATATGACGGGTAGCCATCGAAGTGGTGTTGGATGAGCCAATGGTATTGTAGGAAATGGTATTATTGAGGTTTCCGGTAACCAAAGCTGTCCCCAATACAATAGTTCCTGCCCCTGCATTACCGACAGAGCCGGCTGAATTTCCGAGGATCGTGCAATTGGTAATCTTGTTATTGCTTGCATCATTAATGAAGCGGATAGTAGATGTTCCTACTGAGGTAGCGACACTTGTATTTATAAAGGAGAGCGAATTTCCGTTCGTATTCAAACCATCAATGACTACGTTGTCCGCACCGTTCAGGTCGATCAGCGGGAAGTTGCCCAAATTAGCTGTAATGGTGCGCGCTTCGCCACCAGAAGGCTTTAGAGAAATGCCTGTATAAGAAGCAGATCCGTTTCCAGACTCATTCAATACACACGAAGCTGTTTCTGTTGTATTTCCAAGAACCAGAATAGTAATCGCACCTGTATGTGTTCCATTGTTGATTGCATCAAATCCTTCTTTGAGCGTTTGGTAACAAATCCCCGCCGCCCCGGCGCCTCCTGTGGAACTTATCGAAATGGGATTTGAGGTAATCGTCCGCGAGGCCGAAAAGGTACAACCCACCCCGTTAGTTACACTGACTGTATACGTCCCGATTGTGCTGATAGGATTGCTTGTTGCCAGCGAACTTCCATTGCTCCAGTTATAGGAGATCGGACCTGCTGTAGCATTTCCATCGCTTGCAGTCAATATCAGGGAACTTCCCGAACAAAAATAGGAAAGGCCGGTGATCACGGGTGCCGGTGATGGATTGATATTCGTGATTACCTGTGAGGCGGTGGAAGAAAATCCACAGCTATTGGTAATAGTAACGGTATAAGTTCCATTTGCTGTAATGGGATTGCTTTTGAAGGTAGTGCTGCCATCGCTCCACAAGTAAGAAGAGACGAACTTACCCACTGATGAAGTATCGGCTACAGTCAAAACATATCCTTCGCAAATTACTTCTGCAGAGGCGCCTGTAATGGCTGCTTTTGGCGGAGCGCCTGTACAGGTGGAAAAAAACCATATAGCACCGTTACTGCTGTTGTCATAAGGTCCGTTAATAATGGCCGTATTGCCATCCGCTGAAAGTGCTAGTGCAGATCCAAATTTTCCAATCCCCACATTGTCTCCGGCTTTCATTTTACTCCCGGATTGGGTCCATACACCCGCTGATCGGGTGAATAGCCATGCACATCCAACCGCTGAATTGTCGTTCCATCCTCCCACAAGGGCTTTGTTTCCATCATAAGAGAGGGAAACTGAGTTTCCTTGCTGCGGCATGCCTGTATAGTCATTGGATACAAGCTTGCTGCCTTGCTGTGACCACACACCTCCTGACTGGGTAAAAATCCAGGCAGCTCCTATATGGCTATTGTCAAGATAACCCCCTACAATGGCCGTATTCCCGTCTCCGGCAATCCCAACAGATATTCCCTGCCATGACTGTCCAACAGCTCCGCTTCCAACCAATTTAGCTGCTTGTGACCAGGCGCCGCCAGAGCGCTTATATATCCAGGCAGCACCTGTATTGCTGTTGTCATTTTTGGCGCCGACGATGGCCGTATTTCCATCATAAGAAAGTGAAACGGATTGTCCTTGTGCGGTAGTACCCAGCGCCCCGGTGCCTACCAGCTTATTTCCCTGCTGGGTCCATACATCGCCTGAACGGGTAAATGCCCATACAGCGCCCGTATAATTATTGTCCCCTTGTCCGCCAACGAGAATCGTATTCCCGTCTCCAGAAATGGCAACTGACCAGCCCTGAATAGGACCTGTTGTCCAACCTGTTCCTACAAGCTTTGGCCCTTGCTGTATCCATGCTCCATCGGAGCGGGTATATACATAAGCCGCACCAACCGGGTTGCTGTCCAGGTAGCCGCCTACTACTGCTGTATTTCCGTCTGCGGAGATAGAAACTGCATATCCTTGATGTGGCGCGCCTATAGCATCACTTGCTGTGATTTGAGGCCCCTGCTGCGTCCAGGTTGTCCCTGTACGCGTATAAAAGCGGATGCCACCAACGTTGCCGTTCTCCTGATCCGTTCCCACAATGGCCGTATTGCCGTCTGCTGAGATGGCTACGGATTGATTTCCTGAAGCATTAAAAATATTAAAAGCCCCTGGTATAGATAATTTGTTTCCTTCCTGGCCCATGAGCTGGCCATACGAGGTTCCCGTCACGGCGAGTAGAAACGCGATAAATAAGAAAATAAGTTTAGAATGCTTATTCGAAAGAAAATAATTTGATTTTTTCATAAATGAATTGTAGGATATAAAAATTTAATGTTAATTGAATATGAATGCTAACTTTTAGCTTCCAGGTTTTATTCGTCCAATCAACGAAAGCCATATCCTTTTCTTGAATAAATGTAAGTTTTTCGTCATTATATTGATTTTTTATTATTAAAATTGAGTTTGCGAATCAGGCGCTAATGGTAACGTTTTGTAAAACAATATATTACATTTCTATAAAAAAAATTAATTAAAACATTTGAAAACTTTAGAGTAAATAGATGACTTGTCGCAAAACACCCTTTTATTGTCAGTATACACATCTTTCGATTAAATATTGTGTTGCATCTTTGTTATCGTTATTGGCCATAGACGACGGAGGTGAGCAAAAAAAAACAGGTGATGATTTACAGGTCTAGGGAAGATCATCCCCTGTATCGTTAATTCAAATAAATCATTCATCGTTCATTCATTCAATTAAACAATCAACCGTAAAAAAAAAATCATGTCAAACAACAGCGTATCACTACACCGGGTACTTAAAGCTTCTCCTGAAAAAGTATTTCGTGCCTTTTCGGATCCTCATGCATTTTCATCTTGGATTCCGCCTTATGGATTTTTCTGCATAACCCATCACCTGGATTTCAAGGTAGGCGGAAATTACAAAATGACTTTTTCTAATTTCTCAACAGGTAACGGACATTCCTTTGGCGGAGAATTTCTTGAAATAAAACCCGCTGAGTTTTTAAAATATAGTGACAAATTTGATGACCCAAATTTGCCTGGAGAAATCATCACTTCTGTCTGGCTCAGGAAGGCTTTAGGCGGCACAGATCTTACGATAATTCAGGAAGGTATCCCATCAGCTATTCCTCTAGAAATGTGTTATTTAGGATGGCAGGAATCTTTAGAGAAACTGACAAAATTAGTGGAACCGGAAATTCCTGATGCTTAGGTTAATAAAATGTCTTTAAAACAAAACAATAAAAATTCATCACAATTAAAATTACATCACAATGGCAAGCGTATCAATTTATTTAAACTTCATGGGCAATACTGAAGAAGCCTTTAACCAGTACAAAAAAGTTTTTAAAACTGAATTTTCCAGTCCCCTTATGCGAATGAAAGACATTCCGCAACAGGATGGGATGCCGGCATTTTCTGAAGCAGATTTGAATAAAGTAATGCATGTGGAATTACCCATTCTTGGCGGAACAAAATTGATGGGAACCGATATGCTGGAAAGTATGGGACATCGGTTGAAAGAAGGCAATAATGTTACCATCAGTTTAAATCCCGACACCAAAGAAGAAGCTGACAGGATGTATAAAGAACTTTCTGAGGGTGGAGCAGATGGCGTTGCACCTCATGATGAATTTTGGGGATACTGGGGAACCTGCAAAGACAAATTCGGAATCCGATGGATGTTTAATGTTTTAAACCAACCGCAATCATAATAATCTTCAACGTCGGCTGCTAGGAGCGATTTAAAAACAACAGTCTCAAACTCATCCTAATGTTCGTTCTTGAAGGGAGGAATTTAGGTGGACGGACAATACATTAGATTGTATCTAACCCATTAAAAGATCCAATGAATGTAATCGTCCGCTGAAATCGGATTGGATGAGTTTGGGATATTAACTGGATGCATTGTCCATAAAAAATGGGTACTTAAAATAAAACCTTTACATTAAGTTTTAATTTTTTGGATAATACTCCTTTGCCATTTTTTCATAAAAACCCTGGAGTGTGTAAAAAGCTTTCTTTTTAATACCGCTATTTGAAATCAAGCCTTTCCTATTATATCCATCCTGAATAAAAGCAAGTTGCCTCCTGGGCGATCTGAAATCAGCCAATATCCATGGGCTCATACCTCTGATATTGGGGATTTTTTCAATCATCTTTAAATTTTGCTGATACAAATATTCCTGGTATTCTTCTGTCCATCTTTCATCTATTGCACCATGCATGCCTTGCACTGCTCCGCCGCCAAATTCTGAAATAATAACGGGTTTATTATAACTAATTTCCCATTTAGAATCAGGAGCCGTTTCTAATGAGCCACCATACCAGCCTGTGTATTGGTTGAACGCTACAATATCCAAATAAGCACCTAATTTATCGTCAACAACTTTTATCCCCGGTTTTTGTGAATTAGAATGTAATTCCAGTGCAGCGCTGATCAGCCTTGTCGTATCAAGGCTTTTTGCATGATTGATCAGATTAACAATAAAGGAATTTCTTACATCAGAAGGCGGCGTCTCATTGGCCATTGACCAAATAATAACCGATGCCCTGTTTTTATCGCGGGTAATCATTTCGGATAATTGATTTTCCGCGTTTTTCAATGTGGCTTCATTGGTATAATCTATTGTCCAATAAACCGGAATTTCTTCCCACACCATCATTCCCATTTTATCCGCCAATTTTATAATGTGTTCATTATGCGGATAATGCGCCAGGCGTACATAATTGCATCCCAATTCTTTTGCCCATGTAAGAGAAACAAGGGCATCTGCCTCATTAAATGCCCTGCCACCTCTCATGGCATTTTCTTCATGAATAGAAATTCCTCTTAAATAAGTCTGTTTGCCATTCAATAAAATATCCGGGCCAACGGTTTGTATCGTTCTGAATCCGATATCATCTTTCAGATTTTGATAAGGGGTTTTTATAAATACTTCGTAAAGTTTGGGTGATTCCGGCGACCAGTATTTTATATTTTTTGCATTGATTTCAAATTGCGCATAACCGTTTCCGTTAGTGACAAGGGTCTGCTCTATCTTTAATTCGGGAATGCTTACGGTTACCTTTTCAGAAGAAGCAACATTGTTTAACTGAATAAAACCAGCGATTTTGTTGGTATTATTTTTTTTAAGTTGAATGTTATAATCCTGGATAAAGGTGGAAGGTTCTTCAATCAAATTTACATCTCTTGTAATACCCCCATAATTCCACCAATCGGTATTAGTAGTGGGCACCGCTTCTTTAAAGCGCTTGTTATCTACTTTTACAATGAGATAATTGTTTTCCGGTTTTACAACAGAAGTTATCTCAAAATTGAAAGGTGTAAATCCTCCTTCATGCACACCCAGTTTAGTTCCATTTAAATATACTTCCGCTATATAATTTACCGCCCCAAAATATAAAAATAGCCGGTTGGTTGATTGAGCCTGTTTATAATCAAATGAACGCTTTAGCCAGATGGTTCCTTCATAATAAAACAGGTTTTCTTTTTGAGAATTCCAATCTCCCGGAACTTTTAAAGTTGGCGAAAGGTCAAAATCATATTCTACCAGTTCCGATTTATTCTTTGCATGATAATTATTGTAAAAAGCGTTGATAGATTTTTTATCCCCTTTATCAAAAGCCTCATGCCTGTAATTATAATAACCGGTTTCATAAGGGTCAACAATATAATTCCAGTTACCGTTTAAAGTGGTAATGTTTCTATTGGTAGTATTAATCAAAAGCCCCTGGGAGATTACCGCCATTGGCAACAAAAAAATAAATCCAAAAAATAGTTTAATCATAATCAATTTACTTTATCAAAAAAAAGATCAATTTTATTTATAGTGCGCTAATAAAAATTAATATACTCTAACAAATAACAGCAGATGAATCCATAAAACCTTCAGGAGTTAATAGTTTCATTACGACTTTTCACAGTAAATCCGGTACGGATCCTGCAATCCAAATTTATTTCACAAAACTGCAACTATACTTGTCCTGACCATTAAAAACTGTAACAACATATTGACCTGAAGGGTAATCAGAAATAGGTAAACTTAACCTTGAAGCAGACAACTGTAAGTTCACTTCTTTTAATACCTTTCCATTTACATTATAAATTCGTAGATAAGCGCCTTTTCGGACCAGAGGAAGCGTCACAACAATATTGTCTGTTGCCGGATTAGGGTAAATACTTAAAATTTCTGAACCTTTAGAGGTAACTGTTTGAATATGGCTGTATGTAAAAGCTCCGTCAATGTCTGTCAATTTAAGACGGTAGTAAATAGTTCCTGCTTCAATATTCCAATCGGTTAAGTTGTAGGTATTAGTTACCTGATTTTTTGCAGCAATTGATTTTACTAAACTAAAGTTTTTACCATCGGTACTTTTTTCGACAACAAATTCTTTTACATTCGCCTCGTTATTTGTAACCCATTTTAAAATGGCATTATTGCCGGACAGAGATGCCTTAAATGAAATTAAATTAAGAGGAAGCACACTAAGTTGGCTAGGTGAAAGAGCGACACTTCTGAAGGTGTATTTGGCGCCTGCATTTGCTAATATGGTAGGCGAAGTAATTTGCGCGATATCAAATTCGTCTCGTGAATTGTTATCGGTAATTTTAATAAGTTCATTATCAAGAGTGGCTCCGCGGACTGCATACAATTCAACTTTACCATCTGTAGTTATTTTTGCGGTTAGTCCGGTTATTACACCACCGGCATTTATCTTCCCTAAATAAGTCCAGGCTGATGTGGTGGTATTATAATACATTTTAACGATTCCGGGAGTTGCGCTCTGATCTGCTATATACAAAACATCATTCCCGTCTAAAGTATTATTTATTGTATTGTCTTGATCAAGCAGAACAAAACCATAGGCCTTTCCTACGCTAGTGGCATTAGGACCAGTCAAAGCTGTTAGAGCTTCCCCGCCAGGTTTTGAAGGGCTTGTTGAGATGGGTAAATCAAAATTATACAGTACAGCCGGATTAGCTGTACTAACTCCGTATAAATGATTTCCAATTACATTGAAATAATTAATAAACCCGGAAGCAGAATAAAACCTTACAGTGCCTGTTGTAATATCATTGAATTTAATGAGGCCAAGCCCTTTATCCGAAGCAAAATATATCCAATCTCCATCATAACTTGCTGAAGACCTGATAAATCCGTTGGCAACATTGCTGTTCATTGTAAATACCGTTGGAACACCATCATACCCAATTCTTGCAAAAGATTTTTTCGCATTTTGAAAAGTAGTTCCATCCGAGTTTTCAGCAACATCACCCCCTCCGATTACCAAATATCTACCATCAGCAGAAAGAGACAATCCTCCTTCAGCTCCTGTTACCCCGGGATTGACAGTAAGCCGGTTTCCCAAATCAGTATAAGGAATGGTTACCGTGTTTGTTGGAGTATTTGTATTTGTGGAAGGATCATATTCAACTAATGATATACGACGTGTATTGACTGTATTATTTCCATCTCCTAATCTTGCAACAACCACATTACCGGGTGTGAAATTTTGAGCCATAGCCATTTGTCCAAATAGGATTGCAGAAATAGCAGTTATTTTTTTCATAATATATGCCTTTAAAAGTTTAGAACAAGTATTAATTATTGGTCTGATTCCTAAAAATTTTACCTTTTAATCTGTGTATTGGGTTTATAATTGGAATACCATTGTCCGAGCTCTGTAAGGTTACCAAAATTATCAATCAATGCGGAGGGCCAAAGCCTGGCGCTTGTAGGAGATCCGGAAAACCAGGAATATCGTTCTACAAAAGGTAACGCCTCCAGTTTAGGTAAAAGCCGTTGCATGAAAGCCAATACCATGGCAGGTGTATAAGGATTATCGCTCATTACCTTTGCATTGTTGGCAACTGTTGCAAACTCAGTGATCCAGATTGGCAATTTATATTTGTTGTATAAGTCCTGTAGCGTTTGTACAAAAGCATTATCATCAGTGCCTACATACATGTGGACACAAATAAAATCAACTCGCTTCTTTTGAAGTTTACAACTGTCCATAAAATCGTATATCCATTGCCTGGTTGGCCATGAGGCAGCGGGACTGCCTAAAGGCAATCCGATGGATTCTAATTTTGGCCAAAGAGCTAATGCAGCGGATACCGACATGTTAGCCTGGTCTGCCAGATCCGGCTCGTTAAACCCTAACACATAATTGGCGCGCCCCTGCGCATGTAGTTGTTGCACGTACGCGATATTAGCATCGGTAACATTTGATGGTCCCCAAAACATAGGCACAAATTCAGCGTTTTGCGGAGCTAATTCAAATGGTATAGTTGTACCCCAGGTGTAATACCAATGCGATTGCGTATTAATGGTATTTCCCCACCAGGTTCCATTTTTGGTATTAGTACTGTAGTCAGCGCCTTTTTTACCCATGTACTACGTAATCAACAGTAGATGCTTTTGCAGGAATATATACATTGCTTTTAGCACAGGCTACCAACAAAAGTACACTTACAATATAAAGGATTATTTTACCTTGTTTCATAAAAAATGATTGATTCATGAATGTTTATGTATTTCTACATCTTTTGCGTGGACAGTAGAATGTTTTTAATTAAATTTCATTAAGGCGTAACATAGCCGCCGTTATAACCAGCATTACTTAAAGTAGGATAACCATCAGCATCTGTTTTCCAAATAGAGGCACTGAAACCAAGACCTGTAAAGAAGCTGAAAGGCATGTTACTTTGTAGCTGCCCATCGAAACCACCGCTATTATCAACAAACGCGTTGGTTCTACCCGGCGTAGTTACATTGGCGCCCGCATAATTATTGGCATTCACACCAGTTCCGTTTGCGGCTGTTCCGGTAATTCTAAAAGCAAATTCATTGTTCGGAGGAGTTGCCGCCCCGGTAACAGATGTATTGATAACCACATTATTAGCGGCGTAACCATTATTCTGATAAGTGCTTGCGATTCCAGCAACAGCTAGTGATGAATTCGTTGTTCCTGCATTTAAGGTGGCATTTTTTACGATACAATATTGAAGCGCATTTTTCCCTGTACCGGCAATTCCACCTACTGCACCTGTAGCCGGGCTGGTACCGGTCGCGTATAGAGTGGGCGTTCCCAATCCGGGACCACTGCCTACAACAATACAGTTGGTAATGTTGGAACCAACACCTGCAATACCGCCAATTGAAAATCCTGCGGTTACAGAACCTGTAAACAAACATTGGTCAATTGGTACAATGCCTGCATTTTGATCGGCGCCAAATATTCCGCCGAAACCATTGGCACTTCCGGAAGTAGTTCCGGATGATTTAATGGCCATTGATGAGGAACAATTCTTTATAATCCCACCTGACACAATACTTCCTCCTCCTCTCCCAACAATACCACCTATCCTTGTTTTAGCAGCAGTAATTTCTATGCTGCCGGCAGTGGCGCTAAATGAAACTTCAGAAACAGTTCCGGTTGTGGTTGTAAGACAACCAACAATGCCACCAACCATTCCGCACGAAGCAACCATATTTAATTTTGCGTAGCACTGAGTTATTTTTCCATTGTTCACTAATACACCTGCAATTCCGCCCAGCGTATCGCCAGTATTGGTTGAAGTAAGAGCGCCGCTTACAATAACATTCTGTAATGTTCCGCCATTATTGGTTCCGGCAACGACTCCCATGGTAGATGCGGTTGTGCTGAAGTTAACATTCAAAAATTGAATATTTTTTACAGTTCCGGTATTGGTTCCAATAAAACCAGCGTTCGCAGTGGTTGCATTTAAAACCAGGTTATTTACTTTAAACCCTTTTCCATCAAGAGAGCCACTGAAGGAAGGAATGGTTTTCCAGGGTTTTGTATGATTAATATCGGCCGCTAATTGATAATATTTTGAAGGTGCATTAATAATGGAATCCAAAGCCTCTTCGGTTGAAATAATGTAAGGGTTGGCAGAGGACCCATTTCCCGCATCAAAAACAGCTCCTTCAGTTTTAGAATAAACCAGGATATCCTTTACCGCCGAAAGATTACCCGACTTTAATGTAATCTTTACATTTCCCGAAATAAAGCCAGCCAAAGGAGTGAATATTACCTGCTGCCCTGGGCCCGCTGTTGCTGTTAAATTTGCAGGAACACTTCGTAACGGTAATGGTTCCCGTTGATGGAGTAAAAACTAATGGTGTGGTAGTAACCGCTGCGATTCCATAAAGTTCTTTAGGAAATGAGGCACCTGTTGATAATACCACATTAGAAGCCTGCGTAGATCCTGTGTTTATATTACCTGCCAATGTTGCTATATAATTTACTCCACTAACATTTGCTGCTGATGCATCTGATGAAGCAATAGACCCAAAATTGTTTCCAATGATGCCTGCTACATAACTACCGCCTGCAATAGTTCCCGCTATAGTTACATTGGTAACAGTTCCATTATTTACCCCAGCGAGGCCGCCTGTATAATCTTTTCCCGTAACAGAAATATTGCTGAATGATAAATTTTTCACACTGCCGGTGGCGCTGATTGCTGTAAAAAATCCTGTATTATTTGTAGTACTGTTGAGTATATAATTAGAGATTGTTTTGCCATTGCCGTCTAAACTGCCGGTAAAGGTTGTTGCCGCAAGTGTAGCTTTTGGTGCAGTGATATCCGCTATGAGCTGATAGGCTTTATCTGGAGCAAATTGAATTTTGCTCAACCTGGTGGTATCCCCTATTTGAAAAGGTTTTGCAACAGTTCCATCTCCGCCCGAAAAAGCATTTACATGAAATGTATTTACAACAGCAGGTAAATTCCTGAATGTTGAAGTGATGACCACATCTCCATAAACAAACTGATTATCCGCGTAAAACGTAAGTGTCCTGCTGGTTCTCGAGTTGTTAGTTATTTGTGCAGTTAAATGCGCAGGCACAACGATTGAAAAAACGGTTGTATACGGATTAATTTCAAAGTTAATTTTTAAAGAATCTACTACTTTGTTTACTAAAGTATCCACTGGTAAAGAACTGGTGATAGCCGTAATATTGGGAAGGTCAACATAAAATTCTTTCGTGCAGATATACGTAACGCCATCAACCACTACTTTAACTGTTAGTAAAAAATGTACCATCTATAACAGGCGTCCCCGAAAGAGGCACTTTAACCGAATCTTTGCTTAATGAAATATTGGTTAATTTGATTGATAGGCCGTTCACAGTATCTGCGCTAATGGTTGCAGTTGCCGCTTTACCATTGCTGATAGCCAGAGTAAGTGTATTGGCTGCTGTTACGGCTTCCCCCATTATTAAATTGCCATCCACTGAAGAGGTTTTCGTATTTATTTCAAACCGTCCCGGGGCAGGAGCCGAGTGATCGCTTTTTTTACATGCCGAAAAAAGGGCAAACGTAAAAAGTGTGTATAAGAAAATTTTATTCATTAGTGTATCGTTTATTAGTTAGTTATCTATTTTTTATTTAGAAAAAGCAGTTAGCTCATCGCACAAACCCTTTTCTAACTAAATAATATTTATCACTCCATCCTGCTGAAAGCCTTGCCGCCGGTGAGGTTTCAAAATGCGTTAGTACCATTTCATTTTTATTAATTGAACTTATCTGGTATTCAATTCCTTCTTCGCATCCACGATAAAAAAGAACAAATGCGCCACCTTTAAACTGTATGTAGTGAATTCCGTTTTTAATGCTGATTGTCCATGTTTGAGGTGAGGTTTTGGGAGTGTAAGTTCCGTAAGGATCGCCTCCAAGGGTACCCGTCTGAGCAAATGCTCCCCACAAAGTATTTATTTCGGCAATGCGCGAACTGTGACATAAAGCATATCCTTTATTATCAGAAATTAGTTTGTTTCCCGCCAGCCAGAAGGTCCATGAACTATTATATAATCCTGTGCCGCTATAATCTTTGGGCGTATTGCTTCCGGTATTAATAATTTCCACAGGAGCAAGGCTTCCATCTGCTTTTCTTCTGGTTGAATCCATTACCCATGTTTTGCCATTGGCAGAATCAAGTCCTCCTGTAAGCAAAGAATATACTGAATCAAGCGCAACATTATCACGGGTCAGGTTGAGCTTAACTGTATCAATTACGGCTGTTACTCCATTAAACACTGTCATGGTAATCATGTAAGTTCCTGCAAATGGATATTTACCATAAGCGGTATCCCCTGTAGCCGTTACGCTGTTTCCCAAGTCCCATTTAGCAGTAGCCGTTTTACCAATTTGCCCGTTGATAAACCTGTAAACATTTACTGTATCAGTTGCCTGTACAATAATATTGATATCTTTTTTGGGAATGGGCGCCTCTAAACCTGGTGGCGTTTTCGTACATCCGCAAAAGAAGGTGAACAAGATTCCAATTAATCCAATTAAATTATTTTTCATTTTGCAAGATTTTGTTATACAATGTTTAGGTTTTTCAATCTTAATAACCTGTATTTTGAATTAATGAATTATTTGTGTTGATCAGCTCAGAGCCAGGAATTGGGAAAAGCCCTTTTGCACCATAATTAAAATTGCTGATCAATGGTTCGCCCCTGTTAATATTAATGGCATTTTTAGCATAGTCTAGACTTCTGCGCATTAGATCCCAATAGCGTACACCTTCCAAGGCTAATTCCAGGTCGCGCTCTTTATAAAGAACATCCAATGTTACAGTTGGAGGTACATAGCTTGATGGGCGGGCGCGACGTGCTACGCGTTCAAAATATTGTTGCGCGGTTCCTATATTTCCGCCATGCAATAAATGTAGCTCTGCGGCCATTAACAGCACATCAGAAAACCTGATGGAAATAAAATGATTGGGATAATTTAATAATGAATTGCCTTTTGAAGAATTGTTGGCAGTTAAAGCAATCCATTTATTAGGAAACACGCCCAAATCCTGGTAGCCGGCAGTATATGCGACAGAGGCAGATTTTGGAAGAAAAAAAGTAACACTTTTGCGCTTATCCGTATTATCAAACTGATTATAAAAAGCGGTATCAATTGGAGCGAAAGACCATCCAGCCGCATAAACGGCTGTACTCGTTACCCTTGCAGACCACAACATGGTAGCAAGATTTCCGTTTGCCAGTTCCCTGTAACTAAAACTTCCACCAAATGCCAGCGAGGAATATTGGATTTCAAACACGGACTCTTTATGATTATTTACAAACGATGCCGTTGGGGTAAGCGATTGGAATACATCAGAAAAATTGGTTAATAAATCGTGCCCACTGTTTTTCACCAACTCATCTGCAATAGTTATAATCATGGCCGATGTAACGCCGGGTATTTCCGGTTTTTGATAATAGCCCGTATAGTACAACCATGCACGCATCAACAATCCTCTTGCCGCATCAGAAGTAGCTCTTCCTAATTCTGTCGGTATAATATTTTTGTAACGGGGAAGAACGGCTATTGCTTCAGTAAGGTCTTTGGCAATTTGCGTATACACTTCTTCCGGTGATTTTTGCTTCTGGTTATACTCGGACGGTGCAAGCGTATGCAGTACTAACGGCACATTTCCAAAAAGCCTTACTAAGTCAAAATAATAATACGCCCTTAAAAACTTACATTCCGCCGCATACCTGTTCTTTAAGGTCGAATCTGCAAAAGGTACCGCCTTCATTTTTTCCAACAACAAGTTGCACCTGTTAATGCCTGTATAATATTTATACCATAATGCCGCTAGGCGTTGGGTCATCAACCCTTATTACTCCTCTGTCTATTCTGGAAATAGCAGGCACATCTGTTGCAGAAGATCCTCCGGCAAAACAATGATCTGCCAACACTTCGCTTATTAATTGAAAAGGTGCATTTTGATAACTGGCATTAGGATTTCCCGGTGCATAAACATTGGCATTACTTTGAGGCGCATCCCATAATAAAACTCCATAAGCGGCGGTGAGCGCCTGGAAGCAGTCGTTTTCTGTTTGGTAAAAACTACTTTCCACGTTCGAGGTAATAGGGCTAAGTTCTATTTTTTTATTACAACTGCTACCCATTGCAACAAAAGAAATTGCAATTACTGCTGTTTTTATATTTAGTCTTTTCATGATTTTAATTTTTTAGGGTTAAAAGGCTACAGAAGCTCCGAAGGTTATCGTTTTGGGTTGAGGATAAACACCATTGTCAATACCCAGTCCTAAAGCGGAACCTGAAATCTCAGGATCTAAACCTGTATATTTAGTAAGCAACAAAAGGTTAGTGCCTGTTACATACACCCTTAAAGAATTCACTTTAGCCACTTGTAAATTTCTAAATGTATAGCCAAGAGAAACGTTTTTCAGCCTTATAAAACTGCCATCTTCCAGGAAAAAAGTGGAAGGGTTAGAAAAGTTACCATTTAAGTCGCCTGTAGATACACGTGGAAAAGAATTGGAAGTACCCTCGCCATGCCACCTGTTCAAAACAGTAGTCTGGTAATTTGCTGTAGGCAGGTCCCAACGGCGCAATCCATTAAATATTTTATTGCCAGCCAGGCCATAAGCAAATACATTGAAATCAAAATTTCCATATCTCAATGAAACATTAACTCCAAAATTATATTTCGGATGAGGCGAACCAACCATCGAACGGTCATTGTTATCTATTTTACCATCCCCGTTAATATCCTTATACCGGATATCACCCGGAACCGCATTCGGTTGAATCAGTGAGCCATCTTTTCCTTTATAATTATTTACGTCCGCCTGGGTCTGGAAAATACCATCCATAGTATATAGCCAAAAATAACCGAGCGGAAATCCTGCCTGCATCCTGGTTACACTGGTCATTTGGTTGTTAGCGGCAGCGCCGGAAATAAAGCCTAAAGAGTTACCTACATACGTAACTTTATTCACATTATAAGCCCCATTTACGGTTAGGTCATAAAAAAGCTTGCCTGCATTATTGTGATAACCAAGGGAAAGTTCGATCCCTTTATTACTAACATTGCCCGCATTCCCAACCGGCGGCTGGTTTCCTACTAATAAAGGAATCGGTATGGTTACCAATAAATCCTTGGTCGCTTTGGAATATAAATCAAGCGTAGCAGTGAAATTTTTCAGAAAAGTCGCGTCAAAACCAATGTTTGCCTGCTCTGAAGTTTCCCATTTTAAATCGGGATTAGAAATACTGCCTGGTGAAGCCCCGATATATTGTGCGCTTCCGGTGCCGAAATAGTAATTCATAGCAGTGGTGCTGATGGTGGATACATATCTGTACTCACCTATGTTATCATTTCCCACTTGTCCCCAACTGGCTCTTAATTTTAGAGAGTTGATCCAGTTATTATATTGTAAAAACTTTTCTTTGTGCATATTCCAACCGACCGAAACAGAAGGAAAATAACCGAATTTATTAGCAGGGCCAAACCTGTAAGAGCCATCTGCCCTAAAAGTGGCGGTTAGTAAATATTTATTATCGTAATCGTAATTGATCCTTCCAAAATAGGAAACAAGGCCCGAGTGCCAGGCGCCACCTCCAGCGGAAGCGCTTGTATTATCCTTTGCCAGGTTTAAATAAGCATGGGCAGGATCATCATACAAAAGTCCGTTCTTGCTGCCGGAAACATCTGAGCCCTTTCCGGTGTTTACCGTATTGCCTACTAAGGCAGTAATATTATGTAAGTGAATTGTTTTATTGTAGGTTATTATGTTTTCAAAATTAACCCAACTATTGATCGCCACGGCCTTACCGGCGCCTGAAACCAACGTATAATTGGTAGCATTCAAATAATATATGGGTTGATAACTATGGGATTCGTCGTATTGCAATGTGTAAGCAAGAGTTGATTTAATTTTCAGGTCTTTGGATAATTTCAATTCCCCAAAAGCATTACCATTGGCCCGTGTATAGCCTGATCCGCCATTTGTATAATATAACCGGGCTATAGGGTTTACGATTTCCTGGGCCACATAACGGGAAATAGCAAAGGTTTTGTCGTCATTCATTACTGGTGTTACAGGATCCATGTTAATGGCGCCCAAAATAGGGCCTGCATTCACACTATTGGATGCAATAGATGCCCTGTCTACTTTTGTAACCATTATATTCTGGCCCACGGTTAAAAGCCCGTCAAGATATTTTTGTTCCGCGTTGATACGGCCGGTATATCTTGAAAAATTAGATTTCCCTTTGGCAATAGTTCCATCTTGTGAAAAATAAGAAAATGAAGCACTGATACTGGATTTATCAGTGCCACTGGTTAGGGATAATTGATGGCTCTGCATAGGCGCATTAAGATAAGCAATCTCTCTTTGCCAATTGGTTCCTTTACCCATTTTGACAATATCATCTTCCGAAAAGGGCATACCCAGGTTTGAGTTAAAATAAGATTCATTTACAATGCGGGCATATTGTGTGGCATCTAATACCTCTAAAGGCTTACGCGTATTTTGTACACCATAGTAATAACCATAATCAATTTTCGTTTTGCCTGCTTTACCTTTTTTAGTAGTAATAATGATAACCCCATTTGCTCCTCTTGCACCGTAGATAGCAGCAGAGGCGGCATCTTTTAAAATCTCCATAGATTCTATGTCCCTTGGATTAATATCTTCAAAACCCACTGAAGAATTGCCAGGAACAGGATTAATAGGATATCCATCAACAATATATAAAGGATCCGTAGAACCATTAGTGCCAGCACCACGTATTCTGATGCTAACACCAGAGCCCGGCTGGCCGCTGTTTTGCATTACGGTAACTCCTGGCACCCGTCCCTGGATAGCCTGATCCGCACGCATAATTCCGGGAATTTCTAAATCTTTTTGACTAATAGAAGATATAGCGCCCGTTACAAGGCTCTTCTTTTGCGTACCATAACCCTACCACTACTATTTGTTCGTCGGTTGTTGCATATGGCATTAACTGCACAGAAATTGTTGCCTGGCCGCCCACTTTTACTTCTTTTGTTTCAAATCCTATAAATGAAACCACTAAGGTGGCACTGCCTTCAGCATTAATGGAGAAATTTCCATTGGCATCCGATTTAGTTCCCTTAGCGGTTCCTTTTACAATAATGGTTGCGCCATCCAATGGCTGGCCTTTATCATCTGTAATTTTTCCTTTTATTTCTATTAAAGCAGATGCAGGCGTTGAGATCCTTATTGATTTCAGAAGTAATTAATTTTCTTTTTACAATAATGGTATTTTCAGAGATCGTATAAGTTAATGCCTGGTTTTTAAAACTGGAATCAAGCACTTCTTCTATGCTCACTTTTTTGACATTAATACTCACATTTTTGGCAGTGATCAATATTTCATCTGCATACAAAAACTGGTAGCCTGTTTGACGCCGTATTTCTTCAAAAACTTTTTGAAGAGAAATATTATTTTCTTTTAAGGTAACTTTTTGCGAGTAGCCTTTTGCACTAACCTGGAGGCAGGTTGCGATTAATAAAACTGTAGTAAGTTTCATAATCCTAATCATTTTGGTTAAAAATCCGTTTTTGATGAAACCGGACTTGAAAAAAGCAGATAAATACATAAGTTTGTATTGTTCGGGTTAAATAATAAGCGGTCGTTTTCTATTAGTTTATTATGTACTCAAATTTGGCCGGGTTTCGCCGCAAACGAAATCCGGTTTTTATTGAATAATTCTTCTATTGCTATCCATTCTACGGTGAATGGATATATGCTTCCCTTTTATGGTGAAACAATTATTTTTTTGCCATCAATTTTAAAATGAACTTCCCCGGTTAAGGCCAATTCTTTAAATACTTTAGATACATTTTCATTCCTGGTAAGTTGCCCTGTAAAATGAAGATTTACCTCCCCAACATATTCTACATCCACATCGTACCACCGGGCAATTTGACGTAAAACCGTTTTGATATCTGAGCTTTTAAATTGAAAAAGGCCATTCTTCCAGGCTACGGCTTCTTCCATATCCGCATTTTCTGTCAGTGTAATTTCTCCATTTTTACTAATCCCGGCCTGCTGCCCCGGATGTAAAAATTTGGGTGATGAATTGCCAGTTAAAAGAGGCGCGGATACTTTTACCATTCCCTCTAGCAAAGTTGTTTTTACAAAAGGTTCATCGTTATAAGCATTGATATTAAAATGCGTTCCCAATACTTCAACTATGGTGTTATTTGCTGACACTTTAAATGGCTTATCCTTGTTTTTAGCCACTTCAAAATAGCCCTCTCCTGTCAGATCAACTTTTCTTTCATTGCCTGAAAAGGTAGTAGGAAATCGAAGGGATGATGCTGCGTTTAGCCATACCCGTGACCCATCGGCCAGTATCAATTGGTACTGGCCACCTTTGGGTGTTGAAATCGTATTGTAAAGAATCTCACCCTTATTTTCTCCGGCAGATTTAGCATAAGCCAGCTCTCCATCCTTCAACTTAATAATTTTAATAGTGCCCTGCTGAGACAGGGTTCCATTATTGGCGCTATCTAATATAATGCGGGAGCCGTCTGCCAGTGTTAGTATTGCTTTATTGCCTCCGGGCGCTATATCATCGTTTACAGGATTTTTCGCAAAAGATTTTTGGGCTATTTGTTTTGACGGCGCCGGCTTTATAAAATAGAAACCAATAGAAGCTAATAAAATAACAGATGCCACAGCAGCTACTTTGTACCACCCCTTTGAAGCTGGCAAAAAGACAATTTTTCCTTTTTTCTTTTTATTTTGGAATAAAATACGATCCATAATCTGCGTTTCCATTTCCGCTTTTAAAGCCAGTTTTTCGACTGCTGTTTTTTGGCTCAATATTTCCGGATACTTTTCAAACTCCTTATAATAAAGGTTTAAAAAATCAATTTCCTCCTTACTTGCCTCCCCTTCAGCATATTTTTTTATGATCTGAAGCAATTGATTCTTTATTTTTTTATCTGGCATTTGGGTCTTTTACTTTTGTATGTACGCAAAAGAAGAAATAATCCCAAAAAAATTATAAAAAAGATTGGCCACGTAAAAACTGTATTGGATTTATTTTGAAATTGACATAAGTATTTTGGCAAGATTCTATTATAGCGGCTGGAAAAAAAATTGAAAACTTTAAAAAAAGTCAAAAAGCTTTAAAAGAAAAAAGTGAAAAGCTGCGTCACCTTTGCCCGCAGGCTTTGCATGGAGGTACCTAATTGATTTTGTACTGTTTTTTGAGAAATAGATAACCTTGCAGCTATTTCTTTTGTAGAAAGATTTTCATCAATATGCATTTGATAAATGTGGAGGCGTTTTTTGGGCAGTGTGTTTTTCCAGGACTTTAGAAGATCATTAAGTTCTTTTTCATTAATACAGCCATCAGCTTTTATGGAAGCATCCATCATATTTTCAAAAGGCTCTACAAAATGAGGCGATAATTTATTTTTCGAAAAAAACTTAAGCACCTGGAAACGAACAGCAGTGTGCAGGTAGGCCGCAGCATTTTCTATTTCCAGCGATTCCCTTCGTACCCAGATATCAGTAAATACATCCTGCACAATATCCTTACATGCCGCTTCCTGCCTGAGCCTCTTATAAGCATTATTATAAAGATTTTCCCAGTAACGATGGTACAATTCTCCAAAAGCAGCATGATCATCTTGCTTTATTTTACGCAATAAATCTATATCAGGTAAGGTTGAAAAATTCCTCATTAGCATTAGTCGTTCTGAAAAATGAAGTTATAGCAATTTAATATTAAATAACTAATTTCATTTTACCATAAGCTAAGGTGCAATTAAGATGTCGCATACGAACACAAGCAGCACAACCCGGAACAGGTAATTCCCTAATTTTTTATTTTTTGTTTGTATCCATGATTTATACGCAATTCGAGTCAAGAATGCTTTCAGGGATGCGGTCAACCCTGGAATGAGAAACCCAAAAAGAGGCAAGTGAGTTGTTTAGTCTTGCAACCAATTCTATGGAACATATTGTATTGAATTTTTAAGATACTGCATAATTACTTTGGAAAATGCACTGGCAAATATTGGCCTGCCTGTTTTATCTCTCACGCCATCATAATTTGATTCTATCTGCCATCCGAAAACTTTCGGATATTTATCAGATGTAAAAAACCTCGTATTATATCCGCCATTGAAATAGGAATCATTTGTCTTCGGATAGGGATCATATTTGGCCGGTACTGCATTAAAACCTTCCTTTTCCATCATGGTGCCGAAAGCAAGATCTCCAATCAGAAAGTTTCTGAAATCCTGACTGTTTTTAATAACTCTAAGGTTGTAGAGGGATTATCAAAAGCGAGGTAATTATCCGCCTTGATTTCCTGCCAGAGTTGATTATCAGTAAGATCGGTGAAATTTCGCACTCGTAAAATAATTGAGGCGTGAAGTTAACAAATCGTAAAAGAATCCCAAAAGTTGACCAAAATTCTTCCGGGTTTGCAAAATAGATGAAGCATCTTTTGCATCATCATTTCCTGTGTCCCTGGCCGGTTGATTGAAAGCCTTTTCTCTTTAGTTTGAGTTTAGAAAGTTTAAAAAGTTATAGGTTGAAAGCATAGCATTTTAACTGATTCTCAAAAACCCAATCAATGCTTTTTTTTCCTGAAAGAAACGGCGTCAAGATAATAGATAACCTTAAGGGAAAGATTATTGTTCTGTGGCGCGGAAACCGTCTGGCGGAAATTCTTGAAATAAGAATCATCGATCGCGTTGCTGCCTGAAAAAACCGAATTTTTCCAAACAATATTAACAAAACTTCCCGGAGCAAATTCCCAGGCATAAACCATGTCAATGTTGAAAATATTCAGGTTTCGGTTATTGTTTTCATTGTAGACCAGGTTTTTTTCCAGGGATCCATCTGCTTGCAAACTAAAAAATTCTTTCACTTTTACTTCGCTCCAATAATGGCGCAACCTGAAGGTAATTCCGTTCTTTTTATTAAAATTAAATTTCGAGCTGATTGTATTTTCAATCGTTTTCCTGTCCCTTCTCGAGAAAATAATATCCGCGCCACTAAGGTCCGCAAATCCCGCCTCATTAAAAGATGGACTAAGGTTAATACTGTGCCCCATTGAAAATTTATCGGAAAAGCGGTAGTTATTTTCCAAATCAAGTTCATAATATCTGGCATGAAATAAATTATTATAACCCGTGTACAAGCTAATATAATAATAATATTTTTTAGCCTGGTTGCTGTTCACCCACGCTCCCACCCCGGCGCCGGAAGGTGATTTGTAAACCCGGTTTGAAACCCGTGGTTCATAAAAATCGTTCCCCTGCGCATTGTAGTTGATATTGACTCCCGCCTGCATCAGGTTTTTAAGTTGTCCGTTTACATTTCCATTGTAGGAAAAAGCCTGGTAGGCGTCAGGCCTGTATCTGCGGCTATAGTTAAAATTATTATTGATATGAAGGTTATTGTACCATTTTCGCGGTTTTTTCCAAGCGTATCCAATATAAAAATAATGATCCAGGTAATTGTTTTTAAAGAGGATCCCCATATCATTGGGATCGTATTTCGCGTCTATCAGTTCCTGGGAGATTTGAAAAGTAAATCTTCCACCGGTTTTCGCAAATCCTAAAGTGTGCATGTATCCGGTTACCGGTTGCCCCCTTTTATTATAGAGGTTGCTGAGCGCAATTTTCCCAGTAGCGTTATAAACATTTTTTTTATTATTTAGATTGAAAACCACTGCTGAAACATTCGCATCATAATCGTTTCCTTTCCTTAAAACATTTGTATTGATGACAGAAACAGAAGAATTGTTTTTTAAGGACTGATCCAGCACTATTATGTTATAATTGGTAAGCGGGCCGGTTTCGATTTCCCTTTTATTGCCGTGATCATCTTCCACAGTTGCAAACATTGAATTGGTAACGGCGTTTAAAAACCCGATTCCCAGGCCTTTGGAGGTTCTTCCGGAAATTTTTGTGGCATTAATTAGTTTGGACTCCGAAGGATTCTTTACGATATGCTCTGAAGCGCTTATTTGATTTTGCAGATCATAATAATGCAGGGGCTGGCTCCCAATCCGCCTTGAATAAAACAAGTTTCCTTTTGAAAAAAGTTCCGTTCCTTCGGTAAAAAAACTTCTGTTCTCATTATATTTTACCTCAAAAGGCGTTAGGTTAAGCACCTGGTTATCGCTTTGCACTTGTCCGAAATCCGGTATCAAAGTCATGTCGAGGGTAAAGCTTTCATTAATGCCATACTTAACATCCATTCCACCGTTAACGGATTCAGTAAAATCTTTTACACCTTGCAATTTATATGGATAATGATTTAAGTAAGTCGAAAAATAGGGGCTGAATGACAACCTTAAAGGCGCTTTTATCTTTTGGATTCCGGTCCATTCACCTTCCTGGTTCACGAACCCATTCACGTTGGGATCTATAGGATTCCAGAAATATTGCTGCGAGGTTTTTTGCCTTTTTCTCACAATATTCAATCCCCAGTTTTGGTTTTCCTTATTGCTGAAACGTAAAGCGGAATAAGGAATGCGCATTTCAAAGGTCCATCCATCGTGCTGCATCTTTGCGGCGCTTTGCCAAACGGCGTTCCATGAGTCATCTTCATTCCCTGAAAGAGAGTATTTAGCGTCATACTGTTCGCCATAAGGCGTAACATAGAAACCGCTTGCATTAATTTTATCATTGTAAGTATCGAAAACGATCCCCACAAAATCGTTGCTACCTATTTGATCCCGCCCCACCAATTCTTTTGAAACATTAGCGGAACTTTTTTCATGGCAATAGCCGCCAACATAAATATAATTATCATCGTAAAGCAAAAAAATCTCAGTCCGGTTTTCCTCTGCTTCCATTGCGCCGGGATTAGGTCGAAGTTCGATAAATCCGCTTATTACAGGGCTTTGTTTCCAGCCTTCCTCGCTAAGTTCACCATCGATCCTGAATGCCTCAACGGTTTTCACAGCAGGAATACTTTTAATTTTTTTTTGTGCTAAAAGCGCACCCTGAACAAAGAATAAAAACGCGGAAAGGAAAATTTTTCTTGTCATGAAATTTAGTTGTACGAAATAATACGTATGATAAAAGAAAAAGTTACAGAGGAATAAAAAAAATTATCCATTACGAAATATGAACTACAAACCTCAGCAAACAGACTTTTTTGAAAGAATTTTTCTTTTTAAAAAGGACCTATGAAATCCTTTGAATTACCATTTAAAATTCAGCAAACGGACTTTTTTTGCTTTATTTTTTTATGGCTGCATTTCAAAATGTCACCGGTTGGTTAAAACTGAATTGGGCAGCTCGCATGGGACAGTCTTCATCGCTAATTATCGGACAGTTATCCATTTTAAATGCACGAAAATAAATATTTTAATCATGGGATTCACCCGCTAATATTTCTATCGAATTTATTTCACGGCATCTTTATCTTTTATGCGCACAAAAAAACCCTTCCGATATAATCGGAAGGGTTTAAATAATCATGGCAGCTACCTACTCTCCCACATTGTTGTGTAGTACCATCGGCCATGAGGGGCTTAACTTCTCTGTTCGGTATGGGAAGAGGTGAACACCCTCGGCAAAACCACCATAAAGAGGTAATGTTGAATTTTAAATGATAACTGTTGAGGAATGAACCGTCAACTGGCATTTAAAACCAACAAATGATTTTGTTGAGAATGACTAAAGAATACATTCGATAGTCACTAATAAATTAACATAAAGGGAAAGTTGTAATACTAATAAAAAAAAGATAAAGCTTACGGGCAATTAGTACTACTCGACTTTGACATTACTGCCTTTATATCTGTAGCCTATCAACGTCATAGTCTTTGACGACCCTTAAAAGAAAACTCATCTTGAGGTTGGTTTCACGCTTAGATGCTTTCAGCGTTTATCCTGTCCGTACATAGCTACTCTGCACTGCACCTGGCGGCACAACAGATACACCAGCGGTACGTACGACCCGGTCCTCTCGTACTAAGGTCATGTCCTCTCAATTTTCTAGCGCCCATCACAGATAGGGACCGAACTGTCTTGCGACGTTCTGAACCCAGTTCACGTGCCACTTTAATCGGCGAACAGCCGAACCCTTGGGACCTTCTCCAGCCCCAGGATGTGACGAACCGACATCGAGGTGCCAAACCTCACCGTCGATATGAGCTCTTGGGTGAGATCAGCCTGTTATCCCCAGAGTACCTTTTATCCTTTGAGCGATGGCCCTTCCATACAGAACCACCGGATCACTTTAGCCGACTTTCGTCCCTGCTCGGCTTGTTTGCCTCACAGTCAAGCTCCCTTATACTAATACGCTCTATGTACGATTACCAACCGTACTGAGGGAACCTTTGCAAGCCTCCGTTACATTTTAGGAGGCGACCACCCCAGTCAAACTACCCACCATGCACTGTTTCCCTTGTGGGGATTAGATTCTAAATGTTTAAAGGTTGGTATTTCAACGTTGACTCCACAATGGCTGGCGCCACTGCTTCATAGTCTCCCAACTATCCTACACATCAAAAATTCAAAATCAATGCAAAGTTGTAGTGAAGGTTCATGGGGTCTTTCCGTCCCGTGACGGGTAACCGGCATCTTCACCGATACTACAATTTCACCGGGCTCGTGGAGGAGACAGTGTACAACTCATTAGACCATTCGTGCAGGTCGGAACTTACCCGACAAGGAATTTCGCTACCTTAGGACCGTTATAGTTACGGCCGCCGTTTACTGGGGCTTCAGTCAGAAGCTTTGGCTTGCGCCGAACATCCTTCCTTAACCTTCCAGCACCGGGCAGGTATCAGGCTCTATACGTCATCTTTCGATTTTGCAGGGCCCTGTGTTTTTGCTAAACAGTTGGTTGTACCATTTTACTGTGTCCCGACTTGCGTCGGGAACGCTTTATCCCGAAGTTACAGCGTTAATTTGCCTAGTTCCTTCTCCACGGCTCACCCGAGCGCCTTAGAATACTCATCCCGTCCACCTGTGTCGGATTACGGTACGGGCCGCTTTAGCCTAGCCTTAGAGGTTTTTCTCGGAGGTATGATTACAGTCACTATCAGCGCTGCCGAAGCTTTGCTGTACTATCAGGTTCGCCAAACCGCGCGGATTTACCTACGCAGCCTATAACTACACCCTTTAACGATCTATTCCGTAAGATCGCGGACTTTTCACTACCCCGTCACCCCATCGAAACTAAAGCGGGTGTTGGAATATTAACCAACTTGCCATCAGCTACCCCTTTCGGGTTTGCCTAAGGACCCGACTAACCCTGATCTGATTAACATTGATCAGGAAACCTTGGACTTACGGCGATAATGTTTTTCACATTATTTATCGTTACTTATGCCTACATTTTCTTTTCTAACCGCTCCAGCATGCATCGCCACACACCTTCAACGCTGGTTAGAATGCTCCCCTACCGATATACCATCTAATGGCAATCTTACAGCTTCGGTTCATAGTTTGATGCCCGATTATTTTCCGCGCAAAGTCTCTCGACCAGTGAGCTGTTACGCACTCTTTAAATGAATGGCTGCTTCCAAGCCAACATCCTGGCTGTTATAGAAACTTCACATCGTTTGATCAACTTAACTATGTATTAGGGACCTTAGCTGGTAATCTGGGTTATTTCCCTCTCGGCCATGGACCTTAGCGCCCACAGCCTCACTGCCGCAGATATTTATTAGCATTCGGAGTTTGTCAGGATTTGGTAGGCGGTGAAGCCCCCTAGTCCAATCAGTAGCTCTACCTCTAATAAACTTCTTATATGCGACGCTGTTCCTAAAAACATTTCGGGGAGAACGAGCTATCTCTCAGTTTGATTGGCCTTTCACCCCTATCCACAGGTCATCTCAGAGCTTTTCAACGCTCATGAGTTCGGTCCTCCAGTGTGTGTTACCACACCTTCAACCTGCCCATGGATAGATCACAAAGTTTCGCGTCTACCCCCACTGACTAAGCGCCCTGTTTGGACTCGCTTTCGCTACGGCTCCGTTATTGAAGAACTTAACCTTGCCAGTGAGGAGTAACTCGTAGGCTCATTATGCAAAAGGCACGCCGTCACCCAATACATTGCTGTACAGGCTCCGACCGCTTGTAGGTGTACGGTTTCAGGTACTATTTCACTCCCTTATTTAGGGTACTTTTCACCTTTCCCTTACGGTACTGGTTCACTATCGGTCTCTATGGAGTATTTAGCCTTACCGGATGGTGCCGGCAGATTCAGGCAGGATTTCTCCGGTCCCGCCTTACTCAGGATACTGCTCGTCCTCAATCTTTTACATGTACGCGGCTTTCACGCTCTGTGGCTCAACTTTCCAGATGATTCTATTTGAGATTGACTTCTAAATGCAGTCCTACAACCCTCTGGCAGCACGCTGCCAAAGTTTGGGCTTTTCCCTTTTCGCTCGCCACTACTTGGGGAATCATTATTATTTTCTTTTCCTCCTCCTACTTAGATGTTTCAGTTCGGAGGGTTGGCTTCCCGACTTTCGTCGGGATAATACACCTTCAGTGTATTAGGTTGTCCCATTCGGAAATCTACGGATATAACGCTTGTGTGCAACTCCCCGTAGCTTATCGCAGCTTACCACGTCCTTCATCGCCTCATAGAGCCTAGGCATTCACCATACACCCTTAATTTGCTTTAAAAAATTTGAAATTGTATACTTAATAAATTAAGCATACTGTTTTATAAAAAACTTTCAGTATTACAACTTTTTATTTTCCCATTATGTCAAAGAACTTTT
>CAVOLS010000003.1:0-299409 GCA_963696835.1 uncultured Chitinophagaceae bacterium | reverse complement strand
TCCCGCCGCCGCCGCCAACCACGGTTTGCGCCTGGAATTGACCGAGGCGTTGAAGCAGTTGCATTCGAATGAACGCGCGGCCATTTTGCTTTGCTGCCAGAACGGCCTGTCGCATGAGGAAGCCGCGCAGATTTTGGATTCCCCCATCGGGACGGTCAAAATGAACATCCTGCGCGGGAAGGAAAAATTAAAACGCCTGTTGTCATCATGAAAACACCGAGATCTGTTGGATGCGCTCCTGCGCGAACCGAACAACTATCTCGACGATAATGGATTTACGGCCCAGGTCGTCAAGCGGCTGCCGCGTCGCCATCGCGGGTGGTTGCGTCCGGTCGTGATGCTGGTGGCGGCGATCTGCGCGGTGCTGGCGTGGCGTTGGCTACCGCTAAAGAATCTGCTCTTACGGTTTGCCAACCTGTTTTCAGCGGACTTCAATACCGTGTTGCCGTTGGGGACGGTGGTGGTGGTGGCGGCGGCGCTGCTGTGGGGCACGGTCGCCGCATTGCAGCGGGAAGATTAAGTCTCGCCCCGTTTCCGTGAGGCAAACCATTGCGAAAAGCCGGAAGCGAGGAAAACAAACCCACAACCCGCGCAGAACCAGATGAGAAACGGCGACGGCAGATAAAATTGCGCGCCCACCGCACCTGCGACAGACAACACACCGCACAACAGGTAAAAGACGGCGTTGATGCGCGCCCCTTGGAAGTGTTTTTGCAGAAGGAGTTGCAGCGCCTGCTCATTGCGCGCGAGCGAGGTGGCGCAATCTCTCCGAGCAGGTCATGCGTGCGACGCGGAAGGCTTGGCGCAGTCAGAGCACAGGGCGCGACCGCAGTACGCACAGACGGCAACGCCTCGGCATGGTGGGGTACACACTTCATTTTTATTGGTCGTGCGACGAGGACTTCCTTACAAACGGCGGCGGCGGAATGCGGGCGGCCCAGGGCTTTTGCGGCCTTGGCCATTTCACCAGCTTTCTTCGAGCCGAGCAATTGCCCCACGCGATACGGCAAATCCTCCACGCGATTCACCTTGGCCGCCGCGCCGCGTTCGAGCAGGAAATCGCTGTTCGCGGCTTCCTGGCCGGGAATGGGATTCAGGATGAACAACGGCTTGCCCATCGCCAGCGCTTCGGACGAAGTCAGGCCGCCGGGCTTGGTGATGATCAGGTCGGCGACGCCCATCAGCTCGTGCATGTTCGATGCGAAACCGAGGACGTGCGTGGGATGCTTGCGATCCTGCGCGGCCAGTTCGCGGCGCAATTCTTCGTTGCGACCGGTGACGACGACGGTTTGAAACGCACCGGGCACCTTGTCCAGTTCCGCCAGAATTTCCGCGACCGGTCCCATGCCGAATCCGCCGCCTAAAACGAGCAACGTCGGCAGATCATCGCGCAGGCCGTATGTTTGCGCACGGCGTCCGGATCTCGGGGACGGAAAATTTTCCGGCGATGGGAATGCCGGTGGCGACGACGTTCGCCGGCATTGGCGCCGCGCGCGACCAGGCGCGCCTTGGTTTCTTCCGCCGCGACGCAATAAAGGTCCACGCAGGGATCCATCCACAGCGCGTGCGCTTCAAAATCGGTGACGACGCTGACGACGACGGTTGCGGCATCTTTCTTTCCTCGCCGGCCAAGAGTTTCGAGCGGCAGATAATGGGTGCAGAGAACGACGTCCGGTTTGAATTGCCTGACATGCCGCTCAATTTTTGCCGCGAGTTGCTGGGAAAAGGCGCTTCAATTTACTCATTGTCCGCGCCACTTTCGGATTATCCGTTTTGGCGAAAACCATGCCCCAGATTTCCGGTGCGCGTTCGATCAGTTTTAGATAGCCATCGGAATGAATTTTGCGGTGAGCGGCGAGAAAAATTTCAGAAGGTCAATCCGCTCAATCACGTCGCCGGGTCGCGAGGCGCGCCACGCTTCCTCCAAAGCCGCCGCTGCCGCCAAATGTCCGCCTCCCGCCGTGATCGTCGCAATCAAGATGCGCATGGCGGAGATTGCCGGAGTGTGGGAGCGATTGAGAAGCGGAACTTCCCGGCAAACCACGTACAGGATTTGCCAATCGTGGTTTGGCGGAAAAGAGACGTGGGAGCGAAGGTAGGTTCAACGACTATGAAAAAGCTCCTATGTCTCGCGATTCCGGCGGCATTTGTGCTCGCCCTGACCACCACCACGTTCGCCGCCGACGGCAAGGCGGTTTATGCCGACAACTGTGCCAAGTGCCACGGTGACGATGGCAAGGGCCAGACGAAGATGGGCCAGAAGCTCGGCGCGCGTGATTACACCGATGCCAAGGTGCAAGATGCCGTCACCGATGCCGACGCCATCAAGTCCGTCAAAGAAGGCATGAAGAAGGACGACAAGACGCCTCATGAAACCATCCGAACTCGCCGATGATGATATCAAGGCGTCGGTCGCGTTCCTGCGGACGTTCAAGAAGTAACGGCCGATCGTCAGTTTAATTTGGTGCCTCATCGCCGGGGCTTGGTTTGTGGTTTGGTTCATGGTTGGGCCGGTGGGGGGCACCGTTCTTTTTTGGGGGGGCTGAGATTGCTTCAATTTTGTGAAACACGCCGGGGCGGTGCCCGGCGCCCCGGTTGGTACGAAAATTCTTTTGCCGCGCAGCCTAACTTCGGCAAGCTTGGCGTGAACGACATGAACATCGCCATCATCGGACTCGGCTACGTCGGGCTGCCACTGTGCCTGCAATTCGCGCGCAACTGGATTGCCGGCAATCACTCCCTTGAAAAGTTGAGGCCGGTTTTGTTGAAAGCAAAAGATATTCTTTTGGCCGGGCTGTGCTACCGCCTTACGATATTCAGACCTTATGAACCTAGAAAAATCAAACCTTCAGATCAATAACGAGCAGTACTATCTAAAAGTGCAATCAAAAAAGACAAAAGTGTATACTTCCATTAAATTACCCCCTTATGTAGTAGAAATATTTAAAAAACACAGCAAAAAAGGCAAGCGGCTTTTACCTTATTTCAATATTGTGCGGCTCAACTTATATTTAAAAGAACTGGCAGAACATTTAGGATGGACGCAGGAAGTAGTAAAGACGCGGCAAAAACGAGGAAAAGCAATCGTCATCTACAAGGATACAAAGCAAAAAACCCATTACCGTTTTTGCGATCTGGTAAGTACGCATCTTATGCGCCGGACTGCTATCACCACGATGCTCAGGTTGGAAATGCCCGAACATTTAGTAAGAAAGATCAGCGGTCATGCTCCTAACAGCAAAGAATTTCATAAATATGTTTCCATCTCCCAAAATTATTTAGACCTGGAAACAGATAAGGTTTTCGCGAGGCTTACCGGAGAAAAATGATGAACTTTTAATCCCAAAAAATTACCACTTTTCGCATTTTTTGCATATTTTTAAAACTTCAAAAGTTCTTTGAATGCCTTCATAAGATTGGATTTGTAGCAAAAGGCGCTACTATCCGGGCGGTATGCTCATGCCGGGGAGGAAATATTCGATAGCCAATACGAATTATCGTTATGGATTTAACGGACAGGAACATTCCACCGAGTTAAGCGACAATTTATATACTGCAGAATTTTGGCAGTACGATAGTCGTATTAGTCGGCGATGGAATATAGATCCTGCGATCAAAGTATTTGAAAGCCCATATGCTGCCTTTGCGAATAATCCAATACGATTTATTGATCCGAGCGGAGCGGATACAACTTTACCAAGTGCTGATGGAGGTACAATGCACATGCCGGATGGTGTTAGCAACATAAAGACATTTAATGCTAATTCAAATTATACCGTTGCAGGAAAAGATATTAAACCAGCAGCAGGAGGTGTTTCAGGTTTTACATTCAATAATACAAGCTACTCAGCACAGTATAATACGAAAGATCAAACATTTGCTTATTACTTAGGAGCAGACGGCAGCAAACTTGGGTATGACATTAATACTATCCCTTCTAATATTCAGTTTACAGGAGGAGAGCGATTAGCCACAGCAGGTGCCATATTTGCACTTGCGCCCGAAACGCCTGGTATTAATAGGATGCCGCCTGCGTATGTTGTGGCTGGTGCATTAGCTACAGGAGCTGCATTGTCGTCCCTGTATCATTGGAGTAATGCTTCTAAAGGCTTTGATCTAACAAGATCACTGCCTATTTCAATTCCTTTTTCTGGACATGGTAACAGAATAGATAATACTAATCCTCAAATGGTGTATCAATTTTCTTTCATGCCAACAGATGGAAGAACCCCAATATTAAAATATGGTATTGCAGATGCGTATAAAACAGGTTATGATAGACCCGAAAAGCAGTTGCCCGCTTTGATGGCGATGTATGGAGCATCCGTAAGTTGGAAGCCAATAATGTTCACGCCTAACAGAAGTTCCGCATTAGCAGCAGAGGGTGCATTAGTTACATCACATGTAGGGATTTATAAAGAAATGCCGCGAGTACAAACACGACCAACACCTGGATTTTGATGAAAATAAAAACACATATAATTAGAATTGGTTCCGTTGTTCCAAACGGAGTTGGAGGACCTAATGCAGGAGCATTAGATTTAATATACTCATATCTCTTACAAGAATTTCAAGAAGATAAATATGACCATATAAATATTAATCAAATTGGAGATGATTTAGAAGAATTTATTATGAAAACGGGAAAGAATGACATTCATATTAATTTACGGTATCCTGTTTTTAAAGATTTTGAAAATAAAAGTGCATTGGAACAAAATAGAATTAGATTAGATGCTGTTCATAGCGCATTAACTAAAATAGCAGAGCATGACGATAAACTGGATATTAATAAGCTAAAAGCAATACGGAATAAAATATTGGCAAATAATTTTTCTTTTAATTTTATTTATAAACAATACGCAAATAAAATTGATAAATCTCTTTTAGGAAAGATCATAATTAGTCCTGAAATAGAAGCTTTTAAGATTTATATTTCTATAATGAAAAATGAAGAAGAAAAATGTAAGCTTTTAATTTATTCAGGAATACCGACTGATTTTTATTTTTCTGACTTATTCTTCTATGGAAAATGGAAAAACAAAGATGAGTTTGTTATTAGTGGCAAACGTTCTGAAATAGAAATTCATGTGTTTCCGAATGAATGTAGGCTTGATTTTACAAATAATCTGGGCAGTGGTGCTAAAGCACCTTTGTTTGAATTATTTAAATCCGATGCTGATAAAGAGAAAACTTTACAAGAATATATAAACTCATTAAATCCAAGTATTGCAGCTATAATTAGCCAGTCATCGAATTGATTTTTCCTCTGTTAAAATTAAAAGGATTGGGGGAATTTAAAATGCTTTATGCGTATTGTACAATAGGATAGAACCTTATGTAGCCGTTGATTAATCAGCGGCTTTTTTATTTATAGGCCAATCTTGTTTTAGCATGTTGGATAAGGCCATCAAGGGAATACATGATATGGTTTTCATCTTCTTCGGGCAGCTTCTGAATGCTTACCACTTTATCCAAAATAGTTTTATCCAGTTCAACATCTGTTTTGCCTACTAGATAATCAAGCGAGATACCTAAAACGTCGGCAATTTTAGCAGCCATATCAACGGAAGGCGTGGCTTCCTCTCTTTCATACCTGCCGAGCACATTTGCATGAATACCGTTTTGTGGCGCAAGGGTGTCGGGCAGGTTTTTGTGCGTTGGCAATCCTTGTGCAGTGTAACAATTAAGAAATAATAAGCCATCAGTTTTAAAAAGCTGATGGCTTTTTTTTATTTGGTATAATTATTTTTTTTTCATCCAACACTTTCTGCAGCAACTCAACTTTTTCTTTTTCGCTTTTTACCAAAGCATCATAGAGTTCAACAATTTTATCAATATTCTATTGCGAATACGAATTATACGTATGGGTTTAATGGGAAAGAACTTGACAAGGAAACTTCAAGCCCCGCTTTCCTTAGTATGTTCAAACAAAAAATGGATTGCTGTCCGTATGTCTTGGACTACGGACACCTTCCGTGGCGCAAGGGTGTCGGGCAGGTTTTGTGAGTTGGCAATCCTTCCCGAATTACGGGACAAGTAGTGCCTTGTAAAATTCTCAAATTAACAGCACAATCCGCTATATTTACAAGAGGAAACAGGTTCTTTGAAAGGCTTTCACATTATTGTGGCTTCGCTTCAATATTCTAAATAATGGTATATCCGGGCGGGATGGGAATGCCTGGAAGGAAGTATTCGATCGCTAATACGAATTATAGGTATGGGTTTAACGGACAAATGAAAAGCCCAGAAATCGGAGAGGACAGCTACACGGCTTTGTATTGGGAATACAACGCACCTACCGCACGCCGCTGGAACTTGGACCCTAAGCCGAGTGCAGGTATAAGCCCTTATGCAACTTTTGCCAATAACCCTATTTGGAATAGCGACCCATTAGGTGATACAATAAGATTTAATAATAAACACGGGCAAACACTAATGTTATTGGATAATGGTAAAAAAGACATGGTTGCAAAACTTGCACAGCAAAAAGATAAAAAAGGTGTTTATGATATGGGTGTACAATGGTTTGAACCCAATGCGGATAATTATATGAAGCCATTATGGACTAATCCTGATATAGGCTCTATGGATGGGATTAAACACTTCTCATCAGATGATATTGTAAAATTTGCGGATACCCACCAAGACTTAATTGGTTATGCAAGTAATGGGCTATGGAATGATTGGAAATCAAGTAAGAAAGGAGCAGATGGGTTTATATTAAGTACTGTTAATGGAAAACCTTATTGGAGTGATGCCATAGGGCAAATTCCATTTGCTATAAATGCTATGCGTTCCGGTTCAGGAATGGCAACTGATTATCCTTCAACCGCTGAGCAAGGAATAAGAAATACAGTGTATTGGGGACAAAAATTCGGAGGAGGTTTATTTGGTGACCCAGATAAATCAAAATCGTATGATAATTTTATGGTTCTAAGGGGGGCTTTATTTGCAGCTCAAAGATTTACAATTTTAAGAACTACTCAGGAACTTTATATTGAACGCGGAATGAAAAGCACCATGACAGATATCCATATAAGAATCAATCCAGTAAATAGCAATATGCTTGATAAGCCTATTGATAAACAAACTGCAAATAAATATGGCTATTAACCGAAAACCATTTTTTAAGTGGATACTTTTAATTTTAGCACTATGGATTGTTGCAGAAGTGACCTATCAATTTTATTTGCATGCTAAATATGTTAAGAAGGGAGATTATAACTGGGAGCAATATGTTGTGGAGCGAAACCGGAATAGTTTTATAATTATTAGAAATTATTTTAGCAAGTACACTTCTGGTAAATACTATAACGTATCATATCATCCTGAAGAAGGAAATATTAAGGTCTTGCCTGATAGCGTTCAGAAAAGCATATTATCATTAAAAGCAGATTTGTTGGAGGGTATAGATTTATTCAATACCCATCATCATTTTGAAATTTATTACGAAAAGTTGGACAGCCACATTTATAAAGTTGATATTACAGCAGGAGCCACATTTAAGCCTAGTTATAATGGATATGATTTTGGGGCAGGCATAACTAATGACACGGCATCTATATCAGAATGTGAGCATACAATATTACCTGATGTGTATGTTTGTAGAGAATACTTGAAAACAAAAGAATATCATCGCCCAGCATCCTTAATACTTCGCTATAATTGTAATAGTTATGATTTATTAATACTAAAACTTTTTAGATAAGTTGATTGAAACTGAAACTAAGTTTAAGCCGTTGATTACTCAGTGGCTTTGATATTTTTACACAGCATAAGTCTGTTTAGCCCTGTAATCCCTGAAATAGGCGGAGATGATTTTTATAAGAACCCCCGCTTTCCTTAGTATGTTCAAACAAAAAATGGATTGCTGTCCGTATGTCTTGGACTACGGACACGTTCCGTGGCGCTAGGGTGTCGGGCAGGTTTTGTGAGTTGGCAATCCTTCCCGAATTACGGGACAAGTAGTGCCTTGTAAAATTCTCAAATTAACAGCACAATCCGCTATATTTACAAGAGGAAACAGGTTCTTTGAAAGGCTTTCACATTATTGTGGCTTCCCTTCAATATTCTAAATAATGGTATATCCGGGCGGGATGGACATGCCTGGGCGACAATACAATGCTGCAGTTGGCTACCGGTATGGGTTTAACGGGAAAGAAAAAGATAAAGAAAGCTCTGTGCAATATGATTATGGCTTTAGAATTTACGATCCGAGGTTGGTAAGGTTTAAATCTATTGACCCATTGACAAAAAAATATCCTGAACTAACTCCATATCAATTTGCAAGTAACAGTCCAGTGTGGGGTGTTGATTGGGATGGGTTAGAACTTAGAATATATACAGAGATATCAGGCATAACAGGACATGCGTTTTTAACTGTCGGTTCTGGTAAAGACATGGCTGTCTATTCCTTTGGAAGATATGCTGGTGTTTATAAGACTTCCGGAGTTACATCTGGTGCTTTAAGTCCTACCGGACCTGGCGTTCTCGTAAGGCTTACAGGTGATAAAGCCACTAAGTTTGTAAGAGATGAGCTTGTAAATAATAAGGCTAAATCGTTTGAGATTAAAGATGGTAATGAGACAAAGACCAAAGAGTACATGGATAAAATATTTAATTCAAGTACAACTGTACCCAAAGTGGGAGCATATAAAGACGACCCTGATGCACATATTGTAGGAGACTACTCATTAATTGGGAATAGCTGCGTTACAAAAACTATTGATGGTACCCAAGCAAGCGGTACAAAATTAGATTTTACAAGTATTTGGACTATAATTAATCCGGGCGGAGCAAGCACAGACCCTAACGCCTCACCATTAGGTCTTCAGATTTATTTAGATGGAGAAGCAGGGGGTAAAAGTGTAAAAGATGCAACTAAACAAGTAAAGAATGAATACACAGAATTTAAGACTATAACTCCTAATTTAGAACATCCAATTACAGATCATCCAGAAGATAATCAAGCTAAACGCAATACAGCTCCAAAAAATATAACCCCTAAAAAAAAGACATAAATTGAACTCTTGGTTTTTAAATATTAGAAAGCAGCTACAATCTAATGGACTAAAAGTAGTTTTAGTATTACTTATTATTTTTACAGGAATAATTATAGTAGGCGATTTTTTCTTATACCTTAATTATAGTTTAAGGTATGAGTATGAAGTTGATTTAGTCAGGTACAAACAGGAAAATCTGTCACAACTAAATGCCACTGCTGACGAGATTCAAGGAATACTAAGTTTATCAAGGATAGTTTTTGTTTATGCGTTTTCTATCTTCTTTTTTTTAATTTTTCTTTTAGTTCGGAAACTTCCAAATAATACAAAGACTCTTAGAGTATAAGGTACTCGTTGTATCGAGAGTTAGGATAAAAATTTCAGGCTTTAAAAACCATCAGTAATAAAAACTGGCGGGTTTTTTATGCCCCCCGCTCTCCGTAGTTTTCCATTAAATCCAAAAGTAGTGCTTCCTCAGTTTGTAACTTCTCTGCTATCCTAATCTGTTCAAATAAAAAAGTGCTGCTGCCGTATGTCTTGGTCTACGGACATCTTTCTGTCTGTAAATTCCGCTCATGCTTGCCCACCATTCCGGTGATGTTTGCTCCCCCTCTGTTGGTCCAAGCATATAAAGAAGTTCCGTGCCTCAAGTGTAGGGAAAGTTTTGTGCGTTGGCAATTCTTGTGCCTTGTAAAAGAAGCAAAAGCCGTCATGACATAAAAAGCATAGCGGCTTGTTTATAGGCATACATACCTCATTATTTTTTTTATTTAACAATTTATCAATGAGTTCATTTTTTCTTTAATCATCCGTTCGTAGAGTTGAATTTTTTCCTACGATTTTTTGATTTAAACTTGTATATTTACAAGAGAAAATAGGTTCTTTGAAATGCTTGTGCATAATTTCAGCCCTCCTCAAATATTCTGAATAAGGTCATGTCCGGGCTTCAGTCTGGTAGCGGTTCTTATCGCTATGGCTTTAATGGGAAAGGGAATGATAACGATATTAAAGGTGAAGGGAATCAGCAAGATTATGGAATGAGGATTTATGACTCGAGATTAGGCCGCTTCCTTTCTGTTGACCCGATAACTCAAAAATATCCCGAGCTTACGCCTTACCAGTTTGCAAGTAATAGACCTATAGATGGAATAGATTTAGATGGATTGGAATATCTAAGCAATATATCCCAATATAAATATACAGGTAGTGGATGGGATTATTTAAAGTGGATACCTAATGCTGCAGCTAATATTTATAATGGTTTGATTGCTGATACTTGGAATAGCGGAGTGACGACTGTCAAGAATTTTGAGAGAATTTAGGCAGTGAGGTAAAGCAAATCGGTAGTAGTAGTATTAATCAAACTGCGGTTAATTCATGGAACTACACTGTTAATACACCAATCAACCAACAATTTATTGATGCTGGTAAAACAGCTATCAATCCTCAAACATAGGAAGCTGCTTTAACATTATACATTGGTTCAAAACTTCCTCTTGGAGCAGGTAAAGGTAGCTTAGTGGAAGCAGGGATTGTGAATGCAGAGAAAATTAAATTCAATGTAAGGCTTAATAGTTCAGAGGCGCTTAATAAAACATTTACTAGTAAAGGTTTTGAAGCTCCTTATGCTGTGGGTTCAACAGTTGCAGAATTTGAAACACCAGCTGCATTTAATAATCTTGTTCGTTTATCAGGGCCTAATAATGTAAAAGGTGATTGGTTTACAACAATGGACCAAATCAAAGGTCTTTCTCCTGCTCAATTAAAAGATAAATTTTCTTTGAAATATGAACCTACTCAAATGACACCTGTAACACTTAATCACGGTTCTACAGTACGGGTCGGTGCTGCAGCTCCTGTTAAAAATTTTAATGCCAATGGCGGGGGCTTTCAAATTGAGGTATTAAATGGTCAAGCTCAATATGGTACCTCTGTACCTCTAAAAAAACCATAATGGAAGAAAATAGTTATATGGTACAAGGCGACAAGTTGCTATACGTAAACAAAGTTTTATTTAAAGCAAAGGGTTTAATAGAGAAACATTTAGTGACGCCAAATGGCATTGTAATACTTACCGATAATAGTAACTCGAAAGAAATGCAGAATGTTTATTATTATGATTTTAATGGTGAGTTAAAATGGCAAATTCCGCCAGCTGATGAACTGCACTTCAACAATTGTTATACTTCGATTTATTTGTCTAGGGTTAACGAACTTCAAGCGTATAGTAAAAATGGGGTTGAATATACTTTGAATGAAAAGGATGGAAGTATTATAAAGAAGGAGTTAATAAAATAAAAATGGTTAACAGTAAAAAGCCGCTCATTGAGCGGCTTTCTTATTTATACGCCAATCTTGTTTTGGCATGTTGAATAAGCACAGCTATCCGTAGTATGTTCAAATAAAAAAGTGCTGCTGTCCTTATGTCTTCGACTACGGAACCACTCAAGGTGTGTCACACAGGTTTTGTGATTGGCAATCCTTCCCGAATTACGGGACAAGTAGTGCCGGGTAAAATTCTCAAATTATATTCAATGCGTTATATTTACAAAAGAAAACAGGTTCTTTGAAAGACTTTTCAATTTCCGGGCGGTATGATGATGCCCGGAAGGAGATATTCTATTGGAATACGAATTATCGCTATGGCTTTAATGGACAGGAAAAGTCAACTGAAATCAATGGAAATTCATATACTGCAGAATTTTGGCAGTATGACAGTAGAATAGTACGAAGATGGAATGTTGATCCAAGACCGGATATTTCTATAAGCCCTTATAATGCATTTGCAGGCAATCCAATTTTGTTTAGCGATCCTTTAGGTGATACAACAAAAATTTATGGCAATGCCGAGGCTACAAATACTACTTTAACGGATAAAGGTGGCATCAATGAACGGGGAGGTTCTGTACCGGGAGGTTCATCAATATTTAAGGATGCAAAAATTAATCCCGTTTATGGAAAAGATAATAAAACTTTGGTTGGCTATAATGTCTATGATACAAAAAACACTGAAAGAACGAACCCAATCTTGCAATTAGATAATGATGCAGACTTAGCAAGCTTTAAAGAAAATTATGCATGGCAATTTGGGAGAGCACAACTTTACTACGCAAACGGTGAACCGAGTGAAGGATTTAAAAAAATGTCAGCAAGCTTGGATATTGGAAGCTATAAGTTGGCATTAGAAGGTGCAAGGCAAGAGAATAAAGAATTCTGGACTGATCCCAGTAGGGCTATACCAACTTTGCTTGCGTATTCACATGTAGGGATAAGTAATTTAACCCCGAAAAATTTAGTTAACATAAGGTCATCTTCATATGTGTCAATGAGAACCTTAGAGGTTGAAGTGAAGAATTTGGATGTGCTTAAATATTTAAAGAAACAACAAAGTACTGGGACATGGATGAAAGTTTATGATGCTGCATATATTAACGGAAAAAGAACGGAAGTACATTATTTTCTTCACAAGGAAACACGTATGTATTATGATAGTAAAATAAAGCAAGCTGGCTGGAGTAAACAATTTTTAAAAGGGAAAAATAAAGTTTTAGAGTAAAATATGACTATTGATAAATTATACCAGTTGCAGGAAAGTAATTTTTTTAATGAAGAAGATGATCACAAAATAGGTCTATTCCTTCAGGCTGTAACAGATTGGCCGGAACATATTAATACGACAGAAGAATTTTTGAAAGTTGTTAAGCATTTTTTAAACACGGATGACCTTACTTATGAAACTATTAACTTGGGGATGAAAAGATTGAATCCTGCTAATTTTTCTTGGGAACTAGAATCCTTATCAAGTCTATTGGAGCTAACTAATTTAATTGTAAATAATAGAGAAAAGCTTGAAAACTTATTTTTAAGTCTTCCTTAGTCAGTTTATAGAAATTACCTTATTAAAACAGGTAGTAATGAAGGAAAACCCTTTCTTAAATAAATATATTCTTTGGAAGCAACATCCATCAAATGATGGATATTTTTATTATTATGAAAATGAATAGAGTTGTCTTGTTAAGAATCAATAATTTTCCAGATGAGACCTTATATACATTCATAAATGGATTGGAAATTTTTGATATAGAAGATAAACCTGATTGTTGGAATTTACAAGAGGCTCATCCACTTCGAAGCGTTTAGGTCGCTTAAAAAATTAAGGATAAGAAAAAGTAAAACCGTTATGCCATAAAAAAGCACAGTGGTTTCTTCTAAAATTATTTTCGTTTAATCATATCAGTCATGCGCATTTTAGAAAAAGGATTTTTACCAGCCTGATAAGCGCAAAAGTATATTATCAGGATTAAAAATAACAACAAAGCCGCAGTGATGCGGCTGTTTTTAATCGCATCGGTAGAAACCTTGAGAGGGCCCCAGCCAATTAATCCCGGCATTCTATAATATCACAACCCAGCAATTTTTATAATAAAAAAAATAAGAATATCTGTTCTTAGGTTCAAAACTTTGGATATTCATAAAATTAAGATAAACCGCGTTATATTTACAACAGGAATCGTTCTTTGAAATCCGTTGTGTAATCCGATACAAAAATTATATCCGGGCGGGATGCTGATGGCGGGGAGGAAATATTCGATTGCAAATACGAATTATCGTTATGGGTTTAATGGGAAGGAGAATGATAATGAGGTGAAGGGAGAGGGGAACCAAATTTCATATGAAAACCGGATATATGACCCACGGTTAGGACGATGGAACTCGTTAGATCCGTTACAAAAAAAGCACCAGGGGGAAAGTCCATATATGTTTGTAGGGGGAAACCCTCTTGTATTTGCCGACCCTGATGGCCGGGATAGAATTATTAAAACTACTACAGTTTATGAATTTGGAAATGGAAATTCAATTACTCTCACATCTACTAAAGTCATTAAGGGAGATTTTATAAAATTGCAAGTAAGAGATAATAGCGGGGCTATACACTACCAATATTATGACACCAAGGTTGAGACGACAAATTATATAAATGCAGGAACAGGCGAATCAACAGGTGGAGTTACTTATGCTTCACCAGGTACATTAAGTTTTATATCCGATTATGATATTGGGACTCTATCAGGAAAAATTGGTAGAGGTTGGGAGGTATTCAAAAGCAAGTTTCATAACCTTGTCAGTGAGCAGCATGAAGGAGATCGTCCAGGAGGTGGAATAATGTTTACGTCTGTGATGGGAGAAGGTACCGATAGAGGCCCGAAAAGCACTTTCGTGGACGCTACACCTGAATCCATTGATTTCTTAGTATCGACAATAGGGCAGCTAAAAAATACCGGTGGAGCAAATGATAGAGCAAAAAATGTTGTAGAAGCTATTGAACAAATAGTAGGTAGTTTAGAAACTGGAAATAACATAGCTAATTTAATTACAGATGGAAGCACAAATACTAAACCTCCCCCGGTGAAGCAAACAGTTTTTGCTCCCCCTGCGGAAGTGATTAGAGACCCGAAAACTAAACAAGTCAGATCTTATCTTGTAAAAAAAATTGACTCCGTACTATCACATAATACAAGTACTCCTGATACTATTCGAACAACAAAATATAAGAAGCCTAATTAATAATATAAAATGCATTTAATAAAAAAAATTGGAACACTAAAGCTATTCCCACTGATTCTATGTTTTTTAAGTTTAAGTTGTAGGAACAATACCACGCCTTTTGAAAGTGATGATACAAAATGGATCATTCAAAACGAAAACGAAATTAACTCAGAGCTATCTAAAATGATTTGCGAACAAATAGCAAATAAGAAAGATACATTGTGGGTAGAAAAATCGATTGTAGTAACAGAATACGATACGACTATTTTAGGCAATTTAGCTAAAAGGATAAAGAAAATTAATAAATGCTTTGATGTTATGTATACCTTTTCTCGAAATAAGAAAAAAAGAAAAATAATAACAATAATAAGGGATTCGTCTGAACCTTGTTTTGATATTACAAAGAGCCCTTTTTCTTTAATTGACTCAACCTTATATTTTGAAATATCTTTTGATACAACATACAAATCTAATTAGACAACGCTGTACCAGCAGGTGGCAATAATGCGAATTGGCAATTCTGGCAACAACATAACCAGCCGATAGAAATTAGGGATCAGGAAATGTTTGATAGGATTTTGGATTATTATATCCACATGAACCCGGTGGCATCAGGTTTTGTTGACAAGCCTGAGGATTGGAAGTACAGCATTGCGCGGGATTTTTGCGGGATGAAAGGATTAGTTTCTCTGAGTTGGAGTTCGTAAGACTGTAAATTCCGATGATGTTGACCCACCATTCCGGTCATGTTGACCCACCGGCGGAGCAGGCAATAAATGAAAGAGCTAAATGATGATTAAAAATACAATTACCTGGTAGGCAAAACAGATGTTGCACTGGATAAAACTATTTTGGATAAAGTGGTAAGCATTTAGAAGCTGCCAGAGGAAGATAAAAACCATGTATTCCCTTGATGGCCTTATCCAACATGCTAAAACAAGATTGGCGTATAAATAAAAAAGCCGCTGATTAATCAACGGCGGGAGTGTAAAATAAACTGTGTCAAATAATTTTTTGATATTGACAGAATGCAGCCAGAAGCGAAGTTCTTGCTAAAAATGGCCGGGCTCGATGCCCGGCTATTTTTTAATACAGATGTTGACATCATGTCGCCATTGCATCGTTCTTGCTGAACCAAAGTTATCGTTTTTTTAATTTCATAAATTGAGTTTGAGCCGGTCTCCAAAAATGATGCTTAGCTGGGAAACGGTTATGCTCCAGTTGGCCAGCGGCATGGTCCATTTTTTTTCTATATTTTTTGTAGCCAGGTACATCAGTTTTAAGAGGGCTATATCTGAAGTGAAAGCACCTTTGGTCTTAGTCACTTTACGGATTTGACGGTGATATCCCTCAATAGTATTGGTAGTATAAACCAGTTTTCGGATGGCAGCAGGATATTTAAAATAGGTAGTGAGTTTTTCCCAATTTCGCCTCCAGCTTTCGATTACTACCGGATATTTTTTATTCCATTTTTCACTCAGGCATTCTAGTTTTTCCTGGGCTTCAGCCATGTTTATGGCCTGGTATACCGGCTTTAAATCGGCCATAAATACTTTCTGGTCTTTGCTGGCTACATATTTCAAAGAGTTACGGATCTGATGTACGATGCAGCTTTGTACTTCTGTATCTACGAAAACCGTAGAGATGGCTTCTGCAAAGCCTTTCAGGTTATCAATGCAGGCTATCAGGATATCTTTAACGCCCCTGTTTTGCAGGTCTGTCAGAACGCTTAACCAGAAATTAGCACCTTCACTTTCTGATACATACATGCCCAAAATCTCTTTCCTTCCTTCTGTTGTTATGCCTAAAATATTGTAAACACAACGGCTTTGCACACGCCCTTCCTGTTTTACTTTGTAATGCATTCCATCAAGCCAAACAATGCAGTAGGTGTCTTCTAATGGCCGTACCTGCCACTCCTTTACCAGTGGAATTACTTTGTCTGTTATGGCTGATAAAGTGCCGGCGGAAATATCGGTGTCATACATGTCCTTGATATGAGCTGAAATGTCCCTGAAACTCATGCCAAGACCATACATCCCTATGATTTTAGATTCCAGGGAATTAGCCAGAATGGTCTCTCTTTTTTTAACGATCTCAGGAGAAAAATCACTGTTACGGTCGCGTGGCGTGTCCAGTTCAATACTACCGGCACCTGTCTTTAACAGTTTAGTGTTGTAGCCGTTTTTGCGGGTGTTTTGCTCAGGATCTTCCTCTTCCAGATGTTCGTCCAATTCTGCTTGTAAAGCCGCGTCCAAAAAATCTTTTAGTAGGGGTGCAAAGGCTCCTCCTTTCCTGAATAAATCCTTGCCCGAGCGAAATTGCTCAAGGGTCTTCTTTTTTAATGCTTCGTAATCGAAGGCTTCAATTTTGTTTCGCATGTAATAAACTGTGTTTTTAAAGTTCTTAATTCTTGTGAACTTTGACACAGTTTATTTACAGTCTCTTCATGACAGTATCTTGCGCCAACAGAGGGGCCCTTTCACTTTTTGGAAACTCCATGTTTAACCTTCAACTCTTTATCGACCTTATATATAAACTCTTTCTCAAAAACACTAATGAGCTTATTTTTTAATAATGATTTATACCATGGGAAATCACCATTGCCCTCACTCCCCCCGTTATCTTCTTTGTCATAGGCATACGCAATGGATATTTCTGACGTAGTATCTCTATTCCAATCATCTTTGCTACCTACATATTGAAAAGTGTAACTATTCAAAAAAGTGTTTCCGCTAATTTCGATATCTACATATTCGAGATTATGAACAGAACGAATCGTATCATTTTTACCGTTTGTTACATCAATAATAAAATTTTTTTGAACAGTATCTTGTCTTTGAATGTTAGCGTTTTTCGCAATTACTTTGTTTACCGCCTCTTCTAGAACAATCTTTTTAACAGGGTAGGTATAAGATTTTATAGAACCATGCGTACCCGCCGAAATGCACGATGATAACTGCACTATTAACGATAGTAAAACATAAAGACTAATATTTCTTTTATACCGATTCATTTCAAATTCACTTTAGCTTAATATTTAGGTCCTCCATCTATCCGTATTTGTTCTAGAGGTCTCTTGTCTGTTCTTGGTTCTTCTAACTTCAAAGCCTCCGCAACCTTGAACCATTTTTTGCCAAATTTTGCAGCTTCAACAGCTTCCTTTGTTACCGGCTTTCCTGTCACATTATCCTTCTCTCCTTTTTCTCCTTTCTCTACTGTCCGATCAGCTCTTTGAATATATTCTTCATTTGCTTTAGTACTCTTTTTGCTAAGGATGCCACTCAAACCTGCTATTTTATTTTCATCATAATCAAGGTCATGTTGCTTGGCATTTGCATCGGTTTCATCTATTGGCCTTAAATCATAATTATCATAATTTCTGGTATATTTTGTAAACTTACCATCTTTGATTGGTAATTTTGGATTATTCCCTCCTTGATAAATTCCGTAAATATTTTTCTCAAACCTATTAAGCTGTAACACCTCATTTCCATTAGAATCATCATGGTAAACATATTTAACTCCGGGTCCCATACTGCTCTTGGATTTCAAATCATAATCAGTAACAGTTTTAATGCTTGTAACATATCCACTCTTAAAGTTAACGTATATATGGAAGGTAGCGTATTCTAACCCGTCTAAATCTATTCCATCAATAGTTCTATTACTTGCAAACTGATAAGGTGTTAATTCAGGGTATTTTTTTGTAATTGGATCCACACTTAAAAACCTTACGAGCCTCGGATCATAAATCCTCATCCCATAATCTTGCTGGTTTCCATCTCCCTTGGCTTCATTATCGTTTTCTTTACCGTTAAACCCATACCTATAATTCGTATTCGCAATAGAATATTTCCTCCCCGGCATTCCCATCCCGCCCGGATAATAATCGTTTGCACTTATTATGGTAGGGTTATACGCCGTTCCATCAAAGGTTTTCACATCATTTACTACGGCCAACACATTGCCCAAATGGTTGGTCAACTCAAAGAGCTTTTTGCCGGCTATACCCCAGGCACTGGTGCCGCTGGCGCTAACAGAGATATCCGGTGTCCACATCCCAAGCCTGCTGCTGCCGTACAAGGCCTGTTCTTTCCAGGTTAAATTTCCGGAACCATCATCTTCATACACCGCCAGGGTATTTCCCTGCGCATCGCGAATGTAATAATTTGTTTTGCCACCAGCAATTTTTATTACACGGTTACCAGAGGCGTCATAATGGTATTTTATATCTGGCTGGCCTGTCTTGGCTATTCTGCTTATTTTACCATACACGTTCCAGTCTATTGACGTGATCGTCTCTTTGTCATCCCGCACCAGGTTTCCAATGGCGTCATAACCATAATTATCATCCGGCTGCGAGTCAATGTCGTCGGGGTATTTACCCTCAGGCACTTCATCTTTTACGTGTCGCAGGCGGTTATTGACCAATCGTCCATTTGCATCTTTATTATATGCATAGGTCAAAACATCCATTCTTTTATCCTCGCTGGCGTTGTTTCCATTGCGGTCATAACTGAGGATATTGCCATTACCGTCGTAAGTGATTGTTTCTTTAAAATCGTCTATCGCTGTCGCGTTCCAGGTATTATTGGTGATATTCAACCCTGTATGCGCCTGCATGCTCTTTAAACGATTCAATTGATCGTACCGGTATTTGTATAATAACGGCTGGTTCAGCGGCTTCACGTTCACGCTCATAGCGGCGATGTTTCCATTGTACAGCTCCTGCAGGCTTCCGGCCTGGGCAAAGGGCAGAATGGTATTGTCCACCGGGGTGTAATCACCGGTGTAGTAATGCAGGGCGAACCCGTAGGCATCCCGCGCCACCGTGCTGTGGCTGCCGGCGGCTCCATCCTTACCAATGTCAAAGGCTTCAGTGGCGGCCGTACTGTTCACCCCTTTAAGCCAGCCCTGCAGGGTGTAGGCATAGTCCACGCCCTGTACCTTATTTTGTCCCAGCTCCATACGGGCCAGCGGCCCGTGCAAGTAATAGTCATACGAGGCATCCATCTGCTCGTTGAGCAGGTAGCTGCCTCCCTGTGGGCGCACGAGCGCTTCCGTACCCGTCAACGCTTTGGTCAGGCGATTTTCGGCATCGTATTTATAGGCGTAATAAAACCGGTCGTTCTGGCCATGCTGGTAGCGCACAAAGTTTACCTTACCGCTTACTAAATCGTATTCATAATCCAACTGCTTGAGCAGACTGCCATTCACCTGCTGGTAAAGGGTCTTCACGTTGCCCATCAGGTCGTAATCGTAGTAGCTGGCCTGGGTTACGGCCGCGGCGGCATTCTCCCGGTAGGCGCTGATGGCTACCCGCTTGCGCAGATTTTCCTGCGTCAGGTTGCTTCTAAGTCCTGGTATGGATGAAGGCACTTTATCGTAGTAGGTCGCCGTGATCTGCGTATTGGTACCGCCGCTTTGGAGCAAGCCAATCGTGGCCGCACTCAGGTAGCCCGGCTCCGTGGGCAGGCCGCTGCCCAGCTTTTCGCCCACTTCCGTGATGCGGCTTAGGTTATCATAAAGCGTGTAGCTGCCGCTTCCCAAAGGTTGCTGTTTGGCATTTTGAGAGAATACGAGGCGGCTGGTCATGTCATACCAAAAGCGGCTCATACCTCCATCCGGACTTGACTGACGGCTAACCTGGTTCTGGCTGTTATAGGCATAGCTGGTGGTAAGTGAATGCCTCGGATATACGGGAACATTCTTCGTTTCAACCGTACTGTTATCAGCCAGTAAAGTAGGGCTTTCCGCTCCCGGCGTATTGAATCTTCCCCAATGCATCAGGCTATTCTGCAGATCAGCAGCATAGGCAGGAGCAAGTCCAAAACAATCTTCTGCCGCATTAGCAGCTATTTCGGTAGTATTTAACTGCCGGTTATACAGGCGCAGATATTTTAGATAAGCAAGATTCTCCGGCAATTGAACCGTTGAACTGCCTGCCACTTCCCATCCGCAACCTGCCGCCGGCGCTCCGGTAACCACCGGCATCAGCGTGCCATTGACATAAACCGAAAGAGTTCCACTGGCAAGGTTGGCTGACTGTACTACAATATGTGTCCAGGGATGCAATGGCAGCAATGAACTTACATCTACCGTTGCCTGGTTAGATAAAACAAACTGTATTTCATCCGGTGAGTTTTGTACCAGCGAGAACACTTCAATGTTCAGGTAGTTACCGTTAAGGCAGGAATGGTACATGAATTTTTTGTCCGGCGTTCCTGTAAGCACCTGGCCACCACCGCCATTCTCATTATACTGCCAGTATTCTATTGATCCGGCGCTCCCCGAGTTGAGATTATTTGATAAATATTGTAAGGTAGTTGCCTTATCTGTATTACTTAATGGCCCGGTATAATTACAATTTTGCGAAGCTTCGCGCGCTTTCCGCACCCATTCCATTTCCTTGTTTGATAAGAAGCTTACACCTTCCGGTGGCACCGTCCGCACCAGGTTGCCCGCCTGGTCGTAGTAATACAGAGTATAGTGATATACCTGCTGCTCAGCGGTTAAATGCACGCTGGGGCCAGGAGCTTTGCAGGTATTGATATAGCCCACCTGAAACTTCTGCCGTTCCTCTTTCAGGTAAGCATCGTACTCTATCTTACCATTGATGATCGCTGTAGTTAGCAGAGATTTCATACAGGCATAATGATCCTGATCGAAACTTTTGAATAAGATCTGGTTACAAAGAATAGCGCCCGGTTCGGTAGCCAGGCGATCCTGGTACTGTTTATAATCATCATAAGACAATCCAAAACCCCAACGGTGGTTTAGGTAATTGCGAACAATGGTTTCATAGTTGTCATGGCTGCTGCTCAATCCATTTGGTCCAAATTCAGATACCAGGGAGAGCATCGCAGCTTCAAATTCAGCCTTGGTAACGCAGCCTTTAGCCCCGGGATCCAGTATCACAGGCAGCGTAATGTCTTTTTCAAGTATGAATTTACAATTGCTACAACCTTTTTGCACCGCGGCGAATTCCCCAGCCGAAAGCATCATACCTTCTTTATAACGGTTCACCAGGTATTGGTAGAAGGTGCCGCTGTAGGAGGCTGCGGTATAGTCCTGCTCCAATTGTTGCAGCAATTGCAGATATTCTCGTCCACGTTGCTGATAACATTTTCGGTCAGTTGTGCTTTAGGAGCGTACGGATAAGGTGTGCTGAGCAGCCAGGGATTATAGTTTTCAGTGAAAGGAGCGTTGCCGGTAAGCCCCTTTAGGGCCTGTGCGAAGGAGGTATTTACCGCAACCAGTCCGGGAACAGTGGTGCTTGATCCAAAAATATGGTCAAGATCCCCTCCTTTTTTACACACGTCTATCAGGGCGTTTCGCAAAGAAAGTTTTTGAGTCACAGTAAATCCGGTGAGTCCGTTATCCAGCCGTTCCATCCATCCGTCTGCCTGCGATTCACAGCTTGTTTTTATTTGTTCGGCGAGAGCAATGAGGTTGTCGGCCTGCATATCCTCAAGATCCTTTGTACCACCCGTGCCGTCCACAGGAAAGCGTGATGTTTTATGCTGGTAGGCCTGGCGGAAGGATTCAGGGCATTAGGCAGATCACCCCGGCTAACAAGCACCTTGCTGTAGTCAATCGCATAATCAGGATAAACCCCTGTTATCACATTGCGGATGTTGTAGCCGAGCGCGCTGTTCGCTCCTGTCATTTTAACGGCATAGCTCTTGAAACTAAGCAATAACAAGCTGTTCAGGGGCTGCTGAAATTTTGTAATCAGTCCGAATTTTAGCTGCTGCTCATGCTGTTTTCGAGTGCTGCCTTTTTTGCGGCGAGCCGCAAAACTGCGCATGTACTGGATGCCTTTCCAGCTTCCACCAATTACAGTCCCGACCTTGCCGGAGAATCCTCCAAGGATTCCTTTTTGAATTGTTCCCATGTTTTTAAGTTTTTATGGGTTACGAAATTGGGTTAAGAACTGCCACTGCTTTTTTAACCGGTATAATCGCTGCGGCGCGTTCCCCTATCAAACGCCGTCGCTTTCTTTTGCGTGCCTTTCAAACACCGTTTGCCGCCTTTTGCCCTCCTTTGCCTCGAATTGCGCCTGCTTTTGTCAAAAACAAGGGCGGCTTTTGTTCGGGTCTTGTTCGGGTCTTGTTCGGGTCATGTTCGGGTCATGTTCGGGTTTAGGTAGTTCTCCCCTTTTCCCTGGCTTGAGCCATCAGGCCAAAAACCAAAAGATGAGGCGGATGAAAGGCGAAGGATGACAGGAAGAAATCCTGGTATAACCTCTTTATTTACATCCGAAGGACTATGTGTAAATATTAGATGATAATATGCTCAGACAGAAAAATGGTTGGATTATTTACGGCTAAAGTCGGTATAACAAGAGAGGCTCAGTTTCGGGATGTCGTGACACCGGCACCAGCATTCAAGGATCCATACTAACGGGAGCCATGGAAGCGCATGCCCCATGGTAGCCTAAAGATCGCAATGAGGCCTTTAAACTCTTAAAAATAATTTACCACTGGCAAGAAAAATATAAAAAAAGCATTATATTTGTGTACCTACTTGAAAACATCCTGATCTGATTTGGCAGTTGATAAATTTATTGTAAAACCAAAACTTACATAAAATGAAATCGAAACTAATTCATGAGAAGAAAGGCAAGCCAATGGTTTGTCGATCCCACACCGCTTCCCCTCAAGGAATGCCTGATCCTGAAACTTTGCAGAAGCAATTTGATGTATGGATTGATAAACAGGATATGATGCTGGAATTCCATGTTAGTAAAAGAACATTATTTAACTGGAGAAAGGCGAATATCCTGCCCCACAGCCGGCTGGGAAATAATTTTCCTGAAAGGCGAATGCAAGCAGGATTTGCAGTTATTTTTTTCTACTTTTGGCTCTCTTCACTTGTTTATTATACAATATCCCTGAAACGATTTGAATAGATTTTCGCTTCCTGCAGGTGTATTATCCTGAATCACTTCTAAATGATTGAGCACAAGGAGGATTGGAGAAATTCAATCCTCTTTGCTTACAAAAATAAATTGGACTACGAATAGTCTTCCCGGCTATTTTGCAAATAATACTTTTTAAAAACCTACAGCGAACTCAATAATTTCAATCTTGCGCCGAATTGAGGCAATTGAAACCTCTCTGTGGCTCTCCGTGGTTCTCTGTGGAACAAATAATCACGAAGAGTTTAAGCAAAGAAAGGAGTTACAATCGCGGTTACCTGGTCTCTTGTAAGTGGCTCATCGAAGGCTTCAGAGGCAGCAGAGGCTGAAATTTGCTGACCACCCACATTAGTGATTGTTACTCCCGCCTGTACTACATTATCTTCTCCGTTATAACTCGCCTGAACTGCCGGAGAAGCGATACCGCTTTGATTTAGCGTGATCCAGGGTTTTACAATAACTCCGGAAGGAACCAGTAAATTTGCGGCTTTTCTCATTTCCCTGAGACGCGCTGCATGTCTTGCTTCCACAGAATGGATTTGCAGCGCCGCTGTTAAATAATCATTATTGGAAATCAAATTCGGCGCCTGCCCTTTGTAGGCTCTAACGCCTGTATCTTCAAAAGTCTGAGCAACGGCAAGTAAAGTCCCGTAGTCGGAAAAAACATTGGGAAAAGTTCCTTTTGCCGTAAAATCAAAACTAGCTGCCGTAAAAGAAACCGGTGTAGCTCCGGCGGCGGAAATTGCAGTTTTAAGAAAGACAACGTGTTCGTTTTCATGATCGCGGATAACCGTAAGCGAAGCCAGTGAATCGCCTGGAGGAATTATGCCAGACGCGACCGCCTGGATATAAAAATTTGATTCCAGATACTCCAGCGTTAAGGCAAAATTTAAGGTATCAATGATAATGTCAGTTGGCGCTGAGGGTGAAGAATAGGCTTTTTGAAACATCGATCCCAGCGCCAATGGCAAAGAAGCCAGCGCAATTTTTCCTGATGTTTTCATGAAGCTTTTCATAGCGTTTCTGCGGGTATCGAGCCTGTCGTAAACTTCAGGATCTGATTTTTCTATTTCTGAAAAAATACTTTGTAAATTCATAACAATAAGGTTTTAACTGGTGGGTAAATTACTTGCATTCAGTTTTGTTGTTAAGTATGCGCTGGCAATTGCTAACACATCAGTGGGATTGCGCTGAAGATCAAGTCCCATTGAATTGACAGCCGACATGTCTGCAAAAGATCCTGGCATAATTGTATCGCGTATCCAGGCGGCATGTCTCGCTTCTACAGAAACAATTTTTCCCGCAAGGGTTAGATAATCCGGGCTAACAAGCAACTTTCCAGCGCCATTATAAGCCGATACCCCAAGGTCTTCAAAAGCTTTGGCAGTGGTGAGCACACTGGTTCTGCTGGTAAAATCAATGGCACTGAAATTCACTTCCAGGCTCTGGATGGCGTTTGTTGCAAGAGCAGCTTTGAAAAATTCGCGATGGGCGATTTCATGATCCCGGATGTCGGTCAGATACATTTTTTCCATATCGCTCATCTGATTGTAGGGGGATGCTATTACTTTGGTATAAAAGGCGGCTTCAAGTTGTTCAAGCGCATAGGCATAATTTAAAATTCCTACATCGCCGCTACCGAGATTAACGCCGCCGGTGTTTACCAGATCCGTTTTTTTGCAGGATGCCGCAGCAACTATCAGGGCCGAACCTGCTCCCATTACTCCCAGGAATTTTCTTCTGGAAAATGATTTAGCCATTCCTTCAACAAAGGCTGGCTGTTTTTCTTTTATCGCATTGTCTGACATAAAGAGAAGATTTTATTGATGAAGAATATTTTTTCTGACAGGTTCCCATTTTTTTCTAATTTATGTACGATTAAATTTCAGTCCTGGTTTTCTTCTTTCTAAAAAAATAAAAAGCCGGCATTATGCCGGCCAATGAAAAACCTCTCGAACTTGTTTTATTTGGGCATTAAAACTTTATTGATCACATGAATTACGCCATTGCTTTGATTTACGTCAGCAATCGTGATGCTGGCGCTATTTCCGCTGTCGTCGGAGACTATCAAATTTTTTCCCTGCATTGTGATGTATAAGTTTTCACCTTCCACAGTTTTTAAGGGAGCCTTCCCATTATTTTCTTTCACCATCTTCATTAAGTCCATAGATGACAGCTTTCCAGGCACCACATGGTAAGTAAGAATTTGTGTCAGCTTTGCTTTGTTTTCCGGCTTTAATAAATTATTTACGGTTCCTGCAGGCAACGCGTTAAAACCTTCATTAGTAGGAGCAAAAACGGTGAAAGGCCCTTTACTTTCAAGAGTGGAAACAAGTCCGGCCGCTTTTACAGCCGCTACCAAAGTGGTATGATCTTTTGAATTCATTGCATTTTCTACAATGTTTTTTGAAGCAAACATTTTAGCTCCCCCCACCATTTTCGTTTGAGCGAAAGTGATTGATGACAACATGGAAAGAAGGATAAAGAATCCTGAAAATTTAATCTGTTTCATTTTTTATTTTTTTGATTATTAATTGGTTTCATTCATTTACGGATTTATAAACCGAATGGATTTTATTTTAAAAAAAATAAATAAAAACCAGCGTATAACAGAAATGTTTAAACGAAAATTAAAATTAAATCTTTTGGACAGGCACTTTGCATTTTGGTTCGGATCGCCAGGAAAAAATAAAAACTCTTTCAAAAAGAGACCGGGTTCTAAAATGAAACTAAATGAAGTATAACGAAGATGTACAAACGATTTCTGTGAAAAAAAAATCCCGTTTGATTTGTTTACATTTTTGCAATCACGACCATCTCGCTCATAGTGGGTGTTGCGCTTCCACCCTCTTTTTCAAGCGTAACGGCGAAGGCCTCTGCTTTTCCAAAAGATTTCATTTTCTGAATATGAAAGCGGCTTGTTCCAGTGATGATCATTCCACCGTCAACCGGCTTTCCATCCACTATTGCCCACAGTTGATATTGTTTTCCGCCAGGAGCTTGTGGCAGATTGGTAGGGTTGATATAAACGTCGCCGGTATTCTTCATCCAGAAGATTTTTGCCACTGCATCCGGCGCCTTTTCAGTTCCTTTTAAAACGACAGGCTGCGCAAATTTATTGGTAACAATATCCATATCCTGGCTCATGGTCAGATTGGATTTTTGTTGTTGTTCCATTTTTTCAGAAGCAATCTGCAACTCGCCTTTGGCATCCTGATATTTATGATAATAATTATAACTTATGATAACACTCCCTATCAATAAAATAAATAATGCGGCAGAAATCCACTTATAAAATTGCGGGAAGGAAGCTTTTTTACCTATTGGAATTACCCGTGCATTTTGATTTACTTCTTTTACCGGAAAAACCGTTTTCAATAATTTTTCCTTTACGGATGAAGGCGGTTGAATGGCATTAGTGTACGCGAATTTTTCCAGAGAAAATTCAATGTCTTCCAGGTCCTGTTTCAATTCAGGAAATTGAATAAGATTTTCTTCTACTATTTGGGTTTCTTCAGGCGAAGAAACTCCCAAAGCGTAAAGCTCAAGTAAACCGGATGATATGAATTCTTCTTTGTTCAATTTTTAAGGTTGTAATATTTTTTTTAATTCGGAAATCGCTGTTCTCATTCTTGTTTTTACCGTACCCAGAGGGATGCCTAATTTTTGTGAGATTTCATTTTGAGTAAAACCATCAAAGTAAGCAAGCTCAATAATTTGCCTCTGATCTTTTTTAAGTGAGGTAAGCTGATTTCTTATTCCTATTGTATCATATCGATCATTTTCTTTTGGATTTTGAGCTACCTGATTTACGGCATTTTCCGTGCTTTGGATTTTCGATTGCTTCTTATAACTTTTTCCTCTTATCGTATCAATAGATAGGTTCCTGGCAATATTCATCATCCAGGTAAAAAGCCTTGCTTTAGTCGCATCATAACTTTGAAAACTGTTCCAGATTTTTACAAAAACTTCCTGTAAAACATCTTCCGCCAATTGATTATTATTAATGATTCTGCAGATAGTTCCATATAAAGCGCCTGAGTAATTATCATACAAGTAAACAAAGGCGGTTTCATCACCGTTTTTCAGTAATGAAACTAATTCCTCTTCATTGTATTTTACGGTATCTGACAAAAAATTTGATTAAGTAAATGCGTCGCGTTCAGAATTAAAGATAGAATTATAACTTTTGTTGTCAAAAAAATATAACCTCTGCAGTACAATGTCATTTAGTTAAGAAAAGAATGTCACCCGTTCCGGGTTTTTAGAACTTCGTGAATTTTTAATTTCTATAATCTTATCAGCCGTTCCGGCTTTAAATCCCGAAGGGATGATATTATTATAGGTCAAATACAATTAACACCAGAACCCCGAAGGGGTGGTATTATGCTTTTAAAATGCTTAACGTGGTTACTGCCTGGTGCGTGGTGAAAGATGTGGATGTGGTATTATGCTTTCAAAATCCTTAACTAAATGACATTGCTCAAACGCTTTGTGCAAAACTGCCCATTGTAAAAGAAAAACCTTAGAAAAGTTCGTTTGCCGGTAGCATTGTCAAAAAAAACTTACCTCTACGATATTCATAACCCTTTATGAAAGGGAGCCATTGTAAAAGAAAATCCTTAAAAAAGTTCGTTTGCCCGTAGCTCGTAAAGATGTTGAAAGGGAAAAGGAGAACCAATAAAAAATGTAAGGAAAAAGAACGTTTCTGTCAGCAATATGAGCGTCTAAACGGGGTTACACCTAACGTCCACGCGGAGAATCGGAGAAGGAGCCTTTTCTGGTCTCTGCTTCGAAGAAGCTGTACAAAAAAGCAGTCCAGCGTAAAAACGGAACTGTTCAAGATAAACATCCATCGAAACATCGAAGTATGCCTTCTCTGGTCTAATACAAATTTAGAAAAAAAGTGGAAAATTTATTGGTGGAAATGACAGTACCTATTGCCAATGCGAATGTTGGTAGCTGTACAGTTTAGTCTGTAGTTTTGCTGTTTTAAAACTGTTCTGTCAAATACAGCAAACAAACAAATATTCTGGATTTCTGTTTATTGTTGTGGTCTGTATATAACGTTTTGTTTATTATCATAATCAGCTACTTTTTCATCTAAAGTTTTGTATAAAAGAAAACTCGCTTAAACCAAAACTCTGAAGGGCCTTTTATGTCATAAACTCTCACTACCGATGGATAGTCATTATTATTATATTCATAAACATACTTTAGGTGAAACCCTGAAATGATTTCTACTGGATTATTTTTTTCGTATGGCATGTCTTCACTATACGTTTCCTGAGTATAAATAGCAGAAGGCCTATCACTATTACTTATGTCACTTATTAAATTCTGAAACGGATTATTTTTGGTATCATAAGAAGCTGAGAAACTTACTCCTGAACTACCGGAATAAATACTATTAACAAATGAAGAATCCAATTGTGAAATAGTGTTTCCATTAGTTTTGGTCTGATAATGTTTGTCAACAAAAATATTAGGTGGTGTTGATACAAATATATTTGTTGAGATAATCGTATTATTATCGTAAGTGTAAGAGTTTACGTAATATGGATTATTACCACGACTTACACTGTCTGATTTTAGTTTACCATCTTTATAAAAGTAATAACCGATGTCTGTGTTATGTGCATTACCACTTGGCAATTCATAATAAGTTTCAACTATTTTAAAGGCTAATGTGTCATTACCGTTATAAAATAAATCAGTTAGGAAAAAACCTCCCGGTACACCATCATCATATTCTATAAGGTAGGATTTTGAAAGCCTTTTCAAATTATCGTAAGAATATTTTCGGACTTCTATGGTGTCTGAACCTGATACCTTTGTCGTATCTAAATCTACATACATTGAAAGTGTAGTGCTGTCGCTTTGTGGATTTTCAATTCTTTCTTGCATTTTGTCTTTTTGGCAAGAACAGATAATGAGGCTTAAAAAACCTAACAATAAAATATATCTCATAATGTTTAAAGTCACACAAATATATATAATTAAACACTACTTAAAAAAATCTTAATATTAGAAAACAATTCTTTACCATTATACTTTTAGTATTGTTGTTAGTACAATCCGTTCAGCAATAATGTTTAATGCACCTCTGCTTACCTCAAGTTCTTAGGTGAGAAAATCTTTAAATAAAGTCCGTTTGCCCAGATAAGGAAGTTGTTATTTATTTCAAATGAGCGGTAATAAAAAGGCAGCAAACGAACTTATTTTAAACAAATTTCATTTCAAAAATGGCCCATCATTGCTGCCTTGTCACCCGGATTTCATAATTTTCCTGAAAGGCGAATGCAAGCAGGATTTGCAGCTATTTTTTTCTACTTTTGGCTCTCTTCACTTGTTTATTATACAATATCCCTGAAACGATTTGAATAGATTTTCGCTTCCTTCAATCCATTTAATTATTCACCTATATAAAACAAAAAAAATGAAAAGAATAATCGTTCGTTTCGAGTTTCCAAAAGCGACATCGAAACAGTTTGACCAAACCTGGAAAGACCTTAAGGATAAGGGCTATGAACATCCTAATGGATTACTTTTTCATTCAGAAGCACCGACTTCTGATGGAAAATGGTTTATCTGTGATCTCTGGGAATCGGAACAAGCCTTCAATGAGTTTAGCAAAATATTAATGCCGCTGCTTGAAAAGAATAAATTAGAAATGGTAAAACCTGATATTATGCCGGCTCATTTCATCTATCAGAATGTATATCAAACTCAAATGGAAGGTGTATTGTCCTGAAATCACTTCAACAGGGTTAAGCACATGGAGGATTGAAGAAATTCAATCCTCTTTGCTTACAGAAAAAAATGGGCGGCGGCCTTTCAGCCATTTAATACCGGATAAACCCATCAATATTTACACATTGTCTTTCCGACTATTTTGCGGAATAAAAATGGTTTAACATTATTTTTTCCCCGGCCATTAAGTTTCATGACAGGATCAAAGTCATATAAGTAACAAAACCTGTCAATCATGAGCAGAACCACTCAACAAGAGATTTTACTGATAACCGGCACAAGTTTTTTGGCCGCTCAAAGCTGGCAAAAAAATTCGCCCGACAAACAGGATTATTCTGAAGCCGAATTACTGGAGGAAGCCTGCTGCAACGGAATGCTTCCGGAAATTCTTCCTGAAATTTTTAGCACCAGCCCAAAACAACGGTTATACCTGTGGCAAGTGCGGGAAAATAAATGTGGACTGGGAATTGAATTGGGTGAATTTCCGGAAATTAAAGAAAAACACCTTTCCATAGATCCTTATTCATTCTTTTATTTCCAGCCTTTGAATTAATTCGACCTTAGTCATCTCCATGGTTATTTCCATTGTCTTTGTTTTTCTTGAACAATGAAAAATCGGCGTTTCCGAATTTGTAACTGAAAGTGAGACGGAAGGTGCGGCCCCTGCCCCGGCGGTACGATTCCTGGTAAAAAGTTTCGGTATCATAAATAACACCATAGCGCTGGGTATCAAAAATGTCGTTGATGGTAAAGGTAAGGGTGCCTTTATCTTTCTTGAAAATATCTTTCTTCATGGCGAAATCAGCGGTATACTGCTCAAGCCTACGACCTTGCGGTAAAACCCGCTGTGATTCATAATTTCCGGTTAACTGAAATCCTAATTTATAAAAAACGGAAGCTGGATTTTTAGTATCAATCTTATAATTAGCCGTTAGTTTGGAACTCCAGTCAAAGCCTTCATTGCTTAAATTTAAATCCTTTACGCCCGCATCCACTTTGCGATAGGACAAATTGAATGAAGGAGTTACATCAAAGTTTTTTCCGACTTTTTCCTGCAGTGTAAGTTCAAGGCCAACCCTGTTGGTACTTTTTGAATTGATAAACGTGTTGAGGATGGCATTGGGATCAACCGCGGCATTGTGAAGTTGTTGGAACTGCGCGGCGCTGATCGTGTCGCTGTACCGGGTGATGTTTCCCTGGGTATTGCGATAATAAATTACGCCAAGAAAATTACTGTTGTTTTTGAAATTCTTTGTGTAGTTGAACTCCATGGAATTCCTGAATTCCGGTTTCAGCCCCGGATTACCCTGTTGAATATTTAATGGGTCGTTAATGTCTATAAAAGGATTGAGTTGCCAGAAATTCGGCCGGCGGATTCTCCTGGAATAATTTAATTGTATCTCTTCACTTTCACTTATTTTTTTTGATAGATAAAGGCTGGGAAACAAAGCATCCCAAAGGTTCTTGATTTGAGTAGGGAATTCATAACCAAAGTTTCTGGCACTATCGATAAGTGTTCCGCTAAACTTTGAATATTCCGCACGCAAACCGGCCTGGTAACCAATGCTGCCGAGTTTTGAAGTATAGGTGAGATAGCCCGCCTGAACCATCTCAGTGTATTTATAGTTGTTGCTGAGCGGAAGTTTGGTTTCTGTTCCGTTCGCTACAGAAAATGAATTAAAATAGCTTTTGTAATTATTGACATAACTGCGTAATCCTGTTTCCAGTTTTTTATTTTCTGCCAATTGGTTTTCATAATCGATTTTAACCGTTACCTGGTTGTTATTGTTGGCTCCCTGGTTGCGCACCTGGCTCGGAGACCCGTATAAACTTCCATCGGTAAGATAAAATGTATTCAATATTGCGGAATTATCATTCACTTTACCATAGTTCATATTCACGCTTGCATTCAATTCTTGTCCGTCTTTTGGAAATTTGTGGGTATAGTTGAGCTGCGTATTGTTGCGGTCGAACCCGAAACGGCCATCAGAAGTTCTTTCGCCATAGCGTTCCATCACTTTACCGTTATTGAAATATTGCTGCGATTGCAATTCGCTATTGGTAAACCGGCCACGAACAAATCCCTGTGAAACGGTTATGGTATTCCGGTTGTCCAAAAAGTAATCAGCCCCAAACCTTACAGAAGTAAATTCCCTTCCTCTTTTATTGGTAGAATACTGATCGAAATAATTTTCAGTAACTCCATCCACTTTATTTTGCCTGAAACTTTTTCCGCTGGATGTATTATCGGAATTATTATAATTGCCGCTGGCGAAAAAATTGAATTTTCCCTGGCGCAAATTAATATTGGCATTTGAACTGAAGATACCGGGAGCGCCTGCGCTAACGGAAGCAAGTCCGTTTATTCCATTTCGCTTATTCTTTTTAAGAATGATGTTAATGATGCCGCCGCTGCTTGCTGCATCATATTTAGCGGAAGGATTGGTCACTAATTCAATCCGTTCAATATTATCAGAAGGAATTTGGTCGAGAGTGAGAATAGTGGGACGGCCATCAATAAAAATCGTTGGAGCGGCGTTTCTTAATTCTATGTTGCCATCGACATCGACAGAAACTGAAGGAATATTTTTCATCACGTCAACCGCTGTGCCTCCTTTTGAGGTAAGGCTTTTATCTACGTCAAAGATCTTTTTATCGATACCCATTTTCATGGCAGGCTTATCCGCAACAATGGTGATGGCGTCAAGGCGCTCATGTTCCCGCGACATGATCATATTTCCAAGATCCTTCTGAACCGTTCCACCTGAAGCGATGCTGGCCGAATCGGCAAAGGGAATAATTTTGTCATATTCTCCATACCCTATTGCCGTGATTACGACGTGAAGGTTTCCAACAGGTGCGAGATGATCGAAACTGAAATCCCCGTTGGGTTTTGTCAGCATTGCTCCCATCAACGAATCTCTCACTCCATCAGTTCCCGATGAGATGCGTGCAAAAAGCTGTATAGATGCAGCCTCCATTCCTTTTCCTGTTTGAATATCCACTACTTTGCCATACACCCTGTTTCCTGTCTTCACCTGTAAACCCTGATCATCCGCAGTGGGCAAAGGTTCTTTGTCGATCTGAGCTGAAGAATTAAAAACAATAAAAAACAGGCAAAAAAACAGGGAGAAATGTTTCATGAAAAAGTAATAATGAGGTTCTTGAAGATTAACATTTAAAAAAACCGGCACTGTTAACAGTACGGTTACGCGAAGGGGCAAATTTACAATTTTATGACAGCAGAATCCAACCGCTGATACGAAACAGATTTTTAGTGACAGAATTTTAACAAATTTGTTAAAGGTGAATCAACTTTTAAAAAGCTACGTTAGCTATTATGCGTTTTATAAGTGACGACTTTGTAAATTATGCAGAAATAAAGACGATTGGATCCGTTTGAAAAGAATAAAAATTATCGGCGTTTATCGCTAAGCTAAAATGAAAACTTCTTAAATTTGGTGTATGAAAAAAATTAAAGAACTTAATGAAAGCAAAGTACCGATTGTGATACTTGAAAATCGTTGGATAAGTTGAATGACGTTGTTCTTTTTGCGAAAAGAAACTATTGACAAAATTGGACTTCCTAAAACTACAAAGCACAGCCGCTAATAAAACCATTGCCAATACGCTGAATAGACTACACCCATCTCAGCTTTCAGCTACGATTTGTCCGGAGATCATCTGCTTTGATTTAATGACTTTTCTGCCCAACAATAAAACAGTAAAACTCCCAATGGCGCAGGCACACATTACCGCAGCCATCGGCATGGCGGTGTTATTATTCAACAAACTCACTAATCCGGTAGTAATGGCGCCAATCCCTAATTGCACGGCTCCCATCAAGGCAGACGCTGTGCCGGCATTTTTTGCAAAGGGCGCCAGGGAAAGCGCCGAAGAATTGGGAAAGGCGAATCCCTGGGTACTTAAAAATACCCAGATGACAAATATGGTGGAATAGAGCCCGAGAAAGTTGAACCATACTCCTGAAACCAGGGTAATTCCCGCAAGGCATTGGCAAAGCAAGGTGGCCCTGATGATCTGTTCGCTGGAAAATTTTCTCAACAAAACCGTATTTACCTGGCTGGCCAAAATAAGACCCATCGCGATAAAAGCGAATATCCATCCATACTGCTTGTCAGAAACATGATAGATCTCCATGAAAACAAAAGGTGAACCGGCAATATAAGCGTACAATCCGGAAGAGGCAATCGCTCCGGCAAAGGCATAAGTGTAAAATTGTGGTTCTTTAGCCACAGCCAGAAAACCGCTAATGATGGGTGCAGGACGTAATGAAAGTGACTTTTCCGGTTCTCTTCCCTCCGGCAAGGCAAAATGGACAAGCAAAAGAGTAAGTGCAGAAATGGAAGCGAGGATAATAAAAATGGATTGCCAGCCAAATAAAGAGGTCATATAACCCCCAAGTGTTGGAGCAACAATCGGTGATAAAGCGAGAACCAGCATCAACAGGGAAAATATTTTAGCATTTTCCTTAACGGGAAAAATGTCTCTCACCAGGGCGCGTGCCGCTACCATTCCGGCGCAGGAACCTAAAGCCTGCAGGAACCGGATCCCGATGAGCATGTTGGCCGTTGGCGCATAAGCACAACCGATAGAAGCGAGCAGATAAACCACCAGGCCGATATACAAAGGTTTTTTTCGTCCATATTTATCAAGCAATGGCCCGTAAAGTAATTGACCTAACGAAACGCCGATAAAAAAACTGGTGATAGAAAGAGTAATGTGAGCCACTGTGGTATGAAGGTCTCTGGCGATTGCTGGAAAACCAGGCAGGTACATATCTATTGAAAAAGCGCCCATTGCAGACAGCAAACCGAGCGTAAATATTGTATAAAACCTTTTCTTCCCTTTCATATTTTGCGCGAAGATAAATTATTTGACTTTGCAGAGAGATCAACTTCTGTCTGAGGGTGCATTCCAAAATGTCGCGGGTTGGTAAAGGACACCAACCCGCGCTGGATGCCGTGGGCGGTGTCTCCACCGCCCACATTCAACGTAACGATGCGACATTTTAAATTCACCCCTGTCTGATTACCTTGTTTTCCCATTTTCATTTGAACTACTTTTGCAGCCATGAAAAAGCATACCTATTCCCTGGAGAACATTTTGACGAGTTTGAAATTCGACGCCTTAAACGAGATGCAGGAAGCTGTTCTCGAAGCCAGCAAAAAACCCGGGGACCTGATGCTTCTTTCGGCAACCGGATCAGGAAAAACGCTGGCCTTTCTTTTGCCGGTGCTTGAAAACCTCGACGAAAAAACGGAGAAGACCCAGGCGATGATCGTCGTTCCCTCCCGTGAACTGGCAATGCAAATTGAGCAGGTTTTTAGAAATATGGGAACTGGAAAGAAGATAACCGCGACATATGGTGGCCATAAAAGAGAAATAGAAGAAAATAATCTTGTGCAACCTCCTGCAGTAATTGTCGGAACTACCGGCAGGATCTGTGATCATATCAGGCGGGGAAATATCACGGTGGACGATATAACCACCCTTGTCCTGGACGAGTTTGACAAATCCCTCGAATTAGGTTTTTTAGAGGAAATGAAATTTATTATTGATTCCCTGAAGAACGTTACGAAAAAAGTTCTCACCTCGGCAACAGACACTGTGGAGATTCCGGATTTCGTTGGCCTTAAAGATCCGCTGAGGATCAATTTTCTAAAACCCGGAGCGGAAGCAGAAAGGCTTGCCGTCAAAACCGTTTATTCAGAAGATAAGGACAAATCGAACACTCTTTTCAAGCTGATGTGTTACCTCGGAAACCGTTCTACCATCATCTTCTGCAATCACCGGGAAGCGGTGGAACGAACCAGTAAATTACTTTCTGAAAAAGGCATCTACAATGAATTCTATCATGGGGGCATGGAACAGCAGCAACGGGACAGCGCCCTGTCAAAATTCCGCAACGGAACTACCAATGTTTTGGTAACTACCGATCTTGCTTCCCGCGGACTCGACATTTCCAACATTCGTTATATCGTGCATTATCATTTGCCTCACACGGAAGCGGCTTTCACACACAGGAATGGAAGAACAGCCAGGATGGAAGCCAGCGGTACTGCCATTCTTATTTTAAGCGAAGAAGAGAAACTTCCTGATTATATCATGGAAGAAACAGAGAAGATCACGCTTCCGGAAGAATGCGTTTTACCTGAAAAGCCAAAATGGGCAACACTTTTTATAGCCGCGGGAAAAAAAGACAAGGTTAATAAAGTTGATATTGTTGGTTTTTTGACCAATAAGGGAATGTTGAAAAAAGAAGACATCGGTCTGATTGACGTAAAAGATTTCTTTTCCTTTGTTGCCATCAGAAAAGTAAAGATGAATAACCTGATCCACGAGATCAAAGACCAAAAAATTAAAAATAAAAAGGTGAAGATGGAAGTGGCAAAATAGGCAGACGCTCCAGGTTCAGAACTGAAGCTGAGGTCTTATTCATTTTTATAGATCACCCCGTTCTTCATAACAAATGCCACTTTGCGAATGTTATGAATGTCAGTGGACGGATCGCCCTGAACGGCAATAATATCTGCCAAAAGTCCTTTTTGAATTCTTCCTGTTTTATCTGCTCCGAAAACATGAGCATTTACTGAAGTCGCGGATTTCAGTACGTCAAGAGGCTTCATTCCGTATTGAACCATCATTTCCATTTCACGGGCATTATCGCCATGGGCAAATACGCCAACATCGCCACCCATACAAATAGTAACGCCTGATTTCAAAGCTGCCAGGAAACTCTTTTTCTTTTGAATGATCCGTTCAGGTTCAGGATCAATCCCTTTCTTCCAGCCATAATATTGAAGGATGGCATCACCGGCGGAAAGTGTCGGGCAGAAAGCGACTCCTTTTTCTTTCATCATTTTAAAGATCTCTTCTGTTCCCCCGTCGCCGTGTTCAATGGAGCGAACACCGGCTTCTATAGCTCTTTTCATACCTTCAGGCGTCGAAGAATGAACCGTAACAAATCTTCCGCCATCGGCAGCAACTTTCACTGCTATTCCCAATTCTTCCACAGAAAAGGTAGGCGCTGCTTCCCAGTTTTTCCCCCAGCGATAATCGGCATATAATTTAATAACATCGGCGCCTTTGAAGATTTGCGTCCGCACCTCTTTTTCCATTTCCTCTTTATTTCCAACCTCCGCAGCCCCCTGCGGCAAATCGATATCTGCATTGTCATAGCTGGGTTGGTAAGTACCGTTGGCGACAATCGCTCTTGTTGCGACAATCATTCTCGGTCCTGGGATCACTCCTTTTTCAATCGCTGTTTTAAGTCCCGCATCATCATACATGGACCCCTCGGTTCCTAAATCCCTCACGGTGGTGAATCCAGCCATCAAAGTGGCATTCGCATGTTTAACAGCCCTTGCGGTTCTTTCCGCCCGGCTTTCCATCAACACCTGGTTTGTCCATGACACCTCATTGTAAGGATGCAGAAATAAATGAGAATGCCCTTCAATTAGACCAGGCAAAAGCGTTGTTCCCTTCAGTTCAATCACCCGGGTATTCGAAGGCAATTTAAAACGCATAGGGCCAGCAGCCTCTATCTGATTGCCTTTAACCAACACCACCCAATCCGAATGCATCTCCTCACCATCAAAAACCTTGTCCGGTTTCAAAAGGTACATGGAATCGCTTTGCGCCTTGCCCAAAAAAGGAAAAAATAGTACCGATAAGAAAAAAATAGTTTTCATGCAGTCAGTTATGATTATGAGGTACGAATTTATACAAAAAACTTTTCAAAAAAAGTACGTTTGCTGGAAGATAGGCGCTGGAAATGTGATTGAACACGAACCATGGGGTCGCATTTCATTCTTCAATGTAATTCATTTTTGTATTGCTGCCCTTTTGCTTTGAAAACATTCTTTCAAAAGATAGAGCAAAGGAAAAATTGAAGGAGCAGTAATAAAAATTATTAAACGTAAAACTTTACTTTTGATAAACTCTTCAATGGTATATTTACAAAAGGATAAAAATGATCATAGAAAGAACGTGAAAAAAAGTGATTTTCCTTTTGCCATCATCAACTAAATTGGACGATTTACAGGATTTTGCTGATTTGTTTACATTTCAGGAATATCGGCTAAATCAAAAGCAAACCAAAACAAGTGGATGATCTGATAAAAAAAATTAAAAAGTCGTTGGGTTCCAACCAAAAAGAATTCTAATTCCGGCGACAAAAAAGGGTTTGCTTGGATAGCCTCTATAATAACAAAAGAACTTTACTTATGACAATTTCAGCGACCATCAAAAACGAGTTTCAGGTGAATGACATTACCGTTTCAACCGAAGGACGCCCAAAGAAAATAAGTGTGCCAGGGAAGGACGATGGCTTTGGTTCGTCAGTGAACGGGGGAGAGCTTTTATTCCTTTCACTTGCTACCTGCTTTTGTAATGACGTGTATCGGGAAGCCGACAGAAGGAAATTAAACATCACTTCAGTGGAAGTAACCGTATCAGGAGAATTCGGCAAAGAAGGTGACCCGGCTTCAAATGTAGTTTACACTGTTAGTGTTCAGTCGCCTACTCTTTCTCAGAAAGAAATAACTGAACTAATTTCTCATGTAGACAAGATAGCAGAAGTACACAATACCTTAAGAAGAGGCGTTGCGGTAACATTAAATACAGAGAAAGCATTACAATAGCTTTGTAGTGGAGCTAGCGCTTAAGAAATATTTTATATGTTTGTGGTTTCGGGAATACAACATTCCCTGCAATGCGGTTGCCCGTTTTACAGCTTAAAAAGAATAGAGAAAATTTCAAGATCCACGTAGTCAAAACCTTTCCCCAGTTTACAATGAATAAAATAAAATTTCTATTAGTTATTGCATTAACTGTTATAATCATTCAATTTTCGTTTAGTGCCTATGCTCAAAACACTGCAATTAACAGCGACATTTCAACTGACTCGAGCCGGATCTTCCAAGAGAAATTTCTGTTGATTAATGGAATAGAACAGTGGGTAACCATCAAAGGTGATCGTCAAAAGCCTGTTATCTTGTTTCTCCATGGAGGTCCGGGAAGTACCATGAGTCCCTATGCAGATCATATTTACAAAGAATGGGAGAAAGATTTTATTATCGTTCAGTGGGATCAGCGGGGTGCAGGAAGAACGTATGGACAAAATGCGCCGGAAGAACTAACCGCGCCATATCTACAATCGCATCCATTAACAATCGATCAAATGGCCGATGATGGTATTGCACTGTCCGAATACCTTCTTCAGCATTTGGGAAAGCAAAAAATTATTCTTTTTGGAACCTCTTGGGGTTCGGCTTTAGGCGTCACAATAGCTACTAAACGCCCCGACCTTTTCTATGCCTATGTGGGACATTCTCAAATTGTAAACCCTTTAGACGATGAAAGGCTTTACAATAAAGTTTATCAAATGGCCCTGCAGAATAATGACACCGTATCGGTAGAAAAACTAAAGGATATCGGCAAACCACCTTATGACCGAGCAAAAACAGTTGGTCAGTTATGGAGAATTGTAAAAAAATACGAAAGAGAGAATTCCATGCCGGCACCTGAATCCTGGTTTGTAGAAACACCTGCCTATGATAATCCAAAAGATGATCAAAACAGAAGCGACGGCGATGACTATTCTTTTGTGAACTTTGTTGGTGATAAACAATTGGGTGTACGATCAATGCGTTCTTCTATTAATTTTTTGAAGAATAACCTGGATTTTAAAGTGCCGGTTTATTTCATACAGGGAGAAGAAGACATACTAACACCAAAGGAATTAACCAGAAAGTATTTTGATAAATTGAAAGCTCCGGAGAAAAAATATGTCTTATTGCCAAAGACCGCACATGGGTTTAATAAATCGGTTGTTGATGCTCAATACAAGATTTTCAAGAGCATAAAAGCGTTTTGATTCCGGGCACTGCAAGAAACCTCAGGCATGGCAAGAGGTTCACCCAATCACTATCAGCAATACTTCCAGCAGACGAATAAATATCGACTGACAGTACACTTTTGTTCCCTCAAAATTAATGGTTGAGCGAAAATCAGGAGAATCCGACCATTGAAAGTAATGCAAAACGTACATCTTCACTTTAACACAACAAAAATGATAATCAGAGAAGCCGGGCAAACAATTTAAAGAACATCATTAAAAAAATCAGGCATGGTTTTTCCTTTGATAGCCTGTGATAGGGTATTGTTTGAATGTTGATAACCCGTGTCAGTCTTGGCGATCATCTATTTCAATTATTATGCTTTAAATTTGGTTATTATACAACACATATCTCGCCAAAACTACTATCACTTATGAAAACAGCAGTTTTATTTATAACTATAATGGCATTTGGCTTATTGGGATGCAAAAAAACTGAAGTTCAAGAGCAAGAAAAAATTCCGGTTTTTAAATTCAAGGCAAACGGTATTCAGTATGTATGGCTGGACAGTACCACTACAAAAGGACAAGTTTTCATAACCCGGGATAATTATAACAGGTATGTACTCAAGGCAGCGGACACCTTGTTGCAATTTCCCTATAACGCCATCTATATTTCAATCACGACTGATACTAAATTGCGGCCTAAAAACTATGAGTATTCGAATATGACGACCTCAGGTTTGGTTTTTACATTATCCCTTAAAAAGGAGAACGATTTTTCTGAATTATATACTAATTGGGATCTGGGCAATGTATCCATCACTATTTCAAAAATCGTAAACAACTTCGCCAGTGGTGCTTTTCATGCAAATTTAAGTGATGGAATGAAAGTAGATGGCGAATTTGCTCAAATTCAAATTGCAAATTAAATCTGCATAAGCTAAGTATGTAAGAATAAGTCCCGGCGTGGGAATGGTACAGCCTCACCTCTGCTGAAGGGTAGAGTATGAATCTAGATTAGGACTGAAATTTAATTCAAACTTCCTGAAAAACAAATCATTCCCTAATTTAGCAGCTATGGTAGTTATAAAAAGTCATGCTGAATTTGAATCCTATTTAGGTAAAGAGATCGGGGTTTCCAACTGGCATCAGATAACCCAGGAACAGATTAACCAATTTGCCGATGCTACGCTCGACCATCAGTGGATACATACCGATACGGAAAGAGCCAAAACAGAAAGTCCCTTCAAGACTACCATAGCGCACGGCTATCTTACACTCGCCCTGATACCTTATTTCTGGAAACAGGTTGCCGATGTGCAGAACCTTAAGATGGAAGTGAATTATGGTATAGAACAACTTAAGTTTGGGCAGGCGGTGCTTGTAAACAGTGAAGTACGGTGCAGGGTTTCGCTTAAATCAATCATAAACCTCCGGGGTATCACCAAGGCTACGCTCTTTATTACATTGGAAATAAAGGGCCAGCAAAAACCGGCGTTTACGGGCGATGCATTATTTCTCTATCATTTTATCTAAAAGCATTTCGCAGGGTAAACTTTGTGGTTTGGTTATCACAACTGAATGTTTTGTTGATTAAAATTACTTTGGCCTTACTGGTCTTTCGGTCAAAGACGCCGCGCTCTGCCTGAAATTTGCCGTAATTGCAGCCTTTCAATTTTGAAAGAACAAAATACCTTTACGAAAGAATTTAAGCCGTAATAACAAGCCAAATAAAAACCTGAATTATGAATCCAGCCCCTTCCATGAAAGTTGATATCTATGTTAACTATCCGGGACATTGCGAAAAAGCATTCCAATTTTACGAGCAGTATCTTGGCGGCAGGATCACGATGATGACTTCTCATCAACAACTGCCTCCCAATTTTCCGAAAGAATGGAAAAACCCTATTCTTCATGCGAGAATTGAAATAGGAGGTATAACACTTATGGGCGCCGATATTCCTAATGCCGAACCAATGCGCAGCGCCTATCTGACCATCAGATGTGATACGGCTAAGAAGGCAGAAGATATTTATAACTTACTTTCCGGTGATGGGCAGATTTTTATGAAGATGGAAAAGACTTTTTTCGCAAATCGCTTTGCCCTGCTGCGGGATAAATTTGGAACATCATGGATGCTTCTTAATGAAAATTAAAATCGATTTTCTGAATGAATGCCAAAGACAAAGGATTTCAACTTTCAATTATTATTACAATAATTTTTACAGGCAAAGACCACTGAACGAACCCACAACAAAAGATTTCACTGAACCAAGTTCTCAAGCAAACAAGAAATTCCTTCAAATTTTATAGAATAATGCAGACTGACAATTTATTAAAACAAATAGCTTTCATAAAAGAAATTGATAAGTTAAAATACATTCAACGAAAAACAAAACTATTCAACAGCGACAGGCACGAAAATGATGCGGAACATAGTTGGCATTTGGCAATGATGACCATTGTTCTCGCAGAACATTCGGACAATCCAATAGATGTTCTTAAAGTTTTGAAAATGGTTTTAATCCACGACCTTGTAGAAATTGATGCAGGAGACACTTTTATTTACGATGCTACAAAAAGCCACACAAATACAGACGAAGAGCTTATTGCAGCGAAACGGATTTTTGGACTTCTACCAGAAGAGCAAGCTGAAGAATTCATAAAAATTTGGGAAGAATTTGAGGAAGGTATTTCAGATGATGCAAAGTTTGCAAAAGCAATGGACAGGTTTGAGCCATTGCTGCAAAACACTTCAAATAATGGTGGAACCTGGGCGGAATTTAATGTGCCATATGAAAAAGTTTATGACAAGAAAAAAGCAATTAAAAGCGGTTCCACGACAATTTGGAATTATGCCGAGGACTTGATAAATGAGAGTGTGGACAAAGGCATTCTAATGAAACAAACTGACTGACCGGGAAGAAAAAATCCATCTCCCAATTATAAGGTGTTATTTGCTTCTTGTTTTATTTAAAATCCTGTGTCTTCGTAAAAAAAAATATCGACTATTCCCAAAGGTTTTTGCGAAAAAAAATACGAGATCTGTGAAAATCTGCGTTCCAAAATCTGCGACCACCTGCGGGAAAAAACTTCTCCAAAGGTTCCTCAGGATACAAACCTGAGCAGCAAAAAACTTTCACGCAAAGAAACAAAGGAGCAAAGTCGCAAAGAAACACCGGGCCTTGTGTCCAGAAACCCACCTTCGTGCCTTTTGTGTCTTCTTGGGAAAAAAAAATACGAGATCTGTGAAAATCTGCATTCCAAAATCTGCGACAATCTGCCGGAAAAAACCAGTCTATACTGTCTTCCTGGAAAAAAACCTTGGCGCAGCATTTTCCGGAAAAGTTAAAATCCTTCCATCACAAAAAACACCTCTTGCAGGAAAAAAATAAAAAAGGTATATTTGCAAATATTTATACTCCTACTTAGCAGACTGGATAATCTTCCCAAAAGGTAAAAGCTCATCAAGTCATAGGTTCTGAGCATATTTTGAAAACAAACTTTCAAGAACCATTACGTTTTCAGGGAAGTTATCATTTTACAGTTAAATCAATTTACATTGACATTTAAAGAACTACATTTAGTAGCGCCCATTTTGAAGGCGCTCGAAACCGAAGGTTACACTTCACCTACCCCCATTCAGGAAGAATCAATTCCTCAAATATTAAGGGGAAAAGATTTGTTAGGCTGTGCACAAACAGGAACCGGAAAAACAGCTGCATTTGCCATCCCTATTTTACAAAATTTATTATTGCAGCAAAAAGAAGACGCTTTTAACCATAATATCAAAGCGTTGATATTGACCCCAACGCGTGAGCTGGCTATTCAGATTGATGAAAGTTTCGACGCTTACGGAAAGCATACCGGATTGAGACATGCCGTAATTTTTGGAGGCGTTTCACAGTTTCATCAAACCAATGAATTGCGCAGAGGTGTTGATATTTTAATCGCCACACCGGGAAGACTTCTCGATCTGATAGCGCAAAGAATTATTAGCCTTGACGGCATAAAAATGTTTGTCCTTGATGAGGCCGACCGTATGCTCGACATGGGTTTTATTCATGACGTGAAAAAAATCATTGCAAAGCTTCCCGAAAAAAGACAGACGCTATTCTTCTCAGCGACTATGCCGCCGGAGATCACAAGGCTTTCGTCTTCTATTTTAACCAACCCTGTAAGAGTAGAAGTTGCTGCGGTTTCTTCTACTTCTGAAAATGTAGATCAGCATATTTTCCTGGTGGAAAAAAATGACAAGCGTCAACTGCTGATCCATCTTTTAAAAGACAACAACATCCAAAACGCGCTCGTTTTTACCCGTACCAAATATGGCGCCGACAAGATCGCCAAAGACCTTATCCGTGCAGGTATTAAAGCGGATGCCATTCATGGAAACAAAACCCAGGCAGCACGCCAGAAAGCACTGAGTAATTTTAAGGACGGAAAGATCCGGGTACTCGTTGCGACTGATATTGCGGCCCGCGGCATTGATGTAGACGACCTGAGCCATGTAATTAACTTTGAATTGCCGAATATTCCTGAAACCTATGTTCACCGCATTGGAAGAACCGGACGCGCTGGTAATTCAGGTTCCGCATTTTCTTTCTGCGATATGGAAGAAAGAGCGTTTCTCCGCGACATTCATAAACTGATCGATAAAACCATCCCTGTGATTGAAGGTCATCCTTATGCAAGCACCATGCAGTTTGTGCAAACACCGGTGGCGCAGCAAAACCTGATGAACCGCAAACCCGCATCACATAGCGGTTTCAGAAGAGCAAGAACCTGGAGCCAGGGAAGATAAACTCATAAAATACTATTCATAAAATACATACCCCCGGTTTTGCCAGGGGTATTTTTATTTTCTATAATCATGATAAGACGGCCGCTTTCCGGGTTCTCCATTATTTCTCCTTACTGTTTGCTTTTACAAAATCACTGACAAGGTAACTGATCAGTTTTCCTGTTGAAGCATCTGTTTCGCCGGAGTCAAGTTTTGTTGCGCCTTCGCAAATATGCAAATAGGCCACTTTTGAATTTTCCGCTACATGGTTAATATATTGCCTTGCCTGCAAGGCTGTTACACCACAGGGAGTAGATGCGCTGCTCAACGTATTTTCTACCGAATCAAGATCAAGTTCGAGACCGGTATAATTATCTTCCGTGAAATCTATTGCATGTGAAACCGCTTCGCGGAAAGTTCTTTTTTCATGAATAAAAATGTCTTCATAAGTAATAAAATCGGTGAAGGGATTGTTGACTATATCAATCCAGACATTTTGCTGCAAATAATTTTCATGAATTGCTACGACGCAATATTTATTTAAATAACCATCTTCATCCGCATAGCGAAAGGCGTTTCCGGAATGCCTGCCTTCAATAGGCCGGTAATCAGTATGTGCATCAAGATTGATGCAGTTTATTTGGGCAAGCGGCAGCAGCTCATTCCTGTATAAGCCTTTAGCAGCGCCTTTTATAGCAGGATAAGCATTATTGTGCCCACCGCCAATAATGATCGGGATTTTTTTATGCTGCGTAATAATTTTCACCATTTCTTCTACCGCATCATCAATTGTGGACACATATGCGCGGTAAGCGATTATTTTTTCTTCATCAGTCGCAGCGTTTACATTTATTAATTTTTGCGCATCAGAAAAATCAAAATGCCCTGCAATGAAAATATTTTCACCGCTTAAAAAATCGTTGCTCTGGGTGTTTAGAAAGAAATCAAGAAAAGGAAACCAGGCAGAGGCGGCCCCACCGGTTCCAAGATTGGCTTTCACACCAATATCTTCCGGAACTCCGAAAATGATATAGGTGGCAGGAGTTTCTGCAATTGCTTTTTCAAAATCCGCGCTGCTTTCGCAATGAACGATCTCTCCTAATTTCGTCTCGAATTTCCTGATACGTGTGAGGGAAATCATATCAGACTTGTCATATCTCTTAAAATTTGCTGGCATAAAATAAGTGGTTTTGGTTAAATAAAAGTTCCCTTAATCATCACTTTATCAATCAGATTATTCCCAAAGGAATAAGGAAGATAAGCCAGTGAGGGAACTGGTTTGGTAAAAATAAGATTTGCTTTTTTTCCGGCGCAAATACTTCCGTGATCCTTTTCAATTTCCATGGCACAGGCGCCATTGATGGTTGCTGCGTTAAGGGCTTCTTCAGGAAGCATTTTCATTTGAATACAAGCCAGAGAAATAACGAAATTCATGTTCCCTGAAGGGGAAGAACCAGGATTATAATCGGAAGCCAACGTTACAGCAGCGCCGGCATCAATCAGACTACGCGCCGGTTGCAGCGGCATTCTTAGAAAAAAAGCGGCCGATGGCAAAAGCGTTGCAGCGCCTTTGTATTCTGCTAACATTCCGATTTCTTTTTCAGTGAGTGTTTCGAGATGATCAAGCGAAATGGCATCTAAAGAAATTCCGGTTTCTATGCCGCCGATAGAGTTCAATTGATTCACATGAAGTTTCGGTTTCAGGCCATAATTTTTTCCCGCTTCGCAAATTGTTTTCATTTCTTCAGCGGAAAAAAATCCTTCTTCACAAAACACATCAATATAATCCGCCAGTTTTTCACTGGCAATTATGGGAAGCATTTCATGAATGATGCTGTTTATATATGCGGGGTGGTTATCCTTGTAAGCTGTCGGAAAAGCATGAGCGCCGAGGAACGTAGATTTGATGGTGAGCGCGCTTTTTTCTTTTAATTTTTTTATCACCCGCAGCATCTTTAATTCACCTTCAACTGTCAAACCATAGCCGCTTTTAATTTCAATGGCGCCGGTGCCGAGTCGACTCACTTCTTTCAGTCTTTTCCATGCTGAATTAAAAAGTTCATCTTCCGATGCTTCATTCAGTTTCTTTGCCGAATTAAGAATGCCACCGCCTTTGGCAGCAATTTCCGCGTAGCTTAACCCTTTTATTTTGCCAATAAATTCTTCTTCCCGGCTTCCCGCAAAAACGATGTGCGAATGACTATCGCACCAGCAAGGCAACACCATCGTATTGCCTGCAACGGGAGTAAGTTCTTTGGTATAGTGAAGGCCTTCCATTCTTCCAATTTCCGCAATTTGTTCATCCTCAACAATCAGATACGCATTGGAAATGCAAGGCAATTGGGCAAGATCCTTTCCCCGCACAAGGCCGGAAGTATTGCGCGTGTTTGCCAGCAATGCAATGTTTGTAAATATCTGCGTACTCATAAAAGCTAAATTATGGAAAAAGAAAGTGTTCGGGTTAACTTTGTAAAGATTAAGTTTCCGGCTATTATGCCAATGAAGTGACAATACAAATATCGAAAATGCCCAACTCCCTCGTTCACGAAACCAGTCCCTATCTTTTGCAGCATGCAAACAACCCAGTTGATTGGCATGCATGGAATGATGCAAGCCTTGAAAAAGCGAAACAGGAAAACAAGATGCTGCTGATAAGTGTTGGATATGCAGCCTGCCATTGGTGCCATGTGATGGAACATGAAAGTTTCGAAAATGAAGAAGTAGCGAGAGTAATGAATGAAAACTATATCTGCATTAAAGTTGACCGGGAAGAAAGGCCTGATGTGGACCAGGTATATATGAACGCGGCTTATCTCATCAACGGGAACGGCGGCTGGCCACTCAACGCCCTTGCCATGCCTGATGGGAAACCGTTCTTTGCCGGCACTTATTTCCCTAAAGAAAACTGGATCAGGCTATTGGAATATTTCGCGGATATTTTTAAAAATGACTTGCAAAAATTAGAAGAACAGGCGGAAAATATTTCAAAAGGAATTCGTGACATTGAACACATTCCGATGAACACAACTGCAGTTTCATTCAGCAAAAACGATCTGGATGAAATGTACATTTCTTTTTCGAAACGAATTGATCATGTGAACGGGGGCACACAAGGCGCTATGAAATTTCCCATGCCCTCCGTGTGGGAATTTCTTTTACAATATCATTATTTTTCGGGGAACAAAGACGCGCTCAATGCGGTAAAACTCACGCTGGATAATATGGCAAAAGCGGGCATCTACGACCAGGTTGGCGGTGGATTTTCGAGATATGCAGTCGATTTTAAATGGCATGTCCCTCATTTCGAAAAGATGCTGTATGACAACGGGCAACTGGTAAGCTTGTACAGTCACGCATTCCAGGTGACACAGAATCCATTGTATAAAAAAATCGTTTATGAAACCCTGGAGTTTATCAACAGGGAGATGGTTTCTCCTGATGGCGGATTTTATTCTTCTCTCGATGCGGATAGCGAAGGCGAAGAGGGAAAATTTTATGTTTGGACAAAAAGTGAAATCGAAGAAATTTTAAAAGAAGAAGCAGGTGTTTACTGTGATTATTTTGGGATCACTTCAGAAGGAAACTGGGAAGAGAAAAAAAACATTCCTGACATAAATTTTGGTGCAAAGAATGTGAATGAAAGATCTCAATCAGCAAACGAACAATTTTCGCCGAAAATACAATTTTTAAACAGCCAGTTGCTTCAGGCAAGAGAAAAACGTGTTCGCCCTGCTACCGATGATAAAATTTTAACTTCATGGAATGCACTGATGGCAAAGGGTTTCATCGATGCCTATAAAGCATTTGGAGAGGAAAGGTATTTATTTTCCGCGAAGCGAAATATTGATTTTTTGTTGAAAAATGTATGTACAGAAAACAATTCTTTATTCAGAAATTATAAAAATGGCAAAGCCACCATTTTTGCTTTTTTGGATGATTACGCTTTTTTGATCAGCGCCTTAATAGAATATTATCAGGTAAGTTTTGAAGAAAGTTATTTGCAGAAAGCAAACGAGTTGACAAAATATGTGGAAGAGCATTTTTTTGATCAGCAAACAGGAATGTATTTTTATACTGATAAGCAATATGCGAATCTGATAGCAAGAAAAATGGAAGTGAGCGATAATGTAATTCCATCTTCAAACAGTGAAATGGCGAAGAACTTGTTTTTGCTGGGATTGTATTTTGAGGAAAAAAATTATGAGGAAAAATCCGTCCAATTAGTAAAGAATGTAATGGACGATATGAAGAAGAATCCAAACTATTACAGCAATTGGGCACAGGCACTTATTTTGCACATTTTTCCGTCCGACTGAAATTGCGATTGTTGGGAAAGATTGGAAAGAAAAATTAGTTGAATTTCAAAAAGAATACTTGCCCAATAATATTTATTCCGGCGGTAAAAACGAAGGCACACTTTCTTTATTGGAAGGCAAATTAATTACAGGAAAAACCATGATCTATGTGTGCAAAAACAAAAGCTGTAGGCTACCAGTGGATACCGTGGATGAGGCGTTGAAAGAAATGAGGGTAAGTTTTTGTACTGAACGAAGTGATTGGTGTTTATTTTGAAAAACTTGTTCTTAAAGTAATGTCGATCAATGTATTTCATTTTTTGGTAAGTAAAATGGCTAAAAAAACTCATTTTTCAGCAGAAAAATAAATATACCAAAAAGTTTGATGAAACTTGTTTCATCAAACTTCGTTCAAATCCTTAAGGGTCTTACCTTTCAATGAATTTTACCAACCATTTTTCAGTATTATGCCTCCTTCTTAATGTTGTGCGATTTTATTTTTTCTCCTCCTCTCTTTTAATTTCATATTCGCCTGTTCCGTCTTTTTGTTTCATTGCTATTACCTTACCATTTTCCACAATAAACTCAATAATGAGGTCTGCAAATTCTTTTGTTTTAAAAATATTTGGTTTGTAAGGTATCAACTCCAAATCTGGCTCGCCTGAGATAAATAAATGATTCTTGTTTTTTAAAACAACATTGATTGTATTTGTTCCAATTTTATATTTACCTGTGTACTTAGTAAGTGTTTCAACTGTACTTAAAGTTGCATCTGCTTTTTTAACAAATGTAACTTCGCCTTCGTCTAAGGAAACTACAAATCGGTCTATTTCTCCCTGCGGGTTGGTTTGATAATTTAATGAGTAAAACCCATCTTCTTCATCATTTTTTGTGTCAAACCTGTCATAGTGAAAATGATACATTGGCAAATGAATATTGTGCAATGTGAATTGCATTTGTGTGTCTTTTTGCGAAATGTTTATGATACCGTAAGCATTGTTTTCAAAATTGCCCAAATAGTCGTTTATAGAGTGTGATGGCTTTGTTCCTTTCACCTGTCCAACCATTGCTTTTTCTCTTCCTTCTTTTCCCAGCTTTTTACTGGCATCCCTGTTTTTTAACCCTCTTTCACTCCAGGGTGTAATTGATAGCCCTAATAAATGTTCGTATATGTTATACGTTATTGGATTATACCGCAAACTATGGTCGCCAATTACAAAAACAATTACGCCGATACTATCTTGTGGCATATAGGATATTTGAGAATGAATTCCATTTAAATCGCCTCCGTGTAAAACAATTTGGTGCCCACGGTAGGACATTGATTGCCGGCCCATTCCATAAACTGGATTTAATATCTCTGTAAAACCTTCCTTTAATGTAGAATTCTCTAAAGCAATAGAGGGTGCCATTGTTGCATTTACTACTGCTTCAGGAATTATTTGTTTACCATCATACATCCCTTTATTCATGAGTGCTGCCAACCAATGTGATAAATCGGTGATATTTGAAATTATAGAACCCGCTGGCCCCAGGCCATCTGTTTCGTTATTATAATCAATTTTGTAGAGAATATTTGTATCCCTTTTTTCATTATATGGCACAAAATAATCTGCCTTCTTTTTCATATCTGCAATAGAGAAAACAGTGTTGTTCATTTTTAATGGCTGCAAAAGATTTTCCTGAACGTAAGTTTCCCAATTTTTCCCTTCCATTAAATTAATAATATGCCCTGAAGCTGCATACATTAAGTTATTGTATAAAAACCCCTGGCGTAATGGCTGAATTGGTTCTAAGTATTTTAATTTTTCAAATAATTCAGCTCTGTTAAAATCGGCTTTATACCAAATTAAATCATGCCGGGTAACGCCTGTTCTGTGAGAAAGCATATCCCTAATAGTGATTGTATTATTCAATTCGTTATTATAGAATTGTATTGAAGGCACAAAGTTTCTAATGGGTTTATCCCAATCTAATTTTCCTTCATTAACTAACAGCCCAATTGCAGTAGCAGTAAATAATTTTGTGTTAGATGCAATTTGAAATAAAGTATTTTCGGTAATCGGTAACTTTTTTTCATAATCACGGTAACCATATCCTTTAACAAAAACTAACTTCCCATTTTTAACTATACCTATACCTACACCAGGCATATTCCAACTTTTGAGATTGGCCTCCATTTCTTTATCAAAACCAACTAATTTTTTTTTGATTTCAGCATCCTGAGCAAAGATTACGTTAGCGAAAAAGGATAAGATGATGACTGTGAATACTAGCTTCATTGTTTTGGTTTTTTGATTTTTAATTTTTATATTCTTAAAATTCTGAGTAATAATTGTTTAAGTACTTGATTTCCAATAAGAAAACTCTATTTAATTTTGAGATTTGTGCAAAGGCTGGCTTAAAACACGATTGTTTCATTGCGTTGATGAGGAATCATCTGTCTGCACATTTTTTTTTGTCTGGCTGTTTTATAATATTGTTTACTTTGAATTCATTCAACACTTTTTCAATCCCTGCATTAATTTGATTATTCAAATCACTTCCCCGAAATTTTTTAAGAAAGAGAGTTAAATAATATTAAATTTATTGGCACTATTTCATCCGGATTTAAAGGAACCTTTTTTATGAAAAATCTTTAGTATATCATAAACCCTCCGCTGGCGATTATAATTTATTGGTGCGTTATAAATCTTTTTCATTGCGGAAATATCCTTGGAAAAAAGTTGTGAATTTGAAACCATATTATCTAAGTGCATCTAAGATATCTTCTTTCGTGGGTATATTTCACTACTTTTTAAAAGGCTGGAATCAATGATAAAGAATCTCTTTATAGGTTCTTTGTTAGTCGGCATTTGTAATAATTTGTTAGTTGGTAATTTTTTAAATATTTAATAAATATACAGTTTAATTTTAAAGTTCATAGAAAAATATATTTGTTTATGGAACAAAACCAGAATGAGATTCAGATAAACCAAAATTGATATCCTTTGCATTAATTGCTTTTTTGCAGAATGTTGAAAAGCAGTGGGACTTGCAGAATAATAACCATCCGGAGTAATTTAGCCCAATATGACTCATAAAACCTACATCATGCAAAATGAAATACTGGCTAGCATTTGCCTCTATCATGTAACTGTTGACTACAAGATAGCTATTGCCTTTGTCTTCCGAAACAGGATACAAATGATTGCCCCGATATTCCCATAACATTTTTCCAGTGGAATCAGCAAGAGAAGAGTCGCTTATTATAAAGACCTTTTTATAAGCAATTGCGCCGGAATCGGCAATAAATAATGTGTCTTTTTGTACTATGAATTGAAAGGGAAATTGATAGGTTTTGTAAGTTTCGGAAAAAAATAAACCCCAATAATCATTATCATATTTTTTTTCCTGTGCTTTTATAAATAAAGGGGTACAGAAAATTAGAAATAATATTTTAATGCGCATTTGATTGTTTTTTGAGTGGTTTTAAATATTTTTTTTGCTCATTTTTTTGAATCGGCCATTTACATTTTCCTCTTATTCCACTCCCAGTCCGAATGAATAAGTTTTATTAGGTGTATCATTATCCCAGCCTATGTCATTTAAATTTCCGTTTCTGTTGAAATAGCTGATACACCTGTCTCCTTGCGGTTCAAATCCCGGGAATAAAATATCTTCCTCTGTATAATTAATCTCAAAATTGTTGAAAGGAATAAACACAATCCAGTTCTCATTATTGTTCATCATCAGTTTGGTTTCACCTATATTTAAATTATGGTAAGTCCCATTCAAAACACTATGAACATGTAATCCATGAATGATTTTAAATCCATAAACCTCATTTGCCAAAATCGTTATTGGCACATTATAATTATTTTCATTGATCCCATACTGTCTTAAATCAATGGTTGACCTTATATAGATGCCGGCATCATAATAGTAAACTTCCACATCTCTGAAAATTTCCGGTTTTTGTGTTTGAAGCATTGTTTTAATTTTTATAGTTTATGTTTAATAGAAATAATATCATTTGAATAGTTTTATGGTATCCACAACTTCAAAGGATCTTAAATAATCATCCTCACTTACTCCACATCCGGGATTTTTAAACCATATCGGTTCATACCAATACAACCCGGCTATAACTAATATTATAATAATAACTGTCTTAACTGGCGCTTCTTTTAGGCCACCCATTATTAATATCATTATGCCTAAAACCACTAACCAGGTCCACCCTCCAAATGTGTTGTAAAGATTAAAAACTTTTACAAGGAATGTTGTATTCATGATGCTGATATTTTGAATTTTAGTTTTGCGATTTCCATTCCCAATATTAAGGAACGGGTATGCAGCCTATTTGTCGGGGCGAAAAAATATTTTTTTAATTAAAATATCCACTCGCCAAATAGGCAGTCGGCTCAGCATGCAGTTTTGCCTAAAATCATTCAACTATGGCCAGCAAAGCAATTTTTAATGGAAAAAATTTTGAAAAATTGGTGAAAATGCTTCCTGATGAAGAAGGGATATTATTTATTGTAGGAATTAAAGAAGGGAAAAGGATACCCGTTAGTATGTGTAAAGTGAAATGCAAAAGATTAGAAAGAAGAAACGCCAGTTTGAGAAAAAAATTTTCAAAACCGGTAATTTTTAGTGGTCAAAAAATAGAAAGAAAAGATTACCTGGAAGGAATAATTAAAGAAAATGGTTTTGAGAAAATTTTGATTGAGTGGGAATAGAAGGTTTTTTTAGGTTTTGGTTTTAGTGGGCATTTTAACCTATAAGGTTTGCCAGGCGGCTTCTTGCAGTGGCAAAACCTTATAGTGTTTTATCAGAAAGGACTCCAAGCCAAACACTATAAGGTTATCCGCGCCTCTTTTCATCGCGGCAAACCTTATAGGTTTTGCTGCGGGTCAATACGTGAAAACATTTAGAATCTCAGATAATCTTTCATCCGTTAGCTCTTCATTCAGGTTGTTCACTTTAAATATTTTAACCCTATACCCGCTCCAGTCATGGTGTGTATATAATACATTGGGCGCAAAATCATAAAGCCGTAAATCGTGATTAGCTGCAATTTCATTTTTTAAAGCGACATCCAAATCAGTTCGACCATCTGCAATTAAATATTTTGTTTTCAGTACTGATAAAAAAGCGTAACAAGTAGAAATGCTTTTTCTGTTTCCCCCATAACCGGTGCCTTCTCTTACTTTCACTATATGAGAGATATTCAATTTCTTTCTTAAAATGATTTCTTCAAAAAAATTATAGTTTTCAAAAAAGAAAAATAAAACTGGCCGATGAAAAGTTCCTAAAACCTCGGATTCAATTTTAATATCTAATAATTGCACAAAGGGCATCCAATGTGCCTTTTCAGGAAAATCGACGTATTCAGGATTTACATTGTAATCAATTTCTTCTGTGAACTCTAATCCTGCTATGGAATCAATACTAACAGTTGTCCGGTGATCCCTAAAAACCTCTCCCTCCTCCAATTTTAGCCATTCGGGCATATAATCCGTATGAATAAAGAGATCAATCAATGTATGTTTCAGTCGCAAAAATTTGCTGATGGAAATTTTGTAAATCTATCAATGGTTCTAAACTTATTAAAGCATATTCGGCGGTGGTTATATTTCCCATCCATGGTATTGGGGGGCATAAAGTTGTAAACCCGCCAATTCCATTCGGATTGTTAATGGGTAATTCCCCAAATAATGTATCCCGCAAATTGGGGTTTTCCCAATTAAGATATAATCTTTCTAAATAGTTATCCATATTTTTTTGGCAATCCAATTTCATGTTTAGTTAAGTTTTAGTATGTTTAAAAAATAATTTACAAAAAATAAAATCTCCGCAATAATACTCCCCCATTCCTTAACCTATTTAACTACCCCTCATATTGTTTCAAATTTTCTTTTAAAATCTGTACAATCGTACTTTTAAGGCTTTCAGGCTCCAAGACTTTTACTTGCTGTCCCAGCGCTAAAATTTTTTGCTCAATTTCGTAATTAATATAAACTCCTAATTCTACTTCTACATTTCCTGACGCTTCATCTCTTTTATGTTTTTGTTCTTTATGCCATGGTTGGCTTATCACATAATTTCCCTGAAATTTATTAAATAATAGTCTCACTTTTTCCGGTTTCGCATTTTCCTCTTTATAAAAACCTATACAATGTTTGAAATAATCTTCTTCGGAAAAATTAGGGTCACGGTGATAAGGTATATTTGATCGTTTTATTGATTGAATCCGCTCAAGTGCCAATGGAAATATTTTGCCTTTACTTTTTTCAATTATAGCATTGTGGGAATATCCAAAAACATACCATCGCTTATTGTATTCTTTAAGAAAGTAAGAAGAGAACTGATGTATATCCAAAGTGCGTTCATACGATTGATATTCGATTTCTAAACATTTTTTATCGGTGGTAATATTCCGCAATAACACCTGCATCCATTGGTTTCCCATTGTTTTTATAGGTTCTTCCGCTTGTAAGATTTGTTTCTCAGACTTTTTAGCAAAATCTTTTATACGATACCCATTAATTACCTTGTTAATGGCAGACTCAAAATCAGCATATAAATCACTTCCTTTCAATTTATCTAAAATCGCCGACGAAAAGTCCAAGGCTTCTATTTCAGCTCCGGTTAAAGGAAATTGCTTGATAGAAAAATCCTCTTCCGTATACTCATACCCTCTTCTCTCATTGTTATATTCTATAGGTGTCCCCCACAATTCTTCCATGTCTCTAAAATCGCTTTTGATGGTGCTATCAGAAATTCCATCATCCTCTACATTTCCCAGTCCTAATTTTTCATTGACTTTCTCCCGCAATTGTAATAAAGTAGGATATTTTCTTTGCTTGTTCGTTAGACATGAATCAATAATATGGTATCTCGCTAAAGCATTTTTGTTAACCGGCATTTGATAAAATTTGTTAGTTGGTAATTTTCCAAACGTTAAATAAATATACAATTTAATTTTAAAGTTCTTAAAAAATATATTTGTTTATGGAACAAAACCAGAATGAGATTTTATTGACGCTGAAATATACTCCCTACTATTAGTTCTTCGATAAAACATTGGAAGCACGGAAATGATAATTCCACCCCCGGCAACATCCAAAAGAAGCGTTATGAAAATAAAGCCCAGTGCGGCATTTGTTGTAGAAGGCATTGGGTTTATTTAAACAAATTAAAAACATACCTTATTAATTGGTCTGAATATTGATAAAATGTTTTTAATATTAAAGGAATTGCAGAAATATTTTCTATTAAACATCAATTAAATCAAAAAAAAGTAAATTATGAAAGCAGCAGGTTGGATATTAATCGCAATTGGAATTATCATGATACTTGTAAGAGGGTTTTCATTACCTGTAAAAAAGACTATTGTTGACGCGGGACCGATTGAAATCAACAAAACTGAAAACAAATGGATCGGCTGGCCAACCTATGCGGGTGGAATTCTTGCTATCGTGGGAATTATAATGGTTGCAAGCAGTAAAAAAAATACAGCCTGAGGATTGAGTATATCACCTCCGTAAAATAGAAAATGCCCGTTGAACTACGGGCATTTTCTATAAAATTCTATAAAAACTCTTCTTATTACAGTAAAAGAATAAGAAGCAAAATAATTATGATAATTGCCCCAACTGATAAATAAATGCCGTTGCTCCTCGCCTGCTTTTTCAAGTCTTTCACTTCTTTTCTCAGCTCCTTTTTTTCTGATGAAGTGAGATTGGTTTTATCCATGTCGCGGATCTCAACCAGGCGGCTTTCAATTTGCTTTGCCAAAACTTCCTTTGGCACTTCTGTTTTCGTTACCGGATCTCCTTCTCTGGCCATAACGGGTGTAACGAGAGAAATAAGCATCGCGATAAATAAAAGCGGAACAATTTTTTTGGGACTCATAATAATTTTTTTTAGTTAAATAAAGATTTGAACACAAATACAGTAATGCGAATAACAATAATCGTTCCTATCATTTTTTTGCAGAAAAAACACACAACATTTCTTTCTGAAAAAAAAGCCTTTCTGAGAACAGAAAGGCCATTAACGATTGCTTGTATTAAAAATTCAGGGTACAGGAGAACCTATTGTCCTTACTTTTTAATCTTTTTTGAATAATTATTTTTTAGTTGCTTCTTTTGCTTTTTCAGCACCTTCTTTTACTTCTTTAGCGGCGTCATTAATTTTTTCTGCTGCATTGTTCAGGTCATGCTTCGCAGAATCAACAGTTTTAGAAGCTTCTGAAGCCATTGCGCTTGCAGAATCGCTTGCATTAACAGTTTTTAAACTATCAACTGTCTGAGAAGTTTCTGTGGCTGTTGAATCAGTTTTAGTAGTTTCAGTTGAAGAGGCATCATTGCATGAAGTCATGAAAGCTGCGATAGCCACGATTGCTAGAAATTTTTTCATTTGGTTCTTTTTAATTTTAATGATTAAGTATTTCTATATACCCAATCGGATCAAAAAGTAACCCGAAAGAAAAAAATTTTTTTTTAGAAGCTTGTCTTAAAAAAAACTTGAAAAAGGATTCGTTTGCTGGCAAAAAAAACCACCGGATTTTATACCGGTGGTAATGGCGCCGCTTCGCGCCCCAGATTATTTTAATGGAAGCCTTCTAACCCTTTGTTAGAACAGGCATCCATGATCTATCTGTAGATTGCATGAATACCTCCTTTTCATTTGATGAAACATAAAGTTAGGGAAATATTGATAAAAAAAAGTCAGTTCATTTTTTTTAACTTTCTTGTCAGATCGTATTGAAGATCCGTGTGAAGAGAACTAATTGCTGCTTCAATTTTCTTCAACTGAGTGTCATATAAGTTCATGAGTTGGCGGCTTTTTTTCACAGGGATATTATGAATAATAATACAATTACAAAAATGGATCAATAATTCAGCCTCCACTTCTTTCGATAATGTGAACCGGATATTTTTGTTAGCCATCCTCAATATTTTCCTGACACTTTTTTTAACATAGAACACGTTTGATTTGTTAATTTCAGAAAAAAGCTCATCCATTTCCAATTTTATATTTTCGGTAAACTCACTGACGTTATCAGCATCAAAAAGAAGAAATGCAAGCAATTCTTTATTTTCCTTCTTAAACTTCGCAAGCCTTAGACAAATGAACAATAGCTGTTTAGCATCTTTTTTCTCCAGGTCTTTTTTTATTTCGTTGATTGAACCAGCTTTCATATTTGTAAATATCAATCAATCTGCCGGTTCATGTTTAGAAGGAGTAAAATTTTTATAACTCCATAGCAAGACAATCAAGACAAATGGCGTAAACTTTATTGATCCGGATGCCATTATTGGCACAATATTTTCGCCCTTTTTGTAAAGAAATAAATATCCAAATCATGAAAACGAAAGCGCTTTTATTTGTTCCCGGAATCCTATTTTCCCTTTCAGTCCTCGGTCAGGATTCCACTTCTTCACAGGAAAAAAATAAAGTGATCTTTAAAAATGAACCTGAAGTGCGCGCAACCATAACTCCGGCTCAAAAAGCCAATTCGGAGACGACCCCGCAATTTTACCGTGACACGCGTTTGGGAAGCAGTTCGCCCCTGTACAATACTTATCAAAAAAATTTAAATGGAGCCGGGGCGGTAACTAATGATCCAAACAAAGGTACTGGCGGCGGCGTTCCGGAATTTGTTCCGAATGCAAGCGATTCTTTACCGCGGACTTCCGATACTACTACAATTCACAAGTAGGATTATTTCATTTTGCCAGGTTCACTTATGAAAATTGCAGTGGAATCCATTTGCTTATTTCTTAAAGAAAGAGTATCACCAGTAATTAAAAAATTATCAGCCTTGCTCAAAAGATCCAAAAAAAGGCTTTCATACTTTATATCATCGCAATACATTTTTGTGCTGATCATGGGGCCAAAGGCGATCTGCGATTTCCCACTGACCTGGTAACTTCCCGTAAACTGATTGCAGCCTGCATTACCACTTGCCCGGCCGTTTTTATCAAACACGATATGAGGTTCGCGGTTCCTGATCGAATCGCTGGAAATCGTCTCCCCCATCAGGGAATATAATTTCCAGTAAGTGGATTGTAACTTGCTGCTATCCTGAACCGTATCCTTATTGGCCGATTTTTTAGAATGGCTGCAGGCAAAAGAGAAAAGCAATAAAATACCTGTAAAAAGAATTAGAAGCCCTTTCATTTTTTTTTGTGTTTAATTGAAAAATTCATGTAGAAATTTTTTCCAATAAAATTTTGACTTTACATTCACTTCCATATTTGTCAAAAATGCCGAAAAAAAGAAAGCTGTTCTCCCTGATCACCATATTAGTGATCGTCATTATTATAGCCGCCATTGCCACCTGGCTAGTACCTGCGGGACGCTACAATACGCTTTCCTTCGAGGGAGGTACTTTCAAATACAATACCGATTCTTCAGCAATGCCTTTGCCTTTTTCGAAAAAAACCCTTGACAGCCTTCATATTTTTATCCCCCTGGAAAAATTTGCTTCCGGCGGAATTAGAAAACCAGTTGCTGTTCCGGAAACGTTTCATCTGATCAATAAAAACGCTCAAGGCCCCGTTGACATACTGGAAGCGCCATTAATGGGAATTACAGATGCAATAGAAATCATTTTGTTTGTCCTGATCATTGGCGGATTCATGAATGTTTTCCATGAAACAGGAGCCATGGTTAAAGGACTTACCTCTCTTTCATACAGAATGAAAGGTAAAGAAGCGTGGCTGATTATCACCCTCACCTTCCTGTTTTCTTTTGGGGGTGCTTCCTTTGGAATGGCCGAGGAAGGTCTTGTATTTTATCCGGTTCTCATCCCTCTATTTTTAGCTGCCGGCTATGATCTCCTGGTTCCGGTAGCGGTAATATTTGGAGGAACGAACCTTGGCACCTTGTCTTCCTTTACCAATCCGTTTTCAACAATTATTGCTTCCAATGCTGCGGGCGTTAACTGGACCGATGGGCTTACGGAAAGAATTGTGATGTTTGCCCTTTCAACAATCATCATGATTTGGTATATGGTTCGCTATGCCCAAAAAGTTAAAAAAGATCCAAGTCAATCTCTTGTTTACCGCATCGACGGAATCGCGCTTTCTCCTTATCAAAACATTGAAAGTTCAACAGTAGCAGAGCCTTTAACAAGGAAAAACAAGCTTTTACTGCTGCTGTTTCTCTTTACATTTTTAGTAATGATAACCGGAGTTGTCTGGTTCGATTGGTGGCTTTTGGAAATGTCGGCGCTTTTTTTAGCGTCCTCAATTTTAATCGCGGTAATCACAAAAACCAATGAAAGTATATTTGTGAGCCGCTTCATAAAAGGCTCGGAACAATTGCTGGGAGTCGCATTTATCATTGGAGTGGCGCGCGGCGTAACCATTGTCTTGAATGACGGCCATATAAGCGATTCGATCCTGTTTTATTCCGCAAAGCTCGTTAGCGGAATGCCGCCGGCGCTTTTTATTATTGTATTGCTTGTGCTTTTCATGCTTTTCACTTTATTTATTCCCTCCTCCTCAGGAATGGCGGTGTTAACCATGCCGATCATGGGTGGATTAGCGGTCATCATCAACGTTCCCGGCCGCGAAATCGTGAATGCATATTTATTTGGAATGGGCATCATGGGATTCATGACGCCAACGGGGCTGGTATTGCCGTCACTGGCATTGGCAAATGTGAGCCTGAAAGCCTGGTGGAAATTTATTTATCCGCTGCTGATCATTCTCTTTATTGTGTGCGCGCTGGTTTTGGTGGTGGGCGTAACGTTTTGAGATCTTCTTTTTTTGCCATTTAGTCGCAAAGGCTGAAAGGTTTGGCCATCATTAAATCTTCAAAATAAGTGCGTTTGCTATACTGCTATTGTATTTTTTTTTGCCACTTGTATTATAAGCTAAAGCTAAATAAGGAAGTAAATCTGTTATGATAGACAGTTGAAGGCTTCTTGAAAGCATTTACTTCCATAGAATGTTTTGTGCATTCACTGTTTGTTTACTTCATTAAATTCCTCATCAGTTACAGGTTTGAGCCACGATACAATTACTCCATCAAGGTAATTGGTGATCGCAATGTGCACCATTTTACTGTTTGCAGTGGCTCCATGCCAATGTTCTACATTTTCCGGAATATTTACGATATCGCCTTTCTTTATTGGTTGCGCTGGCTTACCCCTTTCCTGGTAAAAACCCTGGCCTTCAGTCACGATTAATACCTGACCTTTCGGATGAGTGTGCCAGTTGGTTCTTGCCCCGGATTCAAAAGTTACGCTGCCTAAAGCAAAATCATCCCTTTGGCCCTTTGCTAACAACGGGTGTAAAAAAGCATCGCCGCTAAACCATTCATTCGATAATTTATCTCCTTTCGGAAAAAGCGATGTATCGTTTTGTTCTATCATTTTAATTTGATTTTTAGTTATTTCAATACGGTAGCAATTATTGTGCTTAATAGATTAAGAAACGGAGGGATACGAAGGTGCGAAGCAAGTAAAAATAAAACATGAAAAAGGTTCGTTTGCTGCCTCATCTGAAACCTAAACCAAGAATATAAGCCGCTTGAAATTTGAGGGATTTAAAAAACCAGGCTATTTTGTTCAGAAAGAAAAGAAAGTTCCCATTCCCTATTAGTAGCAAACCCATTTTTTAAAAGGAATTCTTACCAGGGTTCACTCCTAACCCATTGCTAAAAGGCGAAATTTCTGTCACTCAGAACTTTAACCAAATCCACGTATCACTTCCGCCTAATTCACGTACCTTTGCCGCTAAAATTAAAAAAATAAATGAATGAATTTGAAGGCTTAGGCCTAAATGAAAACCTCGTTAAAGCAGTTACTGATCTTGGTTTTGAAACTCCCACCCCCATACAAATAAAAGCGATTCCCATCTTACTTTCCGGCACAACAGATTTCGTAGGGCTTGCCCAAACGGGAACCGGAAAAACTGCGGCTTTCGGTTTGCCGTTGTTACAATTAATTGATCCTTCCAATAAGTATCCTCAGGCATTGATCATTTGCCCAACACGTGAATTGTGTCTGCAAATATGCAATGACCTACAGGAATTTAAAAAATATGCAAAGAATATTTCTGTGGAGCCTGTTTATGGTGGCGCGTCTATCGTGATGCAGATCCGCGCTTTAAAAAAAGGCGCTCATATCGTTGTTGCCACTCCCGGCCGCCTGATTGACCTCATTGAAAGAAAAGCGGTTGATCTCCAAAAAGTAAAATATGTAGTTCTTGATGAAGCAGATGAAATGCTGAACATGGGTTTCCGCGACGACATTGATTTTGTTTTGAAAAACACCGTTAACCGCGAAAGCACCTGGCTTTTCAGCGCCACAATGCCAGCGGCAGTGAAAGCGATTTCCAAAAACTTCATGGATAATCCCCAGGAGGTTACGGTTGGCAAAAAAAATACTACTAACGTAAATATCGACCATCAATTTTTTATTACCCCGGCCCAATCACGATATGAGACCTTAAAAAGGCTTGTGGATTTTAACCCCGGGATGTATGGGATCATTTTTACCCGCACAAAAATAGACGCCCAGGAAATTGCTGAGCGTTTGTCGAAAGAGGGTTATGATATCGAAGCCTTGCATGGTGATCTTACCCAGCAGCAGCGCGACAGGGTAATGAAAAGATTCAGGGATAAAAGCATTCAAATCCTGATCGCTACAGACGTTGCAGCCAGGGGTATTGATGTTGACGGCATCACTCATGTCATCAATTATGAATTGCCAGACGATATGGAAGTTTACACGCACCGGAGCGGGCGTACCGCAAGAGCTGGAAAGAGCGGCATCTGCATTTCCATCTGCCACAGCAGGGAAAGTTTTAAAATTCGCCAATTGGAAAAAATGATCAACGCCCAATTCCATAAACTGGATATTCCAAGTGGAAAAGATGTTTGCCGCAGGCAATTCTTTTACTTTATGGATAAGCTGATCAATGCAGATATTTCCAGCGGCGATTATGAAACTTACATGCCGGATCTGCAAAACAAATTTGCAGATATCAGCAAGGAAGAAGTGTTGAAAAGGGTTGCTGCACTTGAGTTTGACCACTTTTTAAAATATTATGAGAATGCTGAAGACCTGAACGCAAGGCAGGATTTCAGGGATCGCCGCCAGGAAACCACAGGAGCACGCGACAGTCAAACCCGCCGAGAAAGGCCTACCTATCAAAGAGATGGTGGCTACACGAGGCTTTTCATCAATCTTGGAACCAAAGATGGTTTTTACAAAGCCAGTTTCCTTCAATACATTCTTGATGAAAGCAATCTAAAAAAAGAAGTGCTTGGAAGAATAGATCTTCGTGACATGAATGCCTGGCTTGAAGTGGACAAAGCAGCCGCACCTAAAATGATCAAAAGCCTTGATGGAAAAACACACAACGGCAGGCAGATCAGAATGAACGAGGCCGATGGCGGTGGAAACAGGAGAACGCAATCCACTGAAGGAAGAAAAAGAATTCCAATGCGCGGGGAAAGAGAGAGAAGATAATATTTTTGATAACTTTATAAAAGACGCCCTAAAGATGATTTGCCAGCGAAAACGACAATAAATTTTTAGGGCTTTTCATTTCCCGGAATATTTAAAAAACAAACACATGAAAAAAATCGCTTGCTCACTGTTCATCCTTTGTATTTTCTCGGCGCATTCTGAAACTTTCGCTCAGGGCGGCGCGGATTCGATATTGAATTTTATTCAGCAGAATAAATCACGTTCATCGGTTTTCCTTAAGAAGAACGACACAGTGATTGCCCGGCTGAATGAAGAAAAAGTGATGCCACTTGCCAGCACGGTAAAAATGATCATTGCCATAGAATTTGCCAAGCAGGCCTCTCATCATGTGTTTGATGAAAACTCAAAAGTAGCTCTGAAGGATTTGGAAAGATATTACCTGTCCAACACCGATGGAGATGCGCATCCTAAATGGATCAAATACGAAAATCAAAAAGGAAATATCAATGCCGATAGCGTCAGGTTGATTGATGTGGCAAGGGGCATGATCATGTTCAGCAGCAACGCCAATGCAGAGTTTCTTTTGGATATTCTTGGCGCAGATAATGTCAATAATAATTTGAAATTGCTGGGCCTTAGCAAGCACACTCCTATTTATCCTCTCGTTTCATCCCTGTTTATTTACCAAAATCCGAAAGGCCTCGATGAAGGGAAAATTATCAGGCAAATTGACACGCTCAATGAAGGCCAATATGCCAAACTCGCGTTTCTCATTCATAACCAGTTGAAATACGACAACAGTTACAAAGCAAAATTTCGCCCGCAGGATTTAACGATAACCATGCAGAAAGAATGGAGTAAGCGACTGCCGGCTTCAACAACAAAAGAATATGCAAGGCTTTGCTCGATCCTCAACAACAGGCAGATTTTCGACAAGGAAACGTATGCTGTTCTTGGAAATGTTTTGGAAACCATTATGGAAAACCCGGCCAACAGCTCGTGGCTTTCGCATGCGGGAATGAAGGGTGGATCAACGATTTTCGTATTAACAAAAGCAATGTACGCGACTTTGAAAAATGGGACTAAAATAGAACTGGCCTATTTCTTTAATGATTTGTCAGGCGCTGAAAACAACCGCCTTCAACCTTTCATGAACGATTTTGAATTGAAGGTTCTCAGCGACGAAAATTTCAGGATTAAGCTGGAGGCTATTCAATAAAGGTTGCTTACATTCTGCCATACTTTTTATAATAAACAATCAGCGTGGCAATGACTTCATTATAACTGCGCATGCCTTTTGGCTGCTGGTTCAATTTCAAATAATTCCCATACATCCACGTGATGGCCGGTTCTATAAAGCTTTTGTGCGCAAGATTGAATTCATGCCATTCCTGCAAGTCTTTCTTCACCGCTGGGAGCAGCAATGCTTTTGACATTATGGAACCAGAGGTATCAAAACTATATACTTCCTGGTTGGCAAAGATGAAAAGCTCGAGATAGGCGGAATACTGAAAGAGCGTGTCTGAAGAATGGGCCGCTGCAAGATATCCCACAAAATTCGCGGCGTCTTCCCGTGCATAACCCATCTGGTGCGCCATTTCATGCGTTGCAATGTAAGGCTGCAAAAACTTGGGTACAGTCGTGTTCACCTGCGCTTCTCCAGTAAAAGGATTATAGTAGCCGGTGAACCCAAGATAATTGCCCCACCATCCGTAAATAGAAGATTTTACGGAAGAAACTTTATAGGTCAGGAACGGATAAATCTTTTCCGTCTCATCATAGCATTTTTTAGCACGCTCAAATAATTCGGCTTTTCCGGGATAGGAAGAATCACTCTGCAGCAACGCTGCCTTTGAAGAATTCACTTTTTCCAGCAGCAGCCTTTGAATCATAGAAAAATCAGAGGTGTCGAGAATTGTTCCATGAAGTCCCAACTGGCTGGATATTCCCTGGCGGTTGTAGTTCAATCCCCAAAAAATATTGAAAAGGATGTACAGGAAAAGTAATCCGCCAAATACTTTCAGCAATTTCATAAGAAAAACTTTTCCTTTCTCCTTTTTTTTAAAGAGAAGGACAATGTTTTTTACCAGCTTCCAAAACAACCAGCACCCGGCTAAAAGATATAAGATATCACCTACACTAAACGGGATCCATCCAAATAACAACCGGAGCCCTTTTGAAAAATGTAAATAGAACCCGGAACTGTAAAGAGTCTCTACGCTTGCCCTGTTCCTGGAAAACAATCTTATTAGTATTATCAAAATCAATACGCAGATCCATAAAACTTTATTTCTTGTTAAACGTGTTTTTATACTCATATAAAATCTTTCTCCCTGGATAATTTTCATTCTCTGCTCCTTCCACCAGCTTTTAAAGGGACAGGGATTTACGAAGTTATTATTTAAAATTAAAGCGGGGGCATCTGGTTGGGGCCATTTCCTGCGACACGTTGGTTGCCACCGTCTGGAGATAAGAGGCTCTTACCTAATGTCAATTTGAAATGTCCCGGGCCGGATATATTTTTTTGGCCATTTTCCCACCCTTCTTATGTCGGCATTTAAATTGCATCCTTCCTGTTATTTAACCTTCAAACCTTTCAATGACCTTATCCTTTCACGGGGCGGCACAAACAGTTACTGGCTCCAAGCATCTTCTTTCACTAAAAAATGAAGCGAATATTTTATTGGATTGCGGGCTTTTCCAGGGCCTGGGTTCTGATACTGATTCTCTAAACAGCGAGTTCGGATTTGATCCCGGCAAGGTGCATTGTTTGCTCCTTTCACATGCACACATTGACCATTCAGGCCTTATTCCAAAACTGGTAAAAGAAGGTTTTTCAGGAAAAATTTATTGCACACAAGCGACCGCCGAACTTGCGGAAATCCTGCTTCATGACAGCGCAGAAATTCAAACATACGAGACCGAATATATCAATAAAAAAAGGGCCGCTCATCATCTCGATCCTTATGAACCCCTTTACACTCATGACAACGTTATCGAATCACTGAAACTATTCGAAATCGTAGATTACGGCAAGCCATTCGTGGTGGCGGATGGCGTTAGCGTTTTGTTTACCAATAACGGTCATTTGGTTGGAAGCGCGGCCATCAGCCTTTCAATTTCCGAAGATGAAAAAGAGGTGAATATCCTGTTCAGCGGTGATGTGGGAAGAAGCAGGAGCGAACTCCTGCAGGCGCCGGAATTGCCACCCCAGGCTGATTATATCATTCTTGAAAGCACCTATGGCGACAAGCATCATGACCTTTCCTTCAACAATATTGAGATCATGAACGAGTGGATCGAAAAAACCTGCATGGAAAAGCAGGGCAAATTGATCATTCCCGCATTCAGCGTGGGAAGAACGCAGGAGATCCTTTATATTCTGAATCAATTGGAACTTGAAAAAAGGCTGCCGGAACTCAACTATTTTGTTGACAGCCCCTTGAGCCAAAAGGCTACAGAAGCGGTAAAAAAATATCCCGAACTTTTTAATGATAAATTGAAGGACATTTTGAAAATAGATGATGATCCGTTCCTGTTCAAAGGATTGAAATATGTTGAACAAGTGGAAGACAGCAAGCTTTTGAAGGAAACAGATCGTCCATGTGTCATTATTTCAGCGAGCGGAACGGCTGACGCGGGAAGAGTTCGGCATCATATTTCCGCTGGCGTTTCCGATCCTAAAAACACTATTTTGATGGCAGGATATTGCGGAGCCAATTCTCTTGGGGGACAGTTGCTTGGCGGCGCATCTGAAGTTGAATTATTCAATGAAAGTCTTAAAGTCGCGTCGGAAATAGGCGCTTTCAGCGGCTTGAGCGCTCATGCCGATTCCGATGATCTCCTGCAATTTTTAAGCAGCCAGGATCCTGAAAAAGTGAAAGCCATTTTTTTGGTTCATGGAGAATACAAAGTTCAAAAAGGTTTTCAGTCCCGTCTGGAAAATAAGGGATTCAGGAATGTCACTATTCCTAATCTTCATGAAAATATCATGTTGAAAGATTGACCAGGAAACAGGCGACCAGCAAACGTACTTTTTTTGATAATTTATGGCAAGGAGACAGAAAATGGGTTGGACTAGACTATATATAATTACTTAAAGCCGGTTCTAGTGCAAGGAAAAACAAGGTGCAGCAAATATTTTTTCGCAATTTCGATTTATATATTTCCTTTACATAACCATTCCTCAAATTTTCTACAATGAATTTCTCTCGTGAAAATACTCCTTTTTATGTAAAGTTTTGCCTGGTTTTGCTTGCAATCATTGCATTGGGTTATCTCATAGTTATGGGAAAAGAGGTTTTATGCCCCCTTCTTTTTGGTTTGCTCTTCTCTATCCTTCTTCTTCCGCTTGCGCGGTTTTTTGAGAAAAAATGGAAGTTCAGCCGCGGGGCTGCTTCAGCGCTTACCGTCCTGCTCTTGCTCATTGCTATCGCTGGCCTCGCAGCATTGATTGGCTCCCAGTTAACAAGCCTTGCCCAGGACTGGCCCCAATTTAAGGCGCAGCTAATGGAGTCACTCCATAACTTACAGGATTGGATTTCAAGAAAATTTCATGTGGATCTGACGCGGCAAATGGAATACCTGAACAAAGCGACATCCCGAATTACGGCTCAGACAACGTCAATGATTGGAGCAACTGTCATTTCCGTTTCTTCCATTTTGCTATTCTTTATCTTCATCCTTATCGATACGTTTTTCATGCTCTTCTACCGAAGGTTATTCCTTCGTTTCATCATCGCGGTTTTCAGTGAGGAAAATAAAAATATCGTAATGGACATCACCGAAAATATTCAGTTCATCATCAGAAAATATTTGATTGGGCTTTTGCTGGAAATGTCGATCGTCGCAACCGTTTGCTGCCTCGCCTTTTTGATCATCGGAATAAAGTATGCGATCCTGCTTGGATTGCTTACAGGACTTTTCAACCTCATTCCTTATATTGGAATATACACGGCCCTTGCCCTAAACCTCCTCATCACATTCGCGACTGCTGCCACAAGCGCCAAAATCCTGCTCGTCGTGATAACCGTGGTTTCGATGCATATGATAGACAGCAATATCCTGCTGCCTGTGATTGTCGGTTCAAAAGTGAGGATCAATGCTTTTATTACTTTGTTCGGTGTGGTTGTTGGAGAAATGATCTGGGGAATTTCCGGCATGTTCCTATCAATTCCAACGATCGCTATTACAAAAATTATTTTTGACAGGATAGAATCACTTAAACCGTGGGGAATGCTCCTGGGACATGATGAAAGTGTTGAAAAGCATAGGGAAATAAACCTGAAACGAAGGAATAAATTGCGTTTTTAGAGGCACAGATTTCCCTTCATTATCTCAGCATTTACATCCCGGTGCTCTCAATCGATTGCGTCGTCCTCTCTTTTACCCATTTTTCTAATCCGGTAGCCACTTTACGGTCATTGCTTAATCGGGGCACTTTATTTTGGCCCGCCAAGCTTTCCAACACTTTTCATGTAATTGATAAATCCATCTTTTTGAATTGTGCGAATTTTTAAAGGCTGCAAGATATTTCCTTTAATAAGATCATCATAATAGATATTTTTTCTCCTTAAATTATTATCAACTTTCTGAGCGAAGTGGCTTAAATTTTTTGGAAGGTTTTCAAATTCGATATACCATTCATGAAAACTTTTTTCCCCTGTTGTTGAAATATTTGGTGCAACGGTAAATTCAGTTATTTTGACTTGTTCCGAATTGGCGGCTTTCATTAATGCGTGTTTCAACTTCTTCACCAATTACATGTTCGCCAAAGGCGGAAATAAAATGTTTTATTCTTCCGGTAACAAGGATGCGGTAAGGATTTAAGCGAAACAAATTTTACAGTATCGCCAATATTGTAAGCCCACAAACCCGCGTTGCTGCTGATGATGAGCACATAATTTTTATTTAATTCAACATCTTTTAAAGTGAGGCGCGTTGGATTTGCTTTTGAAATTTCTTCCACAGGAACAAATTCAAAAAATATCCCGCTATTCGTATTCAACAATAAGTCCTTCTTCTTTCTGGCTATCCTGAAAAGCGAAAAACCCTTCGCTGGCTGGAAAAGTTTCAACAGTATCTATCTTTTTTCCGATGCTTTCAAAAAGTTTTGCTTTGTAAGGTTCAAAGTTGACGCCACCATGTACCAGTACACTAAAATCGGGAAATATATCTTTTATTTTCTTTCCCGGTTTTCTTTTCAAGTTCATCAAAATACATTTGCATCCATGGTGGTATTCCGCTGATAAGCGTCATTGGCTCTTCAATCGTTTCTTCCACAATTTTCGATAATTTTTCTTCCCACTCATCTATACAATTAGTTTCAAAGGATGGCAACTGATTTGATCTTAAATATTTTGGAATATGATGATTTACAATTCCGCTTAAGCGTCCAGTGGGAATGCCTCCTATCCTTTCCAACTCAGGAGAGCCACTTAAAAAAATCATTTTACCATTGGCAAATTGCGAATTTCCTGATTGAGCCATGTAGCACAGTAAGGCATTTCTTGCCGTCTCAATATGATTAGGAATGGAATCTTTAGTAATGGGAATATATTTAATGCCGCTGGTTGTTCCGCTCGTTTTTGCAAAGTAAATAGGTAAACCCTTTCCATAAAACATTCTGTTTTCCCTCTTTAATGTGCTCGATATATTTTTTATATTCCTCGTAACTCCTTAATGGAACATTTTTTACAAAATCCGAATGTGATTTGATTTTTTCAAACTGATGTTCTTTACCGAATTCTGTTTTGGCTGCCGTTTTTATTAATGAGTTAAAAATACTGTCCTGGTCGGCAACAGCAGTTAAGCATTGATTTTTTTATTTGCTTATAAATATAGGTGGCATATGGCTTTGCCAGAAATGACTTAATTTTCATTTTCATTTCAAAAAGCTAATCGTTATTTACAAATTTACAAAGAAAAGTGGTAAATGTTTTTTAAAGCTTTCATTAAATCAGGAAACTTACCGGATCTTTTTTCATGGGTATTGTAAACACTTGTCTAAAATGAAAAAAAGCCGTTTATGGTTCGTTTGCTGAATAAATTTTCCAGGATTCAGTTGCAATTACAAGGCCATTCTCTTTTTAAATCAATGCAGGTTATCACTACTAATCCATCTGTTTCGGGAGCGACAACCACCCGTAAATGCTCATTCCCGCGGCTATAACCCTCTAGTGCGAAGGTGCTGTCCCCTTTCGAACCAATGCCGCTTTTGGATTTATTCAACACCCCGTTTTCAATAATTTCTTTTATTTCATCAATCGTTATCTGGCGGCAATCCATCCGGCATTTTGCGTGCCTGGTAAGAATCAAATGACTTGCATTACGAAAAGACCGGCCTGAAAACTCTTCAGCTTTGAACCGGGACAAGCCTTTAAAAATCAGGAAAACAAGGCAAATAGCCAGCAGAATAAATGCGAATGTTTTCTTAGACAAGTGATAATTTTTATTTTTATGAATAAATATAAATGAAGCCCGAATGTCAAACACAAAAAAAACGCGAAAAAAGTACGTTTACCAGTCTTTAAGAGCGAATAAGATTGCCAACCTTAGCCGGATTGGTTAATTTTGTCGCTTATGAACGGAAGAACAGTCGCGCTCCACACTTTGGGCTGCAAATTAAATTATTCAGAAACCTCCGCAATCGAAAGATTGCTTGAGCAGGATGGTTTTGTCAAAAAAGAATTTACGGAAGAGGCGGATCTCTATGTCATCAACACATGCTCCGTCACTGAAAATGCCGATAAGGAATGCAGGCAGTTGGTGAGAAGGATTCAGCGGAAAGCACCCGAAGCGATGGTTGTGATCATGGGTTGTTATGCGCAATTGAAGCCAAAGGAAATCGCCGAAATTCCGGGAGTGGACCTCGTTTTGGGAGCCTCTGAAAAATTTAATATTACCTCTCACTTAAAAGAACTAACTCACGGCGACAGCGCTAAAATATGCAGTTGCGAAATTGAAGATGTGGAAGGATTTCATTCTTCTTTTTCTTTAACCGACAGGACAAGAACCTTTCTGAAAGTGCAGGATGGCTGCGATTACAACTGCTCATTCTGCACTATCCCGATGGCACGCGGCAAAAGCAGGAGCAACTCCGTTCAAAATGTTTTAGGCGAAATAAAAAAAATAAGTGAAGCAGGAGTAAAAGAAATCGTTCTCACCGGAATCAATCTTGGCGATTTTGGCAAGGATGGCAGCGGGCTGAAAAGCGGCGACAACTTTTATTCTCTTTTGCAGGCTATTGAAGAAAACAAAGGCGTTGAGCGTTACCGGATCTCTTCGATTGAACCGAATTTATTAACAGCGGAAATCATTCAGTTTGTTGCACAAAGCAATAAAATAATGCCCCATTTCCATATTCCTTTGCAAAGCGGAAGCAACAAGATTCTGGGACTGATGCGCAGGCGTTATAAAAGAGAATTATATGCTGAAAAAGTGGAAATGATTAAGAAGCTGATTCCGGATTGCTGCATCGGTGTGGACGTCATTACCGGATTTCCCGGAGAAACCGAAGAAGACTTTAAAGAAACCCTTGATTTCCTTGTCTCGCTTGATGTTTCCTACTTTCATGTGTTCACCTATTCGGAAAGAGCGAATACTGTTGCTCTCGACATGGAGCCGGTTGTACCAATACATACCCGAAACGAGCGCACAAAAATTTTAAGGTCCCTTTCCTATAAAAAAATGCAGCAATTCACAAGAGAGCATTCAGGACAAACCCGAAAAGTGTTGTTTGAAGGGAAAACGAAAAATGGAATGATGGAAGGATATACAGACAATTACATAAAAATTGCGATTCCTTTCAAAGAGGAATGGAACAATGAAATTGTTGATTGGAAAATATAATCGCATTTTCAGTTATTAAAAAGTCGCAAAGATTATGTGTAATTATTAGATGGCATTAACCCGGAAATCTTTAAACCGGGCATAATTGGTTCGTAATTTGTCATGACGCTTCATAAATTTTTGCTTCTCATTTAAAAATTGCAAAATCATGAACAGGCTTTTCAGGGCTTTAATTGCCGGTTATGGCGCTAAGAAATTGGGTGGTGGCTGCATTGGAACCATCATTGTTTTTATCATTATTTATGTGGCGTTGGGGCATGTGCATTGCTAATGAATCCCTTTGTTTGCAGGTTTAAAATTTTAAAAGCCGGCAATTTGGTGCCGGCTTTTATTGAAATGAATGTCTTAAAAAAAAGTGCGTTTGCTACTTCTTACTCCTCTTCCTCTTCTTCTTCCTCTTCTTCCTCGCCTTCACCCAGAGCTTCCAGATTAATGGATGATTCTGCAATGTCGGTCAAGGTGTCATCGGCTTCTTTTTCTTCATTCAGAGTTTGTTCCAATAAATCGGCAATTTCATTTTCACCCAGGGTTTTTGCCCAGGCACATAAGGTTCCGTAACTGGCAATTTCATAATGTTCCACTTTTTGGGCAGCAGAAATAATTCCTGCATCACGAACCAGGCCTTCTTCTGTACTTGACATAATTTCCTCAGCCTCTTTTGTCAGTCCTTCCATGGCCTCGCATTTTTTCGCACGTGCTGCTTTTCCCAAAATCTCAAAGGCTTGCTCGCATCTTTCCACATGACCTTTGGTAACTTCAAGATGTTCCTGGAGCGCATCGATCAATTCTTCCGAAGTGGCATTTTTAATCATTTTAGGAATCGCCTTCGTTAATGCCTTCTCGGCCCAAAAAATGTCCTTTAATTCATCTTCAAAAAGGGAACGAAGCCCCTGCGCGGCATCAGTGCCCGAGCTTTTCTTCTGCTGAGTTTTAGATCTGGTAGATTTTGCTGCTGTTTTCATGTTTTCTTTTTTTAATTGTTTTTAAGATGGATAGATAAGTAGAGATACGGGCGTAAAAACATGCCATTTTTTTGAAGCACAACGAATTCATTTCATTTTAATTGAAAATAAATGCTTCCACAGCATCTGCTCCCTTATGCCCTTTATAATTTCATGACATTAATTAATGTTCAGAACGTCATTCAAGATATTTTCTACAAAAGGTGAGGATTTTGTTACTCAAACAACTACCATCGGTTATGCCAGTAAAAATAATTTAAGTAAAAATGGGTTGGCATGTAAATAGCATATTTATGCGATAGATGCTTGTCTTTTAACGATTGTTTTTTCTTAATCTTTTTAATTTAAACTTCTATGGATTTAATCTGTTTCAGTCACATAAGGTGGAATTTTGTTTATCAGCGGCCGCAGCATTTGCTGAACCGCTATGCTGTGAACAATAGGGTTTTTGTCATTGAGGAACCGGTTTTTGAAGCAAACAGTGATTTTTATGAAATAGAGCAACCGGATGTCAACACAAATTTGTGGGTTGTTGTTCTGCATGTTTCCAAAAAGGTGCCTTATGAAAAAAGAAATCATATTTTAAAAGCATTGCTTGACTCATGCATGTATTCGAACAAAATCAACAATTATATCGCCTGGTATTATTCTCCGATGGCGCTTGATTATAGCGATCATTTATCTCCAACCCTTACCATTTATGATTGTATGGACGAATTGTCGGCATTTAATTTCGCTCCGGTAAATTTGAAAGAGAACGAGAAGACGCTCTTCAATTCCGCGGATCTTGTTTTTACCGGCGGCCATAGCCTGTATGAAGCAAAAAAACATTTGCATCACAATATTCATCCATTTCCAAGTAGCATCGACAAATCGCATTTCCTTAAAGCGAGAATTTTTAAAGAAGATCCCATTGATCAAAAGCATATTCCCCACCCGCGTTTCGGTTTCTATGGAGTTATCGATGAACGTTTTCACATTTCATTGATCGATGAACTGTCATCATTGAGGCCTGACTGGCATTTTGTATTGCTGGGACCGGTAATAAAAATTGATCCGGAACATCTTCCAAAGAAGAGCAACATTCATTATTTAGGCCGGAAGGATTATAAAGAACTTCCCGGCTATTTATCCGGATGGGATATTGCAATTCTTCCATTTGAGCTGAATCAAGCCACAAAATATATCAGCCCGACAAAAACTCCGGAATACCTTGCTGGAGGCAAACCTGTTATTTCAACATCAATTTCCGACGTAGTTAAGCCTTATGGAAAACAAGGCCTGGTGGAGATCGCAGATGATGCGGATGCATTTATCAAATCAGCAGAAAAAATCTTGACCTTGAATAACAAAACGGAATGGAACAACAAAGTTGATGCGTTCCTGGCAAATATTTCCTGGAATAAAACATGGAGCAAAATGTCGGCACTGATTGAGGATGCGCTTGATAAAAAAATGATAAAAACAAAAGATAATACAAAAAAAAGCAAAGTTTATGTTTGATTATATGATTGTAGGGGCTGGTTTGGCGGGAGGTGTATTAGCGGAACGGCTTGCAACACACAGTAGGAAAAAAATTTTGCTGATCGATAAAAGAAATCATATTGGCGGAAATACTTACGACTACTATAATAATGAAGGAATCCTGGTTCATAAATACGGGCCGCACATCTTTCACACAAACAGCAAGGAAGTTTTTAATTACCTAAGCGATTTCACTGAATGGCGGCCTTATGAACATAGGGTGCTGGCGAGTGTTGATGGAATGCAGGTTCCGATTCCCATCAATTTGAATACCATCAATCAATTGTATGGGCTCAATTTGAACAGCAATGAAGTGGACGCTTTTTTGCAATCAAGGGCGGAAAAAAAGGACGTTATCAGGACATCGGAAGACGTTGTGGTGAACAAGGTTGGCAGGGAATTGTATGAAAAATTCTTTAAGGGTTACACCAAAAAACAATGGAACCTCGACCCTTCAGAGCTTGATGCTTCCGTTACCTCGCGCATTCCAACAAGAAATAATCGTGACGACCGCTATTTCACTGATACCTTTCAGGCGATCCCGCTTCATGGATACACAAGGATGTTTGAGAACATGCTCAATCACCCTAACATCAAAGTGATGCTGAATACCGATTACAAGGAAATCGTTGATACCATTTCTTTTAAGAAAATGATCTATACCGGGCCGATTGATTATTTCTTCGATTATTGCTACGGAAAACTCCCCTACCGTTCCCTCGAATTCAAATTTGAAACGATAGCCCAGGAAACCTTCCAATCTACCGGAACGGTTAATTATCCTAATGAACATCCATACACAAGAATCACCGAATTCAAATATTTAACCGGGCAAAAACACCCGAAAACATCCATTGTATATGAATACCCGAAAGACGAAGGAGACCCTTATTATCCCGTACCCCGGAAGGAGAATGCTGAGTTGTACAGAAAGTATCAACTGCTGGCAGAACGTGAAAAAAATGTACATTTTGCAGGAAGGCTGGCCACTTACAAATACTACAACATGGATCAGGTTGTAGCCCAGGCGCTGGCAATCTACCGTAAAATTTTATTACCCGAGGAAACTGAACAACAGATAAATGGACACAAACTACCAATCATGCAATCTTGAACTCTGGGGCGGAATAGAATGTACCATAAACAGGATAGGGGATAGTTTTCGCGACCAGCTTCAATACGCGCGGCATTACGAAAGAGAGGATGATATTGATAAAATTGCCGCTTTGGGAATTTCTGCACTCAGATATCCGGTTTTATGGGAAGCGCACCAGCAAAATTCAGAAGAGGATAGAATCCACTGGAGCCGAACGTGCAGGCAGCTTGAAAAAATCAGATCGTACAACATTTCTCCCATTGCAGGCTTGGTTCATCATGGCAGCGGCCCGGCTTTCACCCACCTGAACGATCCTTTATTCCCGGAGAAATTGGCTGTATACGCTTCTAAAGTCGCAGGTCAATTTCCGTGGATCGATTATTTTACTCCAGTCAATGAACCATTAACCACGGCGCGTTTCAGCGGATTGTATGGTTGCTGGTTTCCTCATAAAAAAAACCAGCTTGATTTCATCTTGATGCTTTTCAACCAGCTAAAGGCCGTGGTCCTATCGATGAAGGCGATCAGGAAAATAAATCCAATGGCAAAACTGGTTCAAACAGAAGATCTGGCCAAAACGCACAGCACTTCGCTACTGTCCTATCAGGCCGATTTTGAAAACCAACGTCGCTGGCTTACTTACGATATTCTTTGCGGCAAGTTAAACAGGGAACATTTTTTTTGGGATTATTTTATTTCCCTTGGAATAAAAGAAAGCATGATGAGCTTCTTTTTGGAGAATCCCTGCCCGCCGGATATTGCCGGATTTAACTATTATGTCACTTCAGAAAGATACCTTGACGAGAAAGTCGAATTGTATCCAAAAAATACCCACGGAAGAAACGCCAATCATTTTTATGCCGACATAGCGGCAGTAAGAGCAATAAAACCAACCGGGATTAAATCTTTGCTAACGGAAGCATGGGACCGCTACAGGCTGCCTATGGCACTGACGGAAATACACATGAATTGTTCGCGGGAAGAACAGATGCGCTGGTTCAGCGAGGCATGGGATACTTGTCTTGAACTCCAAAAAGAAGAAGTGCAGGTCAAAGCTGTAACAGCCTGGTCCCTGCTCGGAGCCTTTGATTGGAACAGTTTACTTACAAGAGAAGAAAAACATTACGAGATAGGAGTTTTTGACATCACAAAAAACAACTTGCGGCCAACAGCATTGGCAAAAATGATGAAATCCATCGCATCAAGCGGTGAATACAATCATCCCGTCCTTCATGAAAAAGGCTGGTGGCACAAAAGCTATCCCGGACATAAGAATGAAGGCACAAATTCTAAAACTCCGCCCCTGCTCATTCTCGGTTGCAAGGGAACATTAGGAAACGCTTTTGTGAAACTTTGTGAGCGGCGTTCCATCGCGTTCCGGGGATTGTCGCATCAGGAAATTGACATAACCCAAAAGGAACAGGTTGAAGCAGCGATTAGCCTGTATAAACCCTGGGCCGTAGTCAATGCTTGCGGTTATGTAAGGGTTGATGATGCAGAAGACGACAAAGAAAATTGTTTCAGAATCAATTCGGAAGCCCCGGCAACACTGGCCAAAATTTGCAATAAATGGGGCATTCAGTTAATGACTTTTTCCTCAGATCTCGTGTTTGATGGCGAAAAACAAGCGCCATATCTTGAATGGGATTCGGTTAAACCGCTGAACATTTATGGCCAAAGCAAGGCAAACGGAGAATTTTTGGCTTTAAATAACTTTCCTTCAGCACTAATCATCAGAACCAGTGCTTTTTTTGGGCCCTGGGACAAATATAATTTTGTATCCCTTTTGCTGAATTCCCTAAAAGAAAACCAGTCCTGCACTGTTGTCAAAGATGTAACGGTTTCCCCTACCTATGTGCCTGATCTCGTGGATCGGGCGCTGGATCTTTTGATAGATGAAGAAAAAGGAATCTGGCATTTAACCAATGACGGAATTTTATGTTGGTATGATTTTGCGGAAGAAGTTGCTTTGCGGGGAGGATTTTCCAAAAAAAATATCCTGTCATGTTCACAGGAAGAAATGAACTGGAAAGCTAAACGGCCCGAATATAGTGTTTTACAAAGCAACAAAGGACTTAAGCTTCCCCCCTTGCAAAACGCGATCGAACGCTTTTTTGAAGAAAAAATAATTTGATTATGCCAGGAACAAAATTCATGTTTTCAACAGGGATAGAAAATAGTTATCCAACGATCCTGCTGCCCGATGGAACGACGAAAAGGGTGGATGAAATGGAAAAATGCGGCCATTATGAACATTGGGAAACAGACTTTCTTTTAGTAAAGGAACTTGGAATTGACTATTTGCGGTATGGCCCGCCCTATTTCAGCACTCATACAGGTCCCGGCAAATATGACTGGGCATTTACTGACCAGGTTTTCAACCGGTTAAAAGAACTGGAGATTTGCCCAATAGTAGATCTTTGCCACTTCGGCATTCCGGACTGGATGGGAAATTTTCAAAACCCTGATTTCCCTTATTATTTTGCTGAATATGCCGAAGCTTTCGCAAAAAGATTCCCCGATCTGCAACTATATACTCCGATTAACGAGATCTTTATTGCCGCAATGTTTTCCGCACAATATGGCTGGTGGAATGAAAGGCTCCAGTCAGATCAGGCATTTGTGACCGCGCTGAAACATATTTGCAAAGCAAACGTAATGGCAATGCACGCAATTTTGAGGATTCAGCCGGAAGCAACCTTTATCCAAAGCGAATCTTCCGAATATTTCCATGCCATCGACCCGGCCGCCGCTCCACTTGCCCGGTTTTTGAACCAAAAGCGTTTCCTTTCCCTCGACCTCACCTACGGTTACCCGTTAAACGTTACCATGTATGAATATTTGCTTAGCAATGGGATGACGGAAGAAGAATATCAATGGTTTACAGAAAACCAGGTGAAAGGAAGATGTATTATGGGAAACGATTATTACGTAACCAACGAACATATCGTTCATCCCAATGGGCTCACGCAGGCAGCCGGAGAAATTTTCGGATATTATGTAATTACCGCTCAATATTACCGCCGCTATCGCTTGCCAATTATGCATACGGAAACCAATATAAAAATGCCAGCCTGCAGTGAATGGCTGCTAAAGCAATGGGCCAATGTTCATCGGTTAAAACATGATGGAATTCCGGTGGTTGGATTCACCTGGTATAGCCTGACCCACCAGGTTGACTGGGATTCAGCCCTACGCGATGATGCCGGAAATGTTAATAAATTAGGTTTATATGATCTTGATCGAAAAATCATGCCTGTAGGAAAGGCATATAAAAAACTCATTCACCAATGGAAAGATATCATTAGAGAAGAAAGCTATGGTCTGATTTTTCAAAATTGGTAAATTGCCGGATAGCAACTTACCTGGTGAAAATAACTTCTTCTTTAATGATATCTGCTGTAAAGAAGGAAAACAAATCTGAAGCCCTTATCTCATTTATACCGTTTTCTTCTTTATCATTGAAATGCCTGCTCGATGGTTTTTCAGTAAAGGGTAAAATTCCTTCCATAATTCGGATTGATTTTTTTGCAATTTTCTTGTCCATACTAATTCTTTTTTAATGTTTATTACCAAGGAATATAAGCAAAAACATGCCGTTTTCCAAATCATTGCATTTAAACATCTCCGCTTTATCACATTCATTTTTCCTGAAAAGTTGAAATGTCTGGAAATAAGCGGCTTAAAAAAGCAAACTTTTCTTTTTTATAATAACTCCAGCTATTTGATAATAGGTCTGAAAATATCATTATGCAATGAATATCATGCTTTTGTAGAAATATTTCCCAAAGAACTTTAATGACAGATTGCAAACGGGAAATTTTTTACCGGTTGTAGGAAATGCATTGTCATAATAATGTTAAGAGGTCATCTCTTGCTTTTGAAAAATTCTTCAAGATCTTTCGATTCATTTCCTACTTTATCCACCGCTTTCTGCAGTTCTTCACGGCTAACTCCAAATTTCCTTGTCCAATTTTCTACTTCATACTTTTCAGACATGTTTACTCTTTGCCTGTCCGGATTGCCAATTTTCTGTTTATTGTCGCTCATGGTGCTGTTTTTTAAGGGGTTAAAATATATACGTAGGCAATTGTCATGCCTTTGCTACTTTTAGAAATTATAAGCCTCTTTCAAACAAATTTCAGCAAACGCACTTTTTCTGAAGTTTTATCAGATAAGAGAAAGCATTTGGGGCTGTCTGCTGAAGAATCCCTGCTCAGCGATAGTGTCCGGCTGTCGGCCAGTATCTTTTCCGCGCCAGCAGTTTTTCAAATCATGACCTCTTAAGGCGGAAAAGGATACTTGTCCACATCCGGAGCCGCTGATCTATAATTCTTTCCTCAGCAGAAAAGCGCAGGCTCTTCGCCTTTTCATCAATCCTCTGCCAACAAATTCCAGCAAACGGCCTTTTTTCAAAGTTTTATTATAAAAGAAGAAGCGTTGGGATGGAAGCAGCCTGGCTTAACTTAAAAGCATTGAATGATATTTTAAGACCCCAATTTGCAAAATCGTTATTTTCGTTTCTTTGAGTAAATGATGTTGCAAACAGATTTGACACAACAAAGTTTCCAGCAAACGAATCTTTTTCGGATATTTTTTGTTTTTGAAAAGCGTTCACAAAGGATATTTCACTATCATTCAACAAATTGACCATCAGCAAAACAACCAGATCTGAAATGAAATTATTTTTTCTTTCTTTCCTTTCTTTATTAGCGGCTCATCTTCAAGCCCAGCATTCGTTCAAAATAATTCCTTTGGGCGTAAAAGGCGGCAGCGATGAATGCAATCTGTCATCTTATATGCTCGCTCCCGCAAATTCCAGCGCTTATGTATGCCTCGACGCGGGCACGGTTTATTCCGGAATAAACAAAGCGGTTTCAAAAGGGCTTTTTCATGCGGATGCAAGTGCGGTTTTGAAAGATTCCATCAAGGCATTTTTTATTTCCCATGCTCACCTTGACCACGTGGCGGGAATGATCCTGAATTCCCCTGAAGATTCCGCAAAGAACATTTACGCCCTCCCTTCAATTATCGAAGTTTTGAAAGACAAATATTTCACCTGGAAAGGTTGGGCCAACTTCACCAATGAAGGAGAAGCGCCCACATTAAATAAATACCGGTATATGCCTTTGGAACCAGGCGTTGAAAAAAAAGTTGAACATACTGCCCTGTATGCAAGCGCCTTTCCTCTAAGTCATGGAAATCCTTATGAAAGCACCGCGTTTTTAATCAGGAATCAGGAAAATTACCTGGTTTATCTCGGCGACACTGGTCCGGACGAAGTTGAAAAATCGGATAGGCTCCAATTATTATGGAAGCAAATTGCGCCCCTGATACAAACAAAAAAACTGAAAGCGATTTTCATAGAAGTTTCCTTTCCTGATGAACAGCCCGACAAGCAATTATTTGGTCACCTGACGCCACGGTGGCTCATGAAAGAAATGGATGTTTTGAGCGACTTTGCAGGGAAAAATTCAATGAAAGGATTGCCTGTTGTCATCACCCACATCAAGCCTTCAGGCAACAATGAAACTATGATAAAAAAACAAATTGCGGCGGCCAATGATCTTGAATTGAAAATAATTTACGCAAAACAAGGAGAGTTATTGAGATTCTAAATCATTTCCAGTTTCCAAGCAATCTTCTTGCAACAATGATTTCGCCCGTGTGGTAACTATTGTGGTCCGCTAACACCAATGCTTCCTTCAAAAGACTTTGCCCGTCGCCGTAATCAAATGGCTTGTAAATTTCTTCACCTGCCTGGCGAAGCAAATCGGTAAAAGCTTTCCTGTCCGCCTGAATTTGCTGCAGGCATTCCTTCCAATCCTCGCTTGAATTCGGTTCGCTTTGCGATGGCCAGTAACCTTCCGGCCATTTGGGAGATTGATAGTTTTCATTCCTCGAAAATTCCAAAATATCCGCCTGCGCTATCCGCACATGTTGCGCAAGTTGCCAAATGCTATAGGGCAACCCTTCCGTTTTCCTGCCCAGCAATTCGAAAGGAATATCAGCAAGAGCCTTGTCCAAAGAAACATGAGCATGTCCGTGATTTAGAAGCGCTACAAGGTTTTCAATGAGCGTATCAATACCTTCTTTTGATGTTTTCATAATTCTGTACGAATTGGATGTCAGAGATTTTTCAACTCAAACCAAAGCTCAATATCAGAATGTACAGATTATGTACCAAAGTTTATCTCTTGATTACGAACTGTCGTTTAATAATTTATTGCTTTTATTATTTTGTTTTTAATGTCTTTTTTTACCCAGTTAATGTGTCCATATGAAGGATGAGGAATTAAAATAAATTTTCTTTTTCCTAAATAATTGTCATCTATATTAATAATATAATCTTCTTTTGAATTGTCTGAGTATAAGTTGGAAATGGTGCTGTGTTTCTTTGAAAATGTTTTAAACAAATCGGAGTAGTCAGAGAGTGTTTGTCCAACTTCTGTACCTAAGCAAATAACGGTTTTAGGGTTTATCATTTCAAGTTGAACTTTGAAAAAATTATAGCACAAATCTTTATAGTCTTGCTCTAATTTCTTAATTCGCTTCGTCATTGTAGTTCCGAGATGCAAAGTGTCATTGCGTAATCCTAAATAAAAATTTGTGAAAAAAGTTATGTCAGGAGTTAGACCCAAGCTTAATAGATTGGTAATGGTCTTACTATTATTTTCTCTATTGTTTTTACACTTTGTTTCAATATATGTAACTGTTCCAAAATCATTTCCAAGTATCATTATTCCACCATCCTCTATTGATGCTTTTTTGATTTGACACTTATTGTCGGCTAAAATACCTGAACCCAAAGGAAAGAAACCAAAGTCTAAAATCTTATTGGTATTTACCATTCCTGAGTTAGTGAATATTTCTTCACTCCCAATTTTGTTAGTGATTAAAACTTCCTAAGTTTCAAATAGTGTTTTAATTTCCATTTTTTATATTTTAGAGTAATTTAAAAAGAAGGTATTCATCTTCTGTATCAACCTCTTCAATCGAAACAAAAAGTATCTGCTTATTCAGATCATTGAATAACTTTCTATTTTGGTTAGTAAATGAATGAATATAGAGTTTGGAGTCAACGATTTTATGAATTGAAATGGGTTGAATATTTAGCAGTTCGTCAAACTGTTTTTCTGTTACAATTAATTTGGCATCAACTAATAGATCACAATAAAAAAATTCTCCTTCTATTATGTGTAGAGTTTCTTCAATATCACTTAAAATTGCGGAAGAATTTTTATCAATGTTCAATTGAATAGCATCAATACCACAAATAAATATTTCACTTGATGTTTTAAAAGTCATTTGTAAATTTTAAATAAATTTCGTTTCTCATTCAGACAACGGATTACTTGTATTTCATCTAAATTTTTCCTGTTATACATTCTTATTTGCTGAAAATTTTATTTCTAAGCAGACTTTTTCCAAACGGTTTTTTTCATTGAAAACTTATGTCAGGCCATAGATTCAATCCGGAACCAGCCATCAATTCTCAATAAAAAGCACATGATCCGGCAATTGCTTTTCTGCTTTCGCACCCATCTTTTTTAATTCTTCGATTTTGCTGATCACATTCCCCCGACCGGAGTGCAGTTGCCTGAAAGCACTTTCATAACTGTTGCTGGCTTCTGTTATTTTTTTTCCTACGGATTCAAAATTTTCAAGGAACAGGCAGAATTTGTCATACAACAATCCGGCTTTTTTTGCAATATCGACTGCGTTTTTATTTTGCTGTTCCACTTTCCACAAATCGGCGATGATTTTTAAAACGGAAAATAAATTCGTTGGGCAAACCAATAAAATCTTTTTATCCCATGCATATTTCCAGAGTTGCTTGTCAGCCTTGACGGCTTCCAGAAAAGCCGGCTCAATAGGAATGAAAAGCAACACATAATCCAATGCTAACGCGTATTTCGGATAGTTCTTTTTTGAAAGGCCATCAACATGATTCCTTATGCTTTTTATATGCTGATGAAGAAATTTCACCTGGTCTTCTTTCGATTCACAGGAGATGCATTGCTCCCACGAGACGAGCGAAACTTTACTGTCAATAATTATTTTTCTTTCATCAGGATAGCAAATGGTGACATCTGGCCGAAGTCCGGCGCCGGTTTCATCCTTGACAATATTTCCAGCCTTATCACGAATAAATTCCTGTAAGAAATATTCCCTACCCTTTTGCAGGCCGCTGTTTTCCAGCAGGCTTTCAAGGATCATTTCACCCCAATCGCCCTGCATTTTATTGTTCCCTTTCAAAGCAGTAGTGAGATTGTTTGCGTCGGTGCTAACCTGGTGAGTCATTTCCACAAGGCGCGCGATTTCCCTTTCCAACGAAAATCTTTGTTTCGATTCCTTGTCATAAGTTTCCTCGACCTTTTGCTTGAAAATTCCAATATCATTTTTCAGCGGCTCCAGGATCGCTTTCATTTTTTCTTCATTAACCTCTGTGAATTTTTGGGTTTTTTCTTCCATAATATTTTGAGCCAGGTTCCGGAATTCAAAGCGGAATCGTTCTCCTATTTCATTAAGTTCCTCTTTTTGAGATGAAAGCTTTTCTTCCGCGTTTTTAAGGTTTTCTTTCGCCGCAATAAACTGGCTTTTCATCAAATCATATTCTGCCTGCAAAGTGTGCCATGCTGAAATCTGCTGATGTAAAGATTCTTTCAAAAGTTCAGCTTTAGTTGCCTCAGGAAGCAAAGCGTCTTTTTCATTTTGCAACTGCCGGATTTGCTGCTGCAATTCATCCTGGACAACCTGTTGTTGCCGGATTCTTTCCTGCAAAGGCGCCGTTTGATTCTTCAGCCAAATTCGGTGCAAAACATAGGCTGCAATGGCGCTAATGAGCATTCCTGCTAAAAAGTAAATTATTTGGACATCCATAAAGTTGAGTTTTAACAAAGATGAACCATTAAAATGCAACCTATTTGACGAGGAGTTTTTTTCTGTAAAATCTTATTAACAAATAGCAATTATTCATGTGCGATGGCAATGAAATGACATAAAAAATCCGCTCTGTCGATTCGCGGATAATTACTTTTCTTTGCGGGATTTTTACCTTCAACTTCAATTATACAAATCACTAATGATCTCTTTCTGCGACGCAACGCTTCATGCGGTTTCCATACATCAGCCGGGCAACAAGTTGCTTGATGAAAAATATAAATTATCTGCACAACCCTTTACTTTAGAAGACGAGACTTTGAGCAATTTACTGCTGCAATATTTTTTATCTCCTTTTGAAAAGGTGAATGAAGTGTACCGGTTTTCGCATTCTTCCGGCGATCTGAAGTTGAATGAACTTTACCACTTTGCAGAAACGATCTTTAATGATCCGGAAACCTTCCATGAAAATTCCGGGTTGATCACAAAGCATTTACATGATGTTTCCAATCATCCCAAAATAAAACCCGGCGAATTGTATGTAACACGGTTTTCCAGCATGCAGATTGAAGGCGAACTTTGGGACGCTATTGGCATCTTCAAGTCGGAATCGAAGGAAACTTATTTAAAGGTTTTTCCGGGCAGTGAAGGTTTCGATATGAATTATGAACAGGAAGCCATCAATATAAAAAAGCTGGACAAAGGCTGCCTGATCTTTAATACGGATAAAGAAGCCGGCTACAAGGTTGCAGTGATAGACAACAATAAAAATGGAGATACGGTTTACTGGATCGATGAGTTTTTGAAACTTGCCATCCGCAACGACAATTTTAATCAAACCAACAACACACTTAGTGTATATAAAAATTTCGTAACCGAGAAAGTTGACGAACTCTATGAGATTACGCAGGCGCAGAAGATAGACATGCTCAACCGGTCCATGAAATATTTCAAGGAAAAGGAAGAATTTAACCTTGATGAATTTTCTTCTGAAGTGATCGGCGACTCCCGCGGAATCGAGTCTTTTAAAGAATACAAATCCAATTATGAAAAGGAATATGAAACCGAAATTTCTGACAATTTTTCAATAGCCATTCAGGCGGTAAAAAAGCAGGCGCGCGCTTATAAAAGCGTATTAAAACTCGATAAAAACTTTCACATTTATATTCACGGAAACAATGAATTAATCGAAAAAGGCTTTGACGAAAGCAAGAACATGAATTTTTACAAGGTTTATTTCAGGGAAGAAAATTAGAGTACCCCCATACCAATAGGTTATGAAAAAAGGAAGGAAGCCTGGTCTCCGTCAGTAAAGTCTTAATCTCAGCTTTAACAATGACCAAAATAGTGGCTCACACCTCACAATCAGCACTTCCGCTACCGGGCTAAATAAATACATCTTTTGTGTGGCCATGTCCTGGCATAAAAAACGCTTTCTTACCCTGTTTCCTTTGCTGAAAGTGCGTCCGTTTTTTATTCTGAAAAAACATTTCTCAGGCAATTCTTCCAATAAAAATATACCGGGCTTGTGCGGGTCATATTTTCTCAAAACTCTTAGCAAAGGCGCCTCTGCGCAAGAACTTGCTGCAGGATTATTCAGCGTTAACAGAAGTTCTCTTTCAATATCCGTGGGAAATATTTTTTTGGAAATAAAACCTGCCAGTATTTTTCCAAATTCATCTTTCCATTGGGCGCCATGCGACGGGATCTTATTTCCATACTTTTCATAAGCGAGCAAGTGCCCAAGCTCATGCAGCAAAGTGATCAAAAATGAATATTTATTTAAATTGCCATTTACAGTAATGCGATGATTTTTATTTAAATGCCGGTGGCGGTAATTTCCAAGAATGGTTTGTCGCTCACGGGTAATGGTAAGATGAACTTTATGCTGCACAATATATTCAACTACCCCATCAAAAGCCCCTTCCGGAATGTATGAATTCAATTGATATAATGGAGATTCCTTTTTAAGCATTGGGTTTTTTACGAACAATTTTCATTAACTGAATCACTTCTATGGAAGTATATAATAAATAAAAGGCCATCGAAGCAAATAATGATGGCTTATTTACTTCTCCGCCTGCTATAAAAATATAAATAAATATAGCCGCAACAATCACAAACATCTTCATCAAAAGAGATGAATATACCCCGCGAATAAAAGCATTGATATTTTTTGAATGTACCCCTTTTGTCTGGACATAAAAACCAAAGGAGCTTAATAAAAATAAAACCAGGTTAGCAACAACCAAAAAATTTATTTCAAAACCATTTTGTACTAAAAAAGCTTTAAAAATGAAAGATCAGTATATTAATAAAAACAAAAAGAAAAATAACAGGAATAAATTTTTTAATAATTGGATTGTTCATTTTTTCGAGGTGTCTTTAATAATTTTTACAATAATACCAATTATCATCAGCAATGGCAAAAGCCACACCAAGCAAAGGGAATGAAATATTCAGCCATTCATCGCATTTGATACCGATAAAAACCCCCAGCGCAATGCTTACCAGGAATTGCATGGCAAGGCCCGCGTATTGCATTAATTGTCTGTTACTTTCTTTTCTGTCGATCAAAATGTTAATATTTTTTATCTTCTTTTCTTTTTTCTTCTTCGGGACTGGGCTCTTTTCAATATTAGTCACTTTTAAAGTAGTGGTATCCAATGATACCATATTTCCTTTTAATACTTTTTCAATGTCATTAATATATTTCTGCTTAATGATTAGTACGTGCTCAATAGAATCTGCTTTTACTTTTAACGCTTCAAATTCCTGCGCTTTACCGGCCACACCATAACCGGGAATGTACAATTTTAAAGGAGTAAAAGCGATCAAAGAGATAGTAAGCCCTACCAATACTACAAAAAAAGCGCTCAATGCAATGTACACACTCCAGCGAGTAAGTTTAAAAGTTACTACTTCTTCAAAGGTATCCTCATTGATTACTACCAGCCGATACCGGTTTCTTAAGCGTTTTAAAGATGTAGTGCCAACAGGCAAAGCCATAATATAATTTTAGGTTGTTAAAAATAGTGTACCCCAGGAATATATTGCCATTTAAGCTTAAAATAACCGTATTTTTAAAATAATTTTGCAAAAAGAAAGCTAATGTCAAAATAACTTTTTTTGCATATACTTGCTTTTTATAAAAAATTTAATATTCATGAACCAACGGCTCATTAAGTATCTTTTTGCTTTATTGTTTTCCTGCTTTTTGCTTCCGGAAGTTTATGCGCAATTAGGCAAAATTACTTTTGATTTAGAAAAAGACAAACCAGAAAAATTTAAAAATAAAGTACTTAAATCAGAAAAAACCGGCGACAAAAAGTTTACAGTTCCGCGCAGATTTATCCAAAATACAGTAAGCCATTATAATTATTTTTTTAATGCCAACAATAAAATTAATTCGGTAATAGAAAGAGCAAGATTGGCCAATAAAGATAATTATACCACTTTATTGCCTTACTATAGTTATTCCCTTAAAAATACTGCTTCACAAAACAATGAGCTTGATTCGGTAATTATAAAGGCCACCGCCGGAATTTTATTACATGACCTTCGCAGCGATTGGGTAGATAATTTATACCTGCTGATTGGAAAAGCCTACTACCTGCGCAAGGATTTCGATTCTGCCTCCATGACTTTCCAATTTATTAATTACAATCTTTTTCCAAGAAAAAAGAAATCAGAAGATGATCAGTTAATTGTTGGGTCAAATGAAAATGACAATAATCACGCGTTGACTATCTCCAGTAAGGAAAATAGAAATTTAATTAATAAAGCTTTCTCCCGTCCGCCAAGCCGCAATGATGCTTTGGTATGGCAGATAAGAACGCTGACCGAAATGGGCGAATATTCTGATGCAGCCGGATTGATCAATACGCTTTCAAATGATCCTTTATTTCCTGCACGGTTAAACAATGCGCTGGAAGACGCCCAGGGCTATTGGTTTTTTAAGCAACACCTGTATGATAGCGCTGTAGGCCACATGATCAATGCGCTTCCCACTGCTATTGACCTGCAGGATAAGGCAAGAAGAGAATACCTGATAGCGCAAATTTATGAAATGAAGAATAACAGGATACTGCGTCTGATTATTATGATAAAGCGATCAACCATACTACAGACCCCCTGATGGATATTTATGCCAATCTGAATAAAGCAAAAATGCTTAAAAGCAAGGATCCTGCTGAAATTGAAAAGAGTATAAATACCTTTTGCGCATGGCCAAAAAAGATAAATTTGAACTCTACCACGACATTGATCTTTTATTCTGCGGCTGAGCTAGCTTTGGACATTCCAGACACCGCGGCAGCCATTTCATTTTTTAAAAGAAGTGTTTTTTATAACCCGGCCAACGTATCCTGTAAAAAACAAATCGTTTCTTAATTTAGCGGAAATAAGTTATCGCAAAAAAATTACAAGGAAGCATTTGCTTTTTATGACAGCCTGCAACTAAGTGATACTACACTTGGCGACATTACCAACATTAAGGCAAAGAAGAAATGCGCTTCAACAAATTGTAATGCATATCAACCTCATTGAAAGGGAAGACAGTCTGCAAATAATCGCCTACATTATTACCTGCAGACCGAGATTTGTTCCTAAAAAAATTATCTAAAAAATTAAAAAGAAGAGCGGGCATAAAAGAAGATGATAGTGATAATAAATTCCGCAGCGATTTTTTTAATACCAAAAATCAGCCTGCTGATATTTTGTCTAATAACGAAACAAAAGGTGACTGGTACTTTTATAATACATCGGTAAAATCAAAAGGCTATAATGATTTTAAAAGAATTTGGGGCAAAAGGCAAAATGTAGATAACTGGCGGCGCAATTCAGCTGCAGACCAAAGGCAGTGGGTACTACCGCCGACCGAAACAGTAAACAGTAAACCACGACTTGGCGAAACCCAGAACAGGATCCCTTTGCAACTGTGACACCTCGATGAATATCAGGACGCTTTCGTCCCCAGCGGTTTTTTACCAGCAGGATATTTCTACTGAGGGGCTCTTCAGCAAATGTGCCGCTTACAAAGCCTATGATGGATACTTCCAATATTAAAATCGCAACGTCACTGTTTCAGCTTGGAAAAAATTATCAAAACCTTTTGGAAGATTACCCCGCGGCTATTCATACCTATCTGAGTTCACTAAAGCGTTTCCCGGATAGTTTGTATAATGGTGAATTGTATATGAACCTTTTTTATTGCTATAATAAACTGGGCAACCTGGCACAGGCAAATTTTTATAAAAATCTTTTGCTAAATAATTTTTCAAAAACCAAATTTGCCGAATATGCGTTGCACCCGGAGAAATTCAATCCATCCATTAAAAGATACGGCTGCAACGATGCGCTATGATAAGATCTATAATTTATTTATTGAAGGAAATTTTGCAGAAGCCAGCAAAGAAAAACTAATGGCAGATAGCCTTTATGGCAACAGTTATTGGAACCCGCAGTTACTCTATATTCAATCAGTTTATTACATCAATCAGCGGAAGGATAGCATGGCTATTAATTTGCTTAACCAGGTAATTTCAAAATTTCCCGGATCACCAATGAAAGAAAAAGCTGCGATTATGATTGATGTTTTAAGCAGAAGGGATAGTATTGAAAATTATTTAACAAACCTTCATATTGAAAGAGCCAAAGAAGATTCGCAGATTGTAGTTTTTGATGACACGAAAATTACAAAAAATATTACACCTGCTCCTATTAATAAAATAGAGAAAAAAGTGGAGGCAGTAACGCCTGAAAAAGCGGTTATTAATCCGGAGAAACAATTACCAAAAGCGGTAAGCAATGCCTCATTTACATTTGATCCAAATGTGCCTCAATATGTAGTGATGATTTTGAACAAAGTAGACCCGGTTTATAGCAGCGAAGCAAGGAACGCCTTTACAAGATACAACCGTGAAAAATTTTATGCGCTTAACCTTGAGATCACAAAAGATACTTTGGATAAGGAACGAACCCTGTTGATTTTCTCTCAATTTATAAATGCCGATGCAGCAATCAATTATTTAGATAAAATAAAACGCAATGCGGCAGCAGAAGTTTCCTGGTTACCGGCAGATAAATATTCTTTTTACATTATTTCAAATACAAACCTTGAACTTTTAAAAGAAAATAAAAACCTACAGGCGTATATTGATCTGTTGAATCAAAAATATCCCGGAAAATTTTAAATAACTTTTAGCATCAATTAAAATCTGCATCGTTACATTTAATTTTCGTTTAAAGAAATCAAAATGCAAACTCAAAATAAAAATTTGCGAAAGAAGAAGCAGGCAAAAAGTGTAAAACCATGCGTAAAAATTCTTTGGACCATTGTGGTCATCGGATTGCGCACTTTTTATCCTCATTGCTGGCCGCAGCCAATTTTGGATTATTCGGGAAAACTGCCTTCGCTCCAGCAATTGGAAAATCCACAGGCGAACCTGGCATCAGAAATATATGCAAATGACGGCAATACATTAATGGGAAAGATCTATGCAGAAAACCGGGTATCGGTTGATTATAAAGACATTTCCCCCGCGAGTGATTGAAGCTTTGATCTCTACAGAGGATGAACGTTTTTACAGCCATTCAGGAGTAGATGCGAGAAGCATTGCCCGTGCCGTATGGGGGCTTGGTAAAGATGGAGGTGGAAGCACCATCACGCAGCAGCTTGCCAAAAACATTTTGGGACAAGGCCGCGGCACCATGGTAAAAAGAGGAATAGATAAAATAAAAGAATGGATCGTAGCGCTGAAGCTTGAAAAAAATTTTACCAAACAGGAAATTATCGCTTTATACCTCAACAGGGTATCCTGGTTGAATGTGTATGGTATTAGAAACGCGTCGCTTGTATATTTTCAAAAAGCAACCTTCCGAACTTACTACAGATGAATCGGCTCTGTTAGTTGGAATGTTAAAAGGCCCGGGCCAATATGATCCTGTCAGGCATCCGGATGCAGCTCTTAGCGCGGCGGAATACAGTGCTCGATCAAATGGTTCGTAATGATGTGCTCACATCCTCGGCGGCCACCATGTTTAAAAAGAAATCTTTAGGAATTAAGTATAAAAAATTGGACGAAAACATGGGAATTGCTCCCTATTTCCGTTCTGTTTTGGCAAAAAAACTAGACTGATTGGTGTAAAACGCATAACGATCCTAAAACAGGAAATAATTATGATCTATATCGCGATGGTTTGAAAATTTACACCACCATTGATCCAAAAATGCAGCTGTATGCAGAAGAAGCAGTGGTAAAACACATGACCGCCATGCAAAAGAATTTTAACCGCCAGTTGGGTAAAAATGCATGGAAAGGACAAGAAGATATTTTAAACCGGGCAATGAAAGAAAGTGACCGCTGGAAATATATGAAAGAAGGTGGCGCGACGGATGAGCAAATAAAAAAATCATTTTATGTGCCGGTGAGTATGAAAGTATTTGCATGGAATGCCAAACGTGAAACCGATACCGTAATGACACCGATCGATTCCATAAAATATTTTAAGCAAATGATGCAGACTGCATTTTGTGCTATGGATCCGGTAACCGGAGAAATAAAAGCCTGGGTAGGTGGCATTGATTTTAAATGGTTTAAATATGATCATGTTACTACCAACCGGCAGGTGGGCTCTACGTTTAAGCCTATTCTTTATACTTTGGCCATTACAGATGCAGGCCTTACACCCGAAAGCTATATCGGGGGCAAATCAATTACGCTTGCCAATAAAACAATTTCGGGCGCTGGCGGCACGATGGCCTATTGCCTGGCAAAATCATCTAAATGCCGCGGCTTATGATTTAATGAGCCGGATTGGGCCGAAAAAAACCGCCGATTTTGCGCATCTATGTGGCATAAAAAGTAATATTCCTATTGTGCCTTCTATTGCTTTAGGATCAGCAGATATTCAGCTGATTGAAATGCTGAGGGCTTATACTATGTTTCCCAACAGAGGTTTCAATACCGAACCTGTTTATCTTAAATAGGATTGAAGATAGAAACGGAAATGTGTTACAAAATTTCCAGGCAGAATCCAAACAAGTAATAAGCGAAGTAGATGCCTACACTATGTATAGAATGATGCAGGGTGTAGTTGATTTTGGAACCGGCCATGGCATGAGGGGATAAATTTGGAATTCAAAGCCCAATGGGCGGAAAAACTGGAACCACCAATGAAAATACAGACGGTTGGTATCATAGGATATACCCCACAACTACTTGCTGGTGCATGGGTGGGATGCGATGACCCTTTTTTGAAGATAAGGCAAACTTACGGCGGAAACGAAATGGCGATGCCGGAATTCGCTTATTTTATGCAAAAAGTATATGCTGATAAAAATCTCGGAATCGATCCCAAAGCAGAATTCGAAAAGCCAGCAGAACTCAACAATGATCCTATTTTTGCCGACCAGAATTTCTGCAGCCATTGTACAGCATGGAGAAGGAAGTGATGTTTCTGAAGACCAGGGGAATGGCGATGCAGGCGATTATGAAGGTCACCAACAAATGTTCCTGTTGAATCTGATTTCGGGCATGCAAAAGAAAAATCGCAAAACCTGAAGACAAGAAAGTCATCGGCCCGGTAAATGTATTTGCAGAATCTAAAAAAGATACTGCAAGGAAAACTGAAACTAAAAAACCTGAAGTAATGAACCAATAAAGGAACCAGAAAATAAAAATAAAAAATTCCTTTCACGACCATTAAAATCTGAAACGGATTATTAATCACTTAGCACTTACCGGTTTCTCATCCAAAAGATAAGTGAAAAGATTAAAACAATTACAAAAGCGACTGCTATGCCGATAAACAAATACCGGATTATTTTTTTTAAAGGAGGTATATTTTGTTTTCTGAGCTCCGGTGGTTCCGGATACTTTTCCTCATCATTTCCATGGCCCGTGATTTAAAGAAATTTAATAAATAACTATGCCAGAAATCCAGCCTGCTTCTCAGCCATCATCACTATATTTATCGCTTTTTATAACCATTTTCAAATCATATTTAACCACAACATTTTTAACAGATGAAAGCAAAGACTTTAAGGATCACATTTATTTCTTTATTGATAACCGGAAGCATATTCCCTCGTTTTCGCCTGGGGATCTTGGGGACATAAACACATCAGCCGTGCGGCGGTTTTCGCCCTGCCGGAAAGTATGCGCGTATTTTATTACAACCATATTGACTATATTACTGAAGCCGCTGTGCAGCCCGATTTAAGGCGCGCCCTGATCAACGACAAGAATGAAGCGCCAAGACATTATATCGATGTAGAAGATTTTGGAAATGTGCCTTTAAATGCCTTTCCTAAAACGACAAAAGAAGCCTACACAAAATATGACAGTGCCTTTTTGAGCAAAACCGGCTCCCTTCCCTGGCAAATCCAGAATGTATTGGAAAAACTTACCCAGTCATTCAGGAAAAAAAATAAATCCGAAATTCTTTTCCTGTCTTCTGAATTAGCTCATTACCTTGAAGACGCTCATGTTCCTTTGCACACTTCGTCAAATCATGATGGCCAGTTAACCAATCAAAAAGGAGTGCATTCCTTGTGGGAAAGCACTTTGCCGCAGATGTTTGGGAAAGATTACAACTTCAAAACAGAACCCGCAAAATATATCAGCGACGTTACTGCTGAAACCTGGAAAATTATAGAACAATCTCATTCAATGGTTGCGCCGCTTCTGGCTGCTGACAAGAAAGTAAGGGAAACCATCAACCCCGAAAACATGTACAAGAAAGATAGCTCAGGAAAAACAGTGCTGTTCTACAACTCTCCTATTGTTTCTGATGAGTACGCGCAAAAATTCCACACTGCGATGAATGGAATGGTACAGCAGCAAATGCGGCTTTCCATCCAGGATCTGGCGAATTTTTGGTACACTGCCTGGGTGAATGGCGGCAGTCCTAACCTGCTCGCATTGGATGATTCCCAGCTTACAAAGCAGAACAGGAAAAATTATAAAAAAGAACTGAAAGCCTGGAATAAAGGAAAAGTGGAAAACCTGAATGTGGATAGAGAATAGTCGCGGATTGAATTAAGAATTGAATTAAGAGAGCCGCTTAAGAGATTAGGCGGCTTTCTTGTGCCGCAACGATACCATCCAACTGGCGCGAGATCTCGTGAGCTACCAGCAAACGCACTTTTTTTGAAGAATTTTACCTACCGGATGCCACTCCAAACTTGTGATTGTTCGTTACTGGCAAACGGACTTTTTACGCAGATTTTTTTAGGGATTACACGCCCTGCTTGTGTGCATCAACTGGCGCAGCTGTTTGTTACTCTGAAAAGATCACAACGAAAGTATCAGCAAACGGACTTTTTACGAAGATTTTTTTTAAGTATTACGTGTTCATACATTATGGATAAAACCAAAATTAAGGCTGGTATTTTTTGATTCACCAACTATCAGCGCCTTTCAATTAAAAATACGGAAGGAACCGGCCGTTGAATTCCTTTATCGGACGGTGAATTCGTTTCCTTTCCATTAACCAGCAGGCAGGTGCTTCCGCCACCATCCAGGTTTAGACCTTCTTCACAGCCAAGATCTTTTAAAGTTTGCGCCAACTGTATCAACGTCATACCTGCGGCAGATTCTGATCTTCCTTCCGACACAAGGATGATCAATTTACCACCTTTGGTATAACCGATTGCGGTTCTTGGATGCCGGTCATTGATGGCATTTCCCGCAAATTTCCTTTCTTCATTATTTGTGATGAGAATCTGACCGTGCTGCAATAAAACCGGCCCACCACCAATAGCGGTTTCCATTTTCCATTTGGAAAAATTAACGGAAGGAGATTGACTTTTGGTCCTGCTTTTTATATAGTTCAAATTCACTTTTTGAACAGAATCTCTAAAAAAATGAACCGGATTTTGGGAGGCAAAAGGATATTTTTTTGAAGAATCCGTATAAAGCCAGGCTACATCAGCATGGCGCTTTTTTGAAATCCCAAGTGCCCCGAAAAAAGAATGAAAATAAGTGAGCGTATCTTTCCCCCTGGCAGGTTGCGTTTCCTGATTATAAGAAATTTGTTTCCCATCCTTAACAACAACGTTCAGATTTTGATTCGTTGCAAAGGAAAAAAAGGAGCAGTTCACAACCAGAAGTGGATCATTATTTTTGTTGTAAAACTCTAAGGGCGTAAGCCTGCGGTTCATTGAAGTATCGCTGGTGAATTTCAAATTTCTGTCCTTGAGATCTGCGATAGCATAATACATAACGTTCGGTTTTCCATCTAAGGAATCCGACGATTTATAAATATGCAACGAGGCTGGAAGTGGCTGGTAAAGAGAATCGATATTTATCCATTTGCTTTGCGCCTGGCAGCATGAAACAACAAAAAGCAGTAAACATAAAAGGTTTGTTTTCATTTAATTTTGGCATTCATTCAGAAAAAAAAGTGCATTCTAATAATTTTCGATAAAATGCTACGAGGATGTTCCGGAAAAAACAGTCCCTTTCTTACCCATTCAGGGCTGCTTTTTCCGCTTTCAGCGCTTTTAACCTCTCCCATTCTTTTTTTCCAAAACCAGGAAAAACATGCCTTTCGCTGTGGTAGGAAGAACGCACCAGGGGACCGCTTTCTACATAATCAAAGCCTGTCTCATAACCGATATCACGCAGCTCTGCAAATTCATCAGGATGAACAAAGCGTTTTACGGGAAAATGTTTTTGAGTAGGCTGAAGGTATTGGCCAATAGTGATTACATCGACCTCACTTTCTTTCAAATCCCGGAGCGTTTGCACCACTTCTTCTTTCGTTTCTCCAAGGCCAAGCATAATCCCGCTTTTTGTTCTCATGCCGCCCTTTTTCAAGATCCGCAAGGTTTCCATGCTTCGCCAATATTTCGCCTGTATCCTGACAGTACGCGTTAACCTTTCCACAGTTTCAATGTTATGGCTCACGACATCGGGTGCTGCTTCAATAATGCGATAAATATTTTCTTCTTCCGCCTTAAAATCGGGAATCAGTGTTTCCAAAGTAGTTCCAGGATTCAATTCGCGCACCGCTTTAATGGTATTTTGCCAGATGATTGATCCGCCGTCTTTCAACTCATCGCGGTCAACAGAAGTGATGACTGCGTGTTTCACTTTCATTAAATGAATGGCTTCCGCCACCCGCTTTGGTTCGTCCCAATCCACTGATAACGGGCCTTCCGGTTGCCACTGCACAAAAGCCGCAACTTCTCGTGCAAATGTTTCCCAGGATCATAAAAGTCGCGGTGCCTTCACCCCAGCACTCGCCCATATTCGGGCAATTTCCGCTTTCACAAATTGTGTGAAGCTTATTTTTATCTACAAGATTTCTTACTTGCTTGTATTCTTCCCCGATGGGCAATCTCACCCTTAGCCATGATGGTTTTTTAGGTTTCACTTCTTCTGCTGCAACAATTTCTTCACTCATTTCTAATAAATATTTATTGGATTAAAAGATGGCACGCCCTTATTTTCTTTTGCCAAACAGCAGGGCTACATAACCGCCAAAAAAGAACTGCTTTTCAGGATTATGAGCAAGCTGTGGAATTTTTTTTGAATACACTTCGCCCGTCACTCCCACTTCTACAGCGGAAACCACCTCATTATAACTGCCATAATCGAATCGCACCGCAGCTTTTGCATACAAGCCGGGAACCAGCGTCATATCGCTCCAGCCCTTTGCAAAAGTTGGACCGCCATAAATTCGATTGTTTAAAAAATCGGAACTATCGGCGGAATTGTATTTAATAAAATTAATGCTGTTTCCTTGTTGAACCTGGAGGTAATAAGGCCTCAAAAGCCCGAGAGCAATGCCGCCGCCGTAATTGGCAGTAACGCTCACTCCGTTTTTGTTCGATTTGTTTCCCAAAAGCGTTTCCTGCTGAACCCCGAGCTTCACAGGATAAAAGAAATTCTCTTTTCCATAGATATAAGGATTTGAATTGGAAAAAAGACTGCTTACTTTTTCTTCCTTGATATGCTTTCGCTCAGTGATTTCCAACTGGTATAAAATGGATTTTTTTACGGATTGCGCCCTTCCCATTTCAAACGAAATTCCATAGCCATCGGAAATGAGCTTCGCTCCGAAAACAAAACTTTTTTTATAGCTAATCACCCCTTCCTCCTCCTGCCTGATAAGGGAATTCACATGCTCTCTTTTTTCCAGCTGGCGTTGTTTTTTGGCGCTTTGGCCAAACGAATTGAGGGAGAGGAAAGCGGTTACGAAAAAGAAAATTAAATTGCGCATGTGTTTTTATAATATTAGTGCTGTAAATTTATACAAAAATAAGACAATGACTGCTTCAATAATATATACCGGAAATTTGCGCTGCGAAGCCGAACATCTTCAAAGCGGCTCTTCTATGGAAACCGATGCCCCAACCGACAACCGCGGCAAAGGCGAAAGGTTTTCTCCTACTGATTTAATGTGTGTTTCGCTGGCAACCTGCATGCTCACGACCATGGGCATCAAGGCCGCCGACATGAACATTGACATTGCCAACGCTAAGGCCGACGTCACCAAACATATGGCAAGCGATCCACGGCGCGTAGCAAAAATTGAAGTCGCCGTTTCTCTGCCTGCAATTGAAAATGAAAAAGACAAAACAATTTTGGAAAGAACCGGAACCAACTGCCCGGTGGCCAAAAGCATTCATCCCGACATTGAGCTCCTTATCAATTACAAATGGGGGCATTGATGTTGATTTTATAGCAAACGGACTTTTTTTGAAGATTATATTTTTTAGGAAAGGGAGTCTCGCTCTCATTATTCTTCCAGCAGACGAACAAAAGACAGGTTTTTAATTATCAAATACCGTAATCTCAACAAAGAAATTCTTATGGCAGAAAAAAAATCAAAACTTGTTGAAATAAAAACCAAACCAACCTCCCAAAGCATTGAGGATTTTATCAACACTGTCAAAGATGAACAAAAACGCAAAGACAGTTTTGCGATTCTGGAAATGATGAAAAGAGCAACTGGCGAGGAGCCAAAGATGTGGGGCAGTTCAATCATCGGGTTCGGTAATAAAAGAGCGAAAAGTCCAAACACTGGCAGGGAGGTTGAGTGGTTCATTATGGGGTTCTCCCCCCGCAAAACAAGTTTCTCATTATACCTTGGGCTGGACATAAGGAAGCATGCAGATGCTCTTAAAAAGTTAGGCAAGCATAAGACCGGCGTGGGTTGCCTCTACATAAACAGATTAGATGAAATTGATGTGGAAATTCTAAGAGGACTGATCAATGTTTCAATAAAACCGAAGTAAATTATTTTGCATCCCTGTTTCAATAAGCCATCCCATGCGTTGCTGTATAGCATTTTCCAACTAGCATTAACACATATTTTGCTCGCTTTACCGAAATAATAAAAATGCTAAAAAATACTAGTGAGCCATCCATTACCCAGGAAAAAAATTATTTTTTTATTATAAACTTATTTTCAGATTTCTCATTAAAAACCAATAATTTTATCAATAGCCTCTATACTCCATCAAATTAGTTGTCCTGAGAAATTTGAGTTAAAGAAAAAAATGAATCAAAAAGAAAAAAAAATCCGGCAAGAACCATCAAAAAAAAGCAGGGATAAGGTTTCCACTATAAAAATAAATTCTAACGTATCGATTCATAAAAATAAAAGAAAAAAAGTTGCCCCTGCAGATGAAAGAAAACATGCTGCTCTTGCCGCCATCAACAAATCTTCTGACGATGCGATCATCAGCAAAACACTTGAGGGCATCATTACCAGTTGGAATCCGGCAGCAAGAAAAATGTTTGGCTTCACGGAAAAAGAAGCGATTGGAAAACATATTTCAATCATTATTCCAAACAACCGGCTGCACGAGGAGGACTTTATTATTGAAACGCTTCGCGCCGGCAAAAAAATCGATCACTTTGAAACCGTAAGAATTGCAAAAGACGGGACAGAAAAGAGTATTTCATTAACCGTTTCGCCATTAAAAAACAGGAAAGGTGAAATTATCGGCGCCTCAAAGATTGCACGGGACATTACCATATCAAAGCAACTGGAAGAAAGGCAGGCCATGCTTGCCGCCATCGTTGATTCTTCTGAGGACGTGATCATCAGCAAAACACTCGAGGGCATCATTACGAGCTGGAATCATGCAGCGACAAAAATGTTCGGATTTACAGAAAAAGAAGCTATTGGAAAACATATTTCGTTGATCATACCAAAAGGCAGAATCAACGAAGAAACGGTAATAATTGAAAGCATCCGGGCAGGAAAAAAAATTAATCATTTTGAGACAGTCAGGATTGCCAAAGATGGAGCAGAAAGACAAATCTCCTTAACGGTTTCACCCGTTAAAAACCAGAAAGGAAAAATTATTGGGGCCTCAAAAGTAGCGAGGGATATTTCTTCAAAAATTGAAGCAGAGAGACAGCGGGAGCTTTATACACAAAGATTGCAGGAGCTAAGCAATTACAAAGATGAATTCATGGTGATGGCCAGCCATGAATTGAAGACCCCTCTTACGGTAATTCTGGCAAACCTTCAGATCATGAAGGAAATCATGGCTGAAGATGCCAACCTCAATTTTGTTGATAAAACCTTGAAGCAGGTTTTAAAATTATCGGACCTGATCACCAACCTGCTTGATGTTTCAAAGATCCAGGCAGGCAAGCTGGAATTGAATCGAACCAGCTTTAATTTGGCACATCTCACAAAAGAAATATGCAGAAACCTGCAACAGACCACTAAAAATCATAAGCTTGTATTTAATAACACTGCCGAACATTTAATGGTGTATGCTGATCGCGAAAGAATCGAGCAGGTTATTATTAATTTGCTTGGCAATGCTATAAAATATATGCCTTGGCCAGGTGATATTGTAATTAATGTTTTCAAAAAAAATGGAAACGTTATGGTGAGTGTTCGCGACAAAGGAATTGGGATTAATGAAAAAGATATACAAAATGTCTTCCTGCGTTTTTATAGGGTAAGCGGATCCGCAAGTTCGTTTTCAGGATCAGGAATCGGACTGTACATTTCTTCGGAAATCATTAAAGCGCATTCCGGGCGCATCTGGGCGGAAAGCACCATTGGCAAAGGATCTGTATTTTATTTTTCAATTCCCAAAGTCGTCGTTAATAGTTAATTACCCATTAACCCTCGCCGCGCTTCAAAATCGAATTTCCAATCACGCATTTCAGGCAGTATTTATGATTGCAATATTCATTTTTCAGTTGCAGCAAAGCCTGTGAGTCGAATGCGTTTTTATTGGTAAAATTTTCCTGAACAAATCCTTTTGTGATGAAATTTTTCTCGGCCGGAATTTCTTCCAACCACCGGATAGCTTTATCTTTCAATGCTTCATCATCATGATGCAACCCGTATGAAAATACAATTGGAACAACAGTATTGATGATGATATTTTCAATCATCTGCTTGCCCAAAGTTTTAATTTTGCAATCTGTTTCCTCATCAAAGGAATAGTGATAATGCCAATAATCGTTGGCGGTAACTTCAAACATTTTCTTTACCACGGCAAGCGAGTCGGCTTCTTTAATTTTTGAAAAAAGATGTTCGCTCTGGTGAATCACCATAGCCAGTTGAGCGAGGCGTATCGTTGGAAAATTAGCCGGTCTCATTCTTAAAAAATACAACTCACCATCTAAAGTTTTTAACCGGTATTTTTTTTTATAAAAAAGGAATTCTTTCTGAAGCATCGCGGGATATTTTTCCTTGAAATCACCTTCGAGCAAACCTGCCTGCCCAAACAACAAGGCCTCGATTTGGATAATGCTGCTTTTATGTTTTGCAAGCAGGGGAACGGGCAATGATTTTGCGATTTTCTGGAACGCTTCGCTGTTGATCTTCAAGCCAAAATTGGCGGCGATAAGCCACCAGAATGTTTCTTCCCAATGATAACTGGTTTCCTTCAAAATGTGCAGTATGTTTAAGGATCGCGCAATTAGTCTTTCGGCCACAAGCCTTTGTTTCCAGTTGGTTAGGGCAAGATCATTTACCTGGTGGACCTGGCTGCTGCAGGGAATAAAACTGCCAACATTCATCAGTTGCTGGTATTTTTCCAGCAAGACTTTTGAAACCCTGCTTTTCAGTTCAAGTGTAGGCAGAATATTTCCATGAGCGTCTTTTATTTCTGTATCGTGATTCCACACAACATGCAATATGATGTTATTGAAGTTTTTATCAAGCGAGTGCTTATGCAAGTTCCAATGAGAGGAATTGATATGTACCTCTACATTGCCGGCCCATAACGTTTTATTGATCTTGATTTTGGCCTGCGTAAAATCAGGCCCCTGGTTAGTATTTTGTAATCCGGCATGAATTACGGTGATGTTATCACCTGTGGCGGTTAGCAGTTGATGGCTGTTAAAATACTGAAATTTCCAGATGTATTGCAGAAGATCTTCCTTCATCATCTTTCATTTGAGAAAGGAAGTTAATACAATAGAATGAAAAATCACATAAAAAAAACACTATATTTCTATAAAAAAATTAAGGGCAAAACAAATTTGATTGTTCTTGTAAAATTAACAGCTAAAAAATTTCTTAAATACAGGATATCCTACTTGGTTTCGCGGCTTAGGGAGTGATTTCAACACTCATCTTTTTAGCCTGGATAAATGCACTACAGGTTGCGAGATCTTCGCTTGAAAGGCTTTGAAATCTTCGGGCCAATTTCTTTCGATCTGCAACAGTTGGATGAATGTCTTTTTTTTCAATCAAAATTTTTGAAGCGGTTTTTTTCAATAAATCAAAATGAGTGGAATAAGGTTCCCGGTTGAGAAAAAATTGCTTTCTTCCTCTCACAATTTTCCATTCCAAATCTGAAAATGTCCAATGCCTATACCAACAATCTTCTGCTCCGGTAGATTTGAATCCAATATTGTGCGATTGAAGCCCACCTGGTTTTAGCCACTGCCAAATATTATAAGTGTCCTCAAGGTCATCCACGCTTTGCAAAACCGACTGGGACATTACAAAGTCAACCGTTCCTTTTTGAATTGCCTGACTTTGCTGCCAGGGAACGAGGTATTGTATTATGCTGTCATTTTTAAGTAAATCAGGCGAATCAAGACTTAAAATGGCTTCGCGTATTGACTCCAGCCGGGTTTCGCTCAGCATTTCATCAAGATGACCAAATAAATGTGTGGGAAAAGAGTAATTGGCCAGCAAGGGTCTGATCTTTGGAAAGTCAGCAACTCCGGGCACGTCTGCTCTTTTCCTGAAAAGGACAACAAGTTCTTCGAAAATCTTCAGATTTTCCTTCACATTTCCATATTTCTTTACATCGAGTGCATAGTACTTTTCAGCTCCTGACAGCAGGGCTGCGAATCCGGTGCCGAGGGAATCGCCCGGACCTAATTCTACCACAATTTTCGGTATGTTCCTTACTCCATTTTGAAAAGCGTATATCAGGTGCCGCATCCATACAGAGTAGCAATAGCGTGCGTTTGAACTGCCTCCCGTGTGCTTATTGAAGGAATACACGTACTCAATCCCAGGAAGGCTTTTAACGATTCCTTTTAACAGGTATTTAACTTTCATGAGCTTTAAATTTAGTTTAAAAGCGATGAACTTTTTAATTCAAAAGACTCTGGATCCGGAATATTGTTTCTCAACATTGTTGCATAAAAAAAGCAAAGCTCAACAGTGATTATAAGGGAAGGCGGGTTATCAACGAACAAAGGAAATGCAATGTAACAATATTTTTCTTAAAGATTTTTGAAAAAGAATTGGCCAACCCAATTGCCTATTCAAGATGCTTTATCATCTTTTAAAAGTAAGAAGTCGGTGGATGAAGCTACCCAACTTATTCGATGCTAAAACAGCATGGTCGGTAACAAAGTTCCTAATCCATCCTTGCATTTAAGCCAGCAGCAAATAATTTTTTAAGAATTTTTTTAAGGCACAATAGATGAATCGACAAATGACTTAGGTAAAAATGTTTGATCAGGGAACAGGAATTTCCTCAATGATCTTATTCAAAAGTTTGCCAGACTTTTCTTCAGAACTCGTTAGGTCGTGCAGTGAAACTTTATCCAATAACTGGTCTACAGAAAATTGGATCATTTGCCATAAAGAGCGAACCGAACAATCCACAGAGTTGGTGCAAAGCTTCATTGCACCGGAAAAATCGTTGCAAAATTCCTTGCTGAACAAAGCACCTCCGAGAGATTTCAACACCTGGTTAATATTGATTTCCTTAGCTGATTTGGCAAGGATATATCCCCCGATATTTCCGGGATTGCTATTGATATAACCGGCCTGCCTGAGAATTCGTGTTAGCTTCGCGACATAAGCTGGCGACAGGCCTTCCAAGGTGCTTAAAGCCTGGATGCTCATGCTTTCATCCTCCTTGCATTTGGCGATGCGCAAAAGGATTCGCAAACCGTATTCTTCCTGTGCTGTTATTTTCATGATGTTAGCCGGCCACCTATCCGCGAAGTGGGAATAAGGGCAAGTGTTTTTATATTTGTAAATTAATTCATTTTTAAAAGAACTATCCGGTTTTATTTTTTTTCCCTTTCCGGGTCGGGGCATCCCTACATAAATCCCAACTCAAGCATGGCTGCCTCGCTCATCATACTTCTGTCCCATGGCGGATCCCAAACAACAGAAACATTCACTTCGTTCACCCCTTCTATCATTCTCACTTTTTGATCAACTTCTATCGGGATTTCCTGAGCAGAAGGGCAACTGGGTGCCGTTAGTGTCATTACGATTTGCACATTATTGATAGGCAAAACCTCTACTTCATAAACAAGGCCGAGCTCATAAATGCTTACAGGAATTTCAGGATCGTAAATCGTCTGCAGGCAATTGATCACCTGTTGTTTTAAAATTTCGGGTTCCATCATGGCAAAATATTTTCTGTTTGATTCATCGTTTTATATGCCAACGCATAATTTTTAATTTGCTTTACCATGGCAACAAGGCCATTAGAACGGGTTTGAGCCAAATGGGTCATCATGCCGATTTCCCTGATAAAATCCATTTGCGCATTCAATATTTCATCTGGAGTGTGGCCTGAAAGAACAGAAACGAGCATGCTTACCAAACCTTTTACAATAAGGGCGTCACTGTCTGCCTGGTAAAACACTTTATTATCCCTGAATTCGGCAACAAGCCAAACCGTTGACTGGCATCCCTTGATTATGTTCTCCCCTACTTTAAACTTTTCATCAAGCGCAGGTAGCTTTTTGCCCAGCTCAATAATATATTCATACTTTTCTTCCCAATTTTCAAACCAGGAAAATGCTTCTATAATTTCTTCTTCGGTTTCTTTTATAGTTTTATTATTGCTCATTTTTATGCTAACATTTTAATGGCTTTTTGCAAGCCCGCGACTAAACGGTCAACTTCTTCCCGGGTATTATACATCGCAAATGAAGCGCGCACGGTTCCGGGGATTCCAAATCTTTTCATCAAAGGCTGCGTGCAATGATGCCCTGTCCTGACAGCAATGCCCTGGTTATCGAGGAGTACCCCAATATCCTGCGGATGAATTTTATTAATCACAAAAGAAATTACGCTTACCTTATTCTTTGCTTTCCCGATAATTCGAAGGCCGGGAATCGATTCAAGCTGGGATGTGGCATAATGCAAAAGTTCATTTTCGTGCTTTCTTGCCACTTCTTTTCCTGTTTCCGACATAAAATCCAATGCCACTTTTAAAGCGATCGTATCAGCAATATTTGGTGTCCCCGCTTCGTATTTATAGGGAAGGCTGTTGTAAGTCGTTTTTTCAAAAGTGACTTCTTTTATCATTTCTCCGCCTCCCATGAAAACGGGCATGTTCTCCAGAATTTTCTTTTTGCCATAAAGCGCGCCAATGCCTGTTGGCCCATAAACTTTATGACCGGAAAACGCAAAAAAATCACAGTTCAGTTCCTGCACATCAATATCAAGATGAACTGCAGATTGAGCGCCATCAATCATCACAACAGCCCCGATTTCATGAGCCGCGTCAATAATTTCCTTTATTGGATTTATAGTTCCCAACGCGTTGGATACATGCACAATTGAAACCAGTTTCGTTCTTGGAGAAAGCAATTGCCTGAAACCAATTTTGTTGGGATCATCCAGAACAAGTTCGCCATTATCATCCACCGGAATGACTTTTAATTTCGCGTTCTTTTCTTCACAAAGGATCTGCCAGGGCACAATGTTGGAATGATGTTCCATTTCGGAGATAATAATTTCATCTCCGGCGTTAATATTTTTTCTTCCCCATGTATAGGCTACCAAATTAATGCCTTCCGTGGTTCCTCTTGTAAAAATGATTTCTTCCGGAAATGCCGCATTAATAAATTGCTGAACGGTTGTTCTTGTCGCTTCGTAAGCCTTGGTCGCTTCTTCGGCCAGCATGTGGATCCCACGATGAATATTGGCATTGTAATTCGAATAATAATATGATAGTGCGTCAATAACACTTTGGGGCTTTTGAGCCGTAGCGGCATTGTCCAGATAAACGAGCAATTTATTATTCACCTCCCTATCAAGAATCGGAAAAGCTTGTCTGATTTCCGAAACATCTAAAGCCGGTTCTATAGTTACAGCATCCATTTTATTTGTTTTTTTTCCTTTTAAGGAGCTAGACGCTCTTTAATCAACTTTTCAATATGATCGCGAACGGGTTCAATTTTCACCTGCTCAACAATATCAGCCGCAAACGCTTCAAGCAGCATCGACTGCGCATGCTCTTTTGAAATTCCACGGGTTCTTAAATAATAGAGCGCTTCCTCGTCTAATTGTCCGACCGTGCATCCATGAGAGCATTTAACATCATCGGCGAAAATTTCCAATTGAGGTTTCGTATTAACAGTCGCGTCATCGCTCAGCAAAATATTTTTGTTAGATTGATATGCATTTGTTTTTTGAGCATCAGGCCTTACAAATATTTTTCCGCTGAAAACGCCGGTGGCACGTTCATCAATAATGCCTTTGTAAAATTCGTTGCTAAAGCAATTCGGCTTCGTGTTGTCAACCAATGTATGATTATCAACGTGAGTGCGTCCTTTCAGCAAATACAATCCATACATATGCGCTTCGTTTCCCGCTGCTTCCATGATAATGTCCGTGTTGTTGCGGATCATTCCACCGTCCAAAGAAACGGTAAAGGCATGCACAAAACTCTTTCCAATTTGCCTTATGTGAGTCGTTACCACCTGGCTGGCATTAACCGAATCATTTTGGATTTTATAATATTCAAAAATGGCATTCGTGTCAACGATCACCTCAATCACTTCATTGGTAAAACTTTCCATAGAACCAATAGTGGCGTAGGTTTCAACCACTTGCAACTTGGAGCTTTTGCCAGCAAAAACAAGACTGCGCGGTTGGGAAAGCGTGTGATTTTCTCTTGCATCAGAAAGATGGTAGAGATAAACGGGGTGTTCAAGAACTTCATTCGGATTCGCATAAATAAAAACGCCGCCATGAATAAAGGAAGTGTTTAAAGCGTGGATTCCGTCCTTAATGAACAGGCTGCTTTTTCCAAGATGGCAACTTACAAGATCTTTATAGATACCCGTAGCCGCTTCATCCAAAGGCAGCACAACAAGTGCCTTTTGCGGAGAACGAATGTTTGAAAGCGCAGGCATGAACCTGCCATTTGCAAAAACCAGTTCATTCGCATTTTCAAATCCCGGCAGGCGAATCGCATCAACATCTGAAACACTGATTTCTGTATTAATTTCATCTTTCCACAACCGGTATTCTTTGTTAAAAAGGGTGCTGATCTTTGTATATTTCCATTCCTCATTTTTAAAAGAAGGAAGCCCTTGCTTATTGAAAGTTTTAAAACCTTCCTCTCGAACGGAACTGATGATATCTTCCGGATTGGAGGATTGCAACTGGTTGAATTTCTCTCCTAAATAATTTATATTGATTGAATCCATTTTCTTTCTTTTGATAACAACTAAAGAGCTGCCGTTAAACTAATTTCATCTTTAATAAAGTCATACCCTTTCTCTTCCAATTCTAAAGCCAGTTCCTTGGTTCCTGATTTTACGATTTTTCCATTTACCAAAACATGCACAAAATCTGGTTGCAAATAATCCAGCAATCTTTGGTAATGAGTTATCACAATTACGCCCCTTTCTGGTGTGCGCAATTTGTTCACCCCGTTCGCTACAATCCGCAGTGCATCAATATCAAGCCCGGAATCGGTTTCATCTAGTATCGCCAATTTTGGTTCCAGCATGGCCATTTGGAAAATTTCATTCCGCTTTTTTTCACCTCCCGAAAAGCCTTCGTTGATGGAACGACTCAACAATGACTTATCGATTTCCACGAGGTCAATTTTTTGTTTCATTATTTTTAAAAATGAAACTGCGTCCAAAGGTTCTTCGCCATGATACTTTCTTTTTTCATTCACGGCTGTTTTAATAAAATTAGTAGTACTTACTCCCGGAATTTCCACCGGGTATTGAAAAGCCAAAAACAAGCCTTCGCGCGCCCTGTCTTCAGGAGACAATTCCAGCATATCTTTTCCGTCAAATTCTACAGAACCTTCTGTAACTTCATATTCTTCCCTTCCGGCCAAAACTGATGCCAGTGTGCTTTTTCCTGAACCGTTTGGCCCCATGATCGCATGAACCTCTCCAGGTTGAACATCCAGGTTAATTCCTTTCAAGATTTGCTTGCCTTCTATTGAGGCGTGAATATTTTTGATTGATAATAGCATGTACCTTTTGTTTATTTAAATTTTTAATTCTAATTTTTAATTCTTAATTCTTAATTTTTAATTCTTAATTGGTAATTGGCAATTCTTACCCTACGCTTCCTTCCAGGCTGATCGCCAATAATTTTTGAGCTTCAACTGCAAACTCCATTGGCAACTGGTTCATCACTTCTTTAGCGAATCCTGTAACGATAAGCGCGACTGCTGTTTCTGCGTCTATGCCTCTCTGTTCACAATAGAACAACTGGTCTTCGCCGATCTTGGAAGTAGTTGCTTCGTGTTCAATTACGGCAGTTTTATTTTTTGATTCTATATAAGGAAATGTATGTGCGCCGCATTTATCGCCAAGCAATAGAGAATCACATTGGGAATAATTCCTCGCGTTTAATGCGCCCTTTGCCGCACGAACCAGGCCGCGATAACTATTCTGGCTTTTACCTGCCGAGATTCCTTTTGAAACAATCCTGCTCTTGGTATTTTTTCCAAGATGGATCATTTTTGTACCAGTATCGGCCTGCTGATAATGATTGGTTAAAGCCACCGAATAAAATTCACCGATTGAATAATCGCCTTTTAAAATCACACTTGGATATTTCCATGTGATGGCGGATCCTGTTTCAACCTGGGTCCATGAAATCTTTGAATGATTGCCGAAACAGATGCCACGCTTGGTAACGAAATTATAAATTCCGCCCAGACCGTTTTCATCTCCGGGATACCAGTTCTGAACAGTTGAATATTTTATTTCTGCTTTCTCCATCGCAATCAGTTCCACCACCGCTGCATGCAATTGATTTTCATCGCGCATCGGCGCAGTACAACCTTCGAAATAGCTAACGTAAGCACCGTCTTCAGCCACGATCAGCGTGCGTTCAAACTGGCCTGTATTTTCTGCATTGATCCTGAAATAAGTTGATAACTCCATTGGGCAACGAACACCTTTAGGAATATAACAGAAAGAACCATCGGTAAAAACTGCGGAATTTAAAGCAGCGAAATAATTATCGGTGGAAGGAACAACCGAGCCCATATATTTTTTTACCAGCTCCGGATGATTTTGAATAGCATCACTTATGGAGCAAAAAATAATTCCAAGTTCAGAAAGCTGCTCTTTAAAAGAAGTTGCAACTAGAAACACTATCCATTACCACATCAACCGCAACTCCGCTCAAGCGCTTTTGTTCACTTAAGGAAATCCCGAGCTTTTCAAAAGTTTTCAGCAATTCAGGATCGACTTCATCCAGGCTTCCTAGTTTCGGCTTTTTCTTGGGAGCCGAATAATAAATAACATCCTGGTAATCGATCTTTGGATATTTTACATTTGGCCATGTAGGTTCTTCCATTTTTAGCCAGCTGTCGATACGCTTTCAAGCGCCATTCAAGCATCCATTCAGGCTCATTCTTCTTCGCTGGAAATAAAACGGATTACATCTTCGCTAAGCCCTTTTGGTATTGTGTCTGTATCAATGTCGGTAACAAATCCATATTTATAATCACTTGCTACTGTTTCCTCCAACATTTTCAGTTCTTCTTCCATTTGTTCATTTATTTTTAGGGAAATATTCAGTTATTTCGAGATGCAAAGATAATGTGTTTTGCTGTTTATACAAAATAGTATAAATAAAGAATTTTATTTTTAGCGGTCCTGATGTCAGGAATTTCACCTATCAGCAAACGAACTTTTCTTAAAGAAAAATAATTGGCTTTTAAGCCTGCCAAAATCATTGAACTGCTCAATGTTTTTTTTACAAGAACATTAAAATCCCTTATTTTTTTCAGGACAAAAAAAACCCCGGAAATTCCGGGGAGATTCTTTTCTGGACAGAAATATAAATTTCTGAATTATTTAGCTTCAGGTGCTTTAGTTGAATCAGTTACAGATGCTTCTACTTTTACAGAATCAGCATGTAGTTCAGCAGAAACGCTGTCAGTTGAAGGAGCTACTTCTGTTACAGGAGCAACTGTTGAATCAGTTTTTGTTTCAGTTGAAGAAGTGTTTTCACCGCAAGAAGTCATAAAAGCAGCGATCGCCACGATTGCAAGAAATTTTTTCATTGTCTTTTGATTTAAGATTTTTTTAACGAAGCGCAAAGTTAAAAGATTTGACTGACTTATGCAACTTTTTAAGGCTTATTTTAAAAGTTTATTTTTACCCAGCATAAAATTCATTAGAGCTATCCCTTACAAGGAATACTTGCTCGCCAAACCAATTATTTCTTTCCTAAAGAAAATTCGAATAGGCACACCCGTTAGTTGGAAGTATTCACGCATTTTATTTTCCAGATAATTTCTATAAGGTGTTTTGATGTCATCGGGATAATTGCAGAAAAAAGCGAACGAAGGCACAACTGTCGGAAGCTGAGTTACATACTTTATTTTGACAGCATGGCCTCTTACAACCGGGCGCGTGGTAAGATTCTACGCTTTCAGCATTACATCATTTAATTTTGATGTCGGTGATTTTTTGCTGCCGGTTGTCATAGACTTTCAACGCCATTTCCATGGCCTGAAAAATGCGCAATTTTTCTGTTGCAGAAATAAACAGCACAGGTACATCAGTAAACGGAGCGAATTTTTGTTTCAATACTTTTTCGTAATCACGGGCGGTATTCGTTTCTTTTTTTATCGCATCCCATTTATTTACAAGCACAACAATTCCTTTTCCTTTTTTTTCAGCTAAGCGAAAAAATACTCAGATCCTGAGCAGTAATTCCTTTTTCGGCATCCAGAAGCAAAATGCAAACATCCGCTTCGTCTACGGCGCTGATCGCCCTGATTACTGAATAAAATTCCAGGTCTTCATTAACCTTGTTTTTCCGCCTGATTCCGGCAGTGTCTATTAAAATAAATTCTTTGTTGAAGAGATTGTAGGTAGTATGAACCGCGTCCCTTGTTGTGCCTGCGATATCGCTTACGATAGTGCGTTCCTGCCCTATGAGCGCATTGAGCAAAGAAGATTTACCCACATTTGGTTGCCCGATAATTGCAAATTTTGGAACAGTTCCCGGTTCTTCTTTTTCTTCTTTGGGCACCTGCGAGCAAATTTCATCAAGCAATTCTCCTGTACCAGTCCCACTAATGGAAGACATGAAAAATATTTTTTCAAAACCAAGGCTGTAAAATTCCGCCGCTTCCAATTGGCGGTTGTGATTATCCACTTTATTTACAACAAGATAAACCGGCTTTGGAGACCGGCGCAGCAAGTCGGCCATTTCTTCATCCAAAGAAGTTATTCCTGAAGTAACATCTACCATGAAAATAATCGCGTTTGCTTCTTCAACCGCCAGGTGAACCTGCTTGCGGATTTCCTTCTCAAAAACATCATTACTATTTGCGACAAAACCACCGGTATCAATGACATTGAAACTTTTTCCAATCCACTCAGCAACTCCATACTGCCTGTCGCGGGTAACGCCGCTGAAATCATCAACGATCGCTTTTCGCTGTTCCAGCATCCTGTTAAAAAAAGTACTTTTGCCAACATTGGGCCTTCCGGTAATTGCTACGGTATATGACATTAAAGAAAAATTTTTAAAAATTATAATTCCAGAATTTTGGAATCACGCAAAGAACGTAAAGTATTTGCAAAAAGAATTTTTCAGTTCATAAGCCTTAGTTAATCTTATCATCTTTTTTGTGGAAAAATCCCTGAATGGCTTGAAAACACTGCTTTTTTTATTTTTTTTATCTTTGCCGCATGAATTTAAATGAAAAGCAAAGTATCCAAATCGCGATTCTTGATCTTTATGCAGGAGAGCAAAACCAGGGAATGAGAGGCATCAGGGAAATCATCAGGCGCTTTGGCGAAATGAACCATTTGAGCATCACAACGAAAGAGTTTAATGTTCGTGAAAAAAATGAAATTCCTGACACCAATTTCGATATTTACATTAGCAGTGGCGGCCCCGGAAATCCCGGGAAAAGCGAGGGCGAATGGGAAAGACTTTATTTTAAATGGATAGAAAAAATGGATCGCTGGAATAACAGTCCTCACCATACGCAAAAGAAATACGTCTTTTTTATCTGCCATTCCTATCAGCTTGCCTGCCGGTATTATAAAGTAGGTGAAATCTCAAAACGCAACTCTACCTCATTTGGTGTTTTTCCGATTCATCTTTTAGAAGACGGAAAAACAGAACCAGTTTTTGAAGGTTTGGCCGATCCGTTTTATGTGGTTGACAGTCGCGATTACCAGGTGGTTCAACCTAAATACAATCGCCTTCGTGGACTTGGCGCTACAATTTTATGCATAGAAAAAGATCGCCCGCATGTTCCCTATGAAAGAGCGATCATGGGTATCCGTTTCAGCGAATATATTATCGGCACCCAGTTTCATCCGGAAGCCGATGCGGAAGGGATGAGCCTTTATCTTCAGGAAGAAGACAAAAAGAAAAACGTCATCGAAAATCATGGATTTGAAAAATGGAAATCGATGATCGAGCAATTAAATGATCCTGATAAAATTTTATGGACTCAGTCTCATATTCTTCCTAATTTTTTAAATCTTGCTCTCCATAGATTGCATGCAGTATTTGCTGCATAGATGACTTAAAAAAATGAAACTGCGGCAGGCAAACTTTTTTAGAAGATTTATTTATGCGTAATTCGTAAATCATAATTCATTCATCATTCCTAATTTGATCTATAATGATTAAAGAACAAAGGGAAAAGTATAACGACGCATTTACTTCTGAAAAATACGAAGCCTTCTTAAAGGATCTTGACAAAAAACATCGGGGACACATCGCATTCAGGGTTGCGGAAACCCCTGTTTTTGTGCCCGGCCACCTTACAAAAAAAATATTAGACGCTTGCGAATCCATCGTTGATTTTATTGTGGATCCTAAATTTAAAGAGCTTACGAAAGGCTCGATTCCAAAAACCGAAAACGTTCCAACTGAAAATGAACATACCGATTTTATTGTTTTTGATTTTGGAGTTTGTGAAAATGAAAAAGGAGAACTGGAACCGCAATTGATAGAGATGCAGGGCTTTCCATCCTTGTTCGCTTTCCAGGTTTATTATCCTCAGATTTTAGAAAAACATTTCCACATACCGTCCAATTTCAGCCATTACTTAAATGGATATAATGACGAAACTTATGTTTCTCTTTTGAAGGAAATTATTTTAGGAAATCATGATCCTGAAAATGTCATTCTGCTCGAGATTAAACCGAAGGAACAAAAAACCAGAATTGATTTTTATTGCACACATGATTATCTGGAAATTCCTGTTGTTTGTCTCACGGATCTGATCCTCGAAGGCAGCAATTTATTTTATGAAAAAGAGGGAAGGAAAATACAAATCAAACGGATCTATAACCGCATTATTTTTGATGAACTCTCTCATCTGAAAAAAAATCTTGGAGATGTAGTTGATATAACTCAATCCCTGAATGTTGAGTGGGCGCCGCACCCCAACTGGTTCTATCGCATCAGCAAATACACGCTTCCTTTTATTTACCATGAGCATGTTCCAAAAACATATTTTTTAAGCGAGCTGAAGCAACTTCCGGCCGATCTGGAAAATTATGTTTTGAAACCTTTATTTTCTTTTGCAGGCCAGGGGGTGATCATTGACGTAACAGAAGCGGACATCGAAAAAATCACTGATTCAGAAAACTGGATCCTGCAACGAAAAGTAAAATACGCAGATGTGATTAAAACGCCGGATTCCCCTGCAAAAGTTGAAATCAGAATTTTTTATTTTTGGGAAAAGGGCAAGCCCCGGCCTATAGCCGTTAATAATCTTGCCCGTTTAAGCAAAGGAAAAATGATTGGCGTAAGGTATAATTCCGACAAGGATTGGGTTGGCGGCAGTGTTGCATATTTTGAGAAATGAATCGTTCACAGCGGTTATTTTTCCTGCCATTAAAACTCAGTCGAATCGATTTTGATTCTAACTTTTTTTCACCTTCTTTTCGCCTGTTTTCCCATCGATTTTTATTTTTTCATCGCCGTCTTTTATTTTCACATCGCCATCATTTCCCACTTTCTTTTTGTAATCTCCTTCTTTAATTTTATAATCGCCTTCATGTTCGCCGGTAACCTGCGGATTGTTATCGGTAACTTCATAAATATATTTTCCATCCGCAGTTTTTTTCACTTTGTTGTTGATCACTTCTCCTGTTTTGCCATAAATGGTGTCCTTTGTTTCTGTGTCAACATAAATTCTTACCGGCTGCCTGGTTTCCTTATTTATCATTTCACCATTTGCTGAATCTTTTACCACAGTAATATGCCTGCCAGTTTCAAGATCCAGGTAATGATCGTTTTGATCTGAGCAACCCATGGTGCTGATTAAAAAAATTGTTGTTGAAAGCTGAAGAATAATTCTTTTCATAAATTTAATTTTTGATGGATAGCAGGAATACAATCAAATTTGCGGCCATTTAAAATTCGCTCAGGTGCTTAAGAGGTTTTGGTATGCTCATCCAGCCTGTTAACAAACACAAGCTGCTCTTCTTTTAATAGCGGCAAACCTTTGAATCGCAGGATTACATTTGCAACCGTTGCTACGTCCTTTTCACAATAAATGGAAATCCGCTCCAGGTTTTTTTCCTTCCAATAAACATCACCAACCTGGCTGCCATCAATATCATCTTTAGGTGAAGGAATTCCTAAAGTAGCGGCCAATAACTTCAGTGAAGTATAATGCTTATAATCGCCGAAACGCCAAAGGTGCAAGGTGTCGAGCATTGGCGTGTCCCAGGGTTTCATGTTCTGAAAATCCATGCAGGAAGGAATAGCAACAGTATTGACAAGCATGCGCCTGCACAAAAAAGGCACATCAAATTCCTTGATGTTATGGCCGGTAAAAATCCAGTTTTGATTTCTTGCATGCAGTTGTTTCAGTGTGGTGGCAAACTGGTTGAGCATCTCCGCTTCATTTTCAGAACACAAAGATTTTATCCTGAATCGCCATTCGTTATTTTCTTTTTTGAAATAGCCAAAACTGATGCACACCACTTTAGCAAACTCAGCTAAAATTGCGGCTCGCATTGGATAATATTCCTCAGCGCTGGTGTTTGCCGGAAGGCTTTTGCTTATTTTTTCGGTCCAAAGACTTTTCCATTCTTCCTCCAATAAATGAAAATGTTCTTTTTGCGAAACCGTTTCAATATCTATTACAAATAAATTTTCCAGCGCTATTTTATTCATAAAAGTTTTTTTGGCAGAATGAATATAGGAAAAAGCCAGATCTTTCCTAACATAAATTCATATTCAAAATTTCTTTTTCCACTAACGCTTTTTACCAATGACCATTTCTCCAAACCCAACCTTGCCGTCTTTTTTGCCAATAACCTGGCACATAATGACCTGAGCGCGGAGCAACCCAATAGCCGGGGAGATATGTATATCCACGCGGACCGCTTACCCAATTGCCGTCAACCCAAATGAAGCCAGCTGCGGGTGCGATGGGCCTTACATATACAGGCGGCACCGGCCTTGTTCGCACAACCACAGCTGTAGGACCGCATCCGATAAAGAATAGCGAAATGAAAAACATCATAGCCAGGAAACCTGTCAACTTTTTCATCATCTTACGTTTTCATTTTGATGATTTTTTTGAAAAAAAGTTTAATAAAAGTTGTTATAATCATTCTGGAAATAACGTAACAGGGGCAATAAAAAGCGCAACAAAAAAGCTGAAAAAAGTCTGCCTGCTGAATTACTGCTGTGCGACACAAGTATTTTCACCACCTACTTCCTCCGTGTTTTTACGATCCAACCCGTAAATACAATATGCGAATAATTGAGCATTACCGCTCTTGCATAACCTTGCTGCCAGGTCTATCTTTGCTCCAGAAGTTGATTGATGTTCAACAAACATTAATCATCCCGATAAAAAGGGAAACAATCCAAATCCATTGAAAAGAACCATTTCCCGATCCAGGAAAAACCAATAATCCGATATCAGTCAACTTCTTTTTTTTAAATCCAATTCTTTAGAAAAATATTGTAATCCCAAAATGAAAACCAGGCTCAAAAGGCCAACCAATCCAAACCCTGAAAAACCAAAAAACCTCAGGATTAAATTTTTAAAAACTTCCGCACAACCGCGGAAGTTTTTGCATTAAAGAAAGTTTGGCAAATCAACTCCAATAATACTGCTTCATCTAAAAAAAGAAAAAGTCAAAAAAAGTCCGCCTGCTGGATTACTGCTGTGCGACAGAAGTATTTTCACCACTTATTTCTTCCGTGTTTTTACGATCCAACCCGTAAATACAATATGCGAATAATTGAGCATTACCGCTCTTGCATAACCTTGCTGCCAGGTCTATCTTTGCTCCAGAAGTTGATTGATGTTCAACAAACATTAATCATCCCGATAAAAAGGGAACCAATCCAAATCCATTGAAAAGAACCATTTCCCGATCCAGGAAAAACCAATAATCCGATATCAGTCAACTTCTTTTTTTTAAAATCCAATTCTTTAGAAAAATATTGTAATCCCAAAATGAAAACCAGGCTCGAAAGGCCAACAAATCCAAACCCTGAAAAACCAAAAAACCTCAGGATTAAATTTTTAAAAAACTTCCGCACAACCGCGGAAGTTTTTGCATTAAAGAAAGTTTGGTAAATCAACTCCAATAATACTGCTTCATCTAAAAAAAGAAAAAGTCAAAAAAAGTCCGCCTGCTGGATTACTGCTGTGCGACAGAAGTATTTTCACCACTTATTTCTTTCGTGTTTTTACGATCCAACCCGTAAATACAATATGCGAATAATTGAGCATTACCGCTCTTGCATAACCTTGCTGCCCCGCCTATCTTTGCTCCAGAAGTTGATTGATGTTCAACAAACATTAATCATCCCGATAAAAAGGGAAACAATCCAAATCCATTGAAAAGAACCATTTCCCGATCCAGGAAAAACCAATAATCCGATATCAGTCAACTTCTTTTTTTTAAATCCAATTCTTTAGAAAAATATTGTAATCCCAAAATGAAAACCAGGCTCAAAAGGCCAACCAATCCAAACCCTGAAAAACCAAAAAACCTCAGGATTAAATTTTTAAAAACTTCCGCACAACCGCGGAAGTTTTTGCATTAAAGAAAGTTTGGCAAATCAACTCCAATAATACTGCTTCATCTAAAAAAAGAAAAAGTCAAAAAAAGTCCGCCTGCTGGATTACTGCTGTGCGACAGAAGTATTTTCACCACTTATTTCTTCCGTGTTTTTACGATCCAACCCGTAAATACAATATGCGAATAATTGAGCATTACCGCTCTTGCATAACCTTGCTGCCAGGTCTATCTTTGCTCCAGAAGTTGATTGATGTTCAACAAACATTAATCATCCCGATAAAAAGGGAACCAATCCAAATCCATTGAAAAGAACCATTTCCCGATCCAGGAAAAACCAATAATCCGATATCAGTCAACTTCTTTTTTTTAAAATCCAATTCTTTAGAAAAATATTGTAATCCCAAAATGAAAACCAGGCTCGAAAGAGGCCGTTACAACCTGAAAAACACCACTAACCCCAGGTTTAAAGAATTAAAAAATCCCCTAAAATTTTAGGGGATTTTCATTTTGAGCAAAGCCTTATTTATTTTGAGATCATTTTGAGGCAAACAGGTTTTGGAAGACGAATGGCATCGATTTCCTGAAGCAATCCGGTAATTTTATCTCTTTTAAAAATTACAATATTATCAGAATTCTGGTTAGCCACAAGCAAAAAATTCCCAGTCGGATCAATCATGAAATCCCGGGGTGACTTACCGGAAACTGATTGCTCCATTTCAAATTTCAACCTTCCGTTATTCTCCTCTACAGAAAAAATACTCATCGAATTCTGATCACCACGGTTGGAAACGTACAAGAACCTTCCATCAGGCGAAACATGGATTTCAGCCCCTCCAATAGCTCCCTTAAAATTTACATCATGAGTTGAAATAGTTTGAATAGAAGTGAAATTTCCATCATGATAAGAATAAGCGATTACAGAACCGTCAAGCTCGTTAATAACATACATGAACTTTTCATTGGGATGAAAAACGATATGGCGTGGCCCGCTTCCCGCCGGAACTTTTATAAATTCCTGGGAGGCCGGTTTCAATGGCTTTTCTGAATTTGGATCAAATTGATAAATCATTATTTTATCCGCCCCTAAATCCGGAGTTAAGAGGTATTTAAAATCGGGTGAAAATATTGCTTCATGAATGTGTGATTTCTCCTGCCGCCCTTTATCAATACTGCTTCCGAACGTTGGGATCAATTGCGCGAAGGGAAGAAGGCTGCCTTCAGCGTTTATCGGAAAAACGGCTACGCTGCCGCCAGAATAATTGGCAACGGCAACCCACTGGTTATCCTTGCTAACGGATACATGGCAAGGATCATCTCCGCCAGAAAGTTGATGATTCAAAAAATGAAGCTGCCCTTCTTTTTTGTCGAATGAAAATGCGCTAACCCCTCCGGACGTCGAACCGTGAGTTTCATTAACTGCATACAAATAATTACCGCCTGAAGAAAGAGACAAAAAAGACGGATTCACAGTTTCCGCAGAACTTCTCAGATTCATTTTGCCGTCCGCAGCATTGAAATCATAAACGTAAATCCCTTTGCTTCCGCTGCTGGTATAGGTTCCAACGAATAAATAAAATTCCTGCGCCCTGGTTACTGAAGGAATAAATGAAATCATAAATAAACTGATTTTAAGAATGAGCGACATTTTATTCATAAAGCAGTTTTTAAATTTCGGCATCAAATGTTCGAATCCTACTTCAATACTTCAAATTCATTGAATTTTATTTCAGGCAAATGAGAGATAATCACATCTTCAACCTCTGCCCTTTCAGGCCCGGTTCTGCACCACTCGATAAAATCATTGACCTTATTAGTTTGCCCATAAATCATGGCTTCCACTTTATTGTCGGCAGTATTTTTTATCCAGCCTGTGATTTCATATTTCCGGGCAACTTCCTTCGCCTTTGAGCGAAAAAAAACTCCCTGAACTTTTCCGGTAATTAGTAAATGAACTGTTTGCATATCTCAAAGATACATTTCAGAATTCAACATTTAAAATGAAGAATAACAGTGTTTTCGAAATAGTTTTTTAATATAAAAAATTGCAAGGAGAAGTAGTTTCCCGAAATGGAAGACGTATAATTACCTTACGAATTACTAGTGCATTCACTAATAATTCCGTAAAAACAAGGAACTAAAAATTAGGCAGTAGCCCTCTTGCAAGGGGCCCTGCAACGTCTTATTTTTGTTTCAGAAGTTGATTGATGTTCAAACAAACATTAATCATCCCGATAAAAAGGGAATCTATCCAAATCCATTGAAAAGAACTATTCCTTTAATCCAGGAAAAACCAATTATCCGATATCAGTCAACTTCTGTTTTTTAAAAAATTCAATACCTGTAGAAAAAAGAGTATCCAAATGAAAACCGGCTATTAAGCCTAAAATTTAAACCTGAAAAACCACAGAAACCCCAGGATTAAATTATTTTAAAAACTTCCGCACCTAATCCATGCGGAAGTTTTTATTTTTAATCATACCATTTCACTTTTTCCTGCAAGGAACGTCTTTTAGATAGTGGATTGGATATGTTAGCAGCATAACCCAGATAAAAAAATCCCATCAGTTTGTCCTGAGCTTCCAGCCCGAACAAGGCTTTCGCCTCATCGAGATAAGTTATTCCTCCGGTTGACAAATAACCCGCCAAACCATAAGCTTGTGTTGACAAATAGATATTTTCAATAGCGCAGCCCATGGCTAAAATTTCTTCTGTTTCCGGAATTTTAATATCCACCGACCTTTTCATTCCAATGGCGATAACATGAGATGCCATCAGCGGATATTCCAATAAATTTTTCAATTTCTTTTCCTTGAATGAATCGCCTGCGAATTTTGAATAAACTTCAGATTGCATGGCTGCAAAATTTTGCAAGCTACCTTTTGTAAAAACAGTAAAGCGCCAGGGTTCAGTAAGTTTATGAGTAGGCGCCCTGTTGGCATTTTCAAGGATTTGCCACACAATTTCATCGGGGATGCGTTTTCCTTTTTCAAACTGGTAAGGATAAACACTGCGCCTGCTTTGAACAATTTTGTTAAAATCCGTATCGATTATTGAAGCCTCCATTTTCTTTTTTGAGCAAATGTAAAGATGTTCCTTCATGAGTAGGTTTCGAAACGTGAAAAAGAAAATGGAGGCACCTGGAACTAAATTCCTCTTTACATTTGCGCGTAAATAAAATCAAGGATATGTTCGAGTTTCTTCTGCAAAGCATTCAGGAACGGGTTTCAATAAGCGAGGAGGAATTTGAATTTGCCAAAACACTTTTTCTCCCAAAAAAACTAAGGAAAAAGCAATTTTTGCTTCAGGAAGGCGACGTATGCAGATACACAGCTTTTGTTGAAAAAGGAATGCTGCGCACTTTTACAGTAGATGAAAAGGGCAACGAGCCAATCCTTCAATTTTCTTCGGAAGGCTGGTGGGTGGCGGATCTTTACAGCTTTCTTACTGATGAACCATCTTTCTATAACATTGAGGCTTTGGAGGATTGCGAATTGCTGTTAATTACAAAACCTTCCTGGAATATTTTATTGGAAAAAGTTCCAGCATTTGAACGCTATTTTCGCATCCTGATCCAAAACAACCTGATCGCAACACAAAGAAGGCTCATGGGCAGCATTAGCGAAACTGCCGAAGAAAAATACACCAAGCTGCTCAATAATTTCCCGGGCTGCATACAACGCGTTCCGCAGCACATGATCGCATCTTATCTCGGAATTACAAGAGAAACTTTAAGCCGCATCCGTAGACAGATGATGACAAAAAAATAAAACCTTTGCTGATTTTCGCCGAAGCCCTGCAAGAAAAAAAACATTTAAAATGAAAGTATTTTTAACCCGGGAAATTCCGGAAATAGGATTAAATAAATTGCGCGATGCCGGAATTGAAATTCTTCAATGGCAGGAAAAAAGGGAGCTCACCCCAGAAGAATTGATAGATCATTGCAAAGACTGCCAGGCGTTGCTTTCTGCTGGTTACAACAAGATCGACGCTTCTTTTTTAAATGCCTCCAAACATTTGAAAGTTATTGCGCTCCATTCTGTCGGGTTTGATAATGTTGATCTTGAAGCAGCCGATCGTTTAAAAATCCCTATCGGAAATACTCCAGGGATTTTAAGCGGCGCCACGGCCGACATTGCGTTTTTGTTAATGCTCTCTGTTTCAAGAAAGGCTTTCTTCCTACATCAAAAAATCCTGAATGGGAATTGGAATTTTTTCGAACCAACGTCCAATCTCGGACTGGAACTTAATGGAAAAACACTAGGTATCTACGGTTTGGGAAATATCGGATTTGAAATGGCGAAGCGATGCATCGGTGCCTACAGCATGAAAGTGATTTATAATAATCGCCGCCCAAACCGTGAAGCAGAGATGAAGTTGAATGCAGAAAGGGTGTCGTTTGAAGAACTGTTAGGTAGGAGCGATGTCATTTCAGTTCATTCCGCATTAACGAATGAAACAAGAGAGAAATTCGCCATGCAGGCCTTTAGGAAAATGAAATCATCAGCGATCTTTATCAATACCGCAAGAGGAGCGATTCACAATGAAAAAGATCTTATAAAAGCTTTGCAGGACGGCATCATCTGGGGGGCTGGTTTAGACGTAACAAACCCAGAACCGATGAGTCCGGATAATCCCTTGTTGACCATGCCCAATGCAGCAGTTACGCCGCATATCGGAAGTGCAACCATAGAAACGAGGAATGCCATGGCAGAAAGGGCCGCGGAAAATATTATTGCCGGAATAAATGGAAAACGTATTCCCTATCCTGTAAATCCTGAAATATATGATGAGCGGAATTGATTTTCAAATAAGAATTCTCTCAAATAACCTTCCTTATTTTCACCAATTTTTCCAACAGTTTTTCGAGCAAGTCAAGTTTCAGCATGTTGGCGCCGTCGCTTTTTGCAACAGAAGGATTGGGATGGGTTTCAATAAATAAACCATCCGCTCCAACGGCGATGGCAGCCTTTGCGATCGTTTCAATCATTTGAGGATTGCCTCCCGTAACTCCCGAACTTTGATTGGGTTGCTGCAAGCTGTGAGTGCAATCCATGACAACAGGAACGCCATGTCCTTTCATGATCGGAATGTTCCTGTAATCCACAATAAGATCGTTATAGCCAAACGTGTTTCCACGATCGGTGAGCATCACTTTTGAATTGCCGGCTTTTTCAATTTTCTCAACCGCAAATTTCATCGATTCTCCATTCACAAACTGGCCTTTTTTCACATTGACCACTTTGCCTGTTTTTGCAGCCGCAATGAGTAAATCGGTTTGCCTGCAAAGGAAGGCGGGAATCTGTAACACATCCACATATTGCGCGGCCATAGCCGCTTCTTCGTGCGCATGAATGTCAGACACAGTCGGTATTCCAAAATGATTTCCAACTTTAGCGATCATTTTCAAAGCTTCTTCATCGCCCAGGCCGGTGAAAGAAGAAGCGCTCGTGCGGTTGGCTTTCCTGTAAGAAGATTTAAAAATATAAGGAATTTCAAGCCGCTTGCAAATGGCGGAAACTTTTTCAGCCACTTCAAAAATCAATTCTTCACTTTCAACCACACATGGGCCTGCTAAGAGAAAGAAATTGTGGTTACCATATTGCTGCTTTTCAAAAAGATCGGTTAGATAGCTCATTACATTCATTTTTTAGGTGCCAAAGATATTTGTTTCCTCCGGTTCGAAACTGATTGGATGTTTGCATTTCCGCTTTTAGAAGAACATTAGAAGAACAAATGTTATAGTTAAATGAGGACGCTTTTTATGTCGCCAAAATAACTAGTGAGATTAAGGTCTTTCAAATAAAACTTTGAAAAAAGTCCGTTTACTGGAATTGAAATTACTAAACATCCTGAACTTTTTATACCCTGCTGTTATCCATTAATAAAATATGGGCTCGACAAGAAAAAAATTTCAAAAAGGTCCGTTTGCTAACTGATTCTTTTTTTAGGTATAATGATTTGAGACTTTTAAGAAAAAAGCATGCAACTTGCAGGAAACACATTAACGGAATTAATGAAACTTTTTATAAAAAATATGGTGTGTCCGCGTTGCATCATGAGCGTAGAGGATATTCTGAAAGAAAATAATCTTGAAATAAAGTACGTTCGCCTCGGCGAAATTGAGTTAACAGGAAAACCGAATAAAAAACAACTTGAAAAATTTTCGGACGATCTTAAAAAAGTAGGTTTTGAATTATTAGATGACCAAAAAACTCAATTAATTGAAAAAGTAAAAACCCTTCTGATTGAAGAGGTGCAGAATGAAAATATTATTGAGCATTTCAGCATCAATAAATACTTATCAGGGAAAATTTTCAAAGATTATCCATCCTTAAGTAAGCTGTTTTCAGAAGTAGAGGGAATTACTATTGAACAATTTTTTATTCTTCAAAAAATAGAAAAGGTCAAAGAATGGCTCATCTACAATGAACTTCCCCTAAATGAGATTGCATTTAAGTTAGGTTATAGCAGCACGCAGCACCTTTCCGGTCAATTCAAAAAAGTAACAGGCATGACTCCGAGCAAATTCAAATCCCTAGGCAGCTTGCATAGAAAACCGATAGACCAGGTAAGGTAGGTTGAAAAATATCCGCTGAACCAATCATTCTACTGATGTGCTAAAAAAAATCCCGCAAAAGCAGGATTTTTTTAAGGTGCAGGATATCGGACTCAAACCGATCACCTTCCTGAATGCTTTGGAACGCTCTCCCAGATGAGCTAATCAACCATTCTATATATTTTCTGCTTTTTTTCTTTTTTATTTCATATTCACGATGAACCGCTTCCGTTCTGGTTTCAAATTCTTCCATGTGCTTAAGAACCCATGGAACACCAGTTTTAGTAGAAATAACCCCGGCTCTATTATGTTGCTCGTTTAAACGTGTTGATACATCTTCCGAGCTACCTGTATAATACTTATCAAGTTTTGCTGAATACAGTATGTAAATATAAAAAGGCATGAAAAAATTGAAAAAGTGGGAAAACCAAAAAAATCCCACAGAAATTGTGGGATTAAAAAGTGGAGGATATCGGACTCGAACCGATCACCTTCCCGAATGCTTTCGGGACGCTCTATCCAGATGAGCTAATCAACCATTTATTACTGCCACGTTTGTTCTTTCTATTTTTATTTCTAAGACAAAAAAAATCCCACAGAAATTGTGGGATTAAAAAGTGGAGGATATCGGACTCGAACCGATCACCTCAAACATGCCATGCTTGCGCTCTACCAGATGAGCTAATCCCCCCTTTATTTTATGACTCGAAGCAATCACCTTCCCGAATGCTTTCGGGACGCTCTACCAGATGAGCTAATCCCCCTTTTATTTTATGACTCGAAGCAATCACCTTCCCGAATGCTTTCGGGACGCTCTACCAGATGAGCTAATCCCCCTTTTATTTTATGACTCGAAGCAATCACCTTCCCGAATGCTTTCGGGACGCTCTACCAGATGAGCTAATCCCCCTTTTATTTTATGACTCGAAGCAATCACCTTCCCGAATGCTTTCGGGACGCTCTACCAGATGAGCTAATCCCCCTTTGGCAGTTTGCTTTTATTTACAAACGTGCGCAAATATAAAGGAGTTTTAAAAACAATTCAATTCTTTTCAAAAAAATTGTCCTTTAAGTTTCTTAGCTGCCAGATTTGCCGTTTTAATCTCCCCAAATTTCTTCTTTTCCTTCAAGCCAGAGTTTTATCAAACGGTTTGAAACTGATTTAGGCCTTTCCAGCGGGAAACCCAAAGCCCTGTCCCAGCAAAGGCTTGCTAAAACACCGAGAGATCTTGCTACACCAAACAAAACCGTATAGAATTCATATTCAACCATTCCGTAATGAACAAGCAAAGCGCCGCTATGCGCGTCCACATTAGGCCATGGATTCTTAATTTTCGCGATGGAACCCAAAATCGGTGGAACGGTTTCATATATATTCCAAACGGTTTGGACCAGGTGATCTTCAGGCATGTGTTTTTTTCCAAATTCCATCTGAGCTTCAAACCGCGGATCTGTTTTTCGTAGCACTGCATGTCCATATCCAGGAACCACTTTTCCTTCAGAAAGTGTTTTCTTTACATACTCCCCGATTTGTTCTTTTGATGGAAGATCACTTCCAATTTCCTTCTGCATTTCGAAGATCCATTTGATCACTTCCTGATTCGCCAGTCCGTGCAAAGGGCCAGCAAGGCCGTTCATTCCGGCAGCAAAAGAAAGATAAGGATCGCTCAACGCCGACCCAACCAAATGAGTGGTATGTGCGGAAACGTTTCCACCTTCATGATCAGAATGTATTGTCATGTAGAGACGCATTAACTCCCGGAAACTTTCGTCCTGATAGCCAAGCATATGAGCAAAATTACCGGCCCAATCCAAAAGCCCGTTTGGTTGAATGTGTTTTCCATTTTTATATTTGCGCCGATACACATACGCAGCGATACGTGGAAGGCGCGCGATCAGGTCCATTGCATCGTCAAAGGTCGCAGACCAATAATCTTTTTTACTCATTCCCTCAGAATACCTTTTGGCAAACTCGCTTTCGGTTTGAAGGGCCATGATGCCAACAACAAACTGCGTCATCGGATGGGTGGTTTCCGGAAGCGCTTCAATAGTATCAAAAACGTAATTAGGAACGTGGCTCCTGCGCTGCCAAACGCTGCTCATGTGCTGCGCGTCTTCATCAGTAGGCAATTCCCCAACAAGCATCAGGTAAAACAATCCTTCCGGAAGCGGTTCATTTCCCCCTTCAGCTTTTGGAAGTTTCTCTTTTAATTCAGGGATGGAATAACCGCGAAAACGAATTCCATCCTGTGCATCAAGAAGAGAAGTTTCAGTCACCAATCCAGTAATGCCGCGCATTCCCTGGTAGATTTGCGACAATTTCACTTCCCCAATGATTTTATCTCCATGATTCTTTATAATGTCTTTTACTTCCGCTGCCAAAATATCTGATTTGGCTTTAAACCGGTCTTTAATAACTCCCATAATAGAAAAAAATATTTAAAAATTTGTGAAAGCTTTTATTTAAAAAGCAGGAGTCGTAAAGTTAAACATAGAGCAAATGTTAAACAAAAGAAATATTCTCCGCTCATGTAATTCATGGAAAATCAAACTCTTTCGCAGGAAATTTTTTCTTACAAACATTTATTTGGATGCTTTGCGATATAAATACCACGCAAGAATTCCAAATGCCACATTCGGCAGCCAGGCAGCGACTATGGGATTGAAGTTTCCTTTCAGGGAAAAGACGGCAGAAAACCTTCCTATCAAAATATACAAAACACATATTAAAACACCAATGGCAAGATGAAAGCCGCTGCCACCGCGAATTTTGCGGGAAGCAATCGTTGCGCCAATGATGGTTAAAATAAAAACCGAAACCGGATTAGCGCTCCTGTTTTGTTTTTCAAGAATAAGGGCATTTACATCGCCGGAGCCCCGGGTTTTTTCAAGCTGTATGAATTCGTTGAGTTCGGGTGTGGTTAGCTTGTCTTTCATGTATTCATCCCGCTGAAGATCGCGTGGCTTGAAATTGAAATTCATTTGCATAGTTGAAATTTCTTTCACATCCTGTTTCAGCCCGTTTATCGTTCTTTCGGAAACATTGTCGAGCCGCCATTTTTTTGTTGCAGTATCCCATGTGATTGATTGAGCTCGCAAATTATAAACGAGATTTGTTTTATGAAACCGCTGAATAAAAAAATTATTCCCGGTTTTGCTCGAAGTATCGTAAAATCTAACGCCGGCATAGGACAGGGAATCGAGTTTAAAATATTTATTGCTTATCGTGGAGGTGTTTTGATAATTTCCGTAATTGAAATCAATGTATTTCGAATTAAAAGTGGCCCATTTCTGATTGGCAGGCGGCAAAATATACTGGTTCACCCACCATAGAAAAAGAGTGAATAAAAATCCGCCCACGACATATGGCCTTAAAAAACGCCAAAAGCTGATGCCGCTGCTCAGGATGGCTATTATCTCTGAACGGTTGGCCATTTTTGATGTAAAAAAAATTACCGCGATGAAAATAAAAAGCGGGAAAAGCATCGCGATGATGCGCGGCAGGAATCCAAAATAATAATCTGTAATGATGGTTTTGGCCGGAAGTTTCGTTTTTGCAAAATCATCTGTCTTTTCGCTAAGATCAACGATGATCACCAAAACAGTTAATGCGATAAGACAAAAGAAGAAAGTAACAAAGAATTTCTTTATTATATACCAGTCAATAGTTTTCATACCACCACAATAGTGAATCAATTAGGCGTCAAAAGTAAATGAAAAAAATGAACGATGAAGGAATGGCCCGAGTTTGCTAAACTCAACAACATTTTTTATCTGCCCGCAACAAGAGCATAGGAATCCTTTATAAATTGTTCAAGGTGAGCCCTGCTTATCGAACCATCCACAATTACCGTGTTCCAGTGTTTTTTGTTCATGTGATATCCCGGCAGGATGCTCGCAAATTGTTCTCTTAATTCCAAAGCATATTCCGGATCGCACTTCACATTGAACTGAAGAGGAACCGATGACAATGAAACCAATAAAAATATCTTATCGTTGGTTTTAAAAACAAGGGTTCCTTCACCAAAAGGAAAACTTTCGGTAACATCTTTTAATGACAGGGCAAAATTCCTCAGTTCCTCAACATTCATATTTCCGTTTTTTAATTTTAGTGATAAAATTCCTCCTAACTCTTTTCCGGCCTGAGGATTCCAGTCACCACGTTTTTTGTTGACAAAAGCAATTTCGCCGCCTCCTGAATTTCTTTCGGGGTTAGCTCATTCACATATTTTTCATAATGGATAAAAAAGTCAGGATTGCCACCTGGAAAATAAAAACTTTGCAATTCAGAAAGCCAGGTGCCATTTTCCTTAATCCCAATTTTATATTTTTCCTTCCATTGCTGCTTCACTTTGTCAAGATTTTCTTTTGATGGGCCATTTTCGATGAGGTTTTGAATCTCAGCATGAGCCGCAATTAGGAGTGTATCCACTTTATCAGGGCCGCAGGGCAATTGAAGAATCAAGGAATAATTGGGATAAGGAACCTTTTCAAATTCCATCTGAGTTCCGCCGCCATAAATCCCCTGAATTTTCTCGCGCAAATTTTCTATAATGCGGATGTTCAATATTTCGCTGATTGCGCGCGCCTTTAGTTGAAGCTCCTGGCTGTAAGGAACTTCGCCCGTATAAATTGCCAGGATAAGCGCTTTTGGTTCTTTCCCTTTATAAACATCCACTTCTACTTTTCCTTCCACCGGCCGAACTTTATTGTCAACAAAATTGAACTTCGTTGACGTTACCGGAAGGCTTGCGATATATTTTTCCAAAAGCGGCTTTATGGAGTTCTCGTCAACGCTCCCTACAAATGTGAAATGCATGCCGTTCATGTTGCCAAATCTTTCGCGATACATTTGAATAACGCGTTCCATATTTATCTTGTCGAAATATTCTGTCTTGGGAATTGCGATAGGCGCCAGGGGATCATGGTGAAAAGCGACGCTGAATAAGCTATCAATAAAAACGATCTGCGGATTGGCAGTTAAAAAAGCGAGCTGCGCTTTGTTTTTCTGAATGAAAGATTTGAACAAGCCGCTATCTGTTCTTGGTTCAGTAGCTTGCAGGTAAATTAACTGCATCATGGACTCAAGATCTTTCACGGCGCTGCTACCGCTCATTCCATCCGTACTTGTTCCGAAAGTAGGAGTAACATTTACGGTTTTGCCAGTGAGTGCTTTTTTAAGGTCAACAGGGCTGAAATCGCCCACTCCCATACTGGTAATTACAGGAATCATATATTCCGCATTGTATTTATCAGACAAGCCATAATTATTTTTTCCGCCCGGCCTGATGGCGCTCATGAGAACCTGATCATTTTTAAAATCGGTATGCTTTAGCGTTACCGTTATGCCATTGCTTAAAGTAAAGTCTGTGGTTCCTAAAACCTCGTTCTTTTTGGTTTCAAAAATTTTCCCGGCAACAGGTAATTTATTAAGAAGCGTCGTGGCAATGGTTTTTTCCTCATAAGGCTTAATATCCATTTTTGCAACAGCGGAACTCACAGCAAGCAAATCCTGAGAAGTTGGCAAAGCAATTCCAACAGCGGGTTCGGGGCCTGTGAGGGCGATAAATTCATTAGAATCCCGCTTCAGCTTTTTGGTAAGCGCATTAACGTCTTCCACTTTGATTTGAGGCAAAAGTTCTTTGTAGTATTGCGCCTCTTTTACAATTCCGGGGATGGGTTCATTCTCCAAAAAATTCCTCAAATATTCCTCCACATAAGCCGCGGATTCGGTTTTATTTTTTTCATTCAGTTGCCTTTCAACTGAAGTAAGCATATTAGTTTTCGTTCTTTCCAATTCGGCAGCGGTAACTCCATATTTTTTCACTCTTGCTAATTCTTCTTCAAAAGCTTTCAGGCCATCAAGGTTGCCGGAATTACCGGTAACAATTTGGGCAATGAAACTTTCATAGCCACGGGCGAAAGAACTGAAACCTGCATTGGCAAAAACGAAAGGTGGGTTTTCTTTTTGAGTCAGCTCGCGAAGCCGTTGATTTAAAATTGTTGAAAAAATTTCCTTGATCAAATCATTTTTGTACCCGCCGAGGGTTGTCGCCGCTTCATTTTTTTCTGCGGAATAAACAACGAGGAAAGAATAATTTGTGGCTTCTTTATCGGTTACCACTTCCGCGGCACTTTTTGAATAAGGAGGAACCGGAGGCTTGATGCGTGGCCTTTCATTAACAGGATTTTTAAGCGGCGCGAAATATTTTTTTACCAGGTTTTCAGCTTTCACCGGATCAATATCACCGACAACGATCACTGCCATTAAATCCGGCCGGTACCAATCTTTATAAAATTTGCGCACTACTTCATCCGGAGTATTTTTTACAATACTGTCAATTCCAATGGGAAGGCGGCTGGCATATAAAGAGCCGGAAAATAATTGCGGATACAGTTTTCTGTACATCCTGTCTTCCGCGCCTTTTCCCAGGCGGCTTTCTTCGAGAACGATTGGACGTTCTTCCTGAATATCCTTATTGAGGTAAGTTACATTATGCGCCCAATCCTGAAGAATCTGAAACCCTTTTTCAATATTCGAAGGCTTGTCAGTTGGTATGGGAAGAATATAAACGGTTTCATCAAAACTGGTATAAGCGTTCAGATCGTTTCCGAATCCAACACCGATGGTTTGCAAAAAAGAAACGATGTCGTTCTTTTTGAAATGGGTCGTGCCGTTAAAAGCCATGTGCTCATTCAGATGCGCGATGCCCTGCTGATTTTCATCTTCAAGAATAGAACCGGCGTTAACAACGAGTCTCAATTCAACTTTTTGTTGCGGTTTTTTATTTTGGCGGATATAATAAGTAAGGCCGTTGGCCAGCTTCCCGATCTTCACATTCGGATCGATAGGTAATTTTTCATTTAAATTTTGCTGAGCAAATGTGCTGCTGGAAAAAGCACAAAGAAACAAGAAGAGAAGCCGGACAGTTTTCATGAACTATTTTTTTGTATTACAAATATAACGAGGAGAGAATAATATTTCAAGATCATAAGCAAACGGCTCAGCAGAAATAAAATATTCGGAAAAAGTGCGCCTGCTATGTCAATAATAACTATTCAAAAAAACTTCCAAAAAAGTCCATTTTCTCTGTAATTAAATTCGAATAGGTTGTTTAAAGAGCGTAAAAAATCTTCTAAAAAAGTGCGTTTGCTTGTTAAAGATTTACATTTTTTTCAGGCACTCAAGCAGACTATCTTTCCAAAATGGAATTTCCATTTCCAGCCATTCTTTAATTTTGGAAGTATCCAATACTGAATACGAGGGTCGTTCAGCAGGTGTTTTATAAAATGAACTAGGGATAGGGTTTATTTTACAACCTGAATTCGAAAATTCTTTTATTGCGAGTGCAAATTCATACCAATTGGTTATTCCTTCATTGGAAAAGTTTACAATTCCTGAATGATTTTCACTCGCTTCTACGCGTTCAACAAATCTCATAATTACCGCCGCAAGATCCCCGGCATATGTTGGGCATCCAACCTGGTCGGCCACCACATTAATTTCTTCTTTTTCCCTGAACAATCGTAGCATAGTTTTTACGAAATTGTTTCCAAAGGAAGAATAAACCCACGATGTGCGGATGATAACAGCAGAAGGACTTTTGAGCAAAGCCAACTCTTCGCCTTTTAATTTTGATTGGCCATAAACATTCGGCGGAGCAACGGGATCTGTTTCTTTCAAAGGCTTTTTTTCGCTTCCGTCATACACATAATCTGTTGAGATATGAATGAGTTTCGTTTGATGTTCATGACAAATTTCTGCAAGGTTTTCAACCGCAAAAGCATTTATTCTGAATGCTTTTTCCTGTTCCGTTTCGGCTTTATCAACGGCTGTATAAGCAGCGCAATTTATGCAATAATCAATTTGGTTTTCTTCAAAAAATTGCTGTACAGCTTCTGAATTATCAATGGGCAATTCCTCTTTCGATGCAAAAAGAAACTTATACGGATAATTTGTTGAAATTTCCTGTATTTCTTTCGCCAGTTGCCCGTTTGCGCCAGTAACTAAAATTAAAGAGGTCTTATTTTCAGCCATCACTTGCTTTTAATTAGCCATTAAAAATGAAACCGTGGATGCTATTTTCCAGGCATGGATAATTTTGATCTTTTTCGGAAACCAGTACCTGTGCCACGGGAATTTGCCAGTCGATATTCAAAGCCGGATCGTTCCAGGCGATTCCGCCTTCTGCTTCCTTATGATAAAATTCATCGCATTTGTAAGCAACTTCTGCGGTCTCGCTAATAACAGAATATCCATGAGCAAATCCTTTGGGAACAAGAAGCTGCTTTTTGTTTTCCGCGGAAAGTAAAATCGTGTATGCCTTACCGTAAGTTGGTGAATTTTCACGAATATCTACTGCCACATCTATAATGGCGCCGCTCAAAGCCCTGATGAGTTTACTTTGCGCATAAGGCTCTTTTTGAAAATGCAATCCACGAATTACACCAAAGGAAGAACTTGCCTGGTTGTCCTGGACAAAGTTAATCTCCACCCCTTCGTTTGAGAAAACATTTTTATTATAGCTTTCAAAAAAATATCCGCGGCTGTCTTCAAATACCCGTGGTTCATAAATCAATAATCCGGAAAATTGTGTTTTTATAAAAGGCATTAAAAAAGGTTTAAAACTTGGTGGTTGAGGGGTAAAAAGTTAGTGGTGTGGAAAAATATTCGTTACGGTTTTTATTTTCCCGGAATACAATTCTTTAAAATATTCAATTGTTTTTATGAGGCCGGTTTCAAATTTCTCGGTTGGCTCATAACCTAATAATTCTTTTGCTTTTGAGATATCGGCCAATGAATTGCGGATGTCTCCTTCGCGGGGCTCACGATAAATAGCTTCCATGCCGCTGTTCAAATACTGTCTGATGAAATTGAACAAAAAATTAATTGTATAATTTTCTCCAATGGCAACATTATACACTTTGTTTTTCGCCTCCTGATTATTCGAAAGCATTCCCCTGATATTTATTTGAACCGCATTTTCAACAAATGTGAAATCCCGCGTTTGCTCCCCGTCCCCGTTAATAAAGGCCGGAGTACGGTCCATTGCTGCTTTCACAAACAAAGGAATTACAGCAGCGTAAGGACCATCAGGATCCTGGCGCGGACCGAAAATATTAAAATACCTGAAGCCCAAAACAGGAACCCCGTAAACATCGGCAAATACAGAAGCATAGAGCTCATTTGCTTTTTTGCTCACAGCATAAGGAGAAAGGCAATTCCCTACCCTTTCCTCGGTTTTGGGAAGGGTTGGTTCATCTCCATAAACGGAGGAAGAAGAGGCATAAACGAATTGTTTTACCTTATTTTCAACAGCAGCTTTAAGGATATTTACAAATCCGCCAACATTCACGTCATTCGTACTCGATGGATCTTTGATAGAACGCGGCACAGAACCTAAGGCTGCCTGGTGACTGACATAATTTATTCCTTCAGATGCTTTGAGGCAAGTTTCAAAATTCCTGATGTCGCCTTCCATGAATTCAAAACCATTATACTGCTGAAGGATTTGAAGGTTGCTTTCAAAACCATTGGACAAATTATCAAGCACCCTAACCTTTCCTGCTCCATTCTTCAATAAATATTCAGCGAGATGGCTGCCAATAAAACCAGCGCCACCAGTAACCAGGAACGCTTCCTGGCTCAAATCCTGTTGATGAAAATTATTCAATTTCAATTCTTATTTAATAGTATTAAAGGCTCCAGTAACTCCTGCTGCTTATTTTTCCGCGATAAACTCCTTTTATATCCGCAATCATTCCGTGTTCTTTTGTTATTCTTGAAAAAGCAAGATCGTCCATGCTGAGATACGCATTATGCGGCACGGTAACGATAACGGCTTCATAATCATTAGCAAGGTCTTCCGTTAATTCAAAGCCATATTCATGCTGCAATTGTTCGCTGCTCGCATGGGGATCGGTAACATGAACCTGCAATGAAAATGATTTCAATTCCCTGATTACATCTGCCACTTTTGAATTCCTGATATCGCTGACATTCTCTTTAAAAGTAGCGCCCATCACGAGAACTTTGGCATCTTTTATATTGCCATTTACTTTAATGATGTGCTGCAAAACCTTTTTGGCCACATAACCGGCCATGCCGTCATTGATAGATCTGCCGGCAAGAATCACTTGCGCGTTATATCCCAGTTTTTCGGATTTGTAGGTAAGGTAATAAGGATCTACACCAATGCAATGGCCGCCAACCAGCCCCGGCTGAAATTTCAAAAAGTTCCATTTAGTACCCGCTGCTTCTAACACTTCAAAAGTGTTGATTCCCATTTTATCGAAAATGATGGAGAGCTCATTCATCAAGGCGATGTTCAAATCTCTTTGGGTATTTTCAATGATTTTTGCAGCCTCAGCAACTTTGATGCAGGATGCCCGATGAACTCCGGCCATAACCACCAGTTCATAAACCTGCGCAATCGTTTCAAGGCTTTCGTCATCACAACCGCTCACCACTTTTGTAATGCGGCTAAGAGTATGTTCCTTATCTCCCGGGTTGATTCTTTCCGGCGAATAGCCTAATTTAAAATCATCGCAAACTTTAAGTCCGGATAATTTTTCTATCACTGGCAGGCAATCCTCTTCGGTACATCCGGGATAAACCGTACTTTCAAAAACCACATAATCGCCTTTTTTTATAACTTTTCCAATGGTATCGCTGGCTTTTTGTACAGGAATTAAATCAGGGACATTGTACTCATCCACAGGGGTGGGCACCGCAACAATAAAGAAATTAGCTTCTCGCAATTTATCCAGGCTGTTTGTGAATTCGATATCGCAACCGACGAAGGCCGATGTTTCAAGTTCATTGCTTGGATCAATACAATTCTCCATCAATTTGATCCTTTCAGCATTGATGTCAAATCCGATAACGGAAATTTTCTTTGCAAATTCAAGTGCGATGGGCAAGCCGACGTAACCTAAACCGATTACCGCCAGTTTCTTCTTCTTGTCAAGTAATTCCTGGTACATTTATTATGTTTTTATATTTTTAATTCCCCTTCAGCCGCGCTCATCAATTTTAATCGAATTTCTAAAATTGTTTTCTTAACGGCTGTTGGTTTCAATCAAATAACAAAATAGAGAAGCTAGCACATCCTGCTTTCAAATTCCTTGGGCAATTTATACCAATCCTCTTCAGGCAAAGATTTGAAATATTCATAAGTAATTTTCAAGCCTTCCTCACGCTGAATTTTGGGTTCCCAGTTTAAAAGTTCCTTTGCTCTTGTAATATCAGGCTGCCTCTGTTTTGGATCGTCCTGGGGCAAAGGTTTGTAAACAATTTTTTGCTGAGTTCCCGTAAGTTTGATCACTTCTTCTGCAAAATCCTTTAATGTAATTTGATCCGGGTTGCCAATGTTTACCGGCAGCGCATAATCACTCATCAATAAGCGATAAATTCCTTCCACCAAATCATCTACATAACAAAAGCTTCTTGTCTGGCTGCCATCACCAAAAACAGTAAGATCCTCTCCCCGTAATGCCTGACCGATGAATGCCGGTAAAGCCCGTCCATCGTTCAATCTCATCCTGGGGCCATAGGTGTTGAATATCCTAACGATCCTTGTCTCCAGGCCGTGAAAAGTATGGTAAGCCGTTGTTATCGCTTCCTGGAAACGCTTGGCTTCGTCATACACACCGCGCGGCCCTATGGGATTCACATTTCCCCAATAATCTTCGGTTTGGGGATGAACTAAAGGATCACCATACACTTCGCTTGTGGACGCCACTAAAATCCGGGCTTTTTTGGAAAGCGCCAGTCCCAGGCAATTATGAGTACCTAAAGAACCGACCTTTAAAGTCTGGATAGGGATTTTCAAATAATCGATGGGACTTGCCGGTGAGGCAAAATGCAAAATATAGTCCAGTTTTCCTGACACATGAATAAACCTTGAGACATCGCAATGATAAAATTCAAAATTCTCCAGCGGAAACAGGTGCTGAATGTTTTTGAGATCACCGGTGATGAGGTTATCCATTCCAATCACATGCATTCCTTCCCTGATAAACCGGTCGCAAAGGTGAGAACCGAGAAAACCGGCCGCTCCCGTAATGAGAATTCTAGGCCTGAGCGAAGACGAGTTTTTTGTATTCATTATTTTTTATACGAATTAAATCTTGGTCAGTTATCTGCTATCTGCTATCTGGCCTCTGCTATCGGCCATACACTAAAATCACCCATAATCATCTTCCTTGCATTACCGCCCTTCCCACGCTTTCATAATGAATGCCGCACTCCTCCATCTGATACAATTCGAAAAGATTCCTGCCATCGAAAATTACATGATTTTTTAGAAGCGATTTGATTTTTTTAAAATCAGGTGTCCGAAACTCGCTCCATTCTGTTGCGATCACCAAGGCATCGGCATCCTTAAGCGCATCATATTGATTGGCAGCAAACGCAACTTTTTCGCCAATTTCTTTTTTTACGTTCAACATCGCCTCAGGATCATAAGCCACAATAGAAGCACCGGCGGCTGTTAACTCATCAATTATTTTTAAGGCCGGAGCTTCACGGATATCATCAGTGTTGGGTTTAAAAGCCAATCCCCATAATGCGATTTTTTTGCCCTCCAGGTCGTTTTTAAAATAGGATTTTATTTTTGGCAACAAATGTATTTTCTGAGCCTCATTCACCTCCATCACTGCTTCCAGAATTTTAAACTCATATCCGGCTTGCTGAGCTGATTTAGACAAGGCTTTCACGTCCTTAGGGAAGCAGCTTCCACCATAACCGATTCCTGGGAACAAAAATCTCCTGCCAATCCTGTCATCGCTGCCAATGCCTTTTCTTACCATATCCACATCAGCGCCTAATCTTTCACACAGTTGGGCCACTTCATTCATAAATGAAATTTTTGTTGCCAGAAAAGCATTTGCGGCATATTTGGTAAGCTCTGCCGATTTTTCGTCCATGAAAATAATTGGATTTCCCTGGCGCACATATGGCGCGTATAATTCACCCAGCAATTTTTGGGCTTTCTCTGATGAAGTTCCTATCACCACCCGATCAGGTTTCATAAAATCGTCCACCGCAACCCCTTCGCGAAGGAATTCCGGATTACTTACTACATCAAACAGTTCTCCGGCGTTTTCTATCCCTGCCTCTTTCGCGCTTTCCAGAATTACATAACGCACTTTATCGGCGGTGCCGACAGGAACAGTACTCTTATCTACGATAATTTTATAATCACCCGCTTTTAATAATCGGCCGATGTTTTCAGAAACACCCAGAACGAAATTCAAGTCGGCATAACCATCTCCATCAGGCGGTGTTGGCAGCGCAAGGAAAATAATTTTAGCATTTTTAATACCTTCTTCCAGGGAAGTTGTAAATATCAACCTGCCTTCCTTTTCATTTCTTTCGAAAATCTTCTCCAGCCCCGGTTCATAAATCGTGATTTTGCCGGAAGATAATTTTCTCACTTTATCTTCATCAATATCTACGCATGTTACCATGTTCCCGGTTTCCGCGAAGCATGTTCCGGTTACCAGCCCTACATAACCTGTGCCTATGACTGCAATATTCATTTGTCTTATTTATTTACAAATTCTAAAACTTTTTGTGTAATAAGCGTTTGCTGCTCTTCATTCAGTTCGGTATGGATGGGCAGGGAAATTACTCTGTGGGTAAGCCAGTCGGTTTTTTCCAAATTGAAATCGGCTCCTCCGAATGTTGCAAACATTTTTTGCCTGTGGGCGGGTACCGGATAATAAATCATCGACGGAATGTTATTTTCAGCTAAAAATGTTGAAAGAGCATCCCTGTCCACGTTTTCAAGGATGAGCGTATATTGATGAAAAACATGCGTGCCATAATCGGCGCGAAAAGGGGTGGTAATCTTTTCATTTCCTGCAAATGCGTTATCATAAAAATCGGCAGCCTTTCTTCTTGCAGCAATATAGTTATCCAATAAAGGCAGTTTAATATTTAGAACTGCCGCCTGCAAAGCATCCAGTCTGGAATTGCAACCCACCATATCGTGATAATACCTTGTTTTTTGTCCATGATTAGCGATCATTTTCATTCTCTCTGCGAGCGCGTCATCATTGGTAAACATGGCACCGCCGTCTCCATAGCAACCTAAATTTTTGCTTGGGAAAAAGGAAGTGCAACCAATGGTTCCGATGCTTCCGGTCTTCTTTTTAGTCCCGTCTTTAAAAAAATAATCACCGCCAATGGCCTGTGCATTATCTTCAATTACGAATAAATCATGCTCATTTGCAATTGCCATTATTTCCTCCATTTGACAGGAATGGCCATACAGATGAACCGGCACAATGGCTTTTGTTTTTGGCGTTATCGCTTTTCTTACCGCCTCCGGATCTACACAAAAAGTGCGCGGATCTACTTCCACAAAAACCGGTTTCAGTTTCAACAATGCAATCACTTCTGTAGTCGCCACATAGGTAAAAGAAGGAGTGATTACCTCGTCCCCTGGTTGCAGATCAAGCGCCATCATGGCGATCTGAAGTGCATCCGTTCCGTTGGCGCATGGAATAACATGCTTTATGTCCAAATATTCCGCAAGATTTTTTGAAAAATCAGCCACCTGCGGGCCGCCGATAAAAATTGAACTATCCAGAACACTCGATATCGCAGCATCTATTTCATTTTTAATATTGACATACTGCTGCTTTAAATCCACCATCTGTATTGGCCTCATATTACTATTTTTTAAAAGGAGCAAAGATAGGGATTGGAAGAGGAAAAGAAAGAATAGTTTAGAAATAAATAAGGGTTGAAGGAAGAAAGAAATCTTCTATTATTGGATTTCGTTTCGATCGCGATTGCCATCAAACTTAGAACAATTCCTGCAGGCTTGAATGGCATCGTCACTTTAAGAATAACCTTTTAGATTTGCAGTTAAATTTTATCTGCTTGATTATTATTTACTACGTGTTTTTACACTTCTATAAAGCCGGCATCTTCCTTGTTTCATTTTGGAATAAAAAAGCGAAACTGTGGATTTCAGGCAGGAAAAATGTTTTTGGCGAGTTGCAGTCCATGCTATCAACAAAAAACCATAGAACGATTTGGATGCATTGCGCAAGCCTTGGTGAGTTTGAACAAGGCCGGCCGGTTTTGCAAAAAATAAAAGAACAGTTTGCTGATGCAACAATTGTTATTACTTTTTTTTCTCCGTCAGGGTACGAAATCATTAAAAACAATAAGGAATTCAAGAATATTTTTTACCTGCCAATGGATTCAAAGTCCGATGCAAAAAAATGGATGGACATCTTAAAACCTGAACTCGTTCTTTGGGTGAAATACGAATACTGGCATTTTTATCTAAAAGAAATAAAAAGCAGAAAAGTTCCCTTACTTATGGTTAGCGGCGTTTACCGGCGCAACCAGATCTTTTTTAAATGGTATGGAGGTTTTTACAGGAATATGCTCCATTGCTTTACGCATTTCTTTTTGCAAAACGAGGATTCGAAAAACCAATTGCAAAAAATTATTCCTTCAGAAAAAATAACGGTTTCCGGAGATACAAGATGCGACCGGGTGATTGATATTGCAGAAAACTTCAAAGAAATTCCAGGCATACGAGAATTTTGTGGAAACCAGCAAGTGATCGTTGCGGGAAGCACCTGGGAAGAGGATGAAACTGAATGGACCCATTATGTAAGAGTACATCCTGAGATCAAATTTATCTTCGCTCCTCATGAAATCGATGAAGAAAATCTTTTTAATTTAAAAAAAGAATTTCCCGGCAGTGTGTTGTATTCTGAGTTCATGAAAGGAACCGGGAGCGAAAACATTGAAGCAAATTGTATGATAATCGACAACATAGGAAGTTTATCGCGTTTATATCATTATGCAATGGTAACCTATGTTGGAGGCGGCTTTGGCGACTCAGGACTTCATAATATTTTGGAAGCTGCGGTTTATGGGAAACCGGTGATATTCGGGCCGGAATATGGAAAGAATTTTGAAGCCGAAGAATTGATTATATATGGTGGCGCGGTTTCTATTGAAAACGCAATTGATCTTGAAAAAGAAGTAACAAAATTGTTGGAAAGTGAAGAAGATTTGATGGATGCTGGCAAGGCGGCGAAAAATTATGTTTATAAAAACGCTGGTGCCTCTGATAAAATAATTGCATTTATTAGATCGATGAATATAAAATCACTCCTTTAATGTTTTTTCTGCACACTCCTCACAAAAGCTTCACTTACGTCTGCTAATTCGGCGATTTCTGCAATCTTAAATTTCCCGGACGATAACATTTTTTGGATCAATTCCAACTTTGCTTCTTCGCGGCCTTTTTGACGACCTTCTTCACGACCTTTTTGAAGTCCTTTTTGAATTCCTTTTTGAAGTCCTTCTTCTAAAAGAGTTTGTTTAATTGCGTATTCATCCCAGGCTGCCATTAAATCTTTTTCGTAATTCATATATTCCTCTTTTGTTAAATTAGATATTGCTGCAATTTTGAATAATTTAGAAAATATCCTGCTGTCCAACATGTTCGGAATTTGCTTCAAACTGCTAAGATTCTTTAGGAGATACAACCATTTGTCCTCTCCTGTTTTTAATTCTTTTTCTCCTTTTGTAAATTTAGGAATTTCTATAAAAATAAATGCCAGCTTATTATAAAATTCTTTTCCCGATTTTTCATAGGCCAACCTGACATGGTGAAGGTATTCCGGGGATTCTGAATCTTCAAAAGCTGAATCCATAAGTCCGATAAAAAATACCTCTTTGAGCGAATAATTCCAGTCGCCTCCCTTTGAAGGCTGATCCTGTATTAAGCGAGAGGTATAATACACCGCCCTGTCTTTAAAATATTGCTGGCGCATTCGTTGTACCTCAATTATAAATTGCTCTCCCTGCTCGCCTGTACAGGTGAGATCAAAAATCATTTTCCGGCTTTTCGATACTGAGCCTGATTGCTCATTTTTATTATAAATAAGATCCTTTATCACTTTTCGTCCGCTAAAAAGTTGATTTAAAAAATCAATGAGCAATTCTTTACTTGGTTCGCTCCCAAATAAACGTTTAAATCCAAAATCTGTAAGCGGATCAATAAAGGTTCCCATCAAGGGTTTGGCAGTTATTTCGGTATTCTTTCTCATGAGAATAAAATGATCAGCGTAAATTAAACTTTTTACCTCTAAAAACGACTGAGTATATAAAATAAAAACCGCCGCTACTTTGAATTGCGACGGTTCTTTTTCTTCACAAATTTTCTCAGGAAATCGATTTTTGCATATCCCTGTTTCTTTTAATCAAATCGTGTGACTCTTTCAGTTTTTCTTTTTCAGATTCCAGCAAAAGGCGGGTATGTCCGGGAAGATGATTGGATGATAGCGCTTCCTTATACGCCTTTTGGGCTGCATCTTCACCAAATTCACAAAGCTCGAGTGAAGATTTTTCAGATTTTCCGGCGAAGGCTGATTTCACATCCATCCAGGCACGGTAAATTTTTCCCGATGCGGTAGTGCTTTTCGTGTCTGCATCACCACCAAGCGTGTTGATTTCATTGATCAATTCCTGCTTGTATTCCTCGCTTTGGCGGATCATCTGGTTGAATAATTCCGGGTAGCCTGATCCGTCGGATTTAGTATCTTTTATTGCCTTTTCATACCCTTCTATCCGATCGTTGTTTATCTGAACCAAATCATTTAAGACGTCAATCACTTCTTTGTTTTGTTCCATAAAAAATAATTTTGAAGATGAATAATGCTTGAGGAAGGAATAAATTCCATGCCACTATTTTTTTCAATAACTCATTCTGAAGTATGTAATGGAGTTTGCAAAAGCTTCGTTTGCTGAAGCGTTTCACGCAAAGGCGTAATGCACAAAAGCGAAAAAAGTACGTTTGCCCGACATTTCTGAAAAAGGAAATGCAGATTTTTTTACAAAAGTAAAATCACTACAAACTATTTCTCCAATTCCCCAATTATCAGCCTATACATTTCCAGGCATGTATTTTCTTTAACCTCAATGGCAGATCCCTGAAAATGTTTGTGCCGCTGAACGATTTCATCATTAAATAACATGGAAATAAACACAGTCCCAACAGGTTTTTCAGGAGTTTCACTTCCTCCATCTGAAGCAAGTCCTGTTACCGCTACATGAATGTCGGCGGGGATCAATTGAGGAAGATTTTTCACAAGGGCATCAGTCACCTCCTGAGATTCAGCAGTAAATTGTTCTATAATCTCAGGATTAATCTTTAAAAGATCCGTCTTTACTTTTTCATTATAGCAAACGATACTTCCCATAAAGGCTGCCGAGGTGCCCTCGGTAATGTTTAATTGATGCGAAGCCAAACCACAGGTAACACTTTCCGCGAAAGCGACAGTAAGTTTTTTTTCAATCAGCAATTCCAAAAGTTTTTTCACGAGTTCTTTCATAACGGCTTGTTTTTTTGCTGCTGAGCTGTTTACGGAATGCAATTGTTATGCCTTTCAATGTGACATCATTTTTGAATTTCAGGTAAGGTTATTGTATTCAAAAAATAAATTTATCTAATGAAAAGTAAAGCAAGTTTTAAAAGCCATCCGATTCACCCGATTCTGGTGAGTTTCCCCATCGCTTTTCTAATTGGAACTTTTGTCTTTGATATCCTTTTCATCCTTACTAAAACCCAAAGTTTTTGGCAAACCGCCTATTATCTTGAAATCGCGGGCATTGCCACCGGATTGCTCGCCGCTATTCCGGGATTTATAGACTATTTATTCACGATCCCTCCCGAAAGCTCAGCTAAGAAAAGAGGCGCAAAACATGCTATAGCAAACGTTTCTCATTTGATACTTTTTTTTATTGCATTGATGATGAAAATAAATGAAACGTCCAACATTACCGTCATCCTGATTCTTGAGGCGGTGGGTGTAGTATTAATATTCATAGCCGGCTATCTCGGAGGAACCTTAATTTACCGCAACCAGATCGGCGTTGATGGCAGATACGCAAACGCGGGAAAGTGGAAAGAAGCATACAAGCCACAAACCGGTCATCCGGTAAAAGTTGCTTCGGCTGATGAACTTGAGATTAATCAGATGAAACTTATCCATATCGGAAAAAAAAGAATAGTAATTGGAAAAAATGAAAAAGGTTATGTCGCCTTTGACGATCGTTGCCCCCATAAAGGCGGATCTCTCGCCGGAGGCGCAATGATTTGCGGCACGGTTCAATGTCCATGGCACGGTTCGCAATTTGACGTTTCGTCCGGAGTGATAAAAGCAGGCCCCGCAAAAGAAGGAATCAAAACCTATACACTAACTGAAAAAGAAGGAGATATTTTTTTGAAAGCTTAAAACACAGGTCTTGCCAAAACCTGGCCTTTCAGGGACCGAATTAAAAATTTTGAGCCTATAACACTGCAATTCAGTTCTATAAACTTTCGATTTTGTTTAATAACATTTAAAATCTAAATTTGAAATGTTAAAGAAATGGGAAAACAGCCAATGGTTTCCTATTCGGCAAACACTAACCCCTAATCGCTATGGATATACATCAATCTGCAGCCGGCTCTTTTCCGGTTGACAAAGCTAACATTGTTGAAAGTAGCAGACTCGATTCCTTAGATTCTAAATTGCTTTATAAAATTTTCATGCAGGCTCCGGCGATGCTTTCTATTCTTAAAGGACCACAGCATGTTTTTGAACTCGCCAACGAACCGTGCAGAAAATTACTAGGCAATAGAAATCCAATTGGGAAACCCGTAAAGGAGGTCTTGCCAGAATTAAAAGAACAGGGACTTTTGAAAATCCTTGACGAGGTTTACCAGACAGGCGAAGCTTTTACCGGAAATGAGATGCCTTTAATTCTTGAAAGCGAAAAAGGAGGCGCCGAGATGTTCATGAACTTTACCTTTCAGCCATTTTTTGATGAGAATCAAAAAAACAAAGGAATATTGGTTTTCGCTTATGACGTTACAGACCAAGTGGCCTCCCGCAATAAGGCCGAAGAGAGCGAAAGCCGCTATCGCGAATTAATTTACGGTTTACCGTCGGCTTTATATACTTGTGACGCAGACGGATACATACAACTATACAATGAATCGGCAGTTAAGCTTTGGGGTCGGGAACCCATAATTGGAAAAGATGTGTGGTGCGGATCGTGGGAAATCTTTACGCAGGATGGTTCGCCAATGCCACTGGAAGAATGTCCTATGGCCATCGCCTTGAAAGAAAACCGCATTGTAAACACCGAACTTATCGTCAGGCGCCCGGATGGAACTGAGAGAAACATAATCCCTTATCCCAGGCCGATTTTAGGCACTTCAGGAAAAATTATAGGAGCAGTAAATACATTAATAGATGTTACAAGTCAGGCTCAATCACGCCGCGAGATGGAACAGATCGCTGAAATGATTGAAAGGCTTTATATGCAGGCGCCTGCTTTTATCTGCACTTTAAAAGGACCTGACCATGTGTTCGAATTAGTCAATCCGGAATATCAGAAGCTGTATGGTAAACGTGAACTTTTAGGCAAAAAAGTGCTGGACGCACTGCCTGAGCTGGAGGGACAGGGAATTATGGAAAAACTCTACAATGTATATCATACAGGGGAGCCTTATGTAGTAACAGAAATGCTTTTGCATCTCGGTCGCGATGAGGGAAAGGAACCTGAGCCGACTTACCTTAATTTTTCCTATCAACCGATGTATAATGCAAAAAAGGAAATCAAGGGTATCCTGGTTTTTGGGTATGAAGTTACTGAGCAGGTAATGGCAAAAAAGAAAGGCGAGGAAGACCTGAGGCAGGTACTTGAATCGTTGCCCCAGATCACTTCGACTTCGTCTGCATCGGGCACCAACATTTTTTTCAATAAATTCTTTTACGAGTATTCAGGCTTATCAATGGAAGAGGCTACCCTAAACGGTTGGAACTCGATCCTTCATCCTGAGGAATTAGAAACGGTTTTGGAGAGCTGGGAAAACTGCAAGAAAAAAGGCGAAGATTTTTACCAGGAGATCCGGCTAAAAAGATGCAACGATCAAATGTATCGCTGGCATATTTCCCGTATCACTCCCATCAAAAGCAGCAAAGGAGAAATTACGCAATGGATTGCTTCAGCAACAGATATTCATGAACAGAAAACCAAAGAGCAGAAAAAAGATGAGTTTATAAGTATTGCAAGCCATGAAATGAAAACGCCACTCACGACCGCAAAAGCCTATTTGCAATTGCTTGAACTATCCCTCGAAGGAACGAACAGCAAGGCCGCTCTTTATACAAAAAAAGCCATTCATTCCATTGAGCGCCTCAAGGATCTCATTTCTGAATTATTGGACGTTAGCAAGATCCAGCATGGAAAATTAAATTTTAACTTCTGCGAATTTGATTTTAATGAAATGATAGACGAGGCTATTGACGCGATTCAGCACATTTCGCCCAATCACCGCATCATAAAAAGCGGAGCAATTAGTAAAATGGTTTTTGCTGATAAAGAAAGACTGGAGCAGGTGATTATAAATTTGTTAAGCAATGCGGTTAAATACTCACCGCAGGCAAATAAGGTCTTCATAAGTTCCATGATTGAAAATGACCAGCTAAAAGTCGCCGTGAAAGATCATGGGATCGGCATCTCCAGTGGCAATCTTGAAAAAATATTTGAACGTTATTTCCGTATTGAAGGTGAGGAACGTCATATTCAGGGATTGGGAATCGGCCTGTTTATTTGTATGGAGATTATTCAACGCCATAAGGGCAAAATTTGGGCAGAAAGCGAGGAAGGCCAGGGAAGCACCTTTTATTTCTGCATTCCAATGAAAATTGAAAACGATTGACCGAAGAAGTAAAAAAATCTTCAAAAAAAGATTCGTTTCCCGGAAGCTTTTAACTGACCAGTGTTTTATGGAAAGACCTCGACCCCTCACTTTAAAACATTGCTGAGGATTGATCAGGAATTAAAAAACTTAAAAAAAGATTCGTTTGCAGCAGGTTTCAAACTGATCTAGTTTCATACGAAAAGCCATAATTTTCAATTATCAATCAACTGAAAAACCCTGACATAATCGACCTGGAACACCGCAGGGAATGCCGATTCATCTATTCCCATCTTTCCACCGAGGCTACCACCCACTGCGAGGTTTAAGATGAGAGAAAAAGGTTGATCAAATGGCCATTCTTTTGAAGTTTTATGTTCGTTGGCAAAAGAATAATACATCTTGTCGTCGAGGAAAAAATCAATTTTTCCCCGGGTCCATTCAATAGCGAAAAGATGAAATTCACTGTATGGATTTTTGATAATAACATCCGCGCCTTTTTGCGTTCCTTTCATGTGATTGTAAGCATCTGTATGAACGGTGCCGAAAACTGAATCTTTTTTAAACCCTACAGATTCCATTATATCAATTTCCCCACATGTGGGCCATCCGGCCTTATCAATATTTTTCCCAAGCATCCAGAATGCAGGCCACAAGCCAACGCCCTCCGGAAGTTTTGCACTTATTTCCATTCGCCCATATTTCCATTCACCCTTTCCTTTTGTCACTAACCGGGCTGATGAGTATTCATTTCTTCCCTGGTTTTCTTTTCTTGCAATTATTGAAAGCATTCCCTTTTTCACGCTTGAGTTCATTGTGTCGGCACCTCTATAAAATTGTTTTTCATTATTTCCCCATCCATCTCCTCCTACATCATAATTCCATTTTGAACTATCAGGCAAACCCGAATAGTTAAATTCATCACTCCAAACCAATTTCCACCCTTTTGATACGGGCGATTTTTCAATTTCCCTGAACAGCATTTCCGGCTCATTGGTAGTGATAAAATCGACATCATTTGCCAAAAGCCATTGCATTTCCCTCGCGTCGTTTACGGTCCACGCGTTTAGCCGGATATCGTTCTTTTTTGCACTTTCCATCCATTCAGCCTTTCTCTGAAATACAGAATAATGATAATCTGCGCCCTTTATTCCATCTTCCTTTAATTGCTGGGGAGTTTTATCGCCGTTCAAATACTGCACATGTGCCGAAGGTTCAAGCTTCAAAATCTCTTTCAGCATTTCATAGTCAAAACTGATATAAACCATCCATGCCTGCGCCTGCATTTCATGAACGGTTTCTATTACTTTCCTTACTGTCGCGTTTGCCCATTCCCTTCCTTTTTCAGATGGTTTTAATTCCAGTATCAACCGGGTTACTTTTTGTTCACAGATCATTTTTAAATAATCAGTAACCAAAGGGAGCATTTCCCCGTTGGAAAGCCTTGTATTTCTGAGTTCCTGCAAAGGTGTTTTCTGGACGTGCAATCCAGCCCAAACCGGATCATGATTAATGACTAAAGCGCTGTCAGAAGTCATGTGAACATCGGTTTCTGAACCGAAACAGCCCAGAGCGATGGCCGCTTTCAAAGAGGCAATAGAATTTTCAGGAGAGCCGGTGTTTTTCCAGGCGCCCCGATGTGCGATCACTTTATTTTTATTAAATCGATCAGCTAAAAGGGTAAACGATTTTTCTGCCATTGATTGATTTCCTCGTCTTATTTGAACCGTAAACCGGATTTGTCCGTGTTCGTACGCTTGCTTCAGAAACTTCTTTTTAACGAAGATATCATTTCCTTTTACCTCCAGCCACGCTGCGTGTTCTCCGGAAAGAAGAACTTTTTGCTTTTCCGCCGGCAAAATTAATGAAGCGAGGTAAGCTTTTACTGACTGCGATTCAAATACATAACTTGTCAAAGCGAGCGGCTCCATAAGCAACGGCTGCGCTTTGAGAAAAGCACAGCCGGTGGTACAGATTGTAAAAAGAAAAAGAACTTTAATTTTCATTCTGGTTTTATTTTTTAAAAGACGTTTTTATTGGTATCCCTGATTTTGTTTTAATACTCCATTTGAAAGAATTACCTGGGATGGCGGTATTGGCAAATGTCCTTTTTTAGAAACGTCCCAATTCATCTGATAAGCATTGTCTGGCGTAGAAGCACCTGCGTTAAAAGTACCTCCTCCATTGTAAAGTGGACCTCTCAAACTTGAAGCATCAATCATTTGCTTGGCGTAAGGTAAGCCATAACGTAATAAATCGAAGTAACGAACCCCTTCACCTGCCAGTTCTACCCTACGTTCATGACGGATATTTTCAACAGTAGCTACTCTGTCTGGCATACCAGCTCTGGATCTTACGCGGTTTAAATATAAATTCGCTTTTGTCTGATCAACTCCCAAATACAATTCGGAAGCCATCAGGAGCACATCTGAAAAACGGATTACATGGTTGTTTTGTCCCCAGTTTATGTCATTTAAACCAGATGAAGTTTTATACTCTGCGGTAGTATTGTATTTATTATTGAAATAACCAGTGTGCTGCCATCCCCTGATAAAAGAAGCCGATTGGGCATCGGTTGTTGAGTTAAGGATTAAAATGGTTGCTGCTCTTCTTGGATCAACAACAGGAGAGGTTTCAAATTCCTGGTACAAAGACTCTGTTGGAATGGCATTGCTAAATCCCGCAGTATAAAGTCCGGAAACTCCACGTGGACCGAAATAAAGAACATTATAATTTCCCTGGGCCTGGTATTGGTTGCTGGTGCTTCCTGACAAATAAGCCAAATTGCTGTGATCCACTTCCCACACAGATTCTACGCCCATTTCATTGGCTTTTCTCCATACATCAGAATAAACGGGTATCAGGTTAAAACCTGCAGCAGGCGCGATTAGCTCGTCCAAATAGGTGCGCACTTTTGCCGCATCTATAGTTACAGTTCCTGCGGTAAGATCAGTTCCATAAACTCCTTTTCCATACAAATACACTCTTGCCAAAAGCGCTGAAGCCGACCAATAGGTAGCATGGGCATTATTCGCTTTCATAGATTTTTTAGGAAGATAAACCATTGCTTCTGTCAAATCTTTTGCAATTTGATTAAGCGTCGCCTGCGGCGCCGCCTGTGGCTGATTGTACTTGGCAGGATCAGTTAATGGCTCTGTAAGAAGCGGCACGTTTTCAAACCAGCGTACCAGGTCAAAATAAAATTGAGCTCTTAAAAATTTAGCTTCGGCTGAAGTTACATTTTTAAAGTCTTCACTTGCCTCCATTCTTGCAATGTTGGCCAGGTACACATTGGCTCTTGCCACACCCTGGAAATAAATGTACCACACGCTTCCGTAGGTTCCGTCATTGGCATTAAAGGGCGCTGCCGCTGTGGCTTGAAAATTATCAAGTCCCTTTACTCCAACGGCATCCGAAGAACTTCCTCCGCCGGCATAAGCATCATCTGAAGCTGCCTCTGCCCATCCTACCATAGGCGTATGTCCATAATTAATATTTCCCCATTGCAGCACATGATATACGGCTGCCAAAGCCTGGTTTGCCTGCAGTTCTGTTTTGAAAAAATTCGTTTCTTCAATTTGTGAAGGAGGGCTTAATTCTAAAAAAGATTTAGAACAACTACTGGCTATCAGCAAGAGCAATAGCGAGAGAAAGGAAAATGTTTTATATGTTGATCTCATAAAAATATTTTTTGAAAATGATAATTATAATTTAAGGTTTACTCCGAAACGGAAGGTTCTTGATTGCGGGTAAACTCCCCTGTCAACTCCAAGGGATAAGGGATTCGTTGCTCCGATTTCCGGATCAAAACCAGTGTATTTAGTGATCGTAAAAGCATTGTCCACCGCAGCATACACCCGCAATCCATTGATCTTCGAACCCTTCATGATCTTATCGGGCAGGGTAAATCCTACCTGTATATTTTTCACCCTTACGAAACTTCCATCTTCCAGGAAGAAATCAGAAACAGTAGAGGTATTTTTATTTGGATCGGTACTGATAAATCTTGGGTATTTGCCATTTGTATTTTCAGGCGTCCAGCGATCAAACCAGGCGGCGGGCAAATTGGAAACGGATTTATCAAAGCGGTAATTTCCGTTGAAAACCTTATTACCAAACATGCCAATGGTAAAAATGCTGACGTCAAAAGTTTTGTAATTCAGATTCACATTAAAACCGGTTATGTATTTCGGATTAGGGTCACCGATATTAGTGCGGTCGTTATCATTTATTTTACCGTCATTATTAATATCCACAAATTTCAGATCGCCTGGTTTTGCATTAGGCTGAATTTTATTTACCACTTGTGTTTCGGAGTTGGTCCAGGTATAAGCATCTACCTCTGCCTGAGTCTGGAAAATTCCCGCGGTTTTTACGCCCCAAAAATATCCGATCGGTTGTCCAACAGCCATACGGGTGATACTTCCCAGGTTAATGTAGTTAGCGCCCGCGACAACTTTAGCCGTATTATTGATTTGCGTCACTTTATTATCATTATGAGAAATATTGAATGACAAATTCAGCTTAAGGTCTTTGGCGATCTGATCACGGTAATTAATCCCTAATTCTATCCCCTTGTTTTCAACGTTTCCTCCATTCACAAATGGAGCTGGAAATCCAACAATCATAGGTACATCAGGAGCGATCAACAAATCTTTTGTTTTCTTCACATAATAATCAGCGGTTAGAGAAATTTTTCCTTTCCATAATTCTGCATCAATGCCAAAGTCGGTTTGTTCCGATGTTTCCCATTTTAGATTTGTATTGGAAATCCTTCCAAGGGAAGCCCCGCTGACAAGTGTTTCTACTCCGTTAACCCAAAAAGTATAACCTTGTCCATAAGTGCTGATGGTAGATGCCCACGGGAAGGAGCTTCCCAGATTTTCGTTTCCATTCTGGCCCCACGATCCTCTCAATTTCAACAAGGACACGGTTTTTGATGTAAAAAAGTTTTCATTGGAAATAATCCAGCCACCGGAAACCGAAGGAAAAGTTGCCCATGGATTATTGCGGCCGAACCTTGAGGAACCATCCCTGCGCAGCACACCTGAAAGCATGTATTTATTATCAAAATTATATCCCAAACGTCCAAAATAAGAGGCTAATGTTCTTAAATCCGCACCGCCATTGTTGAGGTTGGAAGAAGCATCTGTGGCTACATCGATAAATGCAAGACCGGGATCAATTGGAGCAGCGTCATTGCGGGATGCGCCCAGATTTTCATAATAATACTTCAAAGCGGATTGTCCGGCAACGGCGTCAATTGTGTGTTTATTGAATGTAATATTGTAAGACAATACGTTTTCGATTTGCCAATTGGTGCTCCTCGAGAAACTTTTATTCACTTTTGAGAACGTCTGGCTGGAAGTAGGTAATAAATAATAGATCGGATTGAGACTATTGCTGGTAGCGTTTACCAGATCCATGCTATAAGAGGATTTGAATTTAAGACCTTTAAAAAGACTTAATTCCGCATAAACATTTCCAAATAGTTTGTCAATTTTATTTTTACCGTTTAAGATAGCCAGTTGCGCAAGAGGATTTGGGAAAGTAGACAGTGGCGAAATGCCATACACCTGCGAGCCTTTCTTTACAGCGTTCGGGTTGTAGGAAGTGAGTTTTGAGGGATCTGTTTCATAAACAGGAGTGATCGGATCAATATTTACAGCATTGCCGAGAACATGACCGCCCTGATCACCATTATCATAAATGGCGTTTTTCTCACTGTTTATATAACTCAAATTGGTTCCTACTTTAAGGTAATCTGTAACCTTCTGATTCAAATTCAACCTGAAAGTATATCTTTTAAATTCGGAATTTTTTCCACCAATCACGCCCAATTGATCATAATAAGAGAAAGAAGTAAGATAAGTAGCCTTATCGCTGCCTCCGGAAGCAGTAACCTGATGATTGGTTACCGGTACGTTTTTCTGAAATAATTCTTTCTGCCAGTTGGTTCCTTTTCCAAGAGAAGCCACATCCGGATAAGGCAAAGGGTTGGATGGATTTGCATTTTTTGCTCCTTCATTCATGAGGGTCCCATATTGTGTAGCATCTAATACAGGTAGCTGCCGCCATGCGTTTTGCATTCCATAATAACCATCATAGGTTATAGAAGCCGTTCCGCGTTTTCCTGTTTTTGTAGTAATCAGCACAACACCATTGGCCCCTCTTGCGCCATATATTGCCGAAGAAGCAGCATCTTTTAAAACGTCAATACGGTCGATGTCTCCAGGATTCAGGTATTCAATACTGCTTACCGGAAATCCATCCACAATGAACAAAGGGTCAGGACTGTTGTTCGTTCCTGTACCACGAATGCGGATCATGGGTTTATCGCCGGGCTGACCATTTTGGTTAAGGATTAACACCCCGGGTACACTTCCCTGTAAAGCTTGCTCTACTCTTGAAATGGAAAGTTTATCTATGGTTGCGGCCGTTACACTGGAAATGGCGGTAGTAATGTTCATTTTTTTAGAAGTACCGTATCCAATAACGATCTCCTCGCCCGCTTTTGTAAAAACCGGGTTCAATGAAATGGCAATATCCGTCCTGTTGTTTACCGGAATCTCACGCGAATTATAACCCACAAATGAAACCACAAGGATGGCATCTGGCTGGGCGCTGATGGAGAAATTTCCGTCAGCATCGGTTTTTGTTCCTATGGAAGTTCCCTTAACCAGAACCGTAGCGCCTCCGAGAGGTTCTCCTCTATCGTCAACGACTTTCCCTTTGATTGTGATCGCAGTGGAAACAGCAGCGTCTTTTGAAGGAGGCAAGGGTTCAACAATTGTTTGGGGAACAATGACAATTGTTTTCCCTTCAATGCTATAAGTCAGCGATTCATTTTCCAAACATTCATTCAGGGCGTCCTGCAAAGAAGTATTTTTAAAATCAACGGTAACAGGCCTGGCGTTGGAAAGTGTCGCTTTGTTATAAAAAAAAGCGAAGCCCGTTTGCTGCTTAATAGCTGCAAAAACCGTTTCCAGTTTCGCCTTTTTGGCTTTGTAAGTGATTTGAGCTATCGTTTTAGCGCTAACCTGAAGCAAGGCCGCCAAAATGAATACCGCGACAAGTTTCATAGCAATCCTGTTTTGATGCGAGAGCCGTAAAGACCCCACAGCATGATGAGTAATTTTCATACTTTTGTTAGTATTAGGTTTATTAAATAATTCGTCCAGCAGACGTTTTTTATTTTGGAACCCAATAATTGCCGAAAGTGTTCGTAGCACTTTCGGTTTTCTTTAGGCCTCCAAGGATTTGTGTTCTTATTTTAGAATAATCAGTTTTTTATTTTCAATTTTAGACTTCACCCCCGTTCTTTCCAATATCCGTAAAACCGCAGAAAGATTCAAACTTCTGTCTATAGCTCCTTCAAACTCCAACGCCGGAATATTAGACGGATAAACCACTTCTATATCATACCAGCGTGACAATTGCCGCATTACCGTTTCAAGGCTGGCATTATGGAAACTGAAATACCCATTTTTCCACGCAACCGCATTTTGAACATCCACATCATTGATCCTGATTTCAGGAGAATTGAGTTCAATGGCGGCTTCCTGCCCCGGATGAATCCTTTTCATTGACTGCCCATTTGAAATGGCAATAGATCCTTCCAACAATGTTGCTTTCAATGACGGCTCGTCTTCATAGGAGTTCACGTTAAAATGCGTGCCCAGCACTTCAATTTCCTTCCCTTCAACTTTCACTTTAAAAGGGATTTTCGGATTATGAACCACTTCAAAATACGCCTCCCCCGCCATTTCCACTACTCTTTCTTTTGGGGAAAAAGCCAATGGATAACTGATATAAGAATTTGCGTTTAACCAGGCTTTAGAGCCGTCCGGCAAAACAACCAACCATTGCCTTCCGCGATCTGTAGTGATTTTATTATAAAGATTTTCAGCGTTTTTTCCTTCATAATAAATCCCGCCGTTTTTCTTTATTATGCGGATATTTCCCTGTTGCGCGATCAGGCCGTTTTGAGAATCATCTAATTTGATAGTGGTTCCGTCAGATAATTTAAGCGTTGCCCCCTCATGGCCGGGCAAAACATCTCCCCCATTTATTTGTGGCATTTTATGAAAGGCAACCGGCCTTGGTTCAGGATTGTGCAAAGCGAAAAAGGCAGCAGTGGCAAGAGCAATAACAATAGATGCTGCTACTGCGAATTTTTTAAACTGAATTAATAACGCTCGCCCGGATGGTTTCTTTTTTGAATTCATTTTTTGTTTCAGTAAAAACTCCATCCGCTTGTTGCGAAACCTGTTTTCCACACCTTCGTAGGTATCATTCATAAACGATTCCTGCAGCGCTGTTTCCAGCTCCCGCGAAAACCGTGGCTGCTCAAGCATATGCAAAAACACGGTTCTTTCTTCCGGGGAAAGCCCGTCCAGCAAATACTTATCGAGCAATATTCTGAAATCGATAATCTCCATTTTTATTTAGCCGGGGTTATTTTTAAAAGCTATTCGCGCCCCGTGATTGGGTCACTGATCATAAAGACGCAGAAACTTTACGGAGAGGACAGGGTAAAGAAAAAATATTTTTTATGAGAGGAAAAGAGCAAGAAAAATGAAAAGCGGTAAAAGTTCATAATTGCGTACATATTCCCTTAAAAAATTCAGCGCAAGTATCATGTGAAATTTTACAGTTCGGGGCGAGATAAGTAAAATGGTAGCAATTTGCTTGTAAGTAAGTCCCTGGAACCGGCTCATTTCAAAGATCTTTTTCTGTTGGGGCGATAACTTTTGCAGACCATTCATAATGGCTTGCCGCGTTTCCTTAAGATGGAATTGCTTGTCGGGTTGCAGAATATCCTCACACCATTCATCCACTGATGCTTCCACAGTTATCATCACTTTTTTCCTGATAGAGCTTACAAGGTGATTTTTTGCAAGGATAAAAAGATAACTTTTAAAATTTGCGATTGAGGGCAGTTGTGAGCGGCAGTTCCATACTTTCATAAAAATATCCGTAACCAATTCCTCTGCTTCCTGCCCTGATTTGGTAAAAGTGAGCGCGTGAGAAAAAACCTTATTCCGGTAAAGACAAAACAATTGGGAAAAAGCCTTTTCATCCCCTTCAGCCACTAGTTGAAGAAGATCCTTTTCATCAATGTTGCAATCCTTTTGAGCAGTTAAAGGAATGATGGTTTGCAGGCTCATAGTTTAGTGAAGGTAAAAGTATTTGGCATTCTCAAAAAAAAACAAAATAAATTATAACGGCACAAAACTTCAAAGACCGTGGTTTTCATACTCTGGCACAAAATCCGGCCAAAGAGCTAATAAAAAAAGGCTGCCTCAAGTTTTACTTTTCGGACAGCCTCCTTTTTCTTTTGCTATTGTTCGTCGCGCGATAAGTGGCAACAGTCTGGTGCAAGCCGCCTAATTCTTCCTTAACAAAACTTCAAAAAAGATCCGTTTGCTTACATGACCTATAATAGGTTTTGTTTCCTCTATTGTTTTCCTATCCAAAGCATTCCATTTTTGCTTTTATAGTTTCCTATTTTTCCTTCAGCAAGTAAATTTGCCAGTACTTTTTCTGCATCCTCCGTGTTGGTCCCTGTCAATACTGCAAATTCTTTGGTCATTAAAGTAGGATAGTGAGAAAACACACCTTTGGGCGAAAAATCATAGTCTTCTTTTTTTGCATCAGGCACAAATTTCTTTATGCTGTCTTCATAATTTTCATAAGGTTTGAATCCATAAACCAGAGTTTGGTTATTGTCTGCATCTGTAAAAAACAAGGTTGGGAAACCTCTTACACCCAATTGTTTACCTAAGTTGAGGTCTTCCTGAAACAGCTCATTTGCTTTCCCTTCATAATCAGCCTTAAATTGGAAAGTATCTAATCCTGTCTCGCGCGCTGCTTGTTGCAAATGCTCCCATTTGGTAATGTTTTTCTTTTCCAGGAAAAGCATTTCTCTCAATTTTCGCATAAAGGAAATCCCTTTGTCTTTGCCCTGGAGCTGCGCGGCTTTAACTGCCACAGAAGGTGGATAAGATGAATCAAAAGGATCTTCAAACCAAACACCGCCATCAATAGGCATTTCATAATGATCACCCGCTTCTTCCCAATGAGAAGCTACATCCGATGGTTTGCTGATGCCACCACTGTTATAAATGTTCCATGAAGGAAGCAAGCCTCCCATTCGGTAATCTATTTCGAAATAGGCTCCATACTCCAGTTTCAGTTTTCTCAATTGCGGTTCAATGCCCCAACAGGAAGAACAAATAGGATCTGTAAAATAAGTGATCGTTACCGGCTTTTTTTCCAAAGAAATATTTGTTTCTACTGGCACTTCACATATTCCGGTTTCCATATCACAAACCAGCGGATTTTTGTTTTCTGTCATATTCATATTTTTATTTTTCTATGCCTTTTGCCAAAGGCGTTTTACGATTATTGATTAACTTGTGCAAAGTTACCGGAGAGGATCTCCTCCCACAATAAGTCAAAAAAACATGACTACCGAAAAGAAAGAAACAAACATGGAAAGTTGCCCGGCAGAAGGGCTTTTAAAATTGTTATCCGGCAAATGGAAACCACAGGTATTTCGTTTGGCAGTTGAGGGACCTGTGCGTTTTAATAGCCTGCTCAGGAAATTGCCCAACTCAAACAAACAATCGGTTTCTACAGCGCTAAAAGAATTGGAAGAGGCGGGTTTGCTCAACCGTACCATTATAAAAAAGAAACCTTTGCATATAGAATATACCTTGTCTGAAAGAGGAAGGGCACTGATTCCCATCTTTATGGGAATAGAAGATTTGTCCTGATTCAATTCACAAACCTATGAGTTTTAAGCCCCATGCAGCAACCTTGAATTGGAAATATATTTGGAATTGGGAGTAAACATGAAAAAACAAGTGCCGTTTTTTATGGTTTCGATAATGGGAGTTGCATATTTCCTCGGCAAAGCGGGACAGCCTAAACTTCTGCCGATATAACCCTGGGATTTTATCAGATTTTCATTTACATAATCAGCGCTGTGAATCACAATAGCGCGGCTGGAAGCATTGTCATTGATTCCTTTTTCCTCTCCTTCGAGCTGAAGCGAGAAACCATGGCCGCCGGTATAAGTTCCCCTGGTAATATAAAAACCGGGGCTGCTTTTAAAACTTTCCGGCGAGTTGGAAAACTGGCTAGCATATTCTTTACCTGAGTTGCGGCCATGGGCTACATAGGTATTGAATAAAATCCTGCTGTTTTCCATGTCTATCACAAATAGGCGCTTTTTGCTGGAAGGCAGACTGAAGTCAACGATTGACAAAATATTATCGTTATTTAATTTGCCGGATGAGCGCAAAAAATTAAATCCCTTAACGGCATATTCAAAAGCTTGTTTTGAAAGTCCGAGCGTGCTTAACTTCAGGCTGTCATACATGAACTCTCTTGAGGCAACCGAAACAGTAGCGGGAGCTGAACTCATCGATACTTTTTCACATGAGGCCGCTTTTTTTTCCATGGGAGATTTGGCGTAGACAAAGGATAGATGAATTAAAAAAATAAAAAGCGGAATAAGTACGAAATAAAATGGCTTGAGTGAACGGATATTCATCAGAGTTTTCAGGGTTAGGTTAAAAATTATTGCTTGAGAACATTTATGAACTTTTCGAGTTCAAGGGTTGTTTTCATATCGCTGTTAGCTGAGGCTGGATACGCATTTTGATATTGGATTCTAAAGCGGATTCGAAGGTAGTTCCATATACTTTTTCTGCCAATTCTTAAGCGTTGAAATTTCGCTAAAACCCTTTACTTTACAGGTTTCTTAACAGCAAGCATGCTTTTTTGTTAAAGAAATCCTTCAGTCATTACCTGCTAATTTGCGCTTCATGCAAAACATGGGAAAGACTCCACTATTGGCGAGCGCAGGAAAAAACAATTGAAAATAAAGAATGACTGGGGGCTGAAAGAATCTCATTGAATTGAGGAAAATAAATTCCCGAAAAAAGTGCGTTTGCTATCGTCGGATTGACACTGATTTCATGCATTAACACGCACTTTATGCTTCCCAAAAAATTTTTTTTGCTCCAATTATATTTTTCAGCAAACGCACTTTTTTTTGAACTTTTATTTTTTTTAAACAGGGAAACAGCAACCCGCCCCTCTCCTCTTTTCATTTCCAAATTACTAACTGTTCCAAACTCTTTATCTTTATCGCCTTTAAAAAGAGTATATGCTAAAAGTTGGTGTTTTTGGAGTAGGACATTTGGGAAAATTTCATCTGAATAACTGGAAAGAAATTGAAGGAGTAAAACTGGTTGGTTTTTTTGACCCCGGAGAAAACGCAGCGGAGGTGGCGGAAAAATATGGATTAAAAAGATACAAGGATGCGGCTGCATTAATGAATGTCTGTGATATCGTTGACATCGTTGCGCCGACAACTGTTCATCATGAGCTGGTGAAAATGGCCATCCTGAAAAGCAAGCACGTTTTTGTAGAGAAGCCGCTGGCTAACACGATGGAGGAAGCGAAAGAAATTGTAAAGCTTGCAAAAGAAGCGAATATAAAATTCCAGGTAGGCCATGTGGAAAGATTTAATCCTGCCTTCCTTGCCGTAAAGGAATACAATTATAATCCAATGTTTATCGAAGTGCACCGGCTGGCACAATTCAATCCGAGGGGAACTGATGTAAGCGTGATCCTCGATCTGATGATCCACGATATTGACATCATTCTCTCTATGGTGAAAAGCAACGTAAAGCATGTATTTGCCAACGGGGTAAATGTTATGAGCGACACTCCCGACATCGCCAACGTGCGCATTGAATTTGATAACGGCTGCGTTGCCAATCTCACTTCATCGCGCATCAGCATGAAGAAGATGCGCAAGATGCGCCTGTTTCAAAAAGATTCCTATATCAGCATAGATTTCCTGGACAAAAAGACGGAGATCATCAAATACAAATCGCCGGAAGATAAAGACGTTTTCACCTTTGATATCGAAACGAATCATGGAAAAAAAACGATTGCGATCGCGGCGCCTGTTATTAAGGAAAACAACGCGATCAAAATGGAACTGGAAAGCTTTGTGGATTCTATAAAAAATAACAAAACTACCGCGGTTACTGAAATTGACGGCTATCGGGCAATGGAAGTAGCGCACCTGATCCTTGATAAAATAAACAGGAACCATCAAACCATTTAAATAATTTTTAAGCGAATTGCAAAAGCGGTTACATATAGCAATGTATGCACTTGGCGATTTTATCGCGGCTGCTTTCGCATGGATCATTTTTTTTTCGCTGCACAGGTATTTGGCTGAAGAGACGTTTGAGTTTAACAAAAAATTCATTTCCGGATTACTACTTTATCCCGTTGGATGGATCGTTTTGAATCATTTGTCAGGAGCCTACAAAGGGATCTATTACAAGTCGAGGCTGCTCGAATTGCTGTCAACATTCCTCATCACCTTCCTGGGATGCATCATCGTATTTTCCATTTTCATATCCTACAAGAAACACGAATATCTTTCTTCTTTCTATGGAGAATTTTTTATTCTTTTCATGTTGCAGTTTTTGCTGACTTCCTTTTCAAGATTTTTATTTTTGAACAAGGCTCATACCCAGTTGCAGCGGGAAGAAGTTTGGTTCAATACGCTCATTGTTGGCAACAATGAAAAAGCATTGGAATTATATAAATCAATTGTTGGCAACAGCGAAAAAACGGGATATCGCGTTTGCGGTTTTTTAACAACAGAAAAAGTACACGTTAATGAGTTTGATGCCCAAATGCCTCACCTTGGACATGTTGCAGACACAAAAAATATCATTGACAGTTATGCAATCGAAGAAGTGATCATTGCTTTGAAGAACAACGAAAGAGGCGATCTGAAAAACGTCTTGCAGCATCTGGCAGAAAAAGAGGTGAATGTAAAAATGATGCCCGACAAAGTGGATATTTTAAGCGGTTCAGTTCGCACAACCAACGTTTTAGGAACTCCTCTGATCGAAATTCATACAGGGCTGATGAACGCCAGCCAGCAAAATATAAAACGACTGGTGGATGTAACTCTGTCAGTAACCGGCCTGATTCTTCTTTCCCCGCTGATTGCATTCACAGCCTTAAGAACCCGGTTTTCTTCAAAGGGAAAAATCTTTTTTTCACAGGAAAGAGTGGGTCATAAAGGCAAGCCTTTCAACATTCATAAATTCCGCTCGATGGTGAGCGATGCAGAAAAAAACGGCCCCATGCTGAGCAGTGATCATGATGAAAGGGTAACGAAATGGGGAAAGGTGATGAGGCGCTGGCGGCTTGATGAATTGCCGCAGTTATGGAATATTATTAAAGGCGACATGAGCCTTGTTGGCCCCCGGCCTGAGAGAAAATATTTTATTGATTTAATCGCCGCTGATCATCCCGAATATAAACTGCTTTTAAAAGTAAAACCCGGATTAACAAGCTGGGGAATGGTGAAATTCGGCTATGCGGAAAATGTGAATGAAATGGTAGAAAGGATGAAGTATGACATCATTTACATTGAGAATATTTCCCTTGCACTGGATTTTAAAATCATGATACACACGATCAGAATTATTTTGTCGGGCAAAGGAAAATAAACCGTAAGGGCAGGGTTTACCCTGTCCTCTCTATCTCTGCCGGTGCAAGAAAAATTATATATTTACAAAAAAATAAAATGATACAACCTCCCGCAATGCATTCAAAGCGATCCAGGAGATCAAAATCTTTTTACATCACCGTCTTTACCGCATTGTTTAATTTCTCTCTTTGCTTTTTTATAATTTTTACGTCTTTCAAGACAAAGAATTTTCTGGCTAATCTAATTTCCATCTCGCTTATCCTATTTTTTCTTGTGACAGGAATAAAAAAATTCAAACAAAGGAATGAGGATATTATTTATGACACACGGCGGGTTATGGCTGCTGTCATTCTAATGTTAGTTATTGCCGCCTTCCTAATATTTATCGCTCCAAACAGGCCGGAGAAGCGATTGACACCAGAGCAAAAAGCAAAGATGATCATCAGATGAATCGATGAACTTCTTTTTAAAATTTTCCAGTAGCAGACGAACAAAAATGGAAGTATTTTTTCTTTTCCCTTTCCCTTCCCTATCCGTTAACCTTTGCTTTTATTTTTTATATTTGATCAAATAATTGCTTTGAAAAAACTGTTTTTACTCGCACTGTTCTATTGCCAATTCCCTGCTGTCCAATGCCAGCAAAAATATTTTCAGCAGGAAGTGAATTATAAAATCGATGTAACTCTTAATGATACTGATAACACGTTGGATGGATTTGAAATCATTTCTTACACCAATAATTCACCCGACACCCTTCAATACATCTGGTTTCATCTTTGGCCGAATGCGTATAAAAACGACCGTACTGCATTCAGCGAGCAATTGCTGCAATTAGGCAGAACGGATTTTTATTTTAGTGATGAAAAAAAACGCGGCTATATTAATCGCCTGGATTTTAAAGTTGATGGGACAACCGCGAACCTTGAGGATCATCCCCAATACATCGATGTGGCAAAATTGATGTTACCGGGGCCACTCGCTCCCGGAAAAACGATCAAAATAACAACACCTTTTCATGAAAAAATTCCGTTTAATTTCTCCCGTGGCGGCTTTGTTGGAAATACTTACCAAATAACTCAGTGGTATCCAAAACCGGCAGTTTACGACAGGGACGGCTGGCATCCCATACCTTATTTGGACCAGGGCGAATTTTACAGTGAGTTTGGAAAATTCGAAGTTTCTATTACCACGCCAAAAGATTATATAATAGCCGCCACAGGCGAGTTGCAGAACCCCGAAGAATTAAAATGGTTGAAGGAAAAAGGAAAAGACGATGTGAAAAAACAGGTAGCGTCCAGAATCAAAACGGCCTCAGTTCAGGAAAAGCAATCAGAAAGAAAAAATAAATTCCAGGCAAATAATAAAACCCAAAAAACCATAGGCGAAGCGAACAAAAACAACCAGCCGCTTTCAAATAAAACTAAGGGTATTGAATTAAAAACGCTCAGTTACATCCAGGATAAAATTCATGATTTCGCTTGGTTCGCCGATAAGGATTTTATAGTTAATTACGATACTTTGCAATTGGCTTCCGGAATCGTTGATGCCTTCGCATTTTACACTCCCACTGGAGCGCCGGTTTGGAAAAACTCAATTCAATTCATTAAAGATGCGATAAGAACCAGGAGCAGATGGCTTGGAGAATATCCATACAAAACCATTACAGCCGTTGAGGCGAAAATGGGATTTAGCGGCGGAATGGAATATCCAACCATCACAAGCATATCCCCCATGCCTGATGAAAAATCTTTGGATCTCGTGATTGAGCATGAAGTGGGTCACAACTGGGTTTACGGAATTCTGGCAAGCAACGAAAGGGATCATCCCTGGATGGATGAAGGAATGAATACTTATTTTGACAACCGCTATGAAAATATAAAATACCCGGAAAATGAAGCGGAAACAAAAGGAGGTTTTTGGAGCAAAAAGTTTCCGGAAGATAAAAGCAACCTCACTTACAGGACGCAACTTGCAACCAGGAAAGATCAACCTATTGAAACAAAGTCGGAAGATTTTTCAGAAGTAAATTATGGCGAGATCGCTTATTACAAAACTGGCTTGTGGATGAAAGAACTGGAGAAATTTATTGGAAAGGATTTGTTTGACAGTTGCCTGCATCAATATTACAACCAATGGAAATTCAAGCATCCGCAGCCAGCAGATTTCAAAAGAGTTGTTTGGGAAACCAGCAAAAAAAATGTCGATTCAATTTTTGCTTTATTGCACAAGAAAGGAAGGCTTGATGCCCGTGAAAAAAAACAATTCAAAGTAGAACCTTTTTTCAATTTCAATAACACCGATAAATACAATTATCTTTTTGTTTCCCCGGCCATTGGAAGCAATTATTACGACAAATTGATGATCGGCGGCTTGTTTCATAATTACACTTTGCCAGAGCCGGATTTTCATTTCGTGCTGGCGCCCATGTATGCCACCGGAAGCCAAACTTTTACAGGCATTGGAAAAATCGGTTATAATTTTATGAGCTATGGGTTGATAAGAAAAGCGGAGATTTCCGTAAGTGGCGAAAAGTTTTCAATGGATGAATTTACCGATCCGGATGGGAAAAAAAATTATTTCGGATTTTCTAAAATCGCACCATCTGTCAAACTCATTTTCAGGAATAAAAAAGCTACAAGCCCTGTTACAAAATGGGTGAGATGGAAAACTTTTTTTATCGGGGAAACAGGATTAGCCTATGAGAGAGATACTGTCCGGCAAATGGACATTTTTAGTTTCCCAAAAACGAGTCGCTACCTGAACCAATTAACTGTGGCAGTGGAAAACAATCGCGTGCTCTATCCTTATTCAGCAAGCATTGTAGCGGAGCAGGGAAAGGATTTTGTGAGGCTTGCTTTTGAAGGAAAATACTTTTTCAATTACGCGAAGGGAGGCGGCATTCAAGCCCGCTTGTTTGCTGGCAAATTCATCTATCTTGGTGATCGAACTTTTACAAAGGAATACGAAACCCAGCGCTACCATTTGAATATGACAGGTGCCAATGGATATGAAGACTACACCTACAGCAACTATTTTATTGGCCGCAATGAATTCCAAAAACTTCCTTCTCAGCAGATCATGATAAGAGATGGCGGATTTAAAGTGAGAACGGATCTGCTCAACCAAAAAATTGGAAAAACAGATGATTGGCTTGCAGCTTTAAATTTGAATGCAGATGTTCCCAAAAATATAAATCCGTTGCAGGTTTTACCGGTGAAGATTCCATTAAAGATATTCCTAGATGCCGGCACTTACGCCGAGGCATGGAAAAGCAATGCGGCTACCGGCAAATTTGTTTATGATGCGGGATTGCAGGTTTCTTTGTTCAATGACATCCTCAATGTGTATGTGCCACTTCTGTACAGTAAAGTTTATAGTGATTATTTCAAACAAACACTGACAGAAAACAAGTTTGCAAAAAAGATCTCCTTCAGCATAGATATTCAAAATTTCCAGCTGCAGAAATTTTTGCCGATTCCCGGACTTTAGCTTCACTCAAAACTCGCAATGAATTCCAAAATTCTTTACATAAAGCACAAGGACATTGATAAAAAAAAATGGGACAACTGTATGGATCATGCAGGCAACGGATTAATTTATGGCTATTCCTGGTACCTCGACAACATGAGTGAAAATTGGGATGCTTTGGTGATGAATGATTACGAAGCCGTCATGCCATTAACGTGGAATAAAAAATGGGGTATTCGTTATCTGAGGCAACCGGCGTTTACCCAACAACTTGGCATTTTTGGGAACATTGATTGTAACGTTGACATCACACAAGCCTTTCTGACAGAGGCACTGATCAGATTTCCCTTTGCTGAAATCAATTTGAATTCCACAAATTTCTGCAAGAATACAACATCGCTGAAAAGTAATTTTATCCTTCCTTTAAACGCACCTTTCAACGAGATTAAAAAAAAATTTAAAAAGGATTTTGTAAAGAAAATTGAAGGCGGAAATTTGCATTATGAATCTTCTGGAAATATTGACAATGCGGTTCATTTATTCAGAAAAAATTATTCAAAACGACTTTCTACAACTTCAAAAGATTTTGCCAGGTTCCTGCGGCTTTGCTATTTGATAAAAAACAAGCAGCAGCTTTTAATAAGGAGAGTTACGGGTGGAGATGGAAACCTGCTTTCGATTGCAGTTTTTTTCAATGACCAAAGAAGATTGTATTATATCATGTCAGCAACGTTGCCGGAAGGGCGAAAAGCTGAAGCAAACTATTTTCTTTTGTACAGTGTAATAAGGGAATTTTCAGGACAAAATCTAATCCTGGATTTTGAAGGCTCGGAAATTCCTTCGATAAAATTATTTTTCAAAAAATTCGGTTCGGTCAATCAACCCTATCCATTCATTACCTTCAACCGGCTTCCATACTGGATAAAATGGCTGAAAAGGATTTCTGCGATTTTAAAATCAGGCAGGATTGAAAAAGTTTAACCTACTGATTTCTCAGCCTCCTTTCAAGAATATTTTCAGCAATGCATAAATCGTCAGGAGTAGTTATTTTGATATTGCTCATTTCTCCGTTAACCAGGTTTACTTTCATGCCGAAGGCTTCCACTACAGTGGCTTCATCAGTAAACTGATCCTTATAGTCAATCGCATAAGCAGGCAGGAGAATTTTACTGTGGAAAGTTTGAGGTGTTTGAACTAATTTAACTTTTTCACGGTCGAGTATTTTGTTTCCATCGGGGGTTATGAATCTCACGCTATCCTTGCATTCAACAACAGGAATGGCCGTTCCCAATTCGAGCGCGGCTTCATAACAATTTTGGATCAATTGCGTTGTAACCAAACACCTCACGCCGTCATGTACAAAAATAATAGCTTCGCCTTTCACCAGTGCAAGCCCATTCTGAACTGAATGAAATCTTGTCCTGCCGCCTGCGGTAATCCGGATTTTCGATGCATCGAAATAGCCATCAATAATCTCCTGTCCTTTGCCAATATGTTCTTCCGGCAAAACAAGAATTATTTCGATATCAGTGAAAGCCGCCAAAAAAGCCTGGATCGGGTAAAACAGAACCGGCTTATTTTGAAGTAATAAAAATTGCTTTGGTATTTCATTATTCATTCTTGTGCCACTGCCACCTGCGACAATCAACGCGATTTTTCTCATGCTCATATTCATTTTTAAAAACTCAACTCAAAAGGGGCCAAAGTTAAAGAAACATGACCTGGAAATGAAAGAAAAATCAGGCTGAATTACTGAATAAGCCTTTACTTCTTTTTGTAAAATTGAGTAGGCATTTATTATTCTCCATAAATAGCAACGAGATTTTCTCCATCACTATTTTTTAATCCGCGGTACATTCCTGCTGTGTTAAAGACGAGTGCCGCATTCCCTTTGGCATCCATTCCAATTAATCCACCCTGGCCATTCATAGCCACTAATTTTTTCATAACAACTTCTTCGCAAGCTTGTTGAAGGGTTAAATTTTTATATTCCATAAGGCAGCTTACATCATAGGCGGCAACTGCTTTTATAAAAATTTCGCCGTGGCCTGTGCAGGAAATAGCGCACGTTTTATTGTTTGCATAGGTACCAATCCCAATCATAGGGCTATCTCCTATTCTTCCAAATTGCTTATTGGTCATTCCTCCTGTGGATGTAGCTGCTGCGATGTTTCCTTTGCTATCACAAGCTACAGCGCCCACCGTTCCGAATTTTTTATCTTTCATGAGGCCAACCAATTTATCAGCTTTATGGTCCAGTTGATACAGATCACTGTCTCTTATTTCCCGCCATTGATCATACCGGTACTCAGAAAAAAAATATTCATCAGGTTCAAGCTTTATTCCTTGTTTTATAGCAAAATCAACAGCGCCTTTTCCGCTTAAAAAAACATGACCACTGTTCCGCATCACTTCTTCCGCAAGCTCAACCGGGTTTCTCACATTGCGCACACCTGCAATGGCTCCGGCATCGAGAGTGCAACCGTCCATAATTGCCGAATCAAGTTCATTCACTCCTTTCTTTGTAAAAACCGCGCCTTTTCCGGCATTAAAAAGCGGATTATCCTCCAATACAACAACGGCGGCCTTTACCGCATTTACTGCAGTTCCTCCCTTTTCCAAAACCGCATATCCCGCTTCCATGGATAGTGAAATCGCCTGCCTGTACGCTTCTTCGAGTTCAGGACTCATATCTTCCTTCAGGATCGTGCCTGCCCCGCCATGAATAGCTATTGAAATTTTTTGCATGATTTGTTTTGTTTATCCAATTTTAATTGTCCTGCAAAATTAGATGATTGGATTTTTTTTAGAGAAGAAAAACAGATTGCATGAATTCATGGATCTATCAATCTTTTGCACTCTTCAATTAACTTGCTTTTATTGATTGCGACAGTTCCGACTTCCTCACAAACAATGCCACCTGCGATATTGGCAATCTCTGCCATCAGATTTATATCTTTTGTGGAAGCATAAACTAATGAAGCGACAGCAATCACCGTATCGCCCGCTCCGCTTACATCGGCGATGTTTCTCCTGTGGGATGGGATGATGTTGTTCCTGTTTTCCTCCTGGTAAAAAATTCCTTTTTCGGACAGGGTGATCAGGGAAATTTTATGATCCAGCTTTTCTTTTAGTTGCCGGTGAATATCGGTTAGCAGCTCGGCTGAAATCTCTTCTGGCAGAAGATTCAGGCTGGTGATTGCCTCAGAAAGGTTGGGTTTAAAAACCGATGCATTCTGATAACAGAAAAAGTTTTTTCTTTTAGGATCGACTGCTGTCGGAATATTGTTTTCTTCACAAAACGCTATCGTGTTGCAAATGATATTTTTTGTCAGGATTCCTTTGTTATAGTCTTCGAGAATAACAACGTCCGGCCTCTCTGTAGAAATAAACTTTTCAATTTGATTCTGCAGCTTCTCTTCATCCTTTTCATCGATATCGTTGGGGAATTCCGCGTCAAGGCGCATCATGTGCTGATTGCGACTTATGATCCTGATCTTATTGGTTGTGATTCTCTTTTTACTTTCAAGAATGAAACGCGTATCGATATTGTTTTCGCGCAAAAGTTGCTTGAGCTGGATGCCGTCTTCATCATCTCCTAAAATAGTAAGCAAAGCGACAGAAGCGCCAAGCGCGTTTATGTTCAGCGCCACGTTTCCTGCACCACCAATTCGCTGCTCTCTTTTGCTTACCGCTACCACCGGTACCGGGGCTTCCGGTGAAATCCTTTCAACATTTCCCCACCAGTAAGTGTCGAGCATTACGTCGCCAATAACGGCAACTTTTAACTTTGAAATGTCCCCGAATAATTTATCTAAATCCAAACTCATTTTTCAATATTTTATTTAACTTTTTTTGGGGCCACAAAATAATAAATCGGAATCCCAAGCAAAGCTATAATTAATCCCGGCCATGTAAAGTTGGGCTTATAAATGATGAGCAAAATGCAGAAAGAAAGACCCATTAAAATATAAATGGCTGGCAAAACCGGATACCCAAACGCTTTATAAGGCCGTTCAGCATCAGGTCGCTTTTTTCTTAAAATAAAAATGCCGCAGATAGTAAGTACATAAAATATCACTACCACAAACGAAATCATGTCCAGCAGATCACCATATCTTCCGCTCAGGCATAACAGGGATGCAACAACGCACTGCGCCCATAGCGCCCAGGCCGGAACAGCGTTTTTGTTAAGGGTGGCCGCTTTCCTGAAAAACAATCCATCTTTTCCCATGCTGTAATAAACCCTTGCTCCTGCAAGAATTAATCCATTGTTGCATCCGAAAGTTGAGATCATGATCATGATGGCGATCACGTAGGTGCCGGCGTGGCCAAACATTTCGTTGGCCGCTGATACGGCTATGCGATCCTGGGGGCAAATGCCAGATCGTGCAAAGGCAAAACTGCTACATACATGAGATTTGCGCAAACATAAATTACGGTTACAATGAGTGTTCCGAGGAAAAGGCTAAGGCCTATATTCCGTTTTGGATTTTCAATTTCGCCCGCGATAAAAGTCACGTTATTCCATGCATCGCTGCTAAAAATCGAACCAACCATGCTTGCGGCGATCGCACCTAAAACTCCCGCACCAATTACGCCCTCTATTCCGGTTGGTGTAAGTTTTTTCATGCTGAACGCATTCGCCCAATTGGCTTGCCAGATATCTGGTCTGAAAAAAATTATCCCCGCTACTATCAATCCTAATAAAGAAATTATTTTCGTAGAAGTAAAAATGTTCTGGATCCATTTTCCTTCTTTTACTCCCCTTGTATTTGTCCAGGTTAAAAAGGCGATCAGGCAAATGGAAACGATCTGTGCAGCACTAATAGAAAAGAACGATGCGGCTCCTTCTTTGGTAAGGCCTATATAAATTTTTACCAGATAATTCGTTTCACTGAAAGAAGGAAAAAGATAGGCGGCAAATTTAGAGAAAGCCACGCCCACAGCGGCGATCGTTCCGGTTTGAATAACCGCAAAAAAACTCCAGCCATATACAAAGCCCGTCAATGGATTATATGCCTCTTTAAGATAAACGTATTGACCGCCTGCCTTTGGAAACATAGCGCTTAATTCACCGTAACTCAGGGCCGCTGTAAGGGTCATAAAACCAGTGAGCAACCAAACAACTATGAGCCAGCCGGCGCTTCCGACATTCCTGGTGATATCCGCGCTTACAATAAAAATGCCCGAGCCGATCATAGAACCAGCAACGATCATCGTGGCGTCAAAAAGGCGAAGACTTGGCTTAAAAGCAGTAGTTGGTACACTCATAAAAAAATCCCATTTTTAAAAACGGGATTGAAGATATATATTTTGTAATTCGTACAAAGTTATTTTTTATTTTCCGAATACAATTCATTTAATCCGGCAATGACATCAGGCGTGATATTCAAGGTCGAATCTTTATAAAACATGAAGCCTGGTTCATAAGAAAATATGTAAGAATATCTTCCGTCCTTGTTATAGTCCTTCAGGAAATTTTGAATGCGTGTTAGAATATCTTCTTTCATTTTTGAATTGTAATTATACAGTTCATTATCGATTCCCTGCTTACGGTTCTGAAGTTCCTGCTGCATTTTATTGATTTCCTGCATGGCGTTTTCCTGTTCCTGTTGATTCATCCCGGAGGCTTTCTGCTGCAACTGAACGGCACGCGCCTGAAACTTTTTCTGCATGGAGGTTATTTCATCGTTTGCAGCTGCCTGCTTCCTTTCAAAATCCGCCTTTATCTTTTTGTAATAAGTGTAATTATTCTGCAGGGAATCGAGGTCTATATAGGCCACTTTCGATTTTTCATTTTTTATGGCAGTGGCAGCCTTTTCCAAAACAGGCTTGCTCTTTGCAGATCCAAATTGCAAATAATATAAATAACCTACCAGGGCAATGAGGATAATATTAATGACTAGTAAAATGTTTTTCATGCAAAATTTGTTTTGGGTGGCAAGATAAAAAAAACCGGCGGTTAGGTAGATAAAGGTTTTTGATTTAGGAAACAGTTAACAGGGGAATAATTAAGAATGAAGAATGAAAAATGAAGAATGAAGAATTACCAAATTAATTTTCAAAAAAAGTCCGTTTGCTGTAACCTTCTTCATTTCAAGCTTCTCCATTCATTAAGTAAAACATCATAAAAAGAAATTTAACAGAGGTTAAATTAAAAATGAAGAATGAAGAATTAAGAAATTAATTTTCAAAAAAGGTGCGTTTGCTGTAACCTTTTTTACTTTACCTACTCCAATTGATTAAATAAAACATCATAAAATGAAATTCTTACATTCTATTACCAAAGCAACTATTTGTTTGGTTGCTGGTACAGCTTTTCTTTCCCTGCCTTTGCAGGCGCAGAACAATCAGAAATTAACAGATCCGGAAATAGCTTCGGTTGCTGTTACGGCAAATCAGATTGACATTGATTATGCGAAAATCGCGCAGCAAAAATCAAAGAGTGCAGATATATTGAAGTTTGCTGAAACGATGGCCAAAGATCACCAATCAGTAATTGATCAGGCGGTTGCACTTGTTACAAAACTCGGTGTAACACCAAAGGACAACGCTACAAGCAAATCCCTTAAAGCAAGTGAAGAAAAAACCACTAAAATGCTAAATGCAACATCCGGAAAAGCTTTTGACAAGGCCTATATCGACAATGAAGTTGGCTATCACAAAGCGGTGGTTTCCGAAGTAGAAAACGTGCTGATTCCACAATCACAAAATGCTGAACTAAAGGGCCTGCTTCAAAATGTTTTGCCCATATTAAAAACACATCTGGCTCATGCCGAAATGATTCAAAAGAATTATAAATGAAAAGGGAAATAAAAATATTGGGCATAGCGATTTCCTTGCTATTTTCAATATTTCTTCCGGACGGATGCAAATCCTCCACTGAAACAGCGGCAAAAAATATTCACCCGACAGACACAGTTATCATCCGGCAAATGCAATTTATTCCTGCAGAGCTAAAAGTAAAAAAAGGAGATACTGTTGTTTGGATCAACAAAGACATGGTGGAGCATACAGTTGCTTCTGAAAGAAGGAAAATGTTTTACTCAGACACGCTGCCCGTAGGAGCGTCATGGAAGCTGGCAGCAAGCGACAGTGCTACTTATTTTTGCACGATTCATCCAACCATGAAGGGAAAATTAGTTTTGAAATAATGAATCTTTTTTACCTTACTAAAGGAATTGAAGTTTCCTGAAAAAATCAAAATGATTATGAACCATTAAACTTTAAAAATTGGAAAAGCAACTGCCCGAATATGCTGATTTGGATATAATCCAAAAAGTTTTGGAGGGCGAAACAAAGATGTATGAAATTCTGATCAGGCGATACAATTCGTTTCTTTATAAGATTGGAAGGAGTTACAGGTTCAATCATCAGGACACAGAAGATCTGATGCAGGAGACTTACATCAGTGCTTACTTCAATTTAAAAAAATTTGAGCACCGCTCTTCCTTCAAAACCTGGTTCACAAGAATAATGCTGAATCATTGTTATCATAGAAAACAAAAATTGAGTTATAAAAATGAGATTGCCGATGACTTTCAATACGAAAAAACTAATGTCATGTTTCAACATTCCTCTAATAATGAAAAAATTACGATGAATAAAGAACTCGGCCATATACTTGAAAACGCCATCCAGGAAATTCCTGAGGATTACAGGATCATCTTTACCCTTCGTGAATTGAATGGCATGAGTGTGGGGGAAACAGCGCAAGCAGTTAACATCACTGAAGGGAATGTGAAAGTGAGGCTAAACCGTGCAAAAACAATGCTTAGGTCAGAAATAGAAAAGATGTATTCCCCGCAGGAAATTTTCGAATTCAATCTAATTTATTGTGATGGAATGGTTGAAAAAGTAATGTCGAAAATAAAAGAACTTAAGAACAAACAGCAATGAAAAACAATACGGCAACATATCCGCATTTTAATGGTGAAATGACAAAAGTTAATGGTGAACCGGAAGAATCAATCCCGATTGAAATCGCATCTCCTGTTTCTAATTCTTTATTTATAAATGATGAAGAAAAGATAAAATTGATTGAACATCATTTCAAAGCCATTATGAATGTTTTGGGACTTGATATGGCTGATGACAGCTTGAAAGGAACGCCGCACCGGGTGGCAAAAATGTATGTGAAGGAAATTTTTAGCGGCCTTAATCCGGCCAACAAGCCTGATATCACTTTATTTGAAAACTCCTATCAGTACAATCAAATGCTGATAGAAAAAAACATCTCCCTTTATTCTTACTGCGAACATCATTTTGTTCCGATAATTGGCAAAGCTCATGTCGCTTACCTTTCGAACGGCAAAGTGATTGGATTATCTAAAATCAACCGCATCGTACAATATTTTGCTAAACGGCCACAAGTTCAGGAAAGACTTACCAATTTGATTGGAGAAAAATTAAAACAGGTTTTAAACACAGAGGATGTAGGCGTGATCATTGATGCGGCACATTTATGTGTAGCATCCAGAGGAATAAAAGACACCGCGAGCAGCACGATCACAAGTTTTTATTCCGGAAAGTTTTTAGAGGAAAAAACCAGACGCGAATTTCTTGAATTGATAAAATAAGGCGATGCCAGCTTCTACTCCTTATCACTTCTTTTCGTGCCGGCATAAAGTTCATATTCCAGAAGACGACAATCAATCTTGCTGTTATAGAATTCTATTTTACGGCTAGCCTTCAATCCAATCTTTTTTGCAAGAGCGAAATTGCCGGTAAAAACATAACCGGTATAGCCCCTGCATTGCTTTTTCATAAAATCTCCAATCCTGGCATAAGTTTCTTCGAGTTCAATCTCATCACCAAGACGCTCGCCATATTCCGGGTTAAAGAAAACAACGCCGTTTTGATTTTCAGGAACAGGCGTGCCTGCGAAATCGCAAAGCTCGAACTCAATAAGATTTTCAACACCCGCAGCGCCGGCATTTATTTTTGAAATGTTCACGGCGTCCTCGCTTATATCTGATGCGATAATTTTCAATCCCGGCACATGTTTGATCTGATCAAACAGCCTTTGCCGCGCCTGTTGAAAAATGTCGTCTTTATAACCGAGAATGTGCATGAAACCGTAATTATCACGCAGCAAGCCGGGAGCGCGGTTGCTGGCGAGAAGAGCCGCTTCAATGGCCAGGGTTGACGAACCGCACATCGGATTTATGAAAGGAGAAATTTTATCCCATTTTGTTGCGAGCAAGGTGGCTGCGGCCAAAGATTCGAGCATGGGCGCTTTGCCAGGAATCTTCCTATATCCGTGTTTAGATAAAGTTTCTCCGGATGTATCCAGAAATATTTCAGCACTATCATTTTTCCAAAATAAATTGATCACCGTTTTATTTAATTCAGATCCTGAATCCGGCCGCTCATTATATTTATTGCGAAAGCGATCAACGATGGCGTCTTTGACCTTTACATTTGCAAACAAGGAATTATTGATCGTGGGATTATCCACATTGCTTGTAATTGAAAAATAACCGCTTTTATCGATGATCGTTTCCCACTGGACGGTTGAAATGGAATTGTATAAATCTTCAGCATTATTGCATGAAAAAGATTTCAGGGAATAGAGCACCTGACTTGCGCAGCGAAGATTTAAATTCAGCCAAACACAATCGTTGAGCGTGCCATTCAGCTCAACTCCGGTTTGAAATGTTCTTGTTGTTTTAAAGCCCAGCTCCTGCACTTCTTTTTGAAGAAAAGGAGACAGGCGCTTGCTGCATGTAATAATGATATGGCTAGGCTTGTTGAAGGATTGCATGAATGCAAACTTAACCTCTATCGGCTTAATGAAAAAGAAAATGAAATGAATGGAGAAAACAAATCAAGAAGAAATTCCCGGCAAATCAGCCACCAGCAAGCGCACAAATTGCGCACTTTTTTTTAAATAGTTGTGTGTTGAAATTCATTTAATTAATTCCTGCAAGTCTCAATTTCAAAAGCGCATGATGCGTGTTTTTTAAAAGAGTATGGGTAATGGATTTCAGACCGCTCATCCGGATTACTTTGGCATTATCAGGAACAAGGCGCAGTTCATCGAACAACTGGTTGATAACGGTTTCGTCATTTATTTTAGCGATGCTGCAAGCGCGATAAAAATCTGAATGCATTCCCATGCTATCTAAAACTTTTGGGACTTCGGGATATTCGGGAAAGGTGTTGTACTTTTTGACAAAATAAAAAGTCACATTGTTTACAATTTTGGTGTAGGCCGTAAAAACATTTTCCATGATAGCAAGTTTTTTAGGTTAGATACATTTCATTCTGACATTTTTTAAAATATTGGAATTATGGTTTTCTAATAAAATTTGATGCCACAATATTTTCAACTCCTTCAATGAAAGGATTTTGAAAGAATGGTTTTTCAATGATTTGACATTGGCATTATAAAGAAGTCGATAGGATTTTGGCAAGCCCGTGAAACTGTTGCATTTCAACAATTTAAAAAAGCAGTTGTTGAAAAAAATCCCCAGTAGGGGTTTTTCAAAGAAGATGAGGATAAGAGCCGGACGTGAGAATAAAGAGAATTTATTTTCGATAACAAATGGATCACAGTAGCTATAATTTTAGCCGCCTAAAAGTTACCGGTTGTAAAAGTATTGCGCAAAGTTTGATTCTGCAAGGGTAGAAAAGAAATTTATTGGCGGCAATACTGCGCTATCATTAGAGCAGACAGACTTATTTCTAATTTTTTTTTAAAAAGAAGCTTCTGTAGTGTTTGAATTTTATAATCAATTGATTGGAACGTTATTATAGCCGTAACCAGAATTAGAATTTGCCATTTAACGTTAATTTCTTTCTGCGTTCAATCTATGATTTTCTCTTTTTGAAAATCGACAAAAAATATGATAAATGGCAAGCGCTCATCTCTGGCATATATTTTCGTACATCAGTAAGTGATAAAAAAATAATTTGGAAATATAATTTATAACTTATGGATTAATCCTTTGAACACTTTTTTCTTTAAGAATTTGGATGGTATGTTTTTAAATATTATGTTTGTGCCTTCGATAAATAATAGATATTTTCATTTCTTATCCGACCTAAAAAAAGACCGCTTACCGATTATTAAGTAATCTGAATCCATTCCTAAAAGAATTCCCACTAGCAAAATAAACAAATAACTTAACTGTGCTTCTGGCGTTGTGCCTGCACTTTAAATCTTACGTATGAACAGGATTTTATTGCTTTCTTTCCTAACTGCATTAACGATACTCACGTCATGCACCAATACCAGGAAAATTGTTTACTTCAATAACGTTATGGACACAACTTTTTATTCCACAAACAATGAAATACAAACCCCAATTCAACCTAATAATATTTTAAGCATAACCATCAGCAGTCTTAACCCTGAGGCCTCTTCAGCTTTTAACATGCAGACTAGCAATGTGAGCCGGTCCACAACCGTTACCGGCAGCAATACTGAATCAGGAGGTTATCTTGTTTACAATGACGGCACTATACAATTGCCCATGCTTGGCACTGTAAAGGCAGCCGGTCTTACAAAAGCGCAGCTAAGGGATGAGATCACAAAAATCATCCTTACCAAAAAATTACTGATCGACCCCATCGTGGATATTCGGTTCCTTAATTATGAAGTTACCGTTCTGGGTGAAGTTGCCCATCCAACAGTTATCACAGTTCCAAGCGAGAAAATTTCCTTACTGAAAGCTCTTGGTTTAGCAGGAGACTTAACGATCTATGGAAGGCGGGATAATGTTTTGCTTATCCGTGAAGAAAATGGTAAAAAGAAAACAAGGCACATAAATCTTAACTCAAGCAACTTTTTTAATTCTCCGTATTACTATTTGCAACCTAACGATGTCGTGTATATCGAACCTAATAAAGCAAAAGCTTCCACAGCCACCAATACTCAGTTGTATTTGCCCATTGTGTTTAGCGCCTTATCGGTTGTATTTATAGTGTTAGACCGAGTACTTCGTTAACCTCTATTTTAAATTATGGAAAACAACAAAAACATACTATCCGAAGAGAATGAAGAGAGTATGATTCAGCAATTGGTATCTAAATATCTTCCTTATTGGCCAATGTTGCTTCTCGCTCTTCTTTTGGCAGTTGGCGCTGCCTACGCATACCTGCAATATGCAACGCCCATTTATGAAGCGACGGCAACTCTCATAATAAAAGATGAGAAGAAGGGTAATGAGGAATCTAAATTAATGGAATCACTGGATCAAATTTCTTCAAAGAAAATTGTTGAAAACGAGATCGAAGTTATTCAATCCAGGAAACTGATGGCTGATGTTATCAAAAGGCTTGGATTGTATGCACCCGTATGGTGGGAGGAAGGGGTTAAATCTTATCCGGCCTACCTTGCATCTCCCGTTTCCATCATTAGCCCCGAACCGGACGCCTTAGCAACCGTCAAAAAGATTAAATTAAATTTTGACGCTACCAATAACCAGGTCACCTTAGACGATAAATATACTTATCCCCTAAATAAGCTTGTTACTACTCCTTATGGCAAATTGGACTTTTTGCCCAACAAGAATTATGAGAAGCCGGTTAAACCGGTTTCACAATTCTTCTTTTCTTTAAGCAGCCCAAAAAGCTTAAGCGTCCCTTACTTAGCCAATTTAAAAGCGGAAGCTGCAGGCAAGCTGTCTTCAATCGTTAATTTGAGTTTCCGGGATCCCGTTCCGGAAAAGGCAGAAGACATTTTAAACCAGCTCATTACTTCCTACCGGGAATCTGAACTTATGGAAAAAGATGCACTCGCTAAAAATACACTGGCCTTTGTTGAGGATAGGTTGAGCCTGGTATCTCATGATTTGGATTCAATTCAAAAGAAGATCCAGCAATATAAATCTGGCAAGGGCGCTGTGGACATTGGTACGCAGGGGCAATTATTCTTGCAAAATGTAAGTGCAAATGACCAGAAACTGAGTGACGTAAACATGCAGATTTCAGTCCTCAATCAGGTTGAAAAATTTGTAACATCAAAGGAGAACAGTCAAAGCGGAATTGTTCCTTCAACTCTTGGCGTTGCTGATCCCATGCTTTCTCAGCTTCTTGACAACCTTTATACATCCGAGCTGGAGTATGCAAAGCTTAAGAAAACCGTTGGTGAAAACAATCCAAACCTGGTTGCGATTGCTGACAGGATATCAAAAATAAAACCGTCAATTTTAGATAATATTCAAAGTCAGCGACAAAGCCTTACTGCAGCAAAACAGAATTTATTTGCAACTAACGGGAACTACAATGCCATGCTTCAGTCCGTTCCTGAAAAGGAACGCCAATTGCTCGACATTAGCCGGGAACAGCAAATCAAAAGCAATATCTATTCTTTCCTGCTTCAAAAAAGGGAGGAAAGTGAATTGGCATATGCTTCCACGGTTTCCAACAACCGTGTAATTGATTATGCCCAAGCGGGTCCATTTCCAGTAAGCCCTAAAAAAATATTAATCTACCTGATAGCGATTGTCCTGTTTACAGGTTTATGTATCGCTGTTATTACTATCAGGGAATCATTTACGGGTAAGGTGATGTACAGGCATGAAGTTGAATCGAGGACTTCGATTCCCATCATTGGGGAAATCGCATTAGACAAATCCAAAAACCCAATAGTTATTGAAGCGGGAAGAAGAAGTTTTGTGGCCGAAGAATTCCGGAAATTAAGAATCTCACTATCTTTTTTAGGAATAGATTCGGCTCATAAAAAAATCCTGGTAACCTCAAGCATTTCTGGTGAAGGAAAAAGTTTCGTTGCCGCAAATCTTGCAGTCAGCCTTGCATTAACTGGCAAAAAAGTTGTATTGGTTGACATGGACTTAAACAATCCTACTCAGGCCAAAATCTTAAATGTTGACAGGCAGGATGGAGTAACAGAATTTCTGAATGGTGAAAGAGAGCCGGATGAAATCATAAAGAGAATCAAGGAACATGAAAACCTGTTTTTCATCTCCGCAGGCAATCTGCCCGAAAATCCATCTGAGTTACTATCCAATGGCAAAGTAAAGGATCTTATTGATTACCTGGACAGCGTTTTTGACCTTGTAATAATAGACACCTCCCCTATAGTCCTGGTGACCGACGGCTACTTGCTTACAGGCCTGTGTGATGCGACCTTATACGTTATACGGCACAAATACACACCAAAAATGCTAATAAAGAGAATCGATGAAAATAACCATATCAATCCTATAAATAACCCTGCCATTATCTTCAACGGTGTCAAAGCAAGAGGCTTTTTCAAGAACAATTACGGTTACGGATATGATTATGTTTATGGAAGTAAAGAAAGAGCCAAAGAAAGCAAAAAGTCTTTAGTAAAATCCTAATATCCTATTATGAAGAATCAAAAAACTCAATACATTAAGATGTAACTGAGAGAGGCGAAGCCCTGTCCATCTTATAGTATCAATGTCAATCCTTTGAATAGCTGCAAATTTAATTTTTTAAACAAAAGAATATGCAGAAGAATTGGTACATCGTTTATACAAAGTCCAAGTGTGAAAAGAAAGTTTCCGCTTTGTTTTCCAAACGAAAAATTGAAAATTATTGCCCACTTAATTGCAAGCAAACAATAACTTTCAGAAAACACAAAACGTTTTACGAGCCGCTTTTTGATGCGTATGTATTCGTTTGTATTTCTGCCGGATCAAATACCGATTGTTAAACAAACGGATCATGTTTTAAATCTTGTTTACTGGAAAGGACAACCCGCCATGGTAAGCGAGGGAGAAATTAAGGCAATTAAAGCCATCACAGTAAATCACACCAATATTAAGTTACTGCCTGCAGAGGTGATTCCAAATGATGTACCCAGGTTAATTGACCGGCCTGCTTATTCCATTGATGGAAATGTAGTATCGATTAAAAATGAAGCAATCAAAGTCAACCTGCCTTCCCTTGGCTACACGCTGGTCGCGGAACTCGAAAAGGAAACTGTTGTAGGAAGGGAAATTACGTTCCTGAAAAAGGAATTGTCGCTCCAATAAATTTGCATAGCTGCAATTTTTTAAAAATAGAATTAATAAAAACAACTGTTCTTAGGATCACTCACTAATGGAATGAAAAAAAGCTTATTAACGTTCAACAAGAAACCGAATTGACGCTAACTGCAAAACTGATTCATTCCAAATTCATACATTTACAAAATGAAATCTGCATTAATTACCGGTATCACCGGGCAAGATGGAGCATATCTTGCAGAATTACTATTATCTAAAGGATATTTGGTTCATGGGGTCAAAAGAAGATCATCATTGATCAACACCTACCGGATAGACCATTTATATATGGATCCCCACGAAAGCCATGTGAATTTCAAATTGCATTATGGCGATATGACCGACAGCACCAATCTGATCCGCATCATTCAGGAAACGCAACCCGACGAAATCTATAATCTTGCGGCCATGAGCCATGTGAAAGTGAGTTTTGACACTCCCGAATACACTGCAAATGCAGATGGCATAGGAACCTTGCGATTAATGGAGGCTGTAAGAATTTTGGGCCTTGAGAAAAAAACGCGGATCTACCAGGCATCGACTTCTGAGTTATATGGACTCGTGCAGGAAGTGCCTCAAAAAGAAACAACTCCCTTCTATCCCAGAAGCCCTTATGGGGTGGCAAAATTATATGCATATTGGATTGTGGTAAACTACAGGGAAGCCTACAATATGTTTGCCTGCAACGGAATACTTTTCAATCATGAAAGCCCTTTGCGGGGTGAAACATTCGTGACAAGGAAAATTACCAGGGCAGTGGCTGCAATCGTTCAGGGCATGCAGGACACCCTTTATCTTGGGAACCTGAACGCCAGAAGAGACTGGGGACACGCAAGGGATTATGTGGAAGCGATGTGGCTTATTCTTCAGCAGGAAAAAGCTGAAGATTTTGTCATCGCAACTGGCATCACTACCAGTGTACGGGAATTTACCAGAATGGCATTTTCAGAAGCCGGCATCGAGTTGGAATTTGTTGGCGAAGGGCAGGAAGAAAAAGGAATAGTATTGGCGTGCAACAATCCCGAATACCTTCTTCCAATTGGAAAAGAGGTAGTTGCAATCGACCCGGAATATTTCAGGCCAACAGAAGTGGATTTATTGATAGGCGATGCAAGTAAGGCAAAAAGAGAATTAGGCTGGCAGCCAAAAACTTCTTTAGCGGAATTAGTAAAAGAAATGGTTGCAAGCGATTTGGGAACCTACAAGATGAGTTTGGAGAGGAAATATTATTTGTAGGATGCTTCAATCCTCAAAACTTTGCTGGTTTTAAGACCTAAACAACAAGAATCCAACTGAATGATCAATAAGGCATTTGCCACCACCGCTTCCCTTTTAGGAAGTTTAATTAACAAGGGACAGGATCGAAGCGTTAAGGCAAAAAAAAATATCCTTGCATCTTTTTTAATCAAAGGGGCAAGTATTGCAATCAGTTTGATTTTGGTTCCCATCACCATTAATTATATAAACCCATCCCGTTATGGGGTTTGGATAACAATTATATCAATTGTTGGTTGGTTTAGCTTTTTTGATATTGGTTTAACTCAGGGCTTGCGTAATAAGTTTGCTGAGGCAAAAGCAAAAGGTGAAGATAACCTTGTCCAGATTTATGTAAGTACGACCTATGCTATACTTGCTATTATCTTCCTCTCGGTTTGGATTATTTTCCTCGTTGCAAATCAATATTTAAATTGGGCTCAAATACTGAATGTTCCGGATAGCATGCGGAGTGAAGTATCTTCCCTGGCAATAATAGTTTTTACTTATTTCTGCCTGGAATTTGTTTTAAGGATTATTACCACATTAATCATTGCAGACCAGCAGCCAGCCAAATCATCCTTAATTGACGTGCTGGGTCAGGTCTTATCATTAGTTTTTATTGTTATACTGGTTAAAACAACGCAAGGATCATTAGTAAATTTGGGAATTGCCTTCTGCGTGTCACCGATTGTTGTTTTGATTGCCGCAAACTTCTTTTTTTTCAAAGGGACATTTAAAAAATATCAGCCGAGATTTTCTAAAGTTCATTTTTCACACGCAAAAGGATTATTTAATTTAGGTTTGGTATTTTTCATCATTCAGGTTGCCGGAATTATTCAATATCAAACGGCGAATATAATTATAGCACAAAATTTTACTACCTCAGATGTGACTTCCTATAATATCGTTTATAAGTACTTTGGGGTACTGAATATGGTCTTTGTTATTTTTTTAACCCCTTTTTGGTCGGCCTCTACTGAAGCTTATTTTAAAAAGGATATTGCCTGGATAAAAAATGCAATCAAAAAGTATAATCAGTTAAATATTGTAATGCTTATTGCCGGCTGCATCATGTTAATTCTATCAGAAACGGTTTACCGCCTTTGGCTTGGAGAAGGAAAAGTTATTATAGGGTTTTATCTTTCATTTTGGGGATTTCTATATTTCAGTTTTACAATTTTTGCCGGCAAGTATGTTTATTTTTTAAATGGCATTAATGCGCTGCGGATTCAATTTTTAGCAAGCATCATTAGTCCGCTGCTTTATGTTGCAGCAGCCATTATTTTTATCAAGGTTTACAAAATGGGAGTTTACTCCTTATTTATTGCTTCAATCCTAGCCAATTTCAATGGTTTCATTTTGTCACCATTGCAATATCACATGGTGGTTAATAAAAATAAAAAGGGCATCTGGATTAAATAGTTGGAATTAGAATGAAAATTCTCTATGACCATCAAACATTTTCAACACAAAAATTTGGAGGAATTTCAAAATATTTTTGTGAATTAATGAAGAATTTTCCTACGGAGCACCAATTCAAACTTTCAGTACTAATTACCTACAACCACTACTTAAAAGAGAATGGAAAATTATTTAGAAAAATAGTTTTTCCTTTACCTGATAAAGAATTTACAGGCAGACGCATATTAAAAAATAACATAAACTGTATAAACGAGCATTCCTCAAAGTTCATTATTTCTTCTAATAAATTTGATTTATTTCACCCTACATTTTACAATGATTATTTTTTTAATAATCTTAAAAAACCATATATTATTACCGTCCATGATTTAACTACTATTAAATTTCAAGACAGATACTTTTGGGAAGATTCAGAAAGGCAGCAAATGAGAAAAGTTATTAAAAATGCTACCCGCGTTATCGCAATTAGCCAGAATACCAAAAAAGATCTTATTGAAATCCTTAATGTCAACTCCGATAAGATCGATGTAGTGCACCATGGTTTTGCGAAGCCGAAAAGTATCGATCAGCAGAATTTATTTGGTCAATACATACTTTTTGTCGGTTTAAGAAAAGGGTATAAAAATTTTACAAATTTTATCCTGGCGGTGGGTAATTTATTTAGAAAAGAAGCTGGTTTAAAACTCATTTGTGTTGGAAAACCATTCGAAAGAGAAGAAATTGATCAACTAAAATCTTTAGGCATATTAGAGAGAACTATCGTTTTATCAGCTGATGAGCCAACTTTAAATAAATTATATAGAAACGCTTTGCTTTTTGCATATCCTTCTTTGTATGAAGGTTTTGGTATGCCGATATTAGAGGCTTTTGCCAATGATTGCCCGGTTTGCTTAAGTAAGGCCAGTTGTTTCCCCGAAATTGCCGGGAAAGCCGGGGCTTACTTCAATCCAAATGATCAAGAATCTATTTTAGAGACGTTAAAAAAAACCTTGTATGATAACGAATATAAGAATCAGTTAATTTTTGAAGGGAATCTAAGATTAAAAAATTTTTCTTGGAAGAAAACTGCTGATGAAACGATTGTTTCGTATCGAAATGCGCTTTCCGTTTAAATATTTAATTTGAAAATAGTACAATTACAAGAATCTATGAATTCTGCGGGCAGCGCAGCGTTAAGGTTGCACAAGGCATTCATAGAAAATGGAATTGATTCCTCAATTATTTCTCTTCAAACAGATACTATTGCTGATGAAAAGATTATTTATTTATACAAGAAATCAAGGATCTTATTGTTATTAAAGAGCCGTTTACTGGAATACCGCAACCGTAGAAATAAAAAGGAGTATGGCAGTTTTTCCGCCCCAATTTTTAGCACTGACGTTTCTCAAATGGAAGAGGTAAAAACAGCAAACGTGATTTACCTGCATTGGGTTTTGGGAGTCTTTTTAAATATGAAGAATATTAGGCAGCTCATGCAACTTAAAAAACCGGTAATTGTCATTATGCATGATATGTGGTGGATAACCGGTGGCTGTCATCATAGTTTTGACTGTGAAAAATACGTTACTAAATGTGGAAACTGCCAGATTCTTTCTGGCAATAAAGAAAAGGATTTATCAAGAAAAGGGTTTAATTCCAAATTAAGATTGTATTCCCAATACAGCAATATCCATTTTGTTTCTCCCAGCAAATGGTTATATAACTGTGCAAAAAGATCAGTTTTAACTAAAAACAAACCGATTTATTATATCCCCAATGTTCTTGACAATCAAATTTTTAAACCCATAAATAAGGTTTTTGCGCGTGAAATTCTAAATATCCGCACTGGTGAAATCATCATTTCATTTGGAGCACTTGCAATTGATAGCCCTTACAAAGGTTGGAGATATTTAAAGGATGCCTTATCCATTTTGTATCAGGAAGGTATTAGGAACCTATCAATCTTGATTTTTGGAGGTGGCTATCATAAAGAGGAACAAGATGAAGTTCCTTTTAAAATCAGATATATGGGACAGTTAAAAGATGACTATACTTTAAGTCTTCTCTATAATGTTGCAGATGTTTTCGTTGTTCCGTCCCTGGCAGATAATCAACCCACTGTTGTTATGGAAAGTTTGAGTTGCGGAACCCCGGTGGTTGGCTTTGATGTCGGCGGAATTCCTGATATGATTAGTCATAAGGAAAATGGTTATATCGCAAAATATAGGGACTCGCAGGATATAGCAGAAGGCATTAAATTTTGCATTAATAACAAAATAGAAGGAAAGGTGTTACCCCAATTTGAAAAGAATGAAGTTGTAAAGCAACACATTGATCTCATAAAAAGCATAACGCTAAATAAAATCAAAAGATCAATTGGCATATTGCAAAATGACTAAACAGTGAATGAATGTTGATAGAAAATTACCATAAATCAAGAAACCAATCTTTTCAATTAAATATTTTTTGGATAGGTTTTAGTATTTATACTTTAACTTATACAATTATTACTGAATCGCGAATTCTTATCCTGATAAGTCAATCCCTGCAATTAGCCAGTCTTGTTTTAATGGCTTTTGGAATGATAAATCTTATTGAATTTAAGTTCAAAAACAATTATTTAAAAATCCTCTATTCTATTTATTGCCTTTGGCTCCTAATACTCGTTTTAAAGGGATTTCACTTATTCCTCAAGTTTTCGCTTTTCAAATCTTACTTCTTAGGTGCTCCTTATGGCGGCTTATTATATTTTTCCCCCCTGATTTTATTATTTCCAAAAAATATAATTTTTTACAAAAAACTTTTTAACGTCATCATAGTTCTTGGGGTCTTCTATCTGGTATACGATATATTATTTATAAAACAATTATTAGCCCCACCTGCTGCTATAATAAACATGCCCAACGTTTATATTGTTGAGCTTCTTTCGGTCCTGGCTTTTAGTTGCGGATTCATATTACTAACTATAAACTATCATTCAAAAAAAAAACGTTTAATAGCTATAATTGTAATGCTGGTCGCATTTTTATTTGCAATGATTAGAGCCAGAAGAGGCGTATTATGGATGTATGGAAGTATGCTTTTTGCTGCTTATCTATTATTCATCTTAACTACAAAAAAGAAATTCGTAGCAATTTACGTTTCGCTTTTTATTGGTTTAATGGCAACTATATATGTTTCCGGAATCTTCAAACCCAATAACAGTAAGATCTTTGGTTTTCTGCTGCAAAGAGCAGATGAGGATACCCGCTCAGGGGTGGAACAATATTTCTACAGTGACATGAAAACAATCGACTGGATAAAAGGAAGAGGGATTGACGGACAATATTTTTGCCCTGACATAGAAGAAGACCAAGTGACCAATTACCGGGGTACTATTGAAACAGGCTACCTTCAGACTATTCTGAACGGAGGATTAATTAGCCTTGGCTTATTTTTATTGATCGCGGTTCCTGCAGTTATTAAGGGTTTATTTTTCTCCAAAAATATTCTTTCAAAAGCAGCCGCGTTATGGATCCTTATGTCGATTATTAATTTATATCCAGCCACCGTAAATTCATTTACACTCTCCTATTTAATTGTTTGGATCTCGATTGGCATTTGCTATTCAGATGAAATCCGAAATATCCCTGAAAAAAAATTAAAGCTCATGTTTAATCATAAAGCCACTTAAGAAAATGGACAAGAAAAAATCCATTGTGTATCTGGGATTCGCGGAATTTCCATACGGATTAGCAGAAGTTCAAAAGATTATCCTGATTTCGAAAAGCCTTCTATTATGCGGAAACGAGGTGCGGGTAATTTGCCGCAATGGAACGCATTCGAAAAAATTAAGACCGGAGCTACAAGTAAATGGCAATTTCGAAAATATTAAATACACTTATGCGTCCGGAAGTTGCTTCAGGAATCCAGGATTTTTATCAAGAAGATTTTTAGAGATTAAAGGAAAAATAAACGAGGTTCGTTTAATAAAAAAGTATAAAAAGGAAAAAAAATTGGATTTCGCAATATTATCTACGCGAAGCTTCAATTCAATTCTTTTATATTATATTCTCTCAAAATTGTACGGGTTTAAAATTATCCTTAATTATGTAGAATATTACTCAGGAATGAAAAAGGGGAAACTGCAATTAAGCAAGCATTTAAATGATAAATGTTTTGACCGGTATGCCCCCGTCCTTTCACATGGCGTTTTTCCAATCAGTCAATTTCTTATAGATAAAATTGAAAAAGTTGCTCCTGGCAGGAAATATTTGAAGATTTCAAATCTTACTGATTTTGAAAAATATTCTGGGATAGAAACTACCACTTGTGAAAAGTATTATCTGTTTTGCGGTTATGCCGGTTATAAGGAAATTATCCTTTTCATTATTGATTCATTTGCCCTGGTTGATAATAGCTGCTCCTTATATTTAGTGGTTAACGGTTCAGACAATGACATCTCAGACATTAAAGATTATATAAACAGCCAGGAAAAAAAAGAACAAATAAAAGTTCAGTCCAACCTTTCGCAAAAAGATCTTTTTACCTTTTATCAAAATGCGATAGCGCTATTAATACCCCTTAGGCCCACCTTGCAGGATATCGCAAGGTTTCCGCATAAAATTGGAGAATATATGGCCTCGGGGAATCCTGTTATCACTACAAATATTGGGGAAGTCAAATACCATTTTAAGGATATGGAAAATATGTTGATTGCAAATGAGTATGATGTTCAGTTATTTGCCGACAAAATGAAATTTATTACTGATCATCCATCAAAGGCACAGGAAATTGGTTTAAGAGGGAAAAATGCCGCTTTAGCAAATTTTGACTATCGACAAATGGCAACTTCTATAAATAATTTTTTAAATGAAATCTGATTTATGTGCGGAATAGCTGGCAAATTATATTTATCGAAGGAGAGATCAATTGATCCAACGGAACTAAAACAAATGACTGATGTTATCTGTCACCGAGGGCCAGATGATGAAGGGTATTACATTCATAAAAATGTTGGTCTGGGGTTCCGTCGCCTAAGTATTATAGATCTTAAAACGGGTCATCAACCTTTAACAAATGATAAAGGAAGCAAATGGATCGTTTTCAACGGAGAAATCTATAATTTCTTAGAATTACGCGACCAATTAAAACAAAAAGGCTACTCTTTCAAAACCAACACAGACACTGAAGTTATTTTAAAATTATATGAGGAATATGGTGTTGATTGTCCACAATACTTAAGAGGAATGTTTGCATTTGCAATTTGGGATGACGATACCAGGCAATTATTTTGTGCGCGTGATCGATTTGGAATAAAACCATTTTATTTTTATACAGATGAAGAAAAATTTGTATTCGGATCTGAAATTAAAACCATTTTAAAAAGTTCTGAAATTACAAAAACCTTATCCTATGACGCCCTTGATTCCTATTTTGCTTTTGGATACATAACGAGCGACTTATCGATTTATAATGAAATTAAAAAACTTCAACCTGCTCATTATTTGCTTTTGTCTTTTAAAGATGAAGTAAAATTGGAAATAAAACGCTATTGGGAAATAGCTTTCGAGCCGGATGAATCAAAAACAGAAAAAGAGTGGTCCCGGGAAATCGAATCAGCTCTTTCAGAATCTGTCAAACTTCATATGATCGCCGATGTTCCTTTAGGCGCCTTTTTAAGCGGCGGAATTGATTCAAGTTCAGTAGTGGCAATGATGGCGAAAAATTCTACCACTTCCATAAAAACATTTTCTATTGGTTTTAAAGAGGCAAAATACAATGAGCTTAAATATGCAAGAGAGATGGCAACCAAGTACAATTGTGAGCATTACGAGCAAATCGTCGAACCTGAATCAATAAATTTATTGCCAAAATTAGTGGCTGCCTATGATGAACCATTTGCTGACTCTTCCGCTATTCCTACTTACTTTGTTTCCCACTTAGCCCGCGAACATGTAACAGTGGCATTATCAGGTGATGGGGGTGATGAATTATTTGCAGGTTATGAAATTTACTCGAGGTTAAAAAACATTCACTCTAATCCTTTAAACTTCAACTCTTCCGTTTTAAACAAGATAATATGGGGTAGCGTTCATAAAGCTTTACCGCCGAATGCACGAGGTAAGAACTATACTTACTATCTTTCACATGATAAAAAATTTCTGAGTGCTTACTCAAATATATGGTCAAGGGCTCAAAGGAAGAAGCTCCTTGTCAATCATGGGATAGTAGAAACTTCATCAGGTTCCGAATCGTACAAAGAACAAATTTTAAAAGGAAGAGACAAATATGATTTCGTTAGTAATATGCAAAATCTGGATTTGCAAACTTATATGGTAGATAGCATTCTTACTAAAGTTGACCGGGCAAGCATGATGAATTCTCTTGAGGTCAGAGTTCCGTTACTGGATCACAAATTTGCCGAATTAAGTTTCAGAATACCCTCCCATTTAAAATTCAAGAAAACGGAACAGAAGTATATCTTAAAACAATCAATGAGCAATTATTTACCAAAAAGCATATTGAATCATCCGAAACAGGGCTTCTCTGTTCCATTGTCGGCCTGGTTCAAAGATGATTTAAAAGAATACGTAAATGACACTTTGCTTTCGGCCAATTCACTCATATCACGTTATTTGCAAATGAAATATTTGAAAAGGATTATTAGGAAAAATGAAAATAGTGCTTCAGACTTTAGCACTCAAATCTGGCCTTTGCTTTTTTTTGAAGAATGGTTAAAGCAGAATGAAAACATCTAGTACTCACCTCAATTTTATTAATATAGATGAAATTTATACTCAGCATTGATACCGAAGGCGATAATCAATGGGATCATGGATGTGAACTTACCGTTGAAAATTTAAAATTCATTCCCCGCTTTCAGGACTTATGTAATAAATACAATGTCACTCCAACTTATCTTGTAACTTCTGAAGTTTGCGAAGATTCGTTTGCAAAAGAAATGTTTTGTGATTATTTGCAAAAGGGTGAAGCTGAAATTGGCGCTCATTTGCATCCCTGGACAACTCCACCTTTTTATGATAAAGCAGGTTTAAGGTATAACGATGTTCATCATGCATTTGCTTCTGAATTGTCTGAAGATATAGTAAATGCCAAAATAAAATATCTGACAGCGCAGGTAGAGGAATCATTTGGTGAACGTCCTCTATCATTTCGTTCAGGACGTTTTGGATTTGACGAAAAGGTAGGTAAAGCGTTGGCAAACAATGGATATTTGATTGATTCATCGGTAACTCCCTATATAAGCTGGGTAGGGCAAAGCGGAATTCCACAAGGAACTGGGGGCCCTGACTTTCTAAAAAAAACAGCGTTTCCCTATACTTATAATTTCAACGGAGTTCCCTTAATAGAGATTCCTGTAACGATCCTGCCTACCAAATTTCCTTTAAACAGAAGTGAAAAAATTGCCGGTAAGTATTTCAAATTTGTTGAAAAAAGCATTTCTCTCAGAATTGCCAGAAAATTTCTCTATAAAAATCAGCCGCTTTGGTTACGGCCTTTTAATTGGATGAATATAGCCTTATTTTCAGAACTCATTAATGAGTCCATCAATATAAAACTTCCCTATTTAGTAATGATGTTTCATTCTAGCGAATTAATGCCCGGCTGTTCAAATTATCGGAACAATTCAGAATCGGTAGAAAAACTTTACGATATAATAGAGTCATTTTTTATATTACTAAAACAGAAAAACATTTCTTCAACTACCTTAACCGGAGCCGCAAAAAGTTACAAAAATGAAAATTTGCTTGTGGGGTGATATTGCAAGAGCTTTAAAAGGTAATACGATCGGTGGCGGAGAATTACAAATGGCTTTACTGGCGAAGGCGCTTGCAAGAGGCGGGCACCAGGTGGTGGTTGTAGATTATGAAACTCCTGAAGATTTTATTACGGAAGATGGAATAAAAGTTTATACTATTAAAGGATGGAATAAAGGAATAAGGATAATTCGAACATTCACACATCGGTTGCCAGCTCTGTATAAGAATTTAAAGTCTCAAAAAGCAGATTTATATTATTGCCGTATTCGGGATTTCAGGCATATTTTGGCCTTTTGGGCCGCAAGAAAAGTAAAAGCGAAATTCATTCTAGGATTGGCATCAGATCTTGATGCAATGACTTCCTTCGACAGGCTAAAATATCAGCACATGGTTTCTCCCGGGAATCTTTGGTCGGTTTCGAATGGATTATTGATAGAATTAGTTTATCCTTTTTTATTAAGAAATGCCGACCTGGTATTTGTACAACATGAAGGGCAGAAGGAAATCCTGCATAAAAAAAATATTCACTCAATCATCTTTCGCAATTTGATAGAATTTAATGATTCTTATGATGGTGCAATAAATTCCAACAAAGCATTTATTTATGTGGGGAGCCTGGATAAGCGAAAAGGTTTTAATGATTTCCTGCAACTGGTGAAGAGGACCCCTTGCTTCTTTTATAAAGTAATAGGTCAGCCGCGCAATAAAACAGCAGAATTATTTTATGATGAATTAAAGTCTTATAAGAATGTTATGCTTTTAGGAAGATTAAGCCATGCAGAAACAATCCAACATATAAAGGATGCTAAAGCTTTGGTTTCTACATCTCCAATGGAAGGTTTCCCCAATGTCTTTCTTGAAGCCTGGGCCTGTGGGATCCCGGTATTTTCTCTTTATTTCGACCCTGGCATTATTGAAAAAGAAAATTTGGGAAAAGTTTCTCATGGAAGACTGAACGATTTAATTGAGGCAATGAAGGAAAATCAGAATACAAATGAATTTTCCCAAAAAGCCAAAAGTTATGTGCGGAACAACCATCTTCTCAACCCGGCAAAAATTAATGAGCTGAATAATCTTCTTCAAACCTTAGTTAATACATAGTATGAAAATATTATTTTTTATTAATGCTTACCCAAGGGGAGGAAAAGAAAGGCGACTAACTGAATTAATGAAAGCGCTTAATTTAAAGGCTCATGTAACTTTTGAACTAGCAGTTATGAGCGAGGATATTAATTATCCGGAAATTTTTGACCTTGGAATTAAAATTAATTACCTCGTTCGTAAAACAAAAAAAGATTTTTCTATTTTTCCAAAGTTGTACAGAATCTGCAAAAGATTCCAACCCGATTTTATTCATTGCTGGGATAGCATGACTGCATTTTATTCAGTTCCAATTTGCAAGATCCTGAATATTCAATTGATTAATGGGATGGTCGTTGATGCTCCAAATAAGCAAAATTTTAAAAACAAACACTGGCTAAGGGCCAAATTAACTTTCCCATTTTCCAATTTGATTATTGGAAATTCCAATGCTGGATTAAACGCATACAGGGCCCCAGAAAAAAGATCAGTAACAATTTACAATGGCATGGACATGGCCAGATTTGATAATTTAAAATCCCAAAACCTGATCAGAAAGGAAATATTCGGAAACGACGAGAATCATTTTTTTATAGCGGGAATGGTAGCAGCCTTTGAGGACAGGAAAGATTATAAAACGATGATTAATGCGGCTGTGCAATTAACAGAGAAGCATTCTAACATTTTTTTTGTTCTCATTGGTGGTGGTGACAATCTTGATCCTATAAAAAAAAGTGTTCCGGATTCTTTATCAGAGCGTATAATTTTTTTAGGAAAAAGGAATGATATCGAGTCGATTGTTAACATTTTTGATGTGGGTATTTTGCTTACCAATTCAAAAGTTCATGGAGAAGGGATTTCAAATTCAATCATAGAATACATGGCATTAAGGAAGCCAGTCATTGCAACTCGCGGAGGAGGCACAAACGAGGTGGTATGTGAAAATGAAAACGGCTTTTTAATTGACGCTTATGATGAAGATCAATTAGTCAATAAAATTGAATTCCTTATGAAGAACAAACCTATTGCTTATTCTTTAGGCCAAAAAGGACGGGAATTAATTAACAACAGGTTCGATTTGAAAATCATGGCTAACAACTATATTAATGTTTACCAGAAGTTACTTAAAGAAAAAAAAATCTAATGAATATCTTAGTAACAGGAGCTGCTGGTTTTATAGGTTCATCTGTATCTGAATACCTGATCAAGGACGGACATGAGGTTATTGGCATAGATAACTTCGACACCTTTTATGGGATCAATTTCAAGCATTTTAATATTTGCAGCCTTAAAAAAAATAGCAGTTTCTTATTTTATGAAAATGACATTCGAAACAAAAAATTCCTTTTCACCGTCTTTTCAACACATAAAATAGATTGTGTAGTTCATTTAGCAGCAAAGGCAGGAGTAAGGCCTTCCATTGAATCAATTGCAGAATATTATGATGTAAATGTGAACGGAACGCTTAATTTATTGGAAGCAATGAAATTCCATCAAATAAAAAAAATGATTTTTGCTTCATCATCTTCTATATATGGAAATAACGAAAAAGTTCCGTTTGCTGAAACAGATATGGTTGACAATCCCATTTCACCCTATGCTTCCTCAAAAAAAAGTGGTGAGCTTTTATGCCATGTCTATAGCCATTTACATGGCTTTGACATCAGCTGTTTGCGCTTCTTTACAGTATTTGGGCCAAAGCAAAGACCAGATTTAGCTATTCATAAATTTACAAGACTCATTGATCTGGGCATGGAAGTGCCTATGTTTGGAAACGGTTCTTCTGCAAGAGATTACACTTATATTGATGACATCGTAAGCGGAATTAATTGTGCATTAAAAAATTTGGGAGGCTTTAGAATCTATAATTTAGGAGAATCCCATATCACCAGTTTAAAAAACTTAATCAGCATAATTGAACAACATATAGGCAAGAAAGCAGTTTTAAAACAATTGCCCTTCCAGGATGGGGACGTTAATATTACCTATGCTGATATTTCAAAGGCCCGGAAAGAAATTGGATATGAGCCAGTTTACAAAATTGAAACCGGAATAAATTATTTTGTTGACTGGTATAAAGAAAATAAAAAAGTTTTGTACTCTTAAACCAAAAATTCTTGAACCGTCTTTCCAAATTATTAGACAAATTGTACGTGAAGCAATGGAGCATTGGTATTGCCCAAGCTGATATTAGGGATATTATTCGAAATAAAGCTTTTGAAACGGAGTTAAAATGGATTCCATTAAAGAATAAAAATAAATTTTATGCGGATCCTTTCATTTTCAAATCAGCAAACGAACAATTTTCAATACTTTATGAGGAATACGATTACGATAATCAATACGGCAAAATCTCTTTATTTTCCATTGATAAAAATTGTAAGGTAACACTTTCAAAAACCCTCATTAATTCTTCAAGTCATCTTTCTTATCCCTTTATATTTTTTGAAGATGAAAAAATGTTCATTTTTCCTGAAGCAAGTGAAAGTGGGAAACTATCGGGATATCATTTTGATTATGATTCGAAGGAAGTAAAGTTTAAAGCAGATATATTAAACCTGCCTATTCTTGATTCGACGATCTTTAAACACAACGGAAAATATTGGCTCTTTGGAACAATGCTGGGTAATGATTCAAATAATAAGCTCCATATTTATCATTCGGAAAGTTTATGGGGACCTTATCTACCCCATAAATGCAATCCTGTAAAAGATGATTTAAGCAGTTCCCGTCCCGCCGGAAACATTATTGAAGTGGATGGCGAACTCTATCGCCCTGCGCAAAATTCACAAAATTATTACGGATCGTCAATCACTATTAACAAAATCAAACATCTCTGTGAAGAAAAATTTGAGGAAGAGTTTTTCATGAGTATTGCTCCACAAAATAAGTCCTTCCGGCACGGGGTACATACTTTAAACAGTGCGGGAAATAAAATAGTAATTGATGGTTTGGGAAAAAGGTTTCTTCCCTTTACACAGGTTAATACTTTTTTAAAAAAAAATCTAACAAGAAAATATACTTGGCTGAAACGGAAACAAGAAAAAAAATCATACTCATAACCGGTCCTGTTGCTCCGCCTTATGGAGGAGTAAGCATCCACATTTCCCGGTTAACATCCTTATTGGATCAGAAATATCATTTTGATTTTATTGATGAAAGCAGGGTTATAAAAGATCAATATTTCAATATCAGGAAACTTAATATCTGGGGATATATCAAGAAAATCAGAAAGGCCGATTTGTTGTATGTGAACAGTGGTAAGGCAATTTTAAGAATCGCACATATTATAAGCGCAAGGATATTTTCAAAAAAAACCATACTGGTTGTTCATAGTTTCTCAACAAACAAAAAGAGACTTTCTCTTTTAACCCAGGCACGATTTTATAAGCTTGCAAATAGCATCATGGCAGTAAATCCTGAAATCAAAACGAAATTGTCCTTAAAAGAAAATTGCATTGTTAAGGATGCTTTTATTCCTCCGTTTCTGGATCTTGAACCCCAGCTTCCTGCTTATATAAATGAATGGCTTTCTCGAAATGTCCGGAATCATGAAACCATCATTTGCGCAAACGCGTCAAAATTGAATACATTTCAAAACCAGGATTTATACGGACTTGACTTATGCATTGAGGTATCGCGAAGATTAATGGGGAAAGGAATTCCCTTTAAATTCATATTTATTGTTGCCTCCATTGATAAAAATGAAGAGGAGTTTCTTAAAAACAAGACTTTAATCAGCCAGTTTAATTTAGACAATAATTTTCTTTTAACAGCCGATACACTCTCATTTGTAAACCTGATGGATAAGTCCGATATAATTTTGAGGCCTACAAATACGGATGGAGATTCATTAACAATAAGAGAGGCACTGTTTTTGAATAAACCGGTACTTGCATCAGACATTGTCAAAAGACCTGAAGGAGTAAAATTATTCAAGAATCGGGATATTGATGATTTGGAAATGAAATTAGAAGAAATGATGCAATACAAGTCGAAGTCAGTAAAAAAAGCAAATCCAAAAAATGATCTTGATGAGATAGAAAGCTTTTATTACTCATTAATCGAAAGAACTTTAAATAATGTTAGTTTAAATTAAATTAATCGAAAGTTGTTCGTCGAAAATCACGCCTTAGAATCTTTTAATAAACTGGAAAAATTCTGCATTGAAGAAAATTTTCAGGGATGGGATCCTTATGATGGCTTAATGAGTAAGGTCTTTAAAAGTTTACCCATTTTGCCAAATTTGCGATTAACTAGATTAATCTGGATTCAATGCCTTAAAAGAAGCCCTTTTAATTTAAGGCCCTTGCTAAAAATTGAAAAAGGATTCAATTCCAAAGGACTGGCACTTTTTATATCAGGTTATTGCAATCTTGCTGATATAGAATCGATGCATGAAAATTCTAAAAAACAGGTAAAACTCCTCGCAGATCAACTCATCACCCTTCAAACTAAGGGCTTTTCAGGAAGTTGCTGGGGTTACAATTTTGATTGGGAATCGCGGGCTTTTTTCCAAAAAAGTGGGAGTCCTACAATTGTAGCAACAAGTTTTGCAGCAAATGCCCTGCTCGATGCCTATGAATTGACTAAGAATGAAAGCTATCTTGATATTGCCATCTCAAGTAAAAATTTCATTATAAAAGATTTAAACCGAACTTATAACGATAAAAAGAATTTTGCTTTTTCTTATTCGCCATTTGATAATACTTCAGTGTTCAATGCTTCTTTACTGGGGGCAAGATTATTAAGCCGCATTTATACTTATACCGGTGAACAAGAATTAATCGGGCTTGCAAGAAAAGCTGTCGCCTTTTGCTGTGATTATCAAAATCCTAATGGGTCCTGGTTTTATAGTCCTCTTCCTTTCCATCAATGGATTGACAACTTTCACACGGGTTTTAATCTTGAATGCATCTATGAATATGGCTTATTTGCCAATGATTCAACTTTTCAAAACAACTTCAGCGACGGATTGGCTTATTATTTGGAAACCTTCTTTGACGAGAAGGGCCGGTCAAAATACTATAATAACTCTCTTTATCCAATTGACATTCACGCTCCGTCGGTATTGATAGTGGCACTTTCCAAGTCCGGTATGTTTAAAGAATATAAGCAGTTGGTAGATCGTGTGTTGAACTGGACTATTGAAAACATGCAGTCAGAAAAAGGCTATTTCTACTTTCAAAAAAGAAGGTTTTTAACAAACAAAATTCCATATATGAGATGGTCGCAAGGCTGGATGTTTTATGGCATGTCCCATTATTTGAAAAACACCTTGCCATCCAAAACAAAAATTGCAAAACGGACTTTTAACGAATCGCTGAAATAGCTGCCTTTTATCGTGAATAATTTTTACCCAATAAAGTGCTTTTATGAAAATTTGGTTTGACATTACCAATGCTCCCCATATTAATCTTTTCAAGTGCTTGTTAAAAGAACTCGAATCAGAAGGGCATGAGATTATTGTAACGTGCAGGCCGCTTTCAAACACCATTTCTCTCTTAGAGCTCCATAAAATAAAATATACGATAATCGGAAAACACTATGGAAAGGCTTTTTATAAAAAAGTTCTTGGATATCCTATAAGGGTTCGACAGTTGCAAAATTTCATAAAGCCACTGAAGGTAGATAGGGCAATTTCTCAAAGTTCATTCCATTCACCTGTTGCGGCGCGTCTAATGGGAATCCCTTCTATTTACATGAATGACAATGAACACGCGATCGGAAATATTCCTTCTTTCTTTTGCGCTTCAAAAATAATGGTCCCTGAGTTTCTGAAAATTGAGAAGGTTCAAAAACAGGGCGCAAGAAAAAAAAAATCATTTCTTATCCAGGAGTAAAAGAAGGAATCTATTTGTGGCAGAAATATCTAACAAATGGCATCTCTCATAATGGTGCAAAAGATAGCAAAATTTATATCAGGCCGGAACCCCGTACAGCACAATATTATAATGGAGCAGAGAATTTTCTTGATGACGTAATCATCGCTTTAAAAGATAAATTTCAAATCGTCTTGTTAACCCGCGATGAAGCACAGTTTGATCATTATCGGCATGAGCAATTCGAGGGTATAGAGGTTCCTTCCAAACCTGTTTATTTTGATGAAATTGCAACAAACTGCATGCTTTTCATTGGAGCAGGCGGCACGATGACAAGGGAAATGGCTGTAATAGGGATACCCACCATCTCTGTCTATCAGGATGAACTTCTTGATGTTGACAAGTACCTCATTCAACTCGGATTAATGAAACATATTCCCGATTTGAAAATAGAAAAAGTGATCGAATATCTTGAGCTGAATAATGAAAAGCCTCCAAATAAAGAATTGCTGCAAAAAGGAAAAGAAACTTATAACCTCATAAAATCTTTAATAACTTAAAAAATGGTTAGAACGGGAATAATTGGGTTAGGAAAAATGGGAATTTCTCATTGTTCTATTTTAGGAGCTCATCCGGCAGTGGATTTAGTCTCAGTATGCGATACCTCATCATTAGTGATTGAAGGATTCAAAAAGTACTCGTCATTCACTTGCTTTACTGATTATAAGAAGATGATCGAAACGATGAACCTGGATGCAGTTGTCATTGCCTCGCCTACCAAATTTCATGGAGAAATGGCAGAGTGCGCCCTCAACAATAAAATTCATGTTTTTTGTGAAAAACCATTTTCGCTCGATCATCATGAAGGAGAAAAGTTATCAAAATTAGCCAGGGACTTTGGGCTGGTAAACCAGGTAGGATATCACAATCGGTTTCTTGGAACCTTCAACGAAGCCAGAAAGTTACTTTCGTCAAACCTTCTTGGAGAACTATATCACTTTTCAGGAGAATCTTATGGCCCGGTTGTATTAAAAGAAAAAGCCGGCACCTGGCGATCCCATAAATCAGAAGGCGGAGGTTGCTTATACGATTATGCATCTCACACCATTGATCTTATTAATTTCATCTTAGGCAAACCTGCGAAAGTGGCCGGGACTCAATTGAAATATATTTTTTCCAGAGATGTCGAGGATGCCGTCTACAGTAATCTCACACTTGAATCCGGCCTTTCAGGCCAACTTTCAGTTAACTGGAGCGATGAAACGTACAGGAAAATGAGTACTCAAATTTCCATACTTGGAAAGAAAGGAAAAATAATCGCTGATGGCACGGAACTCAAAATTTTTCTAAAAGAAGACAATGATTTACTGGGATTATCGAAGGGTTGGACCATTAAGGATTTAACCGGATTGACAGAGAGTGTCAATTTCTACCTGCGCGGCGAGGAGTACTCTTCCCAGATCGACTATTTTATTAATTGTATCAAAACAGGAAACACCGACAACAAAAGCTCATTTGAAAGCGCTTCGAAGACAGACGAAGTGATTGCATTATTACTAAAAGATACAATCAGGAAATAAAATGGAAAGAGTAATTTTTGGAGACAACCAATTTTTTGGAGTGAATCATAGTTCGGATGAGAAAGCCAGAGCGCAGGCAATTAAATTCAAAGACAATAAGACAATTGTCAACGTGCTGAAAACTGCCATGAATGAAGATATCAATACCTTTATGTGCACTACCCACGACAGGATGGTTGACATCTGTCAGATGATTCGGTCAGATAAAAACTTTGAAGGATTTCAGATTTACCCTTGCATGCCCTACGCGCATAAATATGCTAACGCGATAACCGAACTGGGTGTTATGGGAACCATCAGGCAATATGTTCCCGGGAATATTTTTAGCACTTTTGCAAAAGGGGGAATCGCTTTTGTCAAAAAGGATTTCAATTCAATGATGGAATTGCTCATTGATGCTGAAATGAAAATGTTTAAGGGAATATCGACCCCTGTTATTTTTGTGCAAAATGTAATTACCGATCTTTTACTTGGACTTGGAATGATCGACTTCCTGGTCACTTTCCACAATTATATCCGGGAGAAATATAATGCAGAACCCGGCTTTATTACCATGAATCTGCCTCTTTTAATAAATGCTCTGGAAAGCAAGGGAATTGAAAATCCGACCATTTGTGCATCCATCAACAAGGTGGGTTTTAGAATGTCAGGAGGCAAGGAAGCCTATGAAAAAATAATTGCCGAAAAAAGGTGCAAATTAATCGCAATGCAGGTATTTGCTGCTGGAACAATTCCACCCAGGGAAGCGCTGGAATATGTGAGCGAAATGGAGGGAATTGAATCGATCCTGTTTGGCGCTTCTTCCAGGGCAAACATTAAAAACTCAAAAGAACTGATTGACATGTTTAGCAAAAAAAAAATCGCTAATACCTGAATGCCGTTCACTCTTTAAATTCCTTAAAAATTAAGAAAACATAATTTTGAAAATTACCCTTGTGGCGGGCGCGCGCCCCAATTTTATTAAAATTGCCGGAATAATAAAAGCCATCGATGAAATGCAAGTGCAGGGCTTCCCTTTAAGTTACCGGCTGGTGCATACGGGTCAGCATTATGATAGGAAAATGAGCGGTGATTTTTTTGAGCAGTTAAGCATTCCCCTGCCCGATAGCAATTTGGGTGCAGGATCCGGATCTCAGGCGGAACAAACTGCCTCAATCATGGTCAGGTTCGAAAAGGAATTGCAGGAAAACAAGCCGGATTTGGTGATGGTTGTGGGAGATGTCACCTCTACCCTCGCCTGCACAATCACAGCAAAAAAATTATGCATTGATGTGGCTCATGTTGAAGCCGGCATAAGATCCGGTGACATGTGCATGCCAGAGGAAATCAACCGCATCGTAACCGATGCCATTTGCGATCATTTTTTCACGACAAGCGAAATCGCCAATGAGCAATTATTAAAAAATGGGGTCGATGCGTCCAAAATTCATTTTGTTGGAAATACAATGATCGACACTCTTCATGCAAATATCAACAGGTTAAGGAAACCCGATTTTTGGGAGGAAGCGGGATTATCCGAAAAATCTTATTTCCTGGTGACCTTGCACCGCCCATCAAATGTGGATGATCCTGAAAAGTTAGCATCCATTCTTTCAGCGATCAGGGAAAGCTCTTTAGGTTTTCCTATCATTTTTCCCGTTCATCCGCGTACAAGAAAAATTATTGATCAATTCAACATCAGCACCGATAATATTTTAATGATAGAACCTCAATGCTATCTAGAATTTATTTTCCTGGTTCAGCATACAAAAGGAATAATTACAGATTCAGGAGGAATCACTGAGGAAGCAACAGTTTTAAACATTCCCTGCTTAACATTAAGAAACTCAACTGAAAGGCCAGAAACAGTCACAATAGGCACAAATGAACTGATCGGAGATGATCTTTTTAAATTGAAATCCAATTTAAAAAAAATCATAGAAGGGAAATGGAAAAGAGGGTCGGTTCCACCTTTTTGGGACGGTCAAACTTCTAAAAGAATTATTAAAACCCTTGCTAACATTTACATTAAATTACCAAAACCTACAAATACTTACGTTAAATGAACAGGCAGCTTGAACGATACCTGCAATTTACCCTCGTCGCTTTAGATTTGATTGCATTGAATTTTTTCTATCTTATTTGTCAAATCATCTTTGGGAAAGGCAATGATTTTAATTTTTGGAATAACTATATTCTTTACTGGTCTGTTTCAAATGCCGGATGGCTATTACTGTCATTCTTTTTAAGAGCCTATTCTGAAAAAATCATTCTAAACTTTGAATATTTCACGAAAAGAACGATTCAGGTTTATCTGATTTGGATCATCTTTATCATGTCTTATTTATTCTTTTCAAGGGAATTTAGTATTTCGCGGTTATTCACCATAGCAACTATCAGCAGCTTTGGTTTTGGTTTATTGGCAAACCGGTTTTTATACCTGGGAATCAATAAATACTTTAAAAAAAGCGATTACCTGGTAAAAAAAGTAATTATCCTTGGATATAATGACACTGCAAAAAAACTGGCTAAATACTTTGAGGAAGAAGGTTTAAACACCCAAATGATTGGATATATTGAGGACGGTAATAAGATTAATGAACTTTCACATTATCCTGTGCTGGCAGATGTTTGCGACACCCTTCAGGTTGCAAAAAACCTCAATGTGCAGGAAATATTTTCAACCATTACTCCTGAACAAAACAATGAAATTTATCGTTTGATGTATCAGTCAGAAAAAGAGTGCATCCGGTTTAAAATCGTTCCTAATCTTTCTGTATTCATAAAAAGGGAAGTTCATATTGAATATTTTGGAGACCTGCCAATCCTTTCTTTACGGAGTGAACCGCTTGATGATGTTGGCAACAGGCTGAAAAAAAGAATGCTCGATATTGTGGTGAGCTCTTTTGTTATTGTTTTTTTTCTAACGTGGCTGATCCCTTTATTGGGAATACTGATATTTTTGGAATCCGGCTGGCCGGTATTTTTCCAGCAATTGCGCACAGGTAAAAATCTTAAACCTTTTTATTGCTGGAAATTGAGGAGCATGAAGTTAAACAAAGATGCGAATTTGAAGCAAGCCACTCAAAACGATAGCAGGGTAACCAGGATCGGAAGGTTTTTAAGAAAAACAAGTTTAGACGAGTTTCCTCAATTCATCAACGTCTTTAAAGGTGAAATGAGTCTCGTTGGTCCGCGACCTCACATGTTAAAACATACATCCGATTATTCAAAAGTGGTTGATGAATATATGGTACGCCAATTTCTAAAACCCGGTATCACAGGATGGGCGCAGATTAACGGCTACAGGGGTGAAATAACTAATCCCGATCAGATTAAAATGAGAGTCACTAAAGACTTGTGGTATTTGGAAAACTGGACTTTATGGCTCGATATTCAAATCCTGTTTTTAACTGTATATTATGTTGTTAAAGGCGATAAAAACGCTTTTTAAATTTCAATAACATTCAAACTCTCTTTTATGGAACAACTTACAGAAGTAAATCAACTTATACTGAAAGAAGTAAATGAAATATTTATTGACATTTTTGAAGATGATTCAATTGTCTTGAATGAACAACTTACCACTGCCGACATAGATGCCTGGGATTCTCTTAATCATATCCAAATGATAACCGCTGTTGAGAAACATTATAATATCCGGTTTTCCCTGAACGAACTATTGAACTTTAAGAATGTAGGCGACCTATGCCGACAAATTGAAATGAAAATTCAATAGCCCCTTCCCAATATCCTCCCTGATTTTCCGCTTATTTTTTATCCAACTAAGCAATGCTGTTTACATCAGTAATTTATTTTTTGTTTTTAGCAGGCTCGCTGCTCATCTACTATTTACTGCCTCTAAAAGTTAGAAACTATTTTCTAATTTTAATAAGTGCGTTGTTTTATATGTATGGCGGAGCAAAATATATTTTCATTATTGCTTTTGTAACCGCAATCAACTTTTTGTTTGGCATTCTGATTGAAAAAGCTGAAAGAAGATACGAAAAGTTGCTCTACCTTAATTTAAGCCTGATCATAAACATTGGAATCCTGGTTTTCTTCAAATACTCCAATTTCGTTCTTGAAAACATTTTCGGATTACTAAATATATTTAATCCAAAAAGCAAAATTCCACTTTTTGAATTGATCTTGCCGCTTGGATTGTCCTATTACATTTTTCAAACAATCGGCTATATCATAGATGTTTTCCGCGGCTCTCAGAATGCTGAAAGAAATATTTTTCATTTTAGCTTGTTCATGCTCTTTTTCCCCAAATTATTAGTTGGACCCATAGAAAGGGCGCATCATTTCCTTCCACAAACTGCAAGAAATTTCAGGTTGAAAAAAGAGAACATCATTGAAGGCCTCAGAAGAATAGCATGGGGCATATTTAAAAAGTTAGTGGTTGCCGACAGAATTTCGATTTACGAAAACTTCATTATGAAAGATCCGGGACAATACGGCGGTTTCACGATGTTATTTGCCACTGTCTTATATACTTTTCAGGTATATGCGGATTTTTCAGGCTACACAGATATCGCCATTGGAACAGCACGCTTATTTGGATTCGACCTGATGGAAAATTTCAGGCGCCCTCTATTGGCAAAAAATATCAGCGACTTTTGGAGAAGGTGGCACATCTCCCTTTCTTCCTGGGTAAACGATTATATTTTTAATCCCATAGCATTTAAGCGCCGCGATTGGGGAAACTGGGGGGTATTTTATGCATTGGTAATAAGCTTTGTGGTGATTGGCATCTGGCACGGACCAAGTTGGAATTATGTTCTCTTTGGCTTGCTGCAAGCCTTTGCCCTGATTTACGAAACAATTACAAAAAAACAGCGCAAAAAGATTTCAAAAAAAGCGCCTGCATTTTTATACAATGGCCTAAGTATTTTACTGACCTTTTTATTTGTCAGTTTTTCGCTGATTATTTTTCGTACCTCCACGATCTCTGACGCGATGGTAATTATCAGAGGAATTTTTTCTCCTCTTGGTCATCTTTATTATGATAAAGCAGCCACTATTTTTTTCATGCTTATTGGATGCCTTGTAATGATGATCGCGGATGCAGGAATTGAATTCCGTCCAAATGGAATTTCTTTGTTCAGAAATAATAACTGGGTTGTCAAGAATCTTTCCTACGCGTTTTTGGTGATCTATATTTTACTGGCAGGAGTTTTTGACGGTGGTCAGTTTATCTATATCGCCTATTAATTATTTAAAAACCCGTGAATTGCAAGCAAACTTTGGAAATAAGAAATTGACGCTGTTGGCAAAAGTGGCAATCTTCCTGGGGATTCTTTTTTGCCTCGATTTTATTTTTGGAACCGGCTTGAAATTTTTATACAATAATCAAAAGTCTGGCTGGCTCTATCGGGCAACCTATTCTTTTGATAGCACAAAAGCGGATATCCTGATATTTGGCGCTTCGAGAGCTAACCATCATTACGCCCCGAATATTTTTCAGAACCGCATGAATCTTTCCTGCTACAATACAGGCCGTGATGGTCAAATTATCTTCTATAATTACGCGGTTTTAAAAAGTGTATTAAAAAGATATTCTCCTAAAATCGTGATACTTGATTTTAGCCGTGAAGAATTCAGAATTGAGCAGGAAAGCTATGACAGGTTATCGGAATTACTTCCCTATTATAAAAGTCATCCTGAAATCCGTTCGATTATTGAATTAAAAGGTCCTTTCGAGAAACTTAAAATGATTTCAAAAATTTACCCGTATAATTCATTACTTTTCACGGTGGCAATTGGCGCAACCGATTTTAATAAAAACAGGGATCACATTGAAGATGAGAACGGTTATGTTCCCAACACTCAAATTCTCAATGAACCTTTAACGGTTGATTCTACATTCAAAAAATATGATCTCGATCCGATTAAAATTAAGATGTATGAAAACTTTATCAGCGATTGCACAAACTCTAACATTAAAGTCTATGTTTTCCTTTCCCCTCTTTTTATAAAATATTACCATGATGATCCCTCTGTAAAAATTGCCCAGGAGATAGCAAAAAGATATGGCGTTCCTCTCTATGATCATTCAAATGACACTATGTTTCTCAATCACGCCAATCTCTTTGATGACAGGTATCATCTAAATAATACAGGAGCAAGAATTTTCTCAAATAAAGTAGTTGAAAATATCGTCAAAGAGGAGCAAAAGAAAACAAATGCAGATGGATTTATCAAAAAAGAATTGAATTAAATGACAGCAGACCGAAGAACTCTTCAACAGCAAAAATGGTAAACAGCAAACGGACTTTTTTTTAAAGTTTATTTTTCTGAATGTCCACAACATCAGAAGCAGCAGGCATACTTTTTTTGAATTTGTTTTTCAAAACACCTTCGGGTACCGACGCGGGAAACGGACTTTTTTTTACTTGTGCTAGCACTTCTTTCTTCTAACTTAACCCCTAAATTTATTTTAAAATGAACGGGAAACAAAAAAATCACTTTTCAAAAGAGATCCTTTTCATTGAAGACATCGAATCGAAAATCTCTTTCATAACCAAAAAGCTAAAAGAAGATATTGTAACGGTGCTGAAAAGAAAGGGGGCGGTCGTGGGAATAAGCGGGGGGATTGATTCTTCCGTCACCCTCGCTTTAGCGGTCAAAGCTCTCGGCGCGCGGAATGTAATTGGAATCATGCTCCCTGAAAAAGATTCGAGTGATGAAAGCCGCGAATTAGCGCTAAAAGTAGCCAATCAATTCGGTGTTCAAACGATAGAAGAGAATATAACAAAAGCGCTGGAAGGATTTGGATGTTATCAGCGACGCGATGAGGCAGTTACGTCCGTTTTTCCGGAATATAATCCCAAGGATTTCAAGATGAAAATCGGCATCAATCCCCAAGCGATTAATAATAATTTGCCGCCGGTTTTTTCGCTCACTATCATAGACAAAAATGGTTTGTCAAAAAGCAAATTGCTGCCCATAAAAGAGTACCTGCAAATTGTAGCAGCCTCCAACTTCAAACAAAGGTGTCGCATGTCCATGCTATATTATCATGCAGAAAGGATGCATTTCGCAGTAATAGGAACCCCGAATAAGCACGAAGTTGAACAAGGTTTTTTCGTAAAACATGGAGATGGCGGAGCCGATATCATGCCCATCGCCCATTTATACAAAACTCAGGTATATCAATTGGCCGAACATCTCGAAATTCCAAAGGAGATCATTGGACGCACTCCAACTTCCGACACCTATTCTGCTGAACAGACGCAGGAAGAATTCTTTTTCCAGCTTCCGTTTCATGAAATGGATATGATATGGTATGGATATGAAAATGGCCATGAACCAGCGGAAGTGGGTGAAACGCTTGGGAAAACCGAGGCAGAAATCAGATCCATTTATCGCAACTTCATTCGGAAACAAAAGACCACTGATTATTTAAGGATGTCTCCGATAAATAATTTTGAATAGCAGTAAGCAACTACCTTTTGAAAACTTTTAAAACCTCATCTGTATGCTGATTCCACAACGCTTGCTGGGAGAGGCTTTGTCTTTATCCGCGAAAAACAATCCGGGCAAGACCGCCATTATTTCCAAAGGAAAAGAATACACATTCGGCGAATTAAAAGAAAGTGCAGATAATCTTGCCGCTCATTTCATTAGGGTAGGAATTGAAAAAGGTGATCGCATTGCAATCTATATGGAAAATGGCTGGGAAGGTGTAGTTTCCATTTATGCGGCAACTTTATCCGGCGGCGTTTTTCTGGTTATAAATCCTCAAACAAAAGCAGATAAGCTTCAGTATATCCTGAAAGACAGTGGTGCAAAAATCCTGGTTTCATCAGGAAGGCTAAAGAATGAATTATCACTCGCCTTGGAAAATGCACAAACCATTGAAGAGGTTGTAATTGCAGGAAAGAGTGAAGAGATGCAAAAAATTTCCCGCTTCAGATGGATCAATTTTGAAGATGCGATAGATTCAAAAAATCAGCCCGTTTTCTTACCGAATATTATTCCCAATGATTTAGCGGCGTTAATATATACTTCCGGTAGCACGGGTTTTCCAAAAGGGGTGATGATGACGCACCAATCGATGGTTTTCACATCCTGGAGTCTCATTCAATATTTGCGATTAACCGGGGATGACCGCATCATGCTGCTGCTTCCATTAGCATTTGATTATGGCCTTTATCAGTTAATTATGGCGATCACGATCGGCGGAACCCTGATCGTTGAACAGTCCTTTATTTTCACTGCTTCAATTTATAAGAATATCGGAAAATATCAGCCAACCGTTTTTCCTGGTGTTCCAACGGTTTACGCGATGATGATCGCCTCAAATAAGGAAACCGGGCTTTCATTTCCATGCATAGAAAAAGTAACCAATACCGCTGCGGCACTTCCGGCTGAATTGATTCCCGATTTGAAAAAATTATTTCCAAATGCACTGATTTTTAGCATGTATGGATTAACAGAATGTAAAAGAGTTTGTTATCTGGAGCCTGAACTGATCGATCAGAAACCGGGTTCCGTAGGCAAAGCGATTCCGGGCACAGAAGTATTTCTTCTTTCCGAGAACGGCGAGCCTGTGAAGCAGGGCGACCGGGGCATATTACACATTCGCGGACCACATGTAATGCTCGGCTATTGGAACCAGGAAGAATTAAGCGCTCAAATGCTGAAGAAAGGAAAACTTCCGGGGGAAAAGATTTTATGTTCTAATGATTGGTTTAAAATGGATGAAGAGGGCTTTTTATATTTCGGAGGAAGAAATGATGATATCATCAAAACAAGAGGTGAAAAGGTGAGCCCGGTCGAAATCGAAAATATTCTTTACAAGATAAATGGAGTAAAGGAAGCAGCAGTGATGGGAATTCCGGATTGCATTATGGGAGAATCGATCGTGAGCTATATCACAACACATCCTTTTGTGCAACTTACTGAAAAGGAAATTCAAAGAGAATGCAGCCTGCATCTTGAATCTTTCATGGTTCCGCAAAAAGTGATTTTCATTGAGGAAATGCCCAAAAGCTCAAACGGAAAAATTGATAAAAACCTACTTAAAAACAATTTTATTGCTCAATGAAACTTTCAAGATCGGCAATATTAGAACGATTTGATTTGTGGCTGATTGAATGGGACACTTTTGATCTTGACGGGGTAATGGATTTCATGCACGAAGACGTAGTTTTTGAAAACTGGAACGGCACGGTAATTTCCGGGAAAAGAATGCTATGGAAAACCTGGCATCCCTGGTTTTTTCAACATGGGAATTTCAGGTTCATCAAAGAGGATCTTTTCATTGATGAAGAGCAGCAAAAAGCCACATTTTCCTGGCGACTCGAATGGCCATCATTTAAAAAGAAATATTTAGGCAAGCCGGAAGTCAGGCGAGGTGTTGATATTCTTTATTTCCAGAATGGAAAAATCATAAGGAAGTTAACTTATTCAAAAACCATGATTGAAATAGATGCTGTTCCTTTAGATATGGAACTGGCATAAGAAGCAAGATCTTTTTCAGGCAAACGCACTTTTTTTCCGACTTTATTTCCTTGTTACCGACAGCCAAATGAAAAAAAATGAATACTGATCTTCTTTACCTAAAAATTAAAGCTGATTTTGAATCAAAAATCAGTTTCCTTTCCGACAAACCGGAGGAAACGATTGATTCTACCTTAAAAGCCTGCTGGCTGGCGGCTTTTGGCATACAAAGATCGGCGGAAGAAGCGCTGAAACACGAGTTGCCCGAACTATCTGAGATGCAACAGCAACGTTTCTATCAACTGCTGGAAAAAAGATTGAACAACACGCCCCTCGCACATATAACCGGAAGGCAGAGTTTTATGGGCATTGAACTATTATCCGATCAACGGGCATTAATTCCGAGGAAGGAAACTGAAATATTAGGCAAAAAAGCGCTGGAATTATCTTTTGAAATCTCAAAGAAAAAACCAACAGCACAAGTGATGGATATTTGTTGCGGCGCTGGTAATTTAGGATTAGCAGTCGCTTATCACAATAAAAACACGCTAGTAAACGCAACAGATATATGTGAAAATGCCGTGGAGTTAGCAGAAGAAAATATCAGGTTTTTATCCCTTGAAAAACAGGTCGTCGTTAAACAGGGTGACTTATTTTCAGCCTTTGAAACAGAGAAATATTTTGGAAAGACCGATTTGATTATTTGCAATCCGCCTTACATTTCCACCGGAAAGGTGAGCAAGATGACATTTGAAATATCAGCCCATGAACCTCTTTTGGCTTTTGATGGCGGAATGTTTGGATTAAGGATCATTCAAAGATTATTGGAGGAAGCTCCAAAGTTTTTAGCCCCTGAAGGTTGGTTGATCTTTGAGGTTGGGGTTGGCCAGGGAGAATTTATCAGCGGCTTATGTAAAAACAACAGTAGCTTTTGCAATGTGAATTCCATTGCTGATGAGTCGGGAAATACACGTGTTGTGATGGCGCAAAATTCCTTCGCTGGTCAAAATCTCATATAGTAGAATCCTTCGATTTCGGATCGGAAGAAGAAGATCAGAAGAATACAAGTTATATAGCCGGCCCATTGTATTAAAAGCGGTTGTTTCAGAAAAGCGGATAATAAATTTTTTCCTTTTTCATTAAAGATCTCGATTATGAAAAGCATCAGGAAACAAAACAAGGCAAAAAGAAAAACCGGCAGGTTGCTGATAAAAGTTCCGGTTTGCCAATGAGTATCTGTTCCGGAAAAAAGGTGCGAGATAAAATAAGCCGCATCCGAAACAGTGTTTGAGAAGAAAAAAACCATTGACAGGCTCATAAAAAGGAAGACGATCAGTCTGCTCACCGTATTGACAATGCTTTTTGGAAATTTTTTGGCAAATTTTAAGCGGTATTTTTTTGTGAAAAATTCATAAACGATTGCAGTCCCCTGAAGGATTCCAAGAATTACAAAAGTCAGGTTTGCGCCATGCCAGATCCCTACGATAAAAAACGTTATGAAAATTCCTGAAATAACAGCGGTGTTTCCTAATCTTCTAAATTTTACAATGAACGGGTTATATATAAAATCGTTGCACCAGGAGGATAAGGAAATATGCCACCTTCTCCAAAATTCTGAAATATTCCTGGCCAGAAAAGGGCGGTTAAAATTATCCATCAGGTTAATACCAAATATTTTCGCAGTGCCCAAAGCCATATCGGTATAACCTGAAAAGTCGCAGTAAATGTATAAGGTTTGGACAAACAAGACTACAATCAGAGAGATGCCGGAAAAGTCATGAACATGCTGGTAAACTCCTGCAACAGGTTGATATAAATTATTGGCAATCACAATTTTTTTGAACAAGCCCCATAAAAACAATCTGAGTCCCTGTTGCAAATTTTCAGATTTGAATGCAGGGGGAGCTTTCATTTGCGGCAAAAATTGATTAGATCTTTCAACTGGCCCTGATAAAAATCTTGGGAAAAACAATAAATAAGTCGCAAACGCTCCAAAGTCGCGTTCCGCTTTTTCACTTCCGCGGTCAATCCGGATTAAATAGCCAAGTGCCTGAAAAGTGTAATAAGAAATTCCCAAAGGCTTTATGATGGTGACAATCGGAGATTGAATATTGGTAAGCTGGAATAAGGAATTAATATCGTGGGAAAGAATATTGATGTATTTAAAAAAAGCCAGAAATCCAATATCGGCTGCAATCGCAAGCCAAAATAAACGGGTTTTTATTTTTTCATTAGCATTCCCTTTTTCCAGCATGATTCCAAAGAAATAGTTTAACACAGTAAACGCCAGTGAGAATAGGGCAGCCCTGACTGAAAAACCTGCAATGAAAACAAGGCTGCTAATGAATAAAACATACGGTTTAATTTTATTTTCCGCCGTATAATAAATGAAAAAAGTAATGAGGAGTAAGAAAAGAAAAGCATAGGGCAAAAAAAACATACTTTCAATTTTTATTATGTAAATATATTATTACTCTCTGACTTCAAATTGGGTTTAATAGAAATAAAAATAAAAAAGATCAAAAAAAGTTTGTTTGCTGGAAAAGCAAAAAGTCAGTGGGAAGGTTTGAGCATCCTTCTCAATAAAAGGCTAAAAAAGTTCGTTTGCTGAAACCCATTGATTTTTAAAAAATAGTTTTTTGAGCATTTGCTTCCACATAATTACCGTATTTCTGAACCACCACCCTATTCAGGAAACTTTAATCTTTAAATTATACCGTTATGGAAACAACAATGGCCATCAAGGACAAAATCAGGCAGTACATTATTGAAACAAGCTATGCCTCTTCAGACGAAGTAAAAGATGAATCACTGATTTTTGCAGAAGGGATCTTCGATTCTATGGGATTCGTTTTGCTTATTAATTTTATTGAAGAGGAATTTTCAATCAAGGCAAAAGATTCGGAATTGCTGGAAGATAATTTTGAATCCATCAATGCGATTGCCAATTTCGTTCAAAGCAAATTGAACTAATTATGTGCGGAATCGCCGGTGCTTATAATTATCATTCGCCAACGGAACCTTCCATGGAAATCATTTTAAAAAAAATGCTATCCACCATTCACCATCGGGGACCCGATGAAAGCGGAATCTATCTTGGGGAAAATCTGGGATTGGGAAGCGTGCGTTTGAGCATTATGGATCTCCACACAGGGCAGCAACCGATGTGTGATCAATCTGGCAATTATTGGATCGTGTATAATGGAGAAATTTTCAATTATATTGAATTAAGGAAAGAACTTGAAAAGAAAGGGATCCGTTTTAAAACCGAATGTGATACCGAAGTTGTTGTGCAGATGTATGCCATACATGGAGAAAAATGTCTTCAATTTTTCAACGGGCAATTTTCATTTTGCATTTGGAATAAGAAAAAGCAGGAATTGTTTTTGGCTCGGGATCGCGTAGGAATCAGGCCTTTATTTTACTGGGCTCAAAATAATGCTTTCGCCTTTTGCTCGGAGATCAAGGGATTATTTACCCTGAAAAAAATTGAGAGAGCGATAAAACCGGAAAGCCTTGCCCAAATATTCACTTTCTGGACAACCATTTCTCCGAACACTCCATTTGAAAATATTTATGAATTGCCGCCTGGCCATCAAATGACAGTTTCTTCATCGGGAATTCAAATTAAAAAATATTGGAGCCACCATTTCCCGGGAGAAAATGACGTTTACTCAGGCAGTTTTGAAACAGCGGTAGAAGAACTCAGACATTTACTGAAAGATGCCGTCAACATCCGTTTGAGGGCCGATGTTCCCGTTGCTGCCTATTTGAGCGGCGGATTGGATTCCAGTGTGACTACTGCCATGATTCACGAAATCAACCCATCTGTTTTAAACACTTTTTCTATCGGCTTTAAGGATAAAATATTCGACGAAAGTCCTTATCAAACCGAGGCATCCAAATATTTCAACACCAATCATGAAGCATTTGAATGCACTTCTAAAGACATCGCAGATTACTTTGAGAAAACTGTCTGGCACTCTGAATTTCCGATTTTAAGAACTTCCCCTACCCCCATGTACATGCTATCGAAAAAGGTAAGGGAACGAAACATAAAAGTCGTAATAACTGGAGAAGGAGCAGATGAATTTCTTTGCGGCTATAACCTTTTCAAGGAAGCAAAAGTCAGGCGTTTTTGGGCAAATCAATCCAATTCAACCTGGCGGCCAAAGCTTTTGCAACGACTTTACCCTTATCTCCCTTCAATGAAAGGTTCGAGCAACATTTCACTGAAAATGTTTTTTGGTTATAAACTGGAAGAAACGAGCAATCCGCTCTATTCACACTTGTTGAGATGGCATAATACATCTCGCATAAAAAGCTTTTTTTCAAACGATATGGCTTCCGGATTAAATGGCTATCACCCGATGGAAGAACTTTGTCCATTATTGCCTCCTGAAATGGAAGATTGGACTGGCCTGGCAAAATCTCAATACCTTGAAGCAACAATTTTCATGTCTCAATACCTCCTTTCTTCTCAGGGCGACAGGATGGCTATGGGAAATTCAGTAGAAGGACGCTATCCGTTTCTTGACTATCGTGTAATCGAATTTTGCAATAAACTGCCTGATCGTTTTAAGTTGAATTGCCTGAATGAAAAATTTATTTTGAAAATGATGAGCGCCGGTAAAATACCTGCCTCAATCACACAGAGAGCAAAACAGCCGTATCGGGCACCCATTGGAGATAGCTTTTCAGGAATGGCAGCTCCAGAATACGTAAAAGAGATCACTTCGGAAAAAACCGTGGCCTCTTTTGGTCTATTTGATCCTCAAAAAGTAAAAACCTTATTCAATAAAATAAATTCACAAAAAGATACTTCAGAAGTAAGTCAAATGGCCGTAGCTGGCATAGTTTCCTCACAGTTGCTATATAAAATGTTTATCCGAGATCCAATTATCCCGCAATTGGAAAAGCTGTCCAATTTGAGAATTATCCAAGACGCTGCCCCTTCCTATGTTTAAGCCAAATCTCACAAAACACTGCTTTCTTTCAAATCCATTCTATTAAAAATCACCTATTCGCTTAAGTAAAAATTTCACTATTTGAAATTCAAAAGAGACATTAACAGAGCGATTCAAGCTCAATAAAACTATTCACAGATTTCATGCGGCAAGCCTCGCTTTTTGGCGGGGACAAATGTTGCATAATTCAAACAATTCAAAAGAACTTTTTTCATAAAATAACAAAACCATGAACATTTTAATAACAGGTGTCGCCGGATTTATTGGATCTAATCTTGCTTGCAGTTTATTATCCCGTGGCCACAAGGTAATTGGGATTGATAATCTTAATTATGGGTTTATGAGAAATATGGAATGCTTTAAGAAACATCAGAATTTTAAATTCATTCTTGGAGATATTGCCAATCCCCTGATTTTAAAGGATGAAAGAGCCGATGTAATTGTGCATCTCGCGTCGCAAAAAATTCCACGTTATACTAATGCACTCAGAACGCTGGAAGAAAATTACCTGATGCTCAGGAACCTGGTTCAAAAGTGTATTTATGATAAATCGAAAATTATTTTCGCCTCCACTTCTGATGTATATGGCAAAAACCCTGAAGTTCCATTTAATGAAGAGTCAAATCTCGTGATGGGGCCAACGACAGTAAAACGATGGGCATACGCGCTTTCAAAAATGTATGGCGAACAATACATTATAGCAAACAGGGATGAATATGGACTCGATTATACAATTACCAGGTTTTTCGGTTCCTATGGTCCTCACCAGAATTTAACCTGGTGGGGAGGTCCGCAATCAGTTTTCATAGAGAAAGCTTTTAAACAGGAAAGTATCGACATTCACGGTGATGGCTGCCAAACCAGAACTTTTACTTATGTCGATGATACAGTAAATGCCCTTGTTCTTTGCGTAGAGAATGAAAAATCAACCAATGAAATTTTTAATACCGGAGGCATTCCGGGAGGCGAAATATCCATAAAAGACCTGGCAACCTTGATTTGGAAACTTGTAAATGGCGAAGATTCTGAGCCAAAATTAAATTACATTCCTTACGCCACCTTTGGAAATTATGAGGATGTGATGAGAAGGGTTCCTGACATTTCCAAACTTTGCAATCATCTTGGCTTTTGTCCAAAGTGGACTCTCGCAGATGGATTAAAAAAAACAATTAACTGGCAAAAACAATATATAACGGCATAACTTATGGAATCAAAAAAGGAAAGATGGGGAATCATTGGCGGAGGCATCATGGGGATGACACTGGCACTGCGGCTTTCTCAAAAAGGACATGAGGTAACTATGTTTGAGGCGGCACCGGAAGTGGGCGGCTTGGCGAGTTCATGGAAAATGGATGGAGTGGAATGGGATAAATTTTATCACGTAATCCTGTTATCAGATTTCAATACCAGGAAAATTTTGAATGAACTCGGCCTGGAAGATAAAATTGAATGGGTGGAAACAAAAACAGGTTTTTACATCAATGGGAAGCTTCATTCGATGTCGGATACAATAGAATTCTTAAAATTTCCAGCGCTGAATTTAATTGATAAATTTCGTCTTGGCCTTACGATACTCGTTGCTTCTAAAATAAAAAACTGGAGAAAACTGGAAAAGATTCCCGTAACGACCTGGCTGAAAAAATGGTCCGGAAAAAACACATTTAATAAGATCTGGCTTCCTTTGCTTCGCGCCAAATTAGGCGAAAGTTACCAAAAGACTTCAGCGGTTTTCATTTGGGCGACGATTCAAAGAATGTATGGAGCCAGGAAAAGCGGACTTAAGAAAGAAATGTTTGGCTATGTTCCCGGAGGATACAAGCATATTATCGAAACTTTTGTTCAAAAATTGCTTTCTGAAAAGGTCCAAATCAAAACAAGTCATGCAGCGATTGAGGTAAATGATTGTGAAAAGAACCGGGTTAAAATTTCATTCAGGAATGGAGCAACAGAAGAATTTGACAAGGTTATCGTTACTCTTCCAGCCGCAATTTCTTCAGCTCTTTGCCAAAATTTGCTTGAGTCAGAAAAACAGAAATTAAACAACATTGAATATCTTGGTGTTGTTTGCGTAGCGGTATTATTGGACGAACCGATAAGCCCCTTTTATGTAACCAATATTACAGATTCATGGATTCCTTTTACAGGCGTAATTGAAATGTCATCGTTGGTTGACAAAAAACATTTTGGAGGAAAATCGTTGGTTTATCTTCCTAAATATGTAAGTCCTAATGACCCGGTATTCACTCAAAGCGAGGAGGAGATCAAAGAAACCTATATCGGAATCCTTAAAAAAATGTATCCGAAAATCACGGACAAAAACATCAAATTTGTGGGCGTTGCCCGAGCAAAGCATGTTATTACTGTTTCAAAATTAAATTACTCTGCTAACCTTCCCGATGTTAGGACTTCCATTTCCAATTTATACATTGTTAATACGGCGCATATCAAAGATGGTACGCTAAACGTGAATGAAACCGTTCGCGTAGCGGAAACTAAGCTGGAAGAAATTTTAAATTAAGAAACTTATGAAAAAGAAAAAGCTACTTGCAAGTGTTTCACTCGATTTGGATGACCAATGGTCCTACATGAAAGTTCATGGAGATGAGGGATGGGAAAAGTTTCCCTCCTATCTGGATGTGGTAATACCGGTAATTTTGGATGTTTTAGATGAATTAGATATAAAAATCACTTTCTTTATTGTTGGACAAGATGCAGCGATCGAAAAAAACCATAAGGTTTTAAAAAGCATTGTTGACCGGGGGCACGATGTGGGAAATCATTCCTTTCACCATGAATCCTGGCTCAAAACCTATTCAAAAGAAAAAATAGAAGAAGAAATCATTATCGCTGAAGAAGCGATATTTTCAGCAACAGGAAAAAGAACAAATAGTTTCCGTGGTCCGGGCTTTAGCTGGAGCAGCGATTTGCTGGAGGTTTTGAAGAAGAGGAATTATGTTTTTGACGCCTCCCTTCTTCCGACCTACATTTCTCCTTTGATGAGGCGCTACTATTTCTGGAAATCAAAACTTTCAAAAGAAGAAAAGGAAAGCCGCAAAGAATTATTCGGCTCGTTTAAAGAAGGTTTTTATCCATTAAAGCCTTTCCTATGGAAGTTTAAAGACAACCGGGAATTATTGGAAATTCCGGTTACAACTATGCCGGTTTTTAAAATTCCTTTTCATCAGAGCTATCTCTTATTCATCAGTAATGTCTCATTAAAACTAATGAAAATTTATCTGAGATTTGCGATTTTCATGTGTAAAATCACGAATACACAACCGAGTTTCCTTTTGCATCCGTTGGATTTGATTGGAGGTGATCATGTGCCCGAACTTTCTTTCTTCCCGGGAATGAATATTAAAAGCGATCAAAAATTAAAGGTCTTTATTATGGCGATGAAAATCCTGAAAGAAAATTTTGATTTGGTGAATATGGCAGATTTTGCAGCAACGCTATCATCGGATGTAAATTTCCTGGAACGCAAAATGAATGTAGCATAATATACTTTTTATAGGCAGAGCCATGCAATTCTTAAGAATATTAAATCAAATAAAAACTACTAGAATGAAAGCCCATGAGAAAACCTGCCAATCCATTGTTGGTTGCCAGGAAGGAAAACATGTCCTTTTTCAAAAGAAGGGCTATTCTATCACCGAATGCATAAGATGCGGACATAGGTTCACAAAAATCACTGAAACCGAAGAACATCTGTCAAAAGTTTATTCCGATGATTATTTTTTTAAAGGCAAGGATGGTTATCCTAATTATCTGGAAGAAATGAAAAGTTTATATCAATCAGGGAAATATTATTCAAAAATTATAAGAAAATACCATAGTCCGGGAAAGGTATTGGATGTTGGTTGTGCGGCAGGATTCATACTTAAAGGATTTGAAGAATCAGGTTGGAACTGCAGTGGGGTTGAGCCTAATGATACTTTGGCAGCGTACGGCAGGCAGAATCTTCATTTAAATATTACAACCGGCGGACTCGAAACATATAAGAGTTCGGAAAAATTTGACCTTGTCAATCTAATAGAAGTAATAGGTTGTTTTCCTGATCTGGAAAAAGCTATGCTGAATGTATCAAATTTGCTTAACGATGATGGACTGGTGCTGGTAGAATCATGGAATATGAAAAGTTTTGTAGCCCGCGTTTTTGGTAAGAACTGGCATGAATACTGTCCGCCCAGTGTCATTCATTGGTTTTCTGATAGAACCTTAAAGGAATTATTCCATAAATTTGGAATGGAGTTAATGGCGAAGGGACGGCCTTCCAAACATATTAAATTGAAACATGCCCTGGCAATTGTAAATGAAAACATGCCTATGTTTATTTTCAAGCAACCGATATTTAATTTTCTTAGCGTCACTTTTGGAAATCTCACTTTATACTACCCCCCGGCCGATTTGAAGTGGTATATCTTTAAAAAAACTGTTTAACTGCATCGCTCTTTGAGCCACAAATTTTATTAATTATGCCAAATCGTTTAAACAAAACCACTTTAAGCATTATTGTTCCCTGTTATAATGAGGAAGCCATTCTCCAGGCCAGCCTTGACACAATTGTTAATTACATGGATACAAAATGTTGCAAATATGCATGGGAAATACTTTTAATTAACGACGGCAGTAAAGACAACACGGGTGTTATTGCCGACTCGTACGCTACTTTGAATAACAAAATCCGCGTTATTCATCATCCAACAAATTTAAACTTAGGAAACGCCCTGCAAACCGGGTTTCGGAATTCACGCGGGGAAGTGATCGTTGTTTTGGATGTAGATTTAAGTTATTGTGTTGATTACATAGGTGAAATGACAGATAAATTAATTGAGAATGCTGCGGATATTGTGATCGCCTCCCCCTACATGAAAGGCGGCAAAGTGACAGCGGTTCCTTTTTCAAGAAGAGTTATGAGTCGTTGGGTGAATAGATTTATGAGGATTGCCGCACAGGATAAATTTCACACCTACACTTCCATGGTGAGGGCCTATAAGGGAAGCTTTATTAAAACCTTGAATCTCAAAACAAAGGATTATGAAATTAGCCCTGAAATTTTATACAAAGGAATGATCCTGCGAGCCAAGATTATTGAAATTCCTGCTCATCTGGATTGGACGGAACAAAATAAATATAGTGGAAAAAGAACTTCAAGCATCAGGATTTTGAGAAGCTTCTTTTCAGGAATTATGTCTAGTTTCATTTTCCGTCCCTACATGTTCTTTTTAGCAATTGGAGCATTCCTGATGCTACTTTCCATGTATGAATTAATTTGGCTACTGTATGACACACTTTCGGCTTTAAATTCTCTCTCTGCAAATTCCCCTGTGCCAATTGATAGCCCGTTTTCCTATAGCCTTGCTCTGCAATTTAAAAAAAACCCGCAATCCTTTATTGTCGGGGGAATAACATTCATAGCGGCTATTCAGTTTTTAAGTCTTGGGTTTCTTTCGCTTCAAAGCAAAAGATATTTTGAAGAGCTGTTTCATCTGGGTACCTCTTTAAAAAAACAAAACAGCCATTTAAACTAAATTTTTTACGTCCAAGAAAGTATAACATGAGAATCAACACAAAAAATCCATTTTTGCTTTTTTTACCATTTTTAATATTATATATTGTTATTGTGTTTCTATTTCCTACTGACGGTACAAGTGGGGATGAAAATAGATACCTGATGTATGTAAACAATATTTTACATGGATATTATTCACCTCCCGATACGGTATATTTGGGGAATGGTCCTGGTTATCCTTTACTGTTAACGCCATTTGTAGCACTACATTTGCCCTTAATATGCATCACTCTCCTGAATGCATTCCTATATTATTTATCTGTTGTTTTTCTTTTCAAAACGCTAATAAGATTCGCACCTTTTATATTATCGTTGATAGCATCTATTTTCTGGGCATGCTATTTCAATCTTTTTCAGTTTTTACCTATTATATACACTGAAATACTAACAGCATTTCTTGTCACTATGTTCATGTATTTTTTAGTGAAAGCTTTTATGCCAAATAAGATTGCAAAGTCGGTAAACAAGCACCTGTTTTTAGCAGGCTTTATTTTAGGTTACCTTGCCCTGACTAAATCAATTTTTGGATACGTTTTAGTTTTTATGATTATAGGCTGTGCCCTTCTTTGGTTTACAAAAAGAAGCCCAGCAAATTTTAAAAAAGCGTTTTTAGTATTAATCATTGCAGTTATTACAACCGCTCCTTATTTACTCTACACTTATTATTTAACAGGAAAGGTCTTTTATTGGGGAACCATTGGAGGCAATAATTTGTACTGGATGAGTTCCCCAATTGAAAATGAATATGGCGACTGGGTAGAATATCCGACAATACCTAAAAAACAAAGGATTCCCGGGAGTCAGGACATAATTATAAAAAATCATGAAAAGGATTTTGAGGTGGTAGGCAAATTAAAAGGCGTTGAACTAGATGAAGCGTACAAACGAATGGCAATCGCCAATATTAAAGCCCATCCATTCAAATTCCTTGAAAATTGCTTTAGCAACGTAGGGAGAATGCTTTTCAATTATCCTTTTTCTTATAAATTAGAGAAACCTTCCACTTTATTGCGATTGCCTTTTAATGGATTATTGGTGGTTTTGGGATTATTCTGCCTTTTTCCGACGTTAATGAATTGGAAAAAATTGCCCTTTGCTCTTAGGATTTTACTTTGGTTTACATTACTATATTTAGCAGGTAGCCTGTTAGCCAGTGCAGAAACAAGGATGTTTGCCATGACTGTTCCAGTATTTTTGCTTTGGATCATTTTCGTGCTGCAAAAATCGATCAGGATCAATTTTAAGTGGCGGCATGAAATTCCAATTAAGAAATTAGCAAAGGTCAATGTTGAAGGTTCCGAGGAGTTGAATTAGTTTACTATGAAGAACTTTATGTACATAAAAGCAGGAAAAAAGTTCGTTTGCTGAAAAAATAATTTTTGTATTCAAAAAAACAAACTCCTTATTTTTTTACCATTCTTCGTTAAGTGATCAGCTTAAGAGCTGTTAATAATAACGAAAAAAAGTTCGTTTGCTGAAAGAATAATTCTGAATCCTTTATTAATTGGAGATAGTTTTGAATCTGTGTCAAGGTTTACCGTGATTAATAATAAAACTTTAAAAAATGTCCCTTTGCGGGAACAATAATTGTCTGATTTTGAAAAGAAAGGGTCATCTTATGTGAGTTAAATAACCCATTGTCCCTATCTTCTCATAGAAAGCAAAAGCCCTGAGTATAAAACTTCAGGGCTTTTGCTTTCTATCCATAAAAAATTACCACTTCCCTATTTTAGTGCATCTTTTTTCTATGCGTTAAGTGGCCGTTGCATATATCTTTCTATAATTAGCAAAGCCCTGAGTATAAAACTTCAGGGCTTTTGCATTTTCTATCCATCAAAAATTACAACTTCACTACTTTAAGGGTTTGCTGCTCCTTTTTATCAAAATATACAGTTACATTATAAATCCCCTTTGATAAATTCGCCATATTTATTTTTAAAGATGTTCCAAGCGTTCCTGATACTTGAGATTTCGTGTAAACCGTCTTTCCTCTCATATCAGTGATTACAATTTGCAGGTTCGCACCTGCTTTTGGTGTACTTACATCCAGTGTGGTTACGTTTTTAACAGGATTTGGGTAAACGTTAATAGAGTTTGACGCGGGTGCAGGCGCTTGTTTGTCTAAGGCAACCACGACAGTTACGGTAGCTTTTCCTGTTGCTCCTAAGTTATCAGTAACGGTAAGTTCAAATTGATAAGTACCGGCTGAAAGATTATTCACAAAAGTTGTAGCGGCATTAGGTGCTGTGATTGTACTGCCTGCCGGACCTGAAATTTGCTTCCAGGAATATGCTGTTATTTTTCCATCAGCATCTGTACCGCTTCCATTCAAACTTACTGAAGAAACAGGAAGTGTAACAGTAATATCGGCTCCTGCATTTGCTACCGGAGGAATATTAGAAACTTTAACCGCATCATTTACCGTTACCTGCACTGACGCAGTTCCGGTTGCCCCCAAATTGTCAGTAACTTTTAGCTGGAAGATATAAACTCCGGCAGTCAATCCGGTTATGTCTGTTACAGCAGAGCTTGCATTAACGATATTGTAAGCTGTAGGACCGGATACTTTTGTCCACATGTAACCTACAACCTGGCCGTCGGTATCGGTTCCGCTACCTGAAAGTGTAGTATTATTCACTGGCAAGGTTATGCTTCTGTTTGGGCCGGCATTAGCAATCGGAGAATTGTTTGTCGGTGAACTTACTTTTACAACTGAAACATGAATTGTATCTTTTCCTGTTGAACCAGAGTTATCTGTAACATTGAATTCAAAGGTATATTCTCCCTGCACGAGTCCAGTCACAGTTGTTGATGCTGAAGACGGATTCGTGATCGTTGCTGTGGGGCCGTTTGTTTTCTTCCAGGAATAAGAGGTAATTGTTCCGGTTGAAGTTCCCTTTCCGGTGAAGCTTACACTATTTGCTGGAAGAGCTATTGTTTGATCCGGACCTGCCTGAGCAGTAGGAGGATCGGTTTTACTAGTATTTGCGTTTACGGTTACCTGTACGGTCGCTTTCGCGCTGGCTCCCGTATTATCCGTAACAGTTAATTCAAAAGAATAAACTCCCTGAACCAATCCTGTAACAGTTGTTGAAGCCGAGGTCGCATTTGAAATTGTACCTCCTGCTGGTCCTGAAACTTTAGCCCATTTGTAACCGGCTATTGTACCGCCAGAAGAAGTTCCTGTTCCTGTGAGAATTACACTGCTAGCTGGCAAGCTGATCGCTTGATTAGCTCCGGCATTAGCAACTGGCGGGGCGATAGCAGCACCATTTACTCTTACATGCACTGTATCTGTTCCTGTTGCTCCCTGATTGTCGGTTACTTTCAATTGGAAAGTATATTCACCTTTTACAAGACCAGTTACTGTTGTTGCAGCCGAAGAAGGACTTGTGATCGTTCCTGCAGCAGGGCCGGCAAATTTGGTCCAGGAGTAAGAAGCAATGGTTCCGTCTGAATCTGTTCCTGTTCCCGAAAAGCTTACGCTGTTGACAGGGAGAGTTATAGTTTGATCTGGGCCTGCTTGTGCTTTGGGTGCAATATTGTTGTTTGCGTTTACGGTTACCTGTACGGTCGCTTTCGCGCTGGCTCCAGTATTATCCGTAACAGTTAATTCAAAAGAATAAACTCCCTGAACCAATCCTGTAACAGTTGTTGAAGCTGAGGTCGCATTTGAAATTGTACCTCCTGCCGGTCCTGAAACTTTAGCCCATTTGTAACCGGCTATTGTACCGCCAGAAGAAGTTCCTGTTCCTGTGAGAATTATACTGCTAGCTGGCAAGCTGATCGCTTGATTAGCTCCGGCATTTGCAACTGGTGGGGCGATAGCTGCACCATTTACAGTTACATGCACGGTATCTGTGCCTGCCGCTCCCTGATTGTCGGTCACTTTCAACTGGAAGGTATATTCACCTTTTATAAGACCTGTTACCGTTGTTGAAGCCGAAGAAGGATTTGTGATCGTTCCTGCAGCAGGGCCGGCAAATTTGGTCCAGGAGTAAGAAGCAATGGTTCCGTCTGAATCTGTTCCTGTTCCCGAAAAGCTTACGCTGTTGACAGGGAGAGTTATAGTTTGATCGGGGCCAGCTTGTGCTTTGGGTGCAATATTATTGTTTGCGTTTACAGTTACCTGTACGGTTGCTTTCGCTGTTGCTCCCGTATTATCCGTAACAGTCAATTCAAAAGAATAAACTCCCTGAACCAGGCCGGAAACTGTTGTTGAGGCTGATGTTGCATTTGAAATCGTACCTCCCGCCGGTCCTGAAACCTGAGACCATTTATAACCGGAAATTGTTCCTGAAGAAGTTGCAGATCCTGCAAGAGTTACCGTGCTTACCGGCAGCATGATGGTTTGGTTAGTGCCTGCATTTGCAACAGGTGCTGTTGCAGTTGCCGCTTTTACTGTGATCTGCACACTTGATTTTGCAGTGGCACCACCTTTATCCGTTACCTTAAGTTCAAAAGTATAAGCTCCTTCAACTAAACCTGTAACTGTGGTAGATGCTGAACTAGCATTGGTAATTGTTCCGCCAGCTGGGCCAGCTGTTTTTGTCCAACTGTAATTTGTAATACCGCCATTAGAAGAAGTTCCGCTACCTGAAAGATTTACACTATTTGTTGGCAAAGTAATTGTTTGGGCATTGCCTGCGTTGGCAGATGGTGGTGTAACGGCGTTTCCACTTAAGGTGTAAACGTTAAAGGATTCAGTGACCAAAGAGAACTTTTTACCCCTCGTTTTATTTGAAGGATCTACTACTGCTTTACCCCAATCATAAACTGTGGCAAACTTCATCCAATCCTTATTCCATGTTCTGCCAATGTCTCCTGTGTTACGGATATATTTCTGTACGCCATCAATGAGGACTTTCACATAAGCCCCAGATCCTGATTTTCCTTCTTTAATTACAACCCTTATGGTATGAGTTTGATTGTAAAATGATGAATAATCAGCAACTTTAGCTGTTACAGTCCTGTTATTACTTGGTGCTACGCATTCTACCCAATTGATGTTTCCGTTTTTGTCTGCATAAAAACCAAATGGTGGCGAATACCCATCATAGGAATGGAGCTGCCAAATAACAGTCAAATCTTCCGGGCCTGTTATACTTGAAGCCGGTTGAGGAAAATAGCCTTTCCATTCAATCATATAAGTTTTGGAGGTGTCAATACCATAATAATCACCATATCCAACTTCACTCCTGGCATAGTTGTTTCCATCCCATCCATAACCATCCTCAACAGTCGAATAGAATTTTGCATTTTGATTATCAATAAATAATCCGTTCAATCTGCTTCTGTCAAATAAAAAATCTCCCTCTGACAGGCCTTTACTTGTTTGAATATATTTTGTTGTATCCCGCCGGTCATTAATTACAGGAGCCAATTGATCCATGGGCAATCCGCGCACATAAGTTCCGTTGGTAGGAGGAACATCGTAATTCACCCGGACAACAACAACCGATCGCGCAGTCGCACCTGTGTTATCAGTTACGGTTAACTGATAATACCATGTTCCCTGAACCAATCCTGAAACTGTGGTTGATGCGGAATTAGGCGAGCTGATTAGCGCATTGTCTTTTTGGTCAGTGGAAACTTTTGACCACGAAAAACTCAATCCACTTCCTGTTCCACTCCCATTAAGGGTTACAGAAGATGTTTGGGTTAAGTAAATCGTTTGATTTGGGCCGGCGTTTGCTGTAGGTGCCGCGGCAGGGGTTTTGTTTCCGGCGGTTAGATTCGCCATCAGGGCTAAAAACAGCAATGGCATTAGGACGATTTTTTTCATAGGATTTTCATTTAGCAGTTTAGCTTGCTATTAGATTATTAGATAATATGTAACTCAGGTGTAAGGATTCCGTAAGACTTGTGGGGTTAGCTGTTGTCTTACAGAATCATTCATTAACGCTCAAACAAAGGAATTATTATTACAAACTGCGTGGCCCTTGGTTTTTCTTTGGATTTATTACAGTAAATATTTGGCAATTCCGTCTCACCCATCGCACTTTTTTTATGCTCTAAAAAAAATGTTAGCCACTAAATTCAATAACTGTGCCAGAACGCATTTTTACTATAAAATGAGGAGTAAATTCCCCATCTTTTTAAGCATATTCTTTTTATGCAACAATAACTACATGATTACATTGCGTTTTGCCAAAAAGAATGGGGATAACCTTTTTTCTTGAATTTCTACACTCCACATCTCGGTTCCGGTAATTTGAAACCTTTTAAAGCACTAAGCACGCAAATAGTGGCTTCGAGAAGCTTCCGAGTCGAGGTATTTGTCCGGGAACCGCAAAAAACTAAATTAAGGGGTTTCAATATCCCGGAACAGTTCATTCGTATTAAGATTAGAGCAACAAGAAATTATCTATTTTTCTTGTTGAAAGTTTTGAACAATTTGTTATCTTCGCCGCCCAAAATAACTACCTCTTCCCTAGTGTGAAGAAGTACTTTTAAATTTCTGGAAAAGTCGGGGTAGCTCAGCTGGTTAGAGCATCGGATTCATAACCCGAAGGTCGGCGGTTCAAGTCCGCTCCCCGATACAAAAAAACCCAACTACATGAAGTTGGGTTTTTTAATTAGGATAAGTTCGTTCTCTTTTTACACTCTCCCCGGATACACTTGAAGCGCTTTTTCCAAACAATCCATTGCGGAGTTAATGGCATCCACATTCAATACATAGGCCAGCCTTACTTCCTTTTTACCAAGTCCAGGCGTTCCATAAAACCCGGTAGCGGGTGCAAGCATAACCGTAGCTCCTTCATACTGGAAGTGATTCAAGCAGCCATTGGCAAAACGTGTCAGCATCATCTATGGGCAAAGATGCCATTGCATAGAATGCGCCTCCGGGATTAGGACAGAAAACACCTGGAATACTATTTAATCTTTTCACTATGGTGTCTCTGCGTAATTGATATTCAGCCTTTGGTTTTTCAAAATAATCTGCAGGAAGATCTACTGCCGCTTCTCCTAAAATCTGCCCAAATTCAGGAGGACTTAACCGGGCCTGTGCAAATTTCATCGCTGTTTGCAAAACCGTTTTATTTTTGGTAACCAAAGCGCCAATCCTTGCACCACAAGCGCTGTATCTCTTGCTTATCGTATCCATCAAGATCACATTTTCCTCTGCTCCTTCCAGTTGCATTGCGCTAAAATGTTCTCCTTCATAACAAAATTCCCGATATGCCTCGTCAGAAAACAGGTAGAGATCATGTTTTTTGATAATGGCTTTAAGCACTTCCATTTCCTCCCTGCTGTATAAATAACCTGTTGGATTATTTGGATTGCAAATTACAATGGCTTTTGTTTTACTTGTAATAGCTTTCTCAAATTCTTCAATTGGAGGCAAAGCAAAGCCTGTTTCAATGGATGACGTAATTGGTTTAACCGTTACACCTGCAGACACTGCAAATCCATTGTAGTTGGCATAAAATGGTTCCGGAATGATTACTTCATCGCCCGGATCAAGACAGCTCATAAAGCCAAATAAAATAGCTTCGCTTCCTCCGGTAGTAATAATGATTTCGTTATGATCCACTTCAATATTGACCGACTTGTAATACTGAGCGAGCTTTCTCCTGTAACTTTCATTTCCAGCACTATGGCTATACTCCAGAACTTTGAAGGTCGAATGACGAACAGCCTCCAAAATTTGCGGGGGAGTTTCAATATCTGGCTGCCCAATATTTAAATGATAAATTCTGATTCCTTTTGCTTTTGCAGTCTCTGCAAATGGGACTAATTTTCTGATTGGGGATGCGGGCATTGCATTCCCGCGTTGACTAACTGATAACATGCTGCAAATATAAGAGTTGTTTGTCTTTGGAATTTGCTTGTTCCGAATCATTCTCAGCGAAAAAAATTGATCTATATCAAAAATGATAAAAAAAAGAAAGCAGGGAAAGAAAGCATTAAAAGAAATTATCGAAAAAAGGCCGTTTGCTATTGTAACAACAAGCTTCATCCAATCTATTATATTAATTAAAAAGGGCTGAAATTTTCAGCCCTTTTTAATTAATTTTTATTCTTTTGTTATTCCTTAATAAATTTTACTGTTTTACCATCAGCCAACCTAAGCATGTAAACACCTTTCAAATAATTACTGATATTGATTTGGGTCGAAGACTCCCTGATAATCATTTTTTGAATCACTTTGCCGTTCATATCAGTGATGGAAGCTTGGGTATTCACCAACTTGTCGTCTGTTGTACTAATTGTAATTTGGCTTCTTGCCGGATTTGGATAAACGGTGGTTAGGCTCGCCGCATTGTTTTTAATAAATACTATTGAACTATATTTTGAACTACCATCGATGTCAACCATTCTTAAACGGTAGTAACTGACAGGAGAAAGAGAGCTGCCATAATCAGCATATTGATAGTTTTTTGAAACACTGCTGTTGCCTGCGGCAGAAACTTTTCCGATAGAAGTAAATTTTGAACCATCCTGGCTGCGTTGGACTTCGTAGTAACTGCTGTTATATTCTGATGCTGTTGACCATTGTAACAAATTGACCCCATCCTTCCGTGATGCACTGAAATTTACAAGGCTTACAGGAAGCACCACATCTGAGCCTACCCAATTTGAAGTTGGACCATTTAGCTCAAAATTGAATAGGGTTCCATTCAATCCATGTGATGGAGAAGTGGAATCACCTAATGAAGTTAGTCCTGCATTATCTCCTCCAGGAATTCCTTGGTTGAAGTTATACCAGGCGACAAGATGCGGTTCAGTGCCTGTCAACTTTCTGTGCATATTATCCACGATCTGAGTCTGACTTAAACTTGTATCCCAGAGTCTAGCTTCATCAATTTGCCCTCCGAAATAAAAATAACTTACTTCTGAATCGCCTTCGGCTAATTCTGTCACTCCTGCGCCAATTCTTAATGGAAATCCGTTATTAGGCAACAGCATGGTGTTGCTGATCGAATCAACTGCTAGTCCGTTAACATAGAAACGCAAAACTAAACCGTCATAAGTTCCGGCAAGATGAGTCCATTCTCCGTAATTAACTGCAGGTCCTGTCAATTCCACCCATTCAGATCCATCTCCACCCCAAAATTGCCAGTGACCATCCGCTCCGGCATAGAATGAGAAACCGCTGAATTCACCACGGCTAGTAATGACTGATTGAGGATAATTGTTGTTTACATTAACTTTTGCCCAAACGTCAATTGCTTTTACAGTTTCTAATAATGGATTGGGTGCTACCTGCACAAAATCATTTTCGCCATCAAAATCTAGTGCATTGTTTTGAGCCTTGCTTGCTACATTCAAAACAATAAAAATAACAATCAGAGAAAAGCGGGTAAGCTTACTTGTAAAATTCTTCATGTGTTAAAGGTTTTTAAGTGATGTAAAGAATTAAAAATATTGGCATTGCAAGAACGAGGCCAAATTTAACAATACTTTTCATATTGTAAAAATATTTATCCGTAAAAATTTTTACATATTGACTCATTTGAAATTGCAGAAGTATTTTTCTAAATCGGAAAAAAAAATTACCTTCCCCTAAGTATCTATTTTTAAAAAATTTTGGATATTAATTTGCAGTGCTTATTTGAAAATTTGGAAAATGATTGATTCTACGATCACTTTTTTTAGAGAGACATTACAGCAAGAACTTTCAAATTTCCCATTTGATTTAGTAGTTGACAACATTGCATGTAAGGAGAATGAAAGGATATTACAAAAGGTAGTGATCACTATAATCAACATTGAGGAGCAAACTGTTTTGCAAAATTTGCTTCCTGCCCATGACCGGGTTGATCACCTTTTACCGCTGAATTTGAATCTTTCTGTACTTTTAACAAGCAACTATCCTAATGATTACCAATATTCTTTGAAAGCACTTGACGCCATTTTAAGATTTTTTAATAAGAACCAGCTGTTTACTCCTCATTCAGAAAAAAAGCATTTTCTCCAGTTCTCTGTGGAATTAGTTGCCTTAAATTTTGAGGAGTTAAACAAAGTATGGACAACTTTAGGAGCAAGTTATTTGCCATCCCTGGTTTATAAAATAAAAATGACTGAAAGCATTGGGGACTCCTGAAGGCCTATAAATTGATTCATCTCGAGGAACACAGGATCCGAATTTATCAATGAAAAACTGCTATCCAACCGAAAAACCAAAGACCATTAATCCTGAAAGTTTAGTAAGGTAAAATCTATTCTATAAAAAACCTGGTTTGCATACATGCATCTGTAAAACAAGATTTATTCAAACTTAAAATTAATAAACATGAAAAAGGTTTTAGTATTAGGAGGTGGAGGTTTTATTGGCGGACATCTTGCAAAAAAATTAAAGGAAGATGGCTGTTACGTCAGAATTTGCGACATAAAAAATCACGAATATTTTGATCATCAGGAAATTTGCAATGAATTTATTTTAGGAGATCTTACTGATCCGAGAACAGTGGCCTTAGTAATAGCTGAAGGTTATGATGAAGTTTACCAATTGGCAGCAGACATGGGCGGAGCAGGATATATTTTTACCGGGCAAAATGATGCCAACGTTATGCATAATTCTGCACTAATCAATCTAAATGTTGCAAAAGAAGCTTCAATCAAAGGGATAAAAAAATTATTTTACTCATCCTCAGCATGTATGTATCCTGAAAATAATCAACTAGATCCTAACAATCCCAATTGCGAGGAAAGTTCAGCCTATCCTGCCAATCCGGATTCTGAATATGGCTGGGAAAAGCTTTTTAGCGAAAGGTTATTTATGGCATTCCACCGTAATTATAATTTGAATGTTAAAATCGCCCGTTTCCACAACATCTTTGGGCCAAAAGGAACATGGAAAGGCGGAAAAGAAAAAGCGCCTGCAGCGATGCTGAGAAAAGCGGCTGAAACTCCGGATGGTGGGGAATTGGAAGTTTGGGGCGATGGTCAGCAAACCCGATCATTTTTATATATTGATGAATGTGTTGAAGCAGTGCTGGCTTTAATGGCATCAGATTTCAGCGGACCGGTGAATATTGGATCTGAAGAAATGGTAACCATTAATGAATTAGCGCAAATGGCAATTGATATTTCTGGAAAGAATATTACTATAAAGAACATTTATGGGGATGAATTCATAAATAAATATGGGTTTAAATGTCCACTCGGAGTAAGGGGAAGGAATTCTGACAACACCTTATTCAAAAAGGAACTTGGCTGGGAGGTTTCAAAACCTTTGTTAGAAGGAATGACTTCCACATTTGACTGGATAAACCCTATGGTATTGGAAACCAATCACACTCCGGTTGCTGTTTAGCAAGATAAACGCAAGTAGTTAGCAGCACAGTTTTCACAATAAAAAAAACCTGAAACGCTTTTAAAATTGCACTTCAGGTTTTTTATTTTTCGTAGCACGTACGGGATTCGAACCCGTGATTCCTCCGTGAAAGGGAGGCGTCTTAACCCCTTGACCAACGCGCCATTTTTATTAATGGATCGCAAAGATAAGGGTCGGTAGTTTTGCTTCCAAATTTTTTCTTTCGAAATAAAAAATTCTTTGAAATTTTTTTAGAATTTCGGGCATGGGACAGATTTAGCTCCCGCGATTTTTTTTGTGTAGATCACTGAAATCTCCATTCCACCACGGCTTTGAGAACCCGCCTTCAAGGAAGAGATGTTAATGTCGTAAGTGGCGCCTATCCTTAATCCACTAAATTCCAATCCTATATAAGGGATAACAGCGTCATTGAAACGATACCAGAGTCCACCGTACACATTTGAAGGGTTTTCACTCTCAGGATCGATAGCTGCTGACAAAGCGCCGCCTACAACCGTTTCCGTTGCTTTATTCTGAAGCTGATAAATGCCGCTTGCATGTAAAGTGAGCAAATCAGAAACTGGAAAATAGCCGCCGGCACTTATTGTCGTTCTTGGAGCAATGTTCCAGGTTCCTCCGGCAAAACTTTCTTTGTGCCGGTTGATATGATACATCGAAGCGCCTGCATAAAAATTATTGGATCCGTTGCTCGATGCTGAATAGAGCACACCTGCGTTGAGATCCAGATAGTTGATGTTATGATTATAAATGGACAGATTTTCACCTGTAACCCCGGTAAATCCAAAAGGAGTTAATTGATCTTCAAAAGTGAATTTGTTGGGATCCAGTCTTTTTTGTCCGTAAGTTCCCTGGAAACCAAGCCCTATCTGCTGGAAACCATTTTCATCCAACGCTTTATGGTAAGACGTAGAAAGCCCGATGTAATCATTAGTTAACACTCCTCCACCAGCTTTATCCGTCATTGCTAAAATACCTATTCCCCATGTGTCAAAATCAGGAAGTTGGTTCTTCAAAATGTCAAAATCAACACTAAGCGTTGAAGTGGTATAAACATTATTAAAGGCAGGCCATTGATTTTTGTAATTGCCTGCGACCCTTAAGGTGCCATCAAACTTGCCGGTTAAAGCGGGATTCAAAGTTAGGGGCGATGCGAAGAATTGAGAAAAATGAGGATCCTGCGCAACTCCTAAAATCGGGATGGACAGGAAGTACAAAATAACGGCAACCTTTTTCATTGTAAAAAACTTCTAAGATTTAAAGATAGATGATTATCAGAATTACCAAGACGTTAATTTTGATACTCAATGCAAGAAGAAAAGAATGAATGTTCCTGTAAGGCATATTATTCAGCTGCCATTGGTGACTTAAAATAAGTCACCCTGGTTTATTAAAACATTTGAAAAGCCAGTTAGCCTTAAAGTCACATTTGTACCTTCACTCCATAAGCAAGGTCACCAGCATCACCTAGCCCGGGAACTATATACCCCTTGGCTGTTAATTCATCATCAATATCTCCACACCAAATTGTCGCTTTTGGCTCAGCGCGCAAAACATATTCAATTCCTACAGAGCAGGCAAGGGCACAAACAATATGAATTTCTGATGGATTGCCGGCTTCCCGGATGAATTGCATTGTCTTTACCAAAGAAGCACCTGTTGCGAGCATCGGATCGGAAATGATTACTACCCTATTTTCCATTTCCGGACAACTAATATAATCGAGGCTTATTTCAAAGCTACCATCCGCATTGTGCTTACGATAGGCGCTGATAAATGCATTATCGGCTTTGTCAAAATAATTAAGCAGTCCTGTATGCATGGCCAGACCCGCACGAAGGATTGTGGCCACAACAGGCTGCTTTTCCAGGACCTTGCAAATGGAAGTGCCAAGCGGAGTGGTTACCTCCTGCTCTACCCAGGATAATTTTTTGCTGATCTCGTAAGCGCAAACCTCGGCTACTTTCTCAAGATTTGAGCGGAATCTCTGGCGGTCGCCCTGGACTTCCACGTTCCTTAATTCACTCAACCAATTGCTTACCAGGGAATGATGATCGCTAAGATTAATTACCATTTTTTTCTTTTTAAAATAGATTGTAAAGAATGTTCCAACGCTTAAAGTTATAAATTTGGGCAAATCTAAAATCTAAAAATTAAAACAGGGAATTAAATTGTATGATTTATAAAGCAATTGGGTTGATGAGCGGAAGTTCTCTCGACGGTCTCGACATCGCCTTTGTCGAATTTCAGGAGAAAGCCGGCAAATGGACATTTGAAATATTAAACCAGGCATGCCTTCCGTATGAAAATGCCTGGGGAGCGTCTTAAAAACGCCATTGAACTTTCAGCGAAGGATTACAACTTACTGCATGCCGAATATGGAAAATATCTTGGTCAGAAAGTAAATGAATTTATTGAATCAAATCACCTGCATCATAAAGTAAACCTGATTGCTTCTCATGGACATACAACTTTTCATTTTCCTGAGAAGCACATGACGCATCAGTTAGGAGAAGGGGCGGCAATTGCCGCAGAGGTGGAGCTTCCTGTTGTGAGTGATCTGCGATCAATGGATGTTGCCTTTGGCGGACAGGGCGCTCCAATAGTCCCCCTCGGGGAAAAATTATTATTTCCGGACTTCAACTTTTTTCTAAACATTGGGGGAATCGCGCAAACGTTTCCATCAACCGGGAAAATGAAATAAATGCTTTTGATGTTTGCGCAGCAAACAGAGTTTTAAACATGCTTGCAGGGGAAAAAAAGATGGAATTTGATGAAGGGGGTAAAATAGCTGAGTCGGGAAAAATAAATCGTGAACTGCTGGAAAAATTAAATTCACTTTCTTATTATTCTGCTCAATTTCCTAAATCGCTTCCAAACAGCTTTGGAACTGATTTGGTTTATCCGATGATCAGGAATTTCAATCTTGAAATTGAAGAGGCAATGGCCACTTATGCTGAACATATTTGCTTGCAAATAAAAAACTCACTTCAGCCATTTTTTTCAAATTCTGAAATTCAAAAATTAATGATCACCGGCGGCGGCGCGTTCAATTCTTTTTTAATTCAAACGACTTGAACATCATCTTAAAGTAATAAACTTTGAAATTTTCATTCCCGAAGACAATGTCGTGAAATATAAAGAAGCCCTGATCATGACCCTACTCGGAATACTGAGATGGCGGGAGCAATATACCGTGCTCTCTTCAGTAAAAACGGGCGCCAGAAGAAATAGTATTGGCGGTGCTTTGTGGCTTGGAACTGAGGCGTGATTTTTATTTGAAAAAGAGACAGCCGTTCCAACAATGCAAAGGCTAAAAAACAAAAACTATTTAAAAATTGTTCGTTTGCTGAACAAATCTGAATAAATATTTTTTTATATCAGCAAACGGATTTTTTTCGAAGATTTATTTCAATTGCATCTTCGTATATCCATTGATGTTACAATGGAATAATTCAGATCTAAAGAAGAATGGAAATATGAAACAGCATTATTCATTTTAAAGAAAAAGAAATCGTTTAATGTTAACTGTTATTACCCGATTCGGTTAAAATAGAAAGTTGCCCGGCAATTTTATTTTTCATTATTTTCATATTTAAAAAAAGAAAATGAAAAAATTGATTGTCCTACTATTGATACCGCTATCCATTATCTTTTCATGCAATTCTGCAAGCAGCAACAAGCAGGCAGAAAAGAACAGTTACGAGGTTGCAAAAGAGTCGCTTGAAAAACAGGAACCAAAGCTTTTTTTATTGGTAAACAGCGTAAATAAACATAACCTAATTGGTCAAACGGTCATAAAAGGAAGTATCACAAGCAAGGCAAGTGTCGCCATTTATAAAGATGCAGAACTGAAATTATCTTTTTACAGCAAGACTCAAACCCTTTTAGAAACAGATCGGGAAACGATCTTTGAAACCTGGAAACCTGGCGTAACAAAAAATTTCAAAACAAAATATTTCGCGCCGAAAGGAACGGATAGCGTAGGGATGGAAGTTCTTTCAGCAAAGATCGTTTCTGAATAGCAAACGGACTTCTTTTTTAAGATTTATTAAAAATTTACTTTTGGTATGGAAGCAATCAGCTTTTGAGTGTATTCCTTTTTTGGATGAAAGAAAATTTCATCGGCGGTTCCTGATTCTTCTATCTTTCCTTTATTCATGACCATGATGCGGTTGCTTATATAATGCACTACGCTCAAATCGTGGGAAATAAAAATGCAGGTAAAGCCTAATTCTGCTTTCAAATCATTAAGCAAATTTAAAACCTGGGCCTGTACGCTTACGTCAAGCGCGGAAACACTTTCATCGCAAATGATAAACTCCGGATTTAAACCCAGAGCTCTCGCAATGCAAATCCTCTGCCGCTGCCCTCCACTGAATTCATGCGGATAGCGGTTAAAATATTCCGGCTTCAGGTCAACTTTTTCCAATAGCTCAACAACCTTTTCTTTCCGTTGTTTTTCGCTGTCAAAAATATTATGGATTTTCATAGGTTCATTGATGGCCTGGCCTATGGTTAATCGCGGATTTAATGATCCAAACGGATCCTGAAAAATAATCTGGATATCCTTTCTCATCGTTCTTAATTCCCCATCGGGAATATGGGCGATATTCCTTCCTTCAAAAAAAATATTTCCGGAAGTTGGCTGAATCAATCTCATCAAGATTTTCCCAGGGTGGTTTTCCCGCATCCACTTTCGCCTACCAAACCCAGTGTTTCCCCTTTATTTTACTTCAAAGCTCACATCATCAACCGCTTTATACTCCTTTATTACCTTGCCGGTGAAACTCTTTTTTACAGGGAAATAAACTTTCAGATTTTCAACTTTCAAAAGAGAAATTCCACTTTCTTCCTCTTTCTGAAATCCCGGCTTCACATTTTTTTTGTTTTCAAAATTGAAAACTTTTGGATTTGGGAATTGAATACTATCAGATAAAAAATCACTGATAACCGGCAGCCGCTTTCCTTTAGAATTAGCTGCAGGCCTGCAAGCCAGTAAAGCTTTTGTGTAGGAATGTTGCGGGTTCAAAAAAATATCTTTCACAGATCCTTGCTCAACAATATTTCCGCGATACATAACAATTACTTTATCGGCGATTTCGGCAACAAGGCTAAGATCATGCGTAATGTAGATGACGCTCATGTTTTTGCGAACCTGTAACTCTTTAATAAGTTGCAGGATGGTTTTTTGAACAGTTACGTCCAATGCTGTTGTTGGCTCATCTGCAATTAACAACGCAGGTTCGCAACTCATTGCCATGGCGATCATTACTCTTTGCTTTTGCCCCCCGCTCAATTGATGCGGATAACGGTTAGGCATAGACGCGGCATCAGGAAGCTTTACCTGGTGAAATAATTCTATCGTTTTTTCGCGCGCATTTTTTTCAGAAATATGCTGATGGATCCTCATCGCCTCAATCACCTGGCTGCCACAAGTTTTCACCGGATTCAGGGAAGTCATCGGCTCCTGGAAGATCATTGAAATTTTATTGCCCCTTATTTTCCTTAGCTCATTTTCGTTGAGCTTCAAAAGATCCGATTGTGATTCACCATTCTCAGAAAACAAAATCTGTCCCGATTTATATTTGGCTGGCGGTGAAGGCAGCAGTTGAAGAACCGATAATGAGGTAACGGTTTTGCCCGATCCTGATTCACCAACAATAGCAACGGTTTCTCCCCGGTTTATTTCAAAAGAAATATTTTTCACCGCAGACGAACTCGCCGAATCTGTCACAAAATCAACGCTTAAATCTTTTACCTGGAGCAGAGGGCTCTTCATGAATTATTTTAATTGAATTAATTATATTGATAGTTGAAAGCTGATCGCTGATATTCGATGGCTGACATCATTCTTAAAACTTCAAATGCCTTACGGTTAATCCGCCATTAATAAGTTGTTTCAAGGAATCGATGCCAATTTTTAAATGCCTCTCAACGAATTGCGCGGTAACGCTGGCATCGCTTTCTGTGGTTTTCACACCCTCCGGCACCATAGGTGAATCGCTTACGAGCAATAAAGCGCCCGTTGGAATTTTATTATAAAAACCCACAGTAAAAATTGTCGCAGTTTCCATGTCAATTGCATAGGCCCTTACCTTTCTTAAATAGCTTTTAAAAACTTCGTCATGTTCCCAAACACGGCGGTTTGTAGTGTAAACGGTGCCCGTCCAATAATCATAAGCATAATCACGAATAGTAGTTGAAATCGCTTTTTGCAGAGCGAAAGCCGGAAGCGCAGGCACTTCTGGCGGAAAGTAATCGTTTGAGGTTCCTTCTCCCCTGATGGCAGCGATGGGCAAAATCAGGTCTCCGATCTTATTTCTTCTTTTCAAGCCACCGCATTTTCCTAAAAACAAAACGGCTTTTGGATCAACCGCACTTAACAAATCCATTATAGTAGCCGCTCCCGGACTTCCCATTCCAAAATTGATAATAGTTATATCGCCGGCAGTTGCGCATTCCATGGCCTTATCCATACCCACAATTTTTACATTATGGAGCTCTGCGAACATCGTTACATAATTACTGAAATTTGTCAATAAAATATACTCCCCAAAATTGTCTAATTTTTCCCCGGTGTAACGTGGCAGCCAGTTGTTTACTATTTCTTTTTTTGTCTTCATAATCTTGAAAAGTAAGCCCTTTTTTTGGGCTATGGATAAAAATACGAATTTTAAGAAATGAATTACACGAATTTTGCTAAAAAAATATTTTCAATAATTAGTCTCAGCCTATCCTGTTTATATTATGGAAGGCAAATAATGTGCACCGAAAGAAATAATATTTCCTAAAATTTAAAAATCAGGAAGAACAAGATAAGAATGATAAAAATAGAATTTCCAGAGGAACCAGTTTCAGTAAGACAACAACAAGGCATAAACGAAATTTTTGATCCGGTAAGAAAAAAATGGCTGGGGTTGACTCCTGAAGAGTGGGTGAGGCAAAATATTGTACAGTATCTTCTTGTAACAAAAAAATTTCCTTCTTCTCTTATTGCTGTTGAAAAAGAAATCAGATTAGGGGAGTTGAAAAAAAGATGCGATCTGGTAATTTATAACAGGAAGCTGCATCCATGGATGATCATAGAATGCAAGAAAATGGATGTCAAACTTTCCCAAAAAACAATGGAACAGATTCTTTTATATCACATGAGCCTTCCGGCGAAATATTTGATCATTACAAATGGGAGCTTTTGTTATGGCTTTGAAAAAAAAGAAGAAAGATTTTTCGAGATCCACGATTTTCCGGAATTTGAATTTGATTTCTCTGAACCGGATCAATGAGTAAGGCCGCCAGTTTTTTGTAAAAGAGGCGGCCTTTATTTAGTTCTTCTAACAAACGCGTTTATGGGAAAATACCTAACTCAGCATAAGAAGTTGCTACTTTATTGATGGCGCAAACATAGGCTGCTGTCCTCATGTCCGGAATCGCAGGAGTTTTTTGCCAGATATCAACAATTTCCCGTGTAGCAGTAATCATTGTTTCCTCCAGACCGCTTCTAACGAGGTCCACTTCATCAGCGCCATGCAAAAGAAATTCTTTCTCTGCGGCATTGATTGTTTTTCCGGTCAATTCCTCGATTTGCCCAACAATATGATGATTCATGTTTTCAGAAAATCTTTTTTCCAACCGGCCATAACGCACATGACTGAGGTTTTTTAGCCATTCGAAATAACTTACTGTTACCCCACCTGCATTAAGATACATATCAGGAACAACCAATATTCCTTTTAGATTAAAAATCTCATCTGCTTCAGGCGACAAAGGGCCGTTGGCAGCCTCGCCGATTATTTTCGCTTTTACCCGTGTCGCATTTTCTCCGTTGATCACATTTTCAAGAGCCGCAGGAATTAAGATATCGCAATCCATTTCAAGCGCATCACCAGTTTTTTCAAAATTTTCAGCTCCTTCAAAATCAAGGATGGAGCCGGTCTTTTTCCTGTGTAAAAAAACTTTTTCTACATCTAATCCGTTATAATTTTTAATGGCTCCTTCATATTCAGCAAGGCCAACGATTAAAGCTCCTGCCTGCTGGAAAAACAAGGCCGTGTGATAACCCACATTCCCCAATCCCTGAACGCAAATGCGCTTGCCTTTAACACCGAGAGAAAAGCCCAATTTATCCATCAGCGAAGGCATGTTGCAAATTTCACTAAGACCGTAAAAAACACCGAGCCCCGTAGCTTCCCTTCTTCCGCGAACGCCGCCCTGGGAAACTGGTTTGCCTGTTACACAACCCGCCGCATCAATTTCACCCGGATGCATGGCTACATACGTATCAAGAATCCAGGCCATTTCTCTTTCCCCTGTTCCGTAATCAGGAGCAGGAACATCAGTGCCCGGGCCGATGAAATTTTTCTTTATCAATTCCGCGGTGTAGCGGCGCGTAATTTTTTCCAACTCATAGGGTGTATAACTGCGGGGATTAATTTTAATGCCGCCTTTTGCACCTCCAAAAGGAACATTTACAATCGCGCACTTGTAGGTCATGAGCGCGGCAAGCGCCATTACTTCGTCCTGATTTACTGCTTCGCTAAAACGAATCCCACCTTTGCATGGAGTTTTGTGATGAGAATGCTGAACGCGGTACGCTTCAAGAGTTTCAATGGTTCCGTTTTCCCTTTTTACTGGAAAACGCATCTGATAAACGCTGTTGCATTGTTTAATTTGCTGAAGAATGCCGGTGTCCCAATTGGTAAAAATTGCGGCTTTGTCAAAACTTCTTTCGACGCTTTGAAAGAAACTATAAGATGCGTTTGATGACATAAATTTGATTTAATTAAAAATTATTTTTCGACAAGGTAATAATTTGTAATCGAATAAAAATGTCAACTATACCAATTTTTCTTTTTTTGAAATCTTCCTGTCTATGCGGATCAGGTATAAAAAAAATACAATCAGGATAAGAATGCAAACTGCCATCACAACATAAATCTTATCGTGGCTGCGCATAGTTTCATCAATAGACGGGCTTGCAGAATCACCAGCGCTTTGCGCCCATGCAAATACGTTTAACAGCAGGGATATAACAGTAAAGGATAAACGCTTTAAAACAGATCTATTCATTAATTAAATTTTTATTGGCAAGCAGGCTGATCCTGATTTTCAAACTGCTGATCCATATTCCTAAAAGTATCCAGCCAAACACCGCTGGCCAGAAAATCATTCGCATGGTAGCATCAAGACTGCCGCCTCCAAGCGCAGGATTGCCCCCACCCTGCGCACCTTCCATTCCACCTGGATGAAGAGATTGCACTAAGCGGGGAAGGATCATGATCAGGGGTATATAAATAAAGTAGGCGAAGATATTATAGACAGATGAAACCCTTGCTTTCTTGTCCATATCTGTCATAGATCCGCGGAGAACGATATAGGCGAGGTATATTAATACGGCGATCGCTGCTGCCATTTGCTTCGGATCATTGCTCCAGAATTCACCCCAGGTATATTTAGCCCAAATGGCGCCGGTAGTCAATCCCAGAAAGCCAAAAACAATTCCTGTTTTCGCCAATTCAGCGGCAAAAATATCGTACTTGAGATTTTGCGTTCTTAGATAAGCGATCGAATAGCCGAGTGAAAGTGAAAGCAGCGCCATTTGTCCAAACCACATGGGCACATGAAAGAAGAAATTTCTAATGCTTTGATGGAGATTTCCAACTAAAGGAACTGGAATGAGAAAACCGCCAGTGAATGTAACGAGCAAGAAAACGATACACAATATCTTCCACCACTGTAGTTTCATGAAGTTTTTTTTGTGCAGCAAAATTAAGGATAATATTCTTGCATTTCTTTTAAATGTTTAACAGCGATTATGTTTTTATGCCGGCTTTAAGTATTACATAATCAATGTATTTTCTGTCCGCATAATAAAGCAATTTCAAGAAAACTTTCACTTAGTGAAAATTCTCAAAAACAACTTGTCAAGTGGAATATAAATCCTCATAAATATAATAAGTCTTTCTATCAATCCTTCCATAAAAAAGGAAACAGAACAACCGCCAAAACGATCACAAGCAGATCGAGCCCTGCCAATAGCAATGAAATTTGTAAGAGCGCGCCTTCCCGAAAAGCTTCTCCAAAAGCGGCTTTAGAGAGTCGCATCAATAATAGTAGTTGTGGAATGATAAGGGGAAAACCAAGAATCGCCATGATCGCCGCATTCTGCTGAGCTTTTGCAGCAATTGCAGCCATTAGCGTAAAAACAAGGCTAAGGCTAAGTCCGCCAAGGCAGGCGATTCCAATAAATTCGAATTGATTGATAACCGGATTGCCCAATAATACCCAAAACAAAATAAGGCTCACCAAAACCATGAGCAGCATGATGATCGCGCTGTAAATCAATTTTGCAATAATAAAATTGACGGGATTGGTTATCGAAAAAAAGTAAAGCATTCGCCCTTTGCTTTCCTGCATAAAACTTTTGGCTACCGCATTTACACAAACGAATAACTGTATCACCCAAAACAACCCGTTATAAACGGTACTTTCTGGTTGCCCCATAGCCAGGTATAAAACAAAAATAGTTGAGGCGACGTAGAGTAAAATACCAAAAAAAGTATGTTGCTGCCGCAGTTCCAGCAGAAAATCCTTTTTAAGAAGCGTGATTATTTTCGACAAAATGGATTTTTAAATTTTGAATTGCAAATAAAAGCAAAAAAGCTGTTGAATTTATTCTCCCTTTAATGCCGCGCAAACCCTACATCTTGGTTCATAGATATCTTTCTCTCCAAGCAAAACCTGCCCTCCTGTTTTGACTTTTCGATAACTCACATTCGCGATGTTTCCGCAAACAACACAAATGGCATGGAGCTTTGTGATATAATCGGCAACCGCAAGCAAATTCGGCATTTGTCCAAATGGTTTCCCCTGGTAATCCATATCCAATCCTGCAACAATTACCCGCATTCCCCTTAAAGCAAGCGCCTCGCACACCACTGTGATCTGATCATCAAAAAATTGCGCTTCATCGATTCCCACCACATCAACATCCTGGGCCAGCAATAATATCGTTTGCGAATTATCAATTGGCGTTGAATGAATCCTGTTCTCATCATGGCTAACAATTTTCACATCGTCATACCGCACATCAACAGCCGGCTTGAAGATCTCCGCTTTTAAATTCGCGATTTTCACTCTTTTAAGCCTCCGGATCAACTCTTCTGTTTTCCCGCTAAACATGCTTCCACAAATCACTTCGATCCAACCCCTCCGTTCACCTTTAAAATTAGGTTCTATAAACATTTTTTGTATTTAATTTTGAATTCAATTTGTAACTTAGCCTCGGTTGCAAGGTTAAAATGATTTTTTGTCAAATCAAAAACAAACATTTTATTTCCTCGCTTTTTTCTTAACATTATTTACAATATCTATATGGAAAGAGTGTCCACACTCCTGAAAAAACTGCAACAGCAACTTGATGATAACTCTTCCGCCAGGACGATGTTGCAGACTGTACAAATTCTGCAGGCAGAATTAATAAATAATCTCGAAAAAGAACCGTCTGCTGAATATGAAAAAGTTGCCGTCATAATGCCTCAGACTTTTCAAATCAATCCGGGAGAAAAAGAAACAAAGGACAAAGAGGAGAATCGGGAGAAAGTCGTTGAGGTTTTAAAGGTGGATGAAAAAGAGATCGAGGAAGAATTGGAGCAAATAAAAAAGAATGCTCAAATGGCAACTGCTTTTCACTCCAACCGGCGTCCCCCTTTCAATTATGATCCTATTGAGGAAGTTCCAACTCTCTCCCACCAGGATCCGGTACAGGAAAACATTAAGAATGACGTTTCTTTCAATTATCCTGAATCGATTAACGATCGTTTAAAAGAAGAAAAGATTGAATTATCGCAATCGCTGACTACTTCCCCTATTCGTGATCTAAAAAAAGCGATTGGAATTAATGATCGCTTTCTATTCATTAACGAACTTTTCAGGGGCGACGAGGCGATGTATGAACGCAGCATCAAAACGATTCAAAATTTTTCCATATTCGCAGAGGCGGAATTCTGGATTAGAAGGGAACTGAAATTAAAAATTGGCTGGGAAGATAATGATCCGGTCGTAAAGCAATTCGAGCAATTAGTAAGGAGAAGGTTTTCGTGAAAAAAAATTGAAGCAGATTTCAAGAATTGTGTCAACCGGGATTTGCAGGATTTTTAGGATCAATAGAATTAAAAAAGGATCAATGCCTTTGAGTGCAAAAAATCTTCAAAAAAAGTGTGATTGCTGCTTTCTTTATTCATTTGCCTGAATCAGGATTTACCGGATTTTTGGGATACCAAATGTTTAAGTATAAAAAAATCTTCAAAAAAAGTGCGTTTGCTGCTTTCGTTTTTTAAAAAAATATTTAAAAATATTCCTTGAGCAAATTTTGCTATTCCGGCTTGAGGTTATCATTGACAAGGTTCGCGCCACCATCCTTCATGATTTTTTCCATATCCCTGTCGTTATCGATAATTCCTTTTGCTTCAAGCATTCTCATGTCCTTGGCATCTCTTAAAAACTCTGAAGCGAAAATGAATTCGTTCAATTTATCATGCTTGCTGAAAATGATTTGCTTATTGGTTCCCTCCCACTCTTTTTTCCCCTGATAGAGATAGAGAATATTTTCTCCAATTTCCATAACACTATTCATGTCGTGGGTATTAATCACGGTTGTCATATTGTTTTCAACGGTTATCTCATGAATCAGCTTGTCAATAACCATCGAAGTTTGAGGATCAAGCCCGGAGTTCGGTTCATCGCAAAAGAGGTATTTCGGTTTCAGCACGATCGCCCTGGCAATGCCCACCCTTTTTTTCATCCCACCACTTATTTCGGCGGGAAATCTTTTATTGGTATCTTTTAAATTCACTCTTGAAAGCACATCGTTTACGCGATCCATTTTCTTTTTGTGGCTCCATTTTGTAAACATGTCCAAGGGGAATTTCACATTTTGTTCCACAGTCATGCTATCGAAAAGCGCGGATCCCTGGAAAAGCATTCCAATCTGCTGGCGCAATTCTTTGCGTTGTTCCTGGGTCATCGTGGTAAGATTGGAACCATCAAAGACCATGTCTCCGCTATCCACTTCAAACAATCCTACCATGCACTTCTGCAAAACGGTTTTTCCGCTTCCGCTGGTGCCGATAATCAGGTTCGTCTTCCCGGTTTCCATCACCGCGCTTACGTTTTTCAGAATCTGCTTATCTCCGAAAGATTTGGAAACGTTTTTAATTTCTATCATACTAAATGCGCTTGCATTTTTTATCGTTCATAGTAGTGGGACCGCTGCCGCAACCTCCAATAGTTTATAATAAAAAGAAAGCCAGGATATAATCCGCGAACAGAATCAGGATGCAGCTTGTTATTACAGCCGTTGTGCTCGCCCGACCGATTTCCAAAGCCCCTCCCTTCACATTATAACCGTAAAAAGAGGAAATGCTGCTGATGATAAAAGCAAATGTATAAGCTTTTGCCAGCGCAAACCATACGTTTTTTGGAAGGAAATTTTTTATTAATCCACGATCATAAGTGTCGGTGGATAAAATTCCACCCAGACTTCCGGCAATCCTTCCACCATAAATTCCCAAAACCATGGAAATGATCACCAGCAAGGGAATCGTTATCAGGGCGCCCAAAATTTTTGGGGCAACGAGATAAGATTTTGTATTGATTCCCATGATTTCAAAAGCATCAATCTGCTCGCTCACCCTCATATTTCCCAGTTCCCCGGCGATTTTGCTTCCCACAACCCCCGCTAAAACAATGCAAACCAGTGTTGGAGCGAATTCCAATATAACAGTATCACGTACCACCTGTGCAATTGTTTCATCAGGAATCAGCGGACTGGTAAGCTGGTAGGCAGTTTGCACAGCACTTACCGCGCCCATGAAAACCGAAATCACCGAAACGATCCAAAGGGAACCGAAGCCTATTTCAACACATTGGTGCATCAATTCCTTCCAATACATTTTGAAATTTTCAGGCCGGGTGAACATCCCTTTCATCATGGAGAGGTAAGCGCCGATAGTTGAAAAAAACTTCATTTTTTTTACTTGTTATATTTCCGATTACTAAGTCTGTGAATTAAGCTTTCTTGATTTCCCCCACCTTCTAACCGGGGCGTTTTCAATCGTTTTTTGCTGTTCGCATTTTGTTTGCGCATCAACAACGGCAATTAATACCATGTTGTAAATGCTCCTCACCTTGCTTCCCAACTGAAGGATATGCACAGGTTTCCTGATGCCAAGCAAAACAGGGCCAATAGCATCCGCGCCGCCCACTTCCTGCAACAAATTGTAGGCTATGTTCCCTGCGGCGAGATTTGGAAAAATCAATACGTTCACATCGTGGTTCACCAACTCACTGAATGGATAATTATCCCTTAGAATCTCCTTATTAAAAGCAACGTTCGCCTGCATTTCGCCGTCGATTATGAGGTTGGGTTCTTTTTGTTTGACGATTTCGCGGGCTTGGGCGACCACCTTTGCCTCAGCAGAATTGCTGCTGCCAAAGTTGGAATAGCTTAACATCGCCACGGAAGGAACAATCCCGAAATTCCTTACTTCTTTTGCCACCATCATGGCGATATCTGCCAATTCTTCGGCTGTAGGATTAAAATTAACTGTCGTATCTGCAAGGAATAAGGGCCCTTTTTTAGTCATTAAAATATACATGCCGGCCACTCGCTTCGATCCCTCTTCCAGACCGATGATTTGCAATGCGGGACGAATTGTGTCCGGATAATTCTTTGAAAGCCCGGAAATCATGGCATCAGCCTCCCCGGTTTCCACCATCATGCAGCCGAAATAATTCCTGTCGCGCATAATCTTTTTTGCTTCGTAGGCATTAAAGCCTTTGCGCTGGCGCTTTTCAAAAAACAATTTGCCAAATTCCATCCTTTTTTGTTGGGATTCATCGCTTTTAGGATCGATGATGGGCATCCCCGCTAAATCAATTCCATTCGCTTCAGCAATCATCTTTATTTTTTCCGGATTTCCCAATAAAATAGGAAACGCGATCCCCTCATCCTGGGCCAGTTGAGCCGTCTTTAATATCTTTTGATTTTCAGCTTCCGCAAAAACCACACGTTTAGGATCTTTGCGCGCTTTAACTCCAATCACTCTCAGAAGCTGATTATCGATTCCCAATCTTTCATCCAATTCATGCTTATAGGCTTCCCAATCAGTTATCGGCTGCCGGGCAACTCCGCTTTCCATCGCCGCTTTAGCAACTGCTGGAGCTACATAAGAAAGCAGCCTCGGATCAAGTGGTTTCGGAATAATATAATTAGGCCCAAAAACAATATTTTTTTCGTTATAAGCCATAATCACAATATCGGGAACTGTTGAACGCGTTAATTCAGCCAAAGCCTTTACAGCAGCCAGCTTCATCGCTTCGTTGATCTGAGTAGCCCTTACATCCAGCGCTCCGCGAAAAATATAGGGAAATCCCAGAACGTTATTTACCTGGTTGGGAAAATCGCTTCGGCCGGTTGCCATGATTACATCCTTGCGAACCGCGATTGCCTGCTCGTAGGATATTTCCGGATCAGGATTGGCCATGGCAAAAACTATCGGGTTTTTAGCCATACTTTTCACCATTTCAGGAGCCACCACATTTCCAACACTTAATCCTATGAAAACATCCGCATCCTTCATAGCTGCGGCTAACGTAAGCTCTTTATTTTTGGTAGTCGCAAATTGCGCTTTTATGGGATCAAAATTTTCTCGATCCCTGTATAAAACGCCTTTCCTGTCAAACATAATAAAATTGGAAGGATTGGCCCCCACCGCTACATAAAGCTGAACACATGCCATTGCAGCCGCTCCGGCTCCGTTGACAACAAACTTCGCTTTGCCTATTTTTTTCTTCTGAATTTCAAGCGCGTTTAACAACGCCGCCGCACTGATGATCGCCGTTCCGTGCTGATCATCGTGCATAACAGGAATCTTTAAACGCTCTTTTAATTTCTGCTCAATATAAAAACACTCAGGAGCTTTGATATCCTCCAGGTTAATCCCTCCGAACGTGGGTTCAAGCGCTGCAACTATTTCAACAAATTTTTCAGGATCTGTTTCATTGATTTCAATATCAAAAACATCGATGTCGGCGAAAATTTTAAATAAAACCCCTTTTCCCTCCATTACCGGCTTGCCGGCTATAGCACCAATATCGCCCAATCCCAAAACCGCTGTTCCGTTGCTGATAACCCCAACCAGGTTTCCTTTTGCCGTATATTGATAAGCCATTTCCGGATTGTCGTGAATTTCCATGCAGGGAACCGCCACGCCGGGAGAATAGGCCAATGAAAGATCTCGTTGTGTTTTTGTTGCTTTTGTTGGAATGACCTCTATTTTTCCCGGCCTCCCTTTTGAATGATAATCAAGCGCCTCCTGATTTCTAAGATTTTTTTGCATAGATATTTGTTAAACCGGGTCCTACGAACAGAACCGTGATTTTATTTTAAAAAAAGTAAAGATACTCATTGTACAGAATTCGTTAAACGGAAACAGAAACCGCCAGCCAGGCCATAATTCCCATTCCCTTTTCAATAGCATTCTCATCAATATTGAATGTTGGTGTGTGAACGCCTGAAGTAATATTTTTTGCAAGATTGCCTACGCCGAGCCTGAAAAAGCAGGCGGGGATCAAATGAGAATAAAATGCAAAATCCTCGGCCCCCATGCGCATCTCCGTTTCCTCTACATTTTGCAGTCCTGTCCATTCAACAGCTTTTTGCCTGGCCTTTTCCGTCAGTTCAATATTGTTAACGACAAAAGGATAACCTACATCAATTTCCACATCAATCTCCGCTCCCGAAATATCAGCCGTGTTCCTGCAGATATTTTTAATCAGATCATGGGCTTTAAATCTCCAATCTTCATTCATCGCCCTGAAAGTTCCCATTAGTTTTACTTCTGAGGGAATTACATTGGTTGTATTACCTCCTTGAAAAGAAGTAATAGATAGTACAGAAGGGTTGAAAGGGTTATTCATCCTGCTGATAACCTGCTGTAGATTCACTACCAATTGCGAAGCGGTGAGGATGGTGTCAGAAGTAAGATGTGGAGCAGCAGCATGGCCGCCTTTTCCTTTCACGGTTATGTAAATTTCATCAGCACTTGCCATAACCATTCCGCCCCTGAAACTTAACTTTCCCACTTCCAGGTTCGGATGAACATGCAATGCAAAAATGGCATCTGGTTTTGGATTTTCAAGAACTCCTTCTTTTATCATAAGGCTTGCGCCCCCAGGATTTTTTTCCTCTCCAGGCTGAAAAATCAATTTAATTGTTCCTTCCCATTCATTTTTCAACTCGTTCAAAATCTTCGCTGCACCGAGAAGGCAAGTGGTATGTACATCATGACCACAGGCATGCATCACCCCTTCATTTTTTGATCGGTACTCCACATTATTTTTTTCGGTGATGGGCAATGCATCGATATCGGCCCTGAGCGCAAGAATTCTTTTTGTGGGATTTTTTCCTTCTATAATCCCCACAACTCCTGTTTTTGCCATCACCTGAAAGCTGATTCCCCACTCTTTCAATTTATCCTGGATGAATTTAGAAGTTTCAAACTCCTCATAACTCAGTTCAGGATGGGCATGCAAATGCCGCCTGATTTCCACAAACTCCTCTGAATACTCTTTTGATAATTTTTGTATATTTTCTTTCAACATTTATTTTATCAATAAATAAGCGCCAAAAGTAAAAAAGGTTTTGGAAGACAAGAGGTTTTTGTTTGAAGACGTGCTGATTGAAAACAATAAAACTTAAAAAAAGTTCGCCTGCTGCAAAAGATTTGCTAACACCACTCTGCCAGCCGCCGCAAGTATAGAAAGGATTCGTTTACTTTGCAAAAATTTTATAGAGGGATACATGTATAAAGATAAAAAAGTGGTGGTGGTACTGCCCGCATACAACGCCGCGTTAACAATGGAAAAAACGATCTCTGAAATTCCTTTCGACGTAGTGGATGAGCTGGTTCTTGTGGATGACAACAGTACAGACAATTCAGTTGAAGTGGCGAAAAGAATTGGCATCAGGCATATCATTCAACACACACGTAACAAAGGCTACGGAGGAAATCAAAAAAGTTGTTATGACAAAGCACTGGAATTGAAGGCCGATATTGTCATTATGTTGCACCCCGATTATCAATACACTCCTAAACTTTTGCTGGCAATGATTTCAATGATTGGCAATGATCTTTATAAAGTGGTTTTCGCCAGCCGCATCCTGGGAAAAGGGGCACTGAAAGGAGGAATGCCTTTATACAAATATGTTGCAAACCGGTTCCTGACTTTGTTTCAGAATATCCTGATGAATCAAAAACTTTCTGAATACCATACAGGTTACAGAGCATATCACAAAGACGTTTTGGAAAAAATTAATTATTCAGGAAATTCAGATGACTTTATTTTCGATAACGAAATGGTTGCACAAATTTTCTATAATGATTTTGAGATCGCTGAAGTTACCTGTCCTACAAAATATTTCGAGGAAGCTTCTTCAATCAATTTAAAGAGAAGCATCACTTATGGTTTAGGCGTTTTAAAAGTTTCGGTTCTTTATTTTCTTACTAAACTGAAAGTTTATAAATGGAAATTGCTAACTCAATAAATAAAAAGAATAGTAATTTTTATCTTGCCTTAATTATTTTATCGGGGATTCTTTTCTTTATTCCTTTTCTGGGAAGGGTTCATCTTTTTGATTGGGACGAAATTAATTTCGCTGAATCAGCAAGGGAAATGATTGTGAGCGGAAACTATCATCGAGTGCAGATCAACTTTCAACCCTTTGCAGAAAAACCACCTTTTTTCTTTTGGCTCCAGGCATCAGCAATGAAGATTTTCGGAATCAATGAATTTGCAGCGCGGTTTCCCAATGCCATTTTTGGAATCATCACCTTAGTTACTTTCTTTTTAATTGGGAAAAAATACAAATCGCCACGGTTTGGATTTATTTGGGCGCTAAGTTATCTCGGCACTTTTCTTCCGCATCTGTATTTCAAGTCTGCCATCATTGACCCGGTTTTTAATTATTTTATTTTCCTCGGTATTTATTTCATGTATAAAGATGTTTCGGGGCATATTTTTAAAAATAAATATTGGAATGTTTCAATCGCCGGACTTTTTATTGGATTAGGAACGTTAACCAAGGGACCTGTTGCCCTGCTGGTGTTCCTGCTCGTTTTTTTAGTTTATTTCCTCATAAAAAAATGGAAGAATTTTCCCGGCATAAAAAAAATCCTTCTGTTTGCTTTCTTCTTTACGGCTGTTTGTTTATTATGGTTTGGGCAGGAAATCATGCAAAACGGTTTATGGTTTTTAAAAGAATTTCTTTGGGTGCAGGCCGATCTTTTTCTCCATCCCGTAGCAAGCCATGGAGAACCTTTTTATTATCATTTTATCGTTGTGTTTTTGGGCTGTTTCCCTATTTCAATTATTGCTTTACCGGTCTTATTCGGAAAAATTACGGGCGAGAAAAATGATTTTCAAAAATTAATGAAGATTCTTTTTTGGGCGGTCATGATTCTTTTTAGTATTTCAAAAACCAAAATCGTCCATTATTCTTCATTAACCTACATGCCTTTGGCATTTTTAGCAACCGTTTATCTGGACCGGCTCTTAGAAACCAAAACAAGAATGAAGCGGTCGCTGCTTGTATTAATAATAATTGTAGGATTTCTGTTTTCGTTTTTATTAGCAGCGCTTCCTTACGTTGCCAATCACCATGAACTTATTCTCCCTTATTTAAAAGATCCCTTCGCCGCTGCAAGTCTGAATGTCGATGTGCACTGGACTGGTTTTGAAAGCTTTATTGGCATTGGTTATTTTGTTGCTGTATTGCTGTCGGTACTGTTTTTCTTCCAAAAGAAAAATCAGCGCGGCATTTTGTTTTTATTTTATTCAACCGCAGTTTTTTTATTCATTTATTTGATAGCCGTTGTTCCCAAAATTGAACAATATTCTCAGGCCCCGGCAATAAAGTTTTATGAAAGCCTGCAGGGTAAAGATGTCTATGTTTGGCCTGTTGGCTTTAGAAGTTATGCCCAATATTTCTATGGCAAAAAACCAGCATTTCCGACCTATGGAGAGGAGGATGAAGAATTCTTGCTAAAGGGAAATATAACAAAACCAGCCTTTTTTGTGGTAAAAATCACTAACACTTCATTTGATAGTTCCTGCAATGGATGCACTCTTATCAAACAGGAAGGTGGTTTTAAATTTTATAAGCGGGAAGCCGTAGAAAAATAGTATTTATTCTGTGACCGCGGATTTTAAATGAAATCACTCAATTTTTACAGAGGTCTTAAAGGAATGGAGAAATAAAAAGTCGATCCTTTTCCTTCTTCACTTTCAACCCAAACCTGACCGTTATGGGCACCGATAATTTGCTTACAAAGGTAAAGTCCTAAACCGACCCCTTCAATATTTCTCGTTTTTTCGGTCCTGAAGAATCTGTCAAAAACATAAGGAAGATAATGCTTCGAAATCCCCGCTCCTTCATCTTTTACAGAAACAGTAGCTTTTTGATTATCCACATATACAGAAAGATTTACTTTATTATTTCCATTGGAATATTTAATTGCATTGCTGAGGAAGTTGGTTATCACCTGAATGATGCGATTTCGATCTGCAACTACCTGAAATTCCGTGTCGCCACTCACAAAGATCTGAAATGAAGGATGCAAAACTTCTATGGTTTCGATCGCTTCAGCAACCATTTCACCAAAATCAAATTCAGACATCTCCAGCAAAAAATTTCCTGAATTTACTTTTGTTGATTCGTATAAGCCAGCAATGATTTTAGTCATTCGCTCCACGTTATTTCCAAAACGGCCGAGCATATTATTCATCAAAGAAGTATCGTTTTCCTTAATAGCTTCTTTCATTACTTCACTTGATAAAACAAGGTTTGACAATGGATTTCTAAGTTCATGAGTCACAAATCCAATTATATCATCCCTCTGTTTTTCAAGAGTCTTTGAAACAGTGATGTCATGAATGACCAGCAGGAAATTTTTATTTTCAGAGTTCACTAACGGCATGCAACGAACTTGAAGAGTCCTTGTACTATGATCTTGCGTTTCGATTTCAATTTCCATATTTGAAAAACCCGTTTGCGTGATGAGCATCTGTTCTAAATTTTTTGAAAGCCTGTTACTCGAATCGTAAAGATTTAAAAAATCAGAAAAATTTAATAACGTCACTTCCTTTTCACTTTCGTTGACCAATTTCAAAAAGGCATCATTGGCCTTTACCAGGTTCATTTTTTCATCTAATACAATTACAGAATCGCTGATCGTCTGCAAAATACTTTCATTAAAATCATTCAAGGCACGAAGGGATGCCTCATATAGTTTTTGCGCATGGATGTTTTGCAAGACTTTTATAATAACCTTTTCCCCGTGGTCATTTTTAACCAAAACAGATTCACCGGAAACCCATGTATATTCTTTGTTTTTATTAACAAGATAATTATTGTCATTGGCCTGACCACGAGATAAAACAGTTGCTATTTCTTTTTCAGGCAGTCCTTTTTTCTGATCTTCGATTGTAAATAAAATCACTCCGGATTTTCCTACAATATCTTTTTCTTCATAACCAAAACTTTTGGTGAAAGCAGGGTTAATCGCAATTACGACCCCATTGGTGTCCAATATTACGATGGCATTCTGTTTTGCGTTTTTGAATAAAGCATCAAAATAATGAAAAGACAAATCGGCGTTTTCAGAGATCATAACCAATGTTTCTAAAAGAAATTTTTTACGGAATGCTTATCATCCTAAAGGTAACAGATTTATTTTTTTGTATAAAATTCTCCATTCGAATTAAAATAAAAAGGGCCTGCAACCGGCGGTGCAAACCCTTTTAAATTTTATATAAAACTATTATGCTACCGCTTTATTCACGAGTTCAGCAGCTTCGCTTAACAAAATTGCAGATTCCACTTTCAGCCCGCTTTTATCAATTAATTCTTTAGCCACTTCTGCATTGGTTCCCTGCAAACGAACAATTATCGGGATTTCAATATTACCGATAGATTGATACGCGTCTATGACTCCCTGTGCTACACGGTCGCACCGAACGATTCCGCCAAAAATATTTATCAGAATAGCTTTTACTTTTGGATCTTTTAAGATGATCCTGAACCCTGCTTCCACAGTTTGGGCATTAGCGGTACCGCCTACGTCCAAAAAGTTGGCAGGTTCGCCGCCACTCAATTTGATCATATCCATCGTCGCCATAGCAAGTCCGGCGCCGTTTACCATGCAACCAACATTGCCATCCAATTTCACAAAATTGAGATTGAATTTTGCTGCTTCAACTTCTGTTGGATCTTCTTCGCTTACATCACGCAAAGCAGCAATATCCGGATGGCGCATCAATGCGTTATCATCAATATTCATTTTACAATCAACCGCGATCAGTTTGCCATCACTGGTTTTAAACATCGGATTGATTTCAAGCATGCTGCAATCTAAGTCCGACATAGGCATTATATAAATTAGTTACAAACTTCACACAATTCTTGAAAGAATTACCGCTCAGTCCAAGATTAAAGGCGATTTTTCTCGCCTGAAAAGGAGCTAATCCTCCACCCGCATGAACCCATTCTTTAAATATTTTTTCTGGCGTTTCGTGGGCCACGTCTTCAATGTTCATTCCACCTTCCGTGCTGTACATGATAACGTTTTTCCCTTTAGACCTGTCGAGTAAAATAGAAAGATAAAATTCCTTTACCGGTTCGGCTCCTTCATAATATACATCCTGGGCAACCAGAATTTTATTTACCACTTTTCCCGCTTCGCCGGTCTGAATTGTTACCAGCGTTCCTCCTAAAATATTTTGAGCAATTGTTTTTACATCTTCCGCATTTTTTGCAACCGCCACACCTCTTTGTTCTGTACCCCGAATCGTTCCTTTTCCTCTTCCACCTGCATGGATCTGCGCTTTTATAACCGCAAACTTGCTTCCATATTCACTGCTGATAAAACGATATGCTTCTTCAGCTTCCGTAACTGTGCTGCATGCAATTCCTTCCTGAACCGGAACATTATATCTTTTCAATAATTCCTTTGCCTGATATTCGTGTAAATTCATAAAAAAATTTTTGCGAAGATAATCGTTAACACTAAATTGGATTATGAAAAATTTTGCATTTCTTCTTCTTATTGTCCTTTTCTCCTGCAATTCAACGCATCGTATTGGTTTCCCTGCAAGAAATTCGCAAGCTATAAGCGGCAATGAATTCTACCATGAAGTGTTTGCCGCTGACAGGATAAAAAGAGAGGAACTTGCCAAAAATGAAATACTCAACGGAAATGTCCCTTCCTTTCTCAGGCAATTTGTAAAAATCAAAACTTCTATCTTGAATCCGGATGGAAAAAAGGTAGAAGCTTTTTATTTTGTTCTTCCTGATTATTTATCCATCGGTTCAGATAAAGATTTTGCAAGAGTTCCATTAACGCCGATGACTGCACAATTGATTGCCGACAGTCTGCATTGTTTTTTGCCAACAAAAAAAATTGTCGATGATATTTACAATGCTGCAAAAGTTAAACTTGAACCAGTGCCGATGTACATTTTTCGCGACAGCGCAATCACTATGTTCCAGCATAACCTGGTAATCGAAGGTCAGAGAAAAATGAAAAAAGGTTTAATTGCGGGAATAAAAAAAGATGTTGTGATTACAGGAAGAATTACACAAGCTGCCAACAAGGATAAAGTAGCAATCTATGGATGGCACAAAATGGATGGAAAACCCATTCAGCCATTACATACCGGTCATGTAAACTGGTATGTTGATTACAGTCATGGAATCCGCCTCGTTTACCGAACAATTTATGTGAATAAAAAACCGATGGATTATATGGACGTTTTAAAAGATCCGGTGTTAAAAAAATTACTATGTGACGAGGAAGAATGTGATTGTTACGCGTATCCAACCTCTATTTCAAAACCATAGAACACACTGTTTTATCTACTGCTATCCGTAAATAAAATGTCGTTTTTTTCCCGATTCCCATGCCCTTCAAATCCTTCCCATGGAGCATTCTTCCTTATCTTCGCATACCTTTGAAAAAAATTAAAAATTGCTTATGCTGACACGAATTAATGATGCGGTTGAATTTATAAAATCAAAATATAGTACGAAACCTTTGGTAGGAATTGTATTGGGGAGCGGCCTTGGAAGTTTTACTGGTGAAATCGACATTGAATGTGAAATTCCTTACGAAGATATTCCACATTTTCCGGTAAGCACGGTTGAAGGACACAGCGGCAAACTGATTTTTGGAACCTTGTCTGGCAAGAAAGTAGTGGCCATGGCGGGCCGGTTTCATTATTATGAAGGTTACTCAACTTCTGAAGTTGTTTTTCCCATTCGTGTTTTTAAATTTTTAGGAATTGAAACCTTATTGATCAGCAATGCTGCAGGCGGAACAAACCTTTCCTATAAAGTGGGCGACCTGATGCTCATCAAAGATCATATAAGTTTGCTGACACTCAATCCTCTGCTTGGAAAAAATGAAGCCGAATTTGGTCCAAGATTTCCGGACATGAGCGAACCATATAAAACAGATCTGATAGAAAAAGCGAAGCAGATTGCGGCTGAAAATAAGATTGATTTAAAGGAAGGCGTATATGTCGGCGTTACAGGTCCAACTTTTGAGACCCGGGCGGAATATAAAATGCTGAACATAATTGGGGGCGATGCCGTGGGAATGAGCACAGTGCAGGAAGTGATCGCAGCAGTGCATTTAGGCCTGCCGGTTTTTGCTATCAGCGTAATCACAGATATTGGAATCAGGGAAGAAGAAAACACCATAACCCATGAAGAGGTTTTGCAGGCCGCCAAGGATGCTGAACCTAAACTCACTTTAATTTTCAAACAATTGATCGGGCAGTTATAGAACACAGTGCATGGATATTTCAAAAAAAATATTTTTCAATACAAGACCCTTTCGAAGATTTGGTTCACTCCTCATTCTCCTGCTTGGTTTCCAATTATCCTATTCACAAATTCCGAGAATAAGACCGGGAAGTACAGTGCAAGGCGTAACGGAAAATAAGTCGCAAACAAAAACCGACACCATTGGTTTCCAGCACCGAAACGATCTTGCAGATTCCATAACCATTTCCTATCGGTATCTCGAGTCTTTGCAAAGCGATTACCTTGATTCTTCTGTGAATGATTTTAATAAAATTTATTCCGTACCGCCAAACTATGTAACTCTTGGAAATAATGGCAACGCCGCATATCCCGTTTTGTTTAGCCCTCTATTGAAAGCCGGATGGGATGCAGGATTCCATGCTTTCGACGTTTACAAATATACCTTAGAGAACACCCGATTTTTCAAGACAACCCGGCCCTATACGGAACTCGGTTATTATCTTGCTTCGGGGAAAGAACAGGTAGTTAAAGTCCTTCAAACACAAAATATTAAACCAAACTGGAACGCCGGAATTGAATATCGCCTGATCTCTTCACCCGGATTTTTTCAGTCGCAAAACACCAACCACAACAACTATCGTTTTTTCAGCAATTACCAGGGAAAAAGAAAAAGATATTCGGCCTACCTGGTATTATTGGGCAACAAGCTGTCTTCTTCTGAAAACGGTGGAATTGGCAATGATTCACTCTTGCAAAACCCAAATAACAAAAAGCGTTTTGCCGTTCCCGTTAATCTTGGTGGCGATGTTCAAACCACCTTCAATGTTTTTTCAACAAAAATTAACACCGGAAACCTGTACAATGATTTTACCGCATTCTTCAGGCAGAGTTATGATTTCGGAATCAAGGATTCCATCATCATAAATGACACCACAACCAATTATTTATTTTATCCCAAATTCAGGTTGCAGCATACGATAAATTATGGTTCTTCCTCCTACACCTTCAAGGATACTCTAACTAATCCGCAATTTGCCAGAAACGATTCTGCATTTTTTAAGCAGCATTATGATACAACGTTAAGTCCTGTTTATGGATTGAATTTCCTCGTTCAGGATAAGTGGAAATTCGTGTCGAATGATTTTGTGATCCGCCAGTTTCCGGAAACAAAAAATCCCGGACAGTTTATTGAAGCGGGTTTGCGGCTGGAAAATTTTTCCGGTTATTTTTATTCTGGCAAAAAGAATTTTTACAATGTCGTGCTTCACGGAGAATACCGCAATAAAACCCGTAACAAAAAATGGGATGCGATAGCAAATGGGGAATTTTATGCTACTGGTTTGAATATCGGCGATTTCAATATTTACGCAAACCTTACCCGTTTTTTAAATGCCCGCCTGGGAAATGTTCAGCTTTCTTTTCAGAATGTGAACCGTTCCCCTTCTTATATTTTTGAAGGAAACTCCTCTTTTAATTTTCATAACAACTTGATCACCAAAAAAGAGAACATAACTGTGTTGACAGCCATTGCCAATAATCCGAAATTCAATTTGATGGCGAGGAATATCTCAATTGCTAATTACACGTATTTCAAGAATTTTTATCAGACAGATCAGTTCAATGGGCTTGTGAATATTACCCAGTTCACTGCTTCCGCAAAAAATAAAATCGCAGGTCATCTTAATTTGTACAGTGATTTTATTGTTCAGCAAACTGCCGGAAAAAATCCTGTCAGGGTTCCCTTGTTTTATACCCGCCAAAGGCTTGCTTTTGAAGGGAATTTTTTCAAAAACCTGAATTTGAGTACCGGGCTTGACATAAAATACAATACGCCATACAAGCCGTGGAATTATTCACCGGTGATGGGCCAGTTTTTTCCGCAAGACAGCGTTACAATCAGCAATCTTCCTGAAGTCGATTTATTTTTTAATTTCCGGATAAAATCGTTTTATGTTTTCCTGAAGATGGAAAATCTGAACACTGTTGATATTACCCATGGTTTCGGTTTCACCGATAATAATTTCGCTGCGCCGCTTTATCCTACTCCCGGATTTATTTTCAGATTCGGGATCAAATGGGGATTTGTGAATTAATCGTTTCAGTATATGGAATACAGTAGTTATCCGGCAAAAACTTCTGTATAAAAAATTTTGCCTTGCCTGTCTTTCGCTATACCGATTCCGATATATTTATATTTTCCAAGCATATTTTTTCGGTGGCCCGGAGAATTTTTCCAGCCGTTGAAAACCTGTTGTGCCGTCGATGCGCCATAAGCCACATTTTCTGCAAACCGGGACAAAGGTTTGATGGTTCTTCCCGCCAAAACGCTTCTTTGTTCAAAACCTTCATGTCCAAAAGTGGATCGTCCGCTGGCCATATCTGCACTGTGTTGCCTTGCAATCGCATTCAGGTCATCGCGAATGATTAATTCCGGCAGTCCTTTCGATTTTCTAAATTGATTGGTGAGACCATAAATATCCTTGACAAGCGATGAATTGCCTGCTGGTGTAAAAGATGAAAAGGGAATAAATAGTAAAGAAAAAATGATTGAAAATAAACAGCTTTTTTTCATGCGGAGATATTGGTTTTTGCGCGAATAAAGCAACTTTTATACCGGAAAGGAAAGAGGAATCGTTAAAAACTTTTGAGAGTTATAAGTTGAGCATTCCAGGTTTAAAAATTATTGAAAAAAGATTCGTTTGCTGGAAAATGAACAGGCTCAACAGAAACGGCCGGAAAATAATTGGGGTTTAGTTTCGTAATTTTACAGAAGTTATAAAATTTTACTTCCATGCCACATTATCACCGGTTAGGTACCATTCCGCATAAACGCCACACTCAATTCCGCAAGCCGGATGGAGGATTATATTCTGAACAATTATTTTCGACTGAAGGTTTTTCTTCCGATTCATCGCTTCTCTATCATTCGCATCCTCCAACCCAGATCATTAAAACGGATGAACCTTACAGCGTGATTCCTGAAATCGCTGAAGAGAAAATGTTGAAACACCGCAGTTTCCAGGGATTTTCAATTCAACCGGAAAATGATTATTTAAAAAGCCGCAAACCGGTTTTGGTTAACAGTGATGTGCATGTTTCACTGGCCGCTCCGAAAGAAAGCATGAAGGATTACTTTTATAAAAATGCAGACGCTGATGAAGTGATTTTTGTTCATGAAGGAAACGGAATATTAAAAACACAATATGGAGAAATTCCATTTGCCTATGGAGATTACCTGGTTATTCCCAGGGGCAGTATTTATCAAATCGAATTCGAAAAAGAGAACAACCGCCTCTTTATTGTAGAATCGTTTAGCCCTATCCGTTATCCCAAAAAATACGTGAGCAATTATGGCCAGTTGATGGAAAATTCGCCTTATTGCGAAAGAGATATAAGGGTTCCGAAAAACCTGCAAACCATTGATGAAGAAGGTGATTTTTTACTGATGGTAAAAAAGAAAGGCATGATGTATGGAATTCATTATTTGCATCATCCATTCGATGTCGTTGGATGGGATGGCTGCTGTTATCCATTCGCCTTTTCAATCCATGATTTTGAACCGATAACAGGAAGAGTGCATCAACCGCCGCCCGTGCATCTCACTTTTGAAGGACACAACTTCGTAATCTGCTCCTTCGTTCCGAGATTGTTTGATTATCACCCGCTTTCTATTCCCGCTCCCTACAACCATAGCAACATCGATAGCGATGAAGTACTCTATTATGTTGATGGCGATTTCATGAGCCGCAAGCACGTCACGCGTGGGATGATCACATTGCATCCCGGCGGAATTCCTCATGGGCCTCATCCCGGCGCAGTTGAAAAAAGTATTGGAATGAAAGAGACTCAGGAACTCGCCGTCATGGTCGATACCTTTCATCCACTTCAATTAACAAAGCAAGCGCTGGATATTGAAGATGAGAACTACGTTATGAGCTGGGCGGAATAATGCCAGATGTAGCAAACGGACTTTTTTTCAGTTTTTTTTCTTTTTCATCCTCCAATGCATTACCATCAGTAGTGCTTTTATATAGATATATTTTTATCAAAAATCGTTTTTGTATAAATATTCTTTAAATTTAAAAAAAAATAAAGCAGTATGATAAAATTCAGCGACTTAAAAAAAGGAGATTATGTACTTGCAGAAATGGATGGCCAGGCCTTCCAGGGAGAAGTAACCAACTTTAATAATGATGAAAAGGAAATTTCTGTTTACAATGGGGTTCAGGAATTCTATTTCAATAGCGAGGATCTTTATCCCATACCGCTTGATGAACAACAGTTGTTCAAATTAAAATTTTCCAAGCAGGTGAATGAGGATGGCTCTGTCAAATACCTGAAAGGCGCTTTTCGTGTTCAAACTCCCGAGCAGGATAATTTTTCCCAATTCATCATGTGGTATCGCGATGAGAAGCGGGTCATGCAGCACCATATTGCCGTTCATGAATTACAACATCATTATTCCGCCATGACGAAAGTGCATCTGACAGACGAGGTGATATAATACCATTTTATTTACTAAATAGTCAGAAGAACTATGTGTGAATATTAGATGGTATTATGCCGACAGAAAAATGGTTGCAATATTTACAGTGTAAAGTCGGTATAATTTCATTTCAATATTGCACTTGTCAATTTGGTTTGAATATTCACGTTTTCAGTATTTCCTAAATAATTCAGATGAACGATTGAAGTATTTTCTATCAAACCATATTTCGGAGCGTAATAACTATCTAATGCTGAAGTGAGCGAACCTGAAGGAATAACAGAAGAAGTGATCGTGGCAGACACATGTATAACATTGACATAGGATGTACCATTCACCGTTCTTGAAATTCCCTTTTCAGCAATTGAATTTGTGATAGTAACAGGAATCGCAGTTGGAAAACCGGCAGGTGTAAATGAAATATCCTGTTTCCAGCTTTCGCCAATCGCTGCATTATCTTTCAAATACAATCTTTCAAAAATTTTTCCCATCGCGCCCGGAACAGAATCATATTGATAATAATCATGGCCCGACAAATTGAGATATTGGCTGCCGCCGTAGGAATAGCTATAGATATGGTAGGAACGGGAATTGATAAGCGTATCCTTTGATGAGGAGGTAAGGGTATAGTCAGTATTAACAGGAGTAGCACCGGAAGAATTAAGATCATGATATGTCCACGAGCTTCCAGCTTGTACATTTAAATAAGTATCAGATTGAGAAGCGGTTGAATTGCTTTCGTTCTTTTTGCAGGAGACAACTAAAAGCATGACACAGGAAAAAATCAAAATTTTGTTTTTCATTTGATTTAATTTTAGAATTTTCAATGTAAATATAAAAACAAACTATCTTGCAATCCTTAAAATCAAGGATAACGGGAAACCGTCAGGAAAAGGGTTTTTGTAATGTGTTTTTTGCAAATAATATTTATCCTTGCATTTTTTTTCTAAAATTAAATTTTTCCACTTATCTTTGCGCTCCCAAAAACAATATGGCGAAGCAAGCACTAATCAAACAAGACGGTACAATTCTGGAAGCCTTATCCAACGCTATGTTCAGGGTAAAGCTTGAAAACGGCCATGAGATTTTGGCGACCATTTCCGGTAAAATGCGGATGCATTATATCAGAATTTTACCAGGAGACAAAGTTGGAGTAGAGATGAGTCCTTACGATCTTTCAAGGGGACGCATCATTTTCAGATATAAATAACAAGTCTTTCACAGACAAAAAAAAACAAAGTGAAACCATGAAAGTAAGAGCTTCAATAAAAAAAAGAAGCGTTGATTGCAAGATCGTAAGAAGAAAAGGAAGGCTTTATGTCATCAACAAAAAGAATCCCCGCTTTAAGCAAAGACAAGGGTAAATTTGAAATCAAATTAAAAATTAAAAATCAGAAATTCATATATGGCTCGTATTGCCGGTATAGATTTACCAAAAAACAAAAGAGGCGAAATTGGTCTTACATATATATTTGGTATTGGACGCTTCTACCGCCCGTATATTTTAGACAAAGCGAATGTTGATTACAACAAAAAAGTAAATGAGTGGAATGACGAGGAACAAACGGCCATTCGTAATGTGATCAACAACGAATTCAAAACTGAAGGCGCTTTGCGCAGTGAAGTTCAAATAAACATAAAGCGTTTGCTTGATATCGCTTGCTACCGTGGATTGAGGCATCGTAAAGGATTGCCATTGCGCGGTCAACGTACTCGCACCAACAGCCGTACCCGCAAAGGAAAACGCAAAACAGTTGCCGGTAAGAAAAAGGCACCTAAGAAATAAAATCAGCTAAGGAGCCATGAGTCAGAAACGTCTCATGGCTTCCGGCTTTTTCATAAAGGCTTGTTTTTTTGAATCAATACCAGATCGCTTTAAGTCGGAAGCAGGATTGATTCGACCTGTCCTGGTAGTTTCCACGACAGGAATTATTTTTTAAAGATTACCTATCAGAATTTATTATGGCAAAAGCAACAAACGCGAAAGCGGCTGCAAAGAAAAGAGTTGTAAAAGTAGAAAACTATGGCGATGCCCATATCGTAGCAAGTTTCAACAACATCATTATCAGTTTAACCAACAAGCAGGGACAGGTTATTTCCTGGTCTTCAGCAGGTAAAATGGGTTTCAGAGGTTCTAAAAAGAACACTCCTTACGCTGCGCAAATGGCGGCAGCCGATGCAGCTAAAGTTGCATTAGATGCTGGTTTAAAGAGTGTAGATGTTTATGTTAAAGGACCAGGATCAGGTCGTGAAGGTGCTATCAGGTCATTGTCTCAATCAGGAATCGAAGTCGTAATGATTAAAGACATCACTCCTTTACCCCACAACGGTTGCAGACCTCCGAAAAAGAGAAGAGTATAAATTTTTTGTCCGTTGCCTTTAATCTTAAAGGCAACGGCTTATTCCCCATATATTTAATAATCGGGTGTATCATTAATTTTCGATTTTTAATGATGATTCACCGACACTAAAAAATCAAATCAAATTATGGCTCGTTACACAGGACCAAAAACAAAGATCTCCAGGATTTTCGGAGAACCCATTACAGGAAATGGAAAATGGTTAACCAAAAACAGCAATCCTCCGGGAATGCACGGAGCAGCACGCAAGCGCAAAAGCCTTGGTGAATACGCTCTTCAACTTCGTGAAAAACAAAAAGCCAAATACACTTATGGCTTATTGGAAAAACAATTCCGCAAAACTTTCAATGAAGCTGCGCGTCGTAAAGGCGTTACCGGTGAGCAATTGATCAAACTACTCGAAGCACGTCTTGATAATACCGTTTTCCGTATGGGAATCGCTCCAAGCCGTCAGGCTGCCCGCCAGTTGGTTTCGCACAAACATATTACCGTTAACGGTGAAATAGTGAACATTCCTTCTTATTCTTTAAAGCCAGGAGATGAAATTGGTTTGAAAAAAAAGACTGCTCAAAATGCCTCACTAACTGCTAATCTACGTCCAAAGAATCCAAAATTTAATTGGCTCGACTGGAGTGAAACTGCAATGAAAGGAACATTTATCGCTTATCCTGAAAGAGAAAGTGTTCCTGAAAACATTAAAGAATCACTGATTGTCGAATTGTACAGTAAGTAATCTCATAACCTGCCTCTGGCAGATGCGGGAAAATAAAAAAGTTAATAATTAATAATCGCAAACTCTTAAAGGGTTTGTGATAAAACCTAAAACAAAATAAAAAATGGCCATTTTAAATTTTGTAAAACCAGACAAAATCGTTCTTCAAAAAAGTACTGATTTTGAAGCGCAGTTCGAATTCCGTCCGCTTAGAACCAGGATATGGTGTAACAATCGGTAATGCACTTCGCAGGGTATTGCTGAATTCTTTGGAAGGTTATGCAATTGTTGGTATCAGCATTGCTGGCGCCGATCACGAATTTGCAACGATAAAAGGTATTACAGAAGATGTAACTGAAATTATTCTTAACCTGAAGCAGGTTCGTTTCAAAAAGAAAACGGATCAGGATGCAGGTACAGAAAAAATCGGTCTTTCATTGAAAAATAAATCAGAATTCACTGCCGGAATGATTGGAGAAGCCTCTCCTTCTTTTGAAGTAATGAATCCTGAATTGCTGATTTGCACTATGGATAATTCAGCGAAATTAGATATTGAAATCACCATTGCAAAAGGACGTGGTTATGTTCCGGCAGAAGAAAGCAGAGAAAAAAGTTCACATTTCGGATATATTGCTGTTGATGCTATTTACACACCAATCAAAAACGTTAAGTACAACATTGAAAATACCCGTGTTGAACAAAGTACAGATTTCGAAAAACTGGTCATGGATGTGGTTACTGACGGTACCATTCATCCTGAAGAAGCGGTAAAACAAGCTTCAAGCCGATTTTGATTCAGCACCTGATGATCATCACCGATGAAAATATCACTTTCGACAACAAAGAAGAAAAGAAAGAAGACCTGGTTGATGAACAAACATTGCAACTTCGCAAGGTTCTGAAAACTCCGTTAGAAGATCTTGACCTTTCTGTAAGGGCGTTTAACTGCCTGAAAGCGGCTAAAATCAACTCATTAAGCGAACTGGTTCAGTATGAGCAGGAAGACCTGATGAAATTCAGAAACTTTGGCCAAAAATCTTTGAGTGAAATCGAACAGGTTCTGAACGAAAGAGGTTTAGGTTTTGGATTAGATCTTAGCAAATTGAAATTGGATGACGAATAAGCGTCTTTCAAAAGCAACTTATAATATTCAATAAACAAGGTTATAATTCCTGACACGGTATAACCTATAAAACACAACAAGTCATGCGTCACGGAGACAAAGGTAACAACCTCAGCAGAACAGCCAGCCACAGAAAAGCTTTACTAAGCAATCTGGCGTGCCAATTATTTGAACATAAGAAAATAGTAACCACCTTAGCGAAAGCAAAAGCATTACGCCCTTATGTTGAACCATTGATCACAAAGGCAAAAGAAAACACCACGCATCAGCGTCGTATCGTATTCAGTCATTTGCAGGATAAAGAAGCAATAAAAAATCTTTTCGATGTTATTAGTCCAAAAGTTGCTTCCCGTCCAGGTGGATACACCAGGATCATCAAGCTCGGCAAACGAGTGGGTGATAACGCGGAAATTGCAATGATTGAATTAGTTGATTACAATGAGATCTATGGTAATGGAATAGGCGAAACTGCAACAGCAGCGAAAAAAACTCGTCGTGCGGGAAAAAGCAAAAAAGCGGCAGAACCAAAAGCACTGGAAAGTGCGCCGGTTGAGAAAGTTGCTGAAGCTACTCCCCCGGTTGAAGAATCACAGCAACCGGACACGGAAGAAAAAGCATAATTTTTTTTTTAAAAAGCCTGCATTATCGCAGGCTTTTTTTTGTGCCCTAATCACATTCAATTGTAAATAGAATATTTTTCAAATTTTAGGAAACATAACTGGATTGATTTTCTTTTCTTTGCAAAACTTAAAATATGTCTGACTTGCATTCAAATAAACCAGCCGTTCTCATCCTCGAAGATGGAACTATTTTTCATGGAAAAGCCTTCGGAAAAACTGGAACTACAACCGGGGAAATCTGTTTCAACACAGGAATGACGGGCTACCAGGAGGTCTTTACTGATCCCAGTTATTATGGGCAAGTGGTGATCATGAACAATGTTCACATTGGTAATTATGGCATCAACGAAGCCGATGTAGAAAGTGATTCCGTAAAAGTGAAAGGAATTATAGGAAGAAACCTTGAAGAACAATATTCAAGATTTGCCGCCGATAATTCGCTCCAGGAATATTTTGAGAAACAAAACATTGTGGCGATTGACGGAGTTGACAGCCGTGCGTTGGTGATCCATATCCGCGAAGCGGGAGCCATGAATTGCATAATTTCTTCAGAAATTACCGACGTTGATGCGCTAAAGAAAACCTTGTCAGAAGTTCCTTCCATGGATGGGCTTGAACTCGCTTCAAGTGTTTCTACTTCAAACAGCTATACAGCCGGAAACGAAAATAGCAAAATTCGGATAGCAGTTTTAGATTTTGGCATGAAACAAAATATCCTGAATTGTTTTGTAGAGCGGGGCGCTTATGTAAAAGTGTTCAATGCAAAAACATCTTTTGAAGAGTTGCAGCAATTTAATCCAAATGGTTATTTCATCAGCAATGGTCCCGGCGACCCTGAACCTATGGACTATGCGATAAAAACGGTTCAGGATATTCTGGCGGCGAAAAAACCGCTATTCGGTATTTGCCTTGGTCAACAGCTTTTAGCTTTGGCAAACGGCATTCCCACTTTTAAAATGCATCATGGACACAGAGGGTTAAATCATCCTGTAAGAAATATAATTACCGGAAAATGCGAGATCACTACGCAAAATCATGGTTTTGGGGTAGACGCAGCAGCAATAAGAAAGTCAGAAAATATAGAAATTACCCATATCAATCTAAATGATGACTCCGTAGAAGGCATCAGGCTAAAAGATCGTCCTGCTTTTTCTGTCCAGTATCATCCTGAATCTACTCCCGGCCCACATGACAGCCGCTATTTATTTGATGAGTTTTTTGAAATGGTTGCAGATAATGTGAATCAATAAACTTAACGATTCCGGGTGGCTATTACAAGAAATATTCAAAAAATGTTCGTTTGCCGGCAATGCAGTAACCTGAAAATTCTTTTACAAGAAGGCTGAAAAACTATTTAAAGCAACCGTACAGTTTTACGACAAATTTCATTCTGCACTTCGTTGAGAAGCACATATCCCGGTTATAAAATTTTTCATTCATTTGCCATTAGTAAAGTTTTTTGTAATTTTAAAATATGAAAATTTCAATCATCAATGGGCCGAACTTAAATTTATTAGGCACAAGGGAAACCGGCATTTATGGCAGTGAAACCTTTGAGCATTACTTCAACAAGCTCCGCAAAAAATATGAAAGTATCGATTTTGATTACTTTCAAAGCAATGTTGAGGGCGAATTAATTAACGAGATCCAGAGTGCCGGGCAAAAAATGGATGGAATCATATTAAATGCAGGGGCTTATACTCATACCTCTATAGCGATTGGAGATGCCATTGCCGCCATAAAAATCCCGGTTGTCGAAGTACATATTTCCAACATTGAGGCGCGGGAAGAGTTCAGGAAGATTTCTCATATTTCTGCTGAATGCTCCGGAACGATCTTTGGTTTTGGAATGAAGGGTTACCAGTTAGCTGTTGAATCTTTTATTGGCTGATTTGCTCATTATTTGTAAACGATTTTATTGCCGCCAAGATCCACATTGCTTCCTTCATTATAGCCTCCTAAAAAATATTTCTTTTCTTTTGCTGCCGGATTTGCAAAAGAGAATTGGCAATTTTTTAAAGCGGTCCCTCTAAGAATCGCTACAAAGTCACCAGTTGGCAAATTTGTATTATTTATGGTGAAAGAGCAATCCATTAACTGATATTTTTCCTGGAGCGTATAAGTGGAGGGTGAACTTAACCACACCAGTTTTTTTGTATTTGAAACAAAAGTGCAATTCCTGAAACTCATAAATTTTCCATTATTGCTTTCCACCAGGTATGTTCCATAAACTTTTCCGTTATAGGGTTTATCTTCAAAATGGCAGTTGATAAATTTAGTGCCAGACCTTAAATCCGGAGCGGTATAACTGCTTGCAGTTGATCCATAAACATTACAATTATTGAAGGTGAAATTGGGTTTGGTAACCCAAAGGGACCAGTTTGTAGAACCCCAGAAAGTGCAATTATTGAATGTACAATCACCACTATCCCCTGAATCGGCTCCCATTCCTACCCCGGCATTATCAATAAATTCGCAATTATCAAATACCCCGTTTCTAATCGGTCCAACTTCGGCTTCAATATCTAGTCCGCCTCCCGGGGAAGATGCAAACTTTCCTCTTCCTGTGTGGTTGAATTTGCAATTCTTTACATAAACGTCATTACCTCCCACCCATGAGAAACCCTGACGTGCATTATATTCAAAAACACTGTTGGTGATTTTAATACTGTCAGGAGTACTTCTTTTTATATTGGAAACCGATATCCCATCCAAACCAAAATGATGCACATTTACTTTATCAACAGTGATATTTTGCGAATTCTGAATAAATATGCCATAATGCGCAATTTGTCTTCCTATATCTCCATACACCCCACCGAGGATCATTTTCCCGTTATTTCCATCAATAGTCAAATTTGAAATCTGAATATTTCTGCTGTTGGAAAGATAAATGCACATTCCGGGAATAGCTGCATAGGAATGATTAACAAAAAGATTGTTGCCGTGATCAAACACCTTTCCTGTTTCGGGAGAAAAAGCACCGATCCTGATGCTGTCCTTATATTTTAAAACAGCGCCGCTATTGCCCTGGATGGCAAAGTTGACAACGTTTACAAGGCTCATCGTGTTACGCCGGTATAGGCAGCTTGATTAAGCTGTCCCCCGGTAAAACTTTGCTTTCCTACGATATATTTCCCTTTCGATATTATCAATTTGCCATTCCCTCCCCGCTTGTTGAAAAATTCAGCCGCTTTTTCAAAGGCGGCATTATCATTGGTTTTGCCATTTCCTTTGGCCCCAAAGGATTTGATATCCCTGGTAATATAAGATTGCGATTTAGCGGGATATAAGGCGAATAAAAGAGAAAACAACAGAATATATTTCATGGATTAATTGTATTAACCGGGCGCCTTTCCTTAAAACCAATGCCAGGTATAAAATTACAAATAAGAGGCCGTGATTCTCATATCTCAGAGGTTTTTAACAAACTGCGCATTAGAAACTATTTTACCCATTTCAATATTTGAGACACCTCCTTTTTATAATTTTCTAACTCGCAAAACTGTTTTTGAATAAAGCTATTGTCTTCAATTTTACCTACCACAGCTTCCATCTCTTCTTTGTTATCATAGATCATTTTCCTGAATGGGTTTTCATAGTCTTTTATCCTGGAATCGTAAATGCCTTTAGTCATCCAGGTTTTTGTAGCGATCGATTTCTCTAATAAGGCTTTGAAGCATTCAGCCGTAAATTGTTTTGAAGTGATATTCTCAATTTCGAGCAAGGAGGTAAACGCATGGATCAATTTATTTTTTTTATAGACTTCCCCTTCCTGGCAATAAAAATCATGCACGCCGCCCCAGGAAGTGATTTTACCGTTTTTAATCTTATTTTTTAATTTTTCAAGATCAGCAAGCGGTATTAACTGGCCACCAACATTTTTCCATTCGCCTCTGGAGATTCTCACAGGTATGCTTTTTTTCAGTTCGTCAAAGGATGAGAAGTTGTTGGCATTAATGTGATCGATTATTTGAATAGTACCATAGAAGGCAATTAATTCCTTGAATAAATTTATAGATTGCTGCACTTTAACCACCTCTGTTTTGCGGTGGCTGTTTTCAATTCCTGCTAAAGAGGCGTTTCCGTTTTCATCAATTTTCAACTTTGATAAAATGGCGATCGCCTGGAACATTTCGTTAATAGTATCTGGCGCCAGATAATCGAATTCAAGCGTTTGGATTCTTTCTGTTCGCTTGTCTCTGTCTGCGAATTTCCATGCATTGCGGGCAAGGGCGTACATATTGTACATGAACCAGTAGCCTGGCATTAAAACCAGCTTGTCATGAGCGACATCATTACTAACCAGGCAAAAGGGAAGGCAGATATTCATCTCAAAAGGAAAATCTCCTTTAGCAAGAATAGCAAAGGATGCGAATTTGGAATTGTGTTTCAAACTGACGCACAGTCCGGGCCAGAAACCGCGCCCGGCAATGATTTCCCCATCTGCTCCACGGCTATTATGATTACTTCCTATTGTTGCTCCTGCAGCTACGTTGCTTTGCCCCATAACAAGAGCTGCGCACAGGAAGGAATTATTGTGATGCTGTTCATGGCCTGGGAAAATCAGCGTGTTCAAAACTTCGCAACAGGAAATAGTAGAATTATTGCCGAGGTAGGAATTCAGCAGTCTCGCTCCATATTTCAATTGAGAATGTGCCGCCATAACAAATCTTACCGCCTTAACTCCGTAAAAAATCCGGCATCCATAACCAATAATTCCATTTACCATTTCACATCCCTCTCCTATTTGAGTGGTACGATCCATGTCGCTGTTGATTGTAAGGTTCTTTAGTTTATTCGATCCTTTTAAATAGGCGTCAGTGCCAATAATTACATCCTTGATGATATCACAATCTTTCAAAACACAACGATCCCCGATAGTGCCATAATAACCTCTTTTTTTATCAAACTCTTTTGCGGTAAATTCTTTAAACTTTTCAAGAAGCGCTTCATCTTCCGGATGATTGCTCCATAAATACGCATCACCGGCGAGCATCCGGTTGAATGGAATAATCTTTCGGCCCCCGTTTTCATTGCGCACTTCCATCCAAACCCTGGTAGCTTCTGTTTCTCCTTCTTTCAAAATCCCGTTTCCAAATTTGGAGTAATCAGTTGTAGCCAGCTCGTTCACATTTGCAATCATTACTTCATTGCCAATTATGTAATGGCTTAAATAATTAGCATTATCAATACACACATTATGGCCAAAATCGCAACTGATCACATTGCTGTTATAAATGCCGACTGGCATGCGCAGGTTATGGAATTCCAGGTAATAAGGCTCAAGGTTGCCAATGCGAACGAGGCCATGAAACTTTGAATTTTTAACCAGTGTTGGGTCAAAGGCTCTGGAAACGAAAATTTTTCCCCAGTCATCAGAAGTATTTCCATTTCGAATCAGGATCTCTATCTCTGAACCTGAAAGGCGCCGATAGTCAATGCCATTATTATTTTGAAGGTTTCGAAGATAATATTCATCTTCTCCCTGAGGAATATAAGACGGATCAATAAAATTATATCCTAAATTATTGATGGGGTGCTTTGTTATTATATTCATAATCTGCTTCAAATTGCCCGATCGCTTATGATTTCAATATGATAAACGTTCAGGAATCAAAAAATGTTTCTGAATGTAAAATAATAAATCCCCGCAATACTATAATTATTGATTTACCGCGCTGGCAAAAAGAAAAGGTTAAGCATAATATTCAGGGCGAATCATTACCCAAAAAATAAAAGTGGAAAAACAGCAAAAAAGTGCGTTTGCTGAAAACTTTATAAATTCTTCATCATCCACACGTCACAACCGGTATGGCCGCTGTTGCCCAACGCGGAAGAGATAGGCAAGAAGCCATTTTTTGAGTACATCCCCAATGCGTTTTTCAACTCGGGCATCGATTCAAGATACATTTTTCTGAAGCCATCTTTTTTTGCTTCTTCCATGCACTTTTGAAGAAGCTTTTGTCCAAATCCTTTGCCACGGAATTTTGAGGAGACATACATTTTTACCAATTCGCAGGTGTCGCCTGGTAAGCCTTCGGTTGGATAGAAACCGCCGCCACCAGCTATTTCACCGTTAATTTCGAGAATAAAATAAGCTGATTTTTTTGCAGTGAAAACTTCGCTCAGGCGGTCTGTGCTTTCATCATAATAGACAGTGCCGGGTTTTGCGGCGTTGAATTCCAATAATGAATTGCGGATGATACCGGCAATGGCCCGGTTATCATCCGCAACAATTTTTCTAATCACCATTTTTTGAAGAAATTATTTTTTTGCTTTTAGATTTTTGCGCTCATACTGGCAGCATTCTTCTAATTTGTTGTAGGAGCTGTCGCTTGCTTTAAAATCCTGGGTATCATAACCAGCAGCAGCAATGGCGCTTTGAATTTTTCCGGAATTGCTGACAGCGGGATCAAAACTAATATTCAAAAATTTAGTTTTTTTATCCCATTCGGCAGTAGCTGCTCCGGCAGATAAAGCGCTTTTTTCAATGCTTTTTTTACATGAACCGCAATTGCCATTCACTTTAATGGTTTCTGTTTTAGCACTTTGGGCAAAGATGGATTGAAAAGCGAAAACGCTTATGAACAAAAGAAAAGAAAGTTTCATTGTTTTCATTTGTGATTAATTTTATTTTATCAAAAATAAGGGAATGTATTAATGGAAGGGATAAAAACTACCCAACTTTGGATTTTTTTTAAGCGATTAAAATCATTTTTTAATTCTGTTTACAACCCTAATAAAAACTCCATGGTGTCGATCCCATCCGCATAATCAAATAAACCTGGCGTTTGCGAACTTCCAAATGGAAGGTGGTTTTGCCCCACAATACATTGCATATTTTCATTCTGATCCAATTCTTTAAAAACTTTTTCACCGTTTTCGTAATATTCATAGTGAAGAACACTCACCGGCGAAAAAGGACTTTCATTTTCAACAAGCACAATAGTTCCATTGGTCATGTAAAGTTTATTATTCATGATGAGCAGGGCGAGATTGTAGTCATAATTATTTTTGTATTTCGTTTCATCCTGGAAATAATCATATTTTTTAAAAGCGTTCAATAACGGGACGAAATCATAATCTTTCGGAACCAATATCTTCGTAACATTCCTGCAGCCTAAACCGAAAAAAGTGTACACATCATCTGCAAGCAAAGCCAGTTCCTCAGCACTTTCTTTGCCGGAAAGAACAGCAACGGAAGTTTTGTTGTTACGGATAATCGAAGGATATTTTCCAAAATAATAATTAAAATAGCGCACTGAATTATTGCTGCCAGTTGCAATGTAAGCATCGCAATCCTTTAGCAGCGCAGCTATCCTCACAACACTTGAAACTTTTGGATTCCATTCAATCATTTTTTCAATCAGGTGGGCAAGGATGATGTCGTCTTTCTCAGAAAGTTTAATAAGTTGATGATGGCCTGTAATAAAGACGGAAAGAAAATCATGAAAGCCAACCAGCGGAATGTTGCCAGCCATCACAATCCCGATTGTCTTTGGATTAATATTGTCATCAATGTGATAATGATTGATCCAGTTGCGCAATTTTTCGGCGTCAAGAAAATGCTGTGAAATATTTTTGCACGAAAGATCTATAAATTCGTTTGTGAACCATTTATTTTTTTCGAAAGCCTTTTGCTTAACGGTTTTCAGCGGAGCCAGGTCTGCCTGTAGGTATTCGTTCAGCAGTTTCAGGACGCTAATTCTTTCTTCTAAATTCATTTAGTAAATAATTATCTGAGTATATTTGTAATAATTAAACGCAGGCAAATTTCGGAAATAAAATTCAGCCTGCCTTACTGCTTAAAAAAACAAAGAAATGGCAATTAAAATAACCGATGAATGTATTAATTGTGGCGCATGTGAGCCGGAATGCCCGAACAATGCGATTTACGAAGGAGGAGTTGAATGGGCGATCGCTGATGGCACAACTGTAAAAGGCGCTGTTATCCTGATGGATGGCAGCACTATGGATGCTGATCAAAGAAATGCGCCAATAGCCACTGATATTTATTTTATCGTTCCTGACAAATGCACCGAATGCCAGGGGTTTCATGAAGAGCCGCAGTGTGCGGCAGTTTGCCCGGTGGATTGCTGTGTGCCGGATGAAATGTACCAGGAAACGATAGAGGAACTTTTGGCTAAAAAAGATAAAATGCACATTTAATTTTTAAAGCTTCACGCTTCTGAAAACAGGTGATATTTCCTGTAACATGGCGAGAGTATTTAAAATACTTTCGCCTTTTTTCACACTAAAAATCAAGAACGATGCCGGCAAAAAAAAATATCTTCTTTATAATTAGTGTTTTGACGGCTTGCTGCTTATTTTCCTGCGATCTAAATAACGGAAACAAAAATAGTTCCTCATCAACGGAAGAGATTATAAATGCCGACATGGCATTTTCCGACATGAGCCGGCAGTTGGGGATGAAGAAAGCTTTTTTGGAATATATGGATAATGAAGGAGTATTGCTGAGGCCTGGCCACAAGCCGATTGTGGGAGCCGACGCAATTGATTTCCTAAGTTTAGTGAATGATTCCTCATATACATTAACATGGAAGCCTTCCAAGGCAGTGATTGCCGGTTCCGGTGATCTTGGTTTTTCTTATGGAATTTATGAATTAAAAACAAAAGACACAATTCTCAAAGGCACTTACGTAAGCGTGTGGAAAAAAGAAAGCAACGGTTCCTGGAAATTTTTGCTTGATAGCGGAAATGAAGGGATTTCGAATCCGTGAAGATTTTATGTCTTGCAGCACACGCTTTATAAATTAATTCTTTATGCAAAAAGTAAAAAGGAAGCTGCCTTTTTTACATAAAAAAAATATATTTACATTCGTAAACATCAGTTCCCTTTTATGAAAAAACCGAATATCGCGTTTGTAACCGGAGGATATTCCGGCGAAGCCGAAATTTCTTATCAAACTGCAAAAACTATCGAGAAAAATATTGATCCGCAAAAATTCAATCATTATAAAATTGATATTACCAGGGAAGGCTGGTTTCATGAACTGGCTGATGGAAGGAAGATTGAAGTTGATAAAAATAATTTCACTCTTTTCATCGAAGGTGAAAAAATTGCTTTTGATGCGGTCCTGATCGGTATTCATGGAACTCCCGGAGAAGACGGCAAATTGCAGGGATACTTCGACATTCTCAAAATCCCATACACCTCATGCGATTGTGCGATTTCCGCCCTAACATTCAATAAAAGATATACCGTTGCTGTGGCCTCTTTTGCCGGAATTCATGTGGCCAATTCGGTTTTATTATTCAAGGGTAACCAGGTTAATTACGAAAAAGAGCTGAAAAATCTTCGTTTCCCGGTATTTGTCAAACCCAATAATGGCGGGTCCAGCATTGGGATGTCGAAGGTGAATTCCCCGTCTGAAGAGCTGGGATACGCTATAGAAAAGGCCTTTCAGGAAGATGACCAGGTGTTGGTGGAAGAGTTTATCCAGGGAAGAGAGTTTACTATCGGGGTCTTCAAGTCAAAAGGAGAAATTATCGCTTTGCCGATCACTGAGGTAATTAGTAAGAAGGATTTTTTCGATTATGAAGCCAAATACCTGGGAGCGAGCCAGGAAATAACGCCGGCTGAGGTAACTGAAAGCATAGCTGCGCAAGTAAGAAATGAAGCGGTAAAAATTTATCAAATTTTTAATTGCAAGGGAATTGTAAGGATGGATTTTATTTACAATGAAGAAAAAGCTCAGCCTTTTATGCTTGAAATAAACACTGTGCCGGGCCAGACAGAAGTGAGTTTGGTTCCACAGCAGTTGAAAGCCGCAGGCTGGAACCTCATGGATTTCTACACGGCATTGCTCGAGGAGTGTTTGCCTGCCTAAATTTATTAAATTGCAGCACTTATTTTTTTCACTTATACGTTTCATGTGTTTAAATTTATTGCAAGACAAAACATTTTTGTTAATCTGTTAGCCGCGCTGATTCTTATCTGCGTTGTTATATTTATTTTCTTTCAATCGCTTGGCTGGATTACGAACCATGGAGAATATCTCAAAGTTCCTTCGGTTGCCGGGAAGAATGTGGATGCCGCTATTCAACTGCTGGAAAAGCAAGGATTTGATGTAGTGATAACCGATTCACTTTATAACGACAGCCTGCCACTAAATACTGTAAAAAAACAAATTCCGGATGCAGATGCCACAGTGAAGGTAAACCGGACTGTCTTTTTGAACGTTAATCCGGTGGCTTTGCCATTAATTGACATGCCAAAACTGGAGGGACTGAGTTACCGGTTCGCACTTGACAAGCTTCAAAAAAACAATCTAAAATTGGGCGATACGACAATGCGCCCTAATTTCATGAAAGGTTCGGTTCTAGAGCAGCAGTACAATGGCAGTAAAATTGAGGCAGGAACAAAAATCCGCTGGGGATCTACGATTGATTTGATAGTTGGCGGAGGAAATGAAGCGCAAATGATCCGGGTGCCGGATTTAATAGGATTGACAGTAGCGGAAGCAAAAGGAACCTTGCAGGCGCAGGGAATTGTTCTTGCCTCAATCCTCACTTCGGGAAATGTTTCCGACACTTTAAACGCTTTTGTTTTTAAACAAAATCCGGAAGTTCTGACTTCTGATCATTCACCGGTTTATATTCAACCGGGACAAACAATGGATATCTGGATACAAGCGGAACGGCCGGTTGTTGACACAATTCAATATCATTTAACCGATACTTTAAAAAAATAAAATTTGGAGAATATGACAACTATAACCCCTGAAGAAGTAAAAAAACGCATGGACGCCGGTGAACATTTGAATCTCCTTGATGTTCGCCAGCCTGAAGAAAACGCCGAATTCAATATTGGTGGAACTTTATTTCCACTCGGAAAAATTCAAAGCATGCAAACGGAGGCGATTGAAAACCTTAAGGATGAAGAAGTAATTTGTTATTGCCGCAGTGGAAATCGCAGCGCTATGGCAGCGCTGGTTTTAGAGCAGTTAGGTTTCACTAATGTGAAAAACCTGGCTGGAGGAATGCTGGCCTGGAAAGAAAAGATCGGATAAAACCGACTTTAATTATTCAAATAGTCCGCCCATTTTCGTTGCTAAATAAAAATGGCACAAAAAGAAAATGCAGCTTTGGAAAGAAAATTATTAAATCTGTAAATGAAAAAAGACGGTGATTACCGTCTTTTTTCATTTACAAGTGTTGCTTTTAATTTCTTCTGTTACCAAATAAGCGAAGCAGGAACAGAAAAATATTAATGAAGTCGAGGTATAGGTTTAACGCACCAAGAATCGACATCTTTTTTGTGTTTGAAGCTGAAACATCTTCATATTCTAAACCTTCACCGATTCTTTTTAATTTTTGCACATCATAAGCGGTAAGCGCAGTGAAGACCATCACTCCGATGATGCTGATCATGTAGTCTAACTGACTGCTATGCAAAAAATAATTGATTACCATGGCGATCAAAACGCCTATTACGCCCATCATTAAGATCCGGCCGAATTTGGTAAGATCCTGATTGGTTGTGTATCCCATAAAAGCCATTACTCCAAACATCGCTGATGCAGAAAGGAAGCATCCTAAAACTGATCCGGGAGTGAAAGCCATTAAAATAAAACTGAAACTGATTCCATTGATAACCGCATATGCCATGAACAACGCCATAAGCGCCGTAGCGGAAAGCCTTTGGAAGCCGAAAGACATAATAAGCACAAACCCCAGCGGGGCGAAAAGCGTGATCTTACCCAACCCGGTTAAACCGAGTGGAGTTATCATGTAGCTCATCAGTTGCTGATTGACAGAAAATTGCCAGGCCATTAAGGCGGAAACGCCGAGAGCGATAAACATCAATAAAAACACGTTTGCTAAAAAAGACCTGATGCGGGTTTGCTCCCCTGTCGGTGTGTAGGTAATGTTCGAAATGTTCGAGTTCCTATTTGTGAGTTCCATGATTTTGTTTTTTGTAAAATTATTGAGTAATTCTCTGATTTAAGCAGCAATGATAAGAAATAAGAAACAATTAAGTGTGAAGGAAGCTCGAGCGATAATAATTTTATCAATTTGTTTTTTTAACATTTGAAAACTTCCTTTTTATCGTTACTTATAAAATATCTTTAAACAACACGTTTTATAGAGAAGTAAGGAAGGCACCGAACATTTAAAGGTCATCTTACTGAATTATCTTTTCTTTTTTTATTTATATTATCAGATAAAAATCAGGTAATAAAGTGCAGGCTTTTTTAGCAAAGGAACTTTTTTTGAAGATTTTATTTTACAGCAAGAAGGTCAACTTTCCTCCCTGGCATCAAACCAAATCCTTTTTTGATCATTCCAGTCGCCATTATAATTTATGGTCAACTCCTCGCCCGCTTCAATTGGCCGAACAGTTTTAACCTCGATGGTTTCTTCATCAAAATCCATGAAATATTCGCAGTTGCTTGAGTAGCTGTGATTGTACATAGGAATCAGGCCCAATGCCATGCAGCATTGATCCTTGCCTGCGCCCCATTCAAAAATATAATCGTGTAATAAAGTTTTGTCAAGCAGCGCTCTGTCTGCGGCACTCAAAACAATCACAGGTGATTTTTCAATCAGAACTGCCGCAGGGATGTTTTCTTTTGTAAAAACACCTCTTCCCTTTGAAAAAGTACTTTTTATAAATAAATAAGGTTGTGTCATATTTTAATTGCCTTTAATTTTTAATAAAAACTATTTTTTTCCGCCCTAAAACTATCCAATATTTATCAGGTCTTTAAACCCCTTAGCAAATAAACAGCGTATAACTTCTTCATTCAGTGTAAAATAAATTAATTTGCAAGCCATTTTAAAGAACGATTCCAATGGCAGAAGAAGAAATTTCAGTTCAGGAACAGTATGAAGAGGTTGTGGCATCAGGTGATGAGGCTGCTCTGAGGGAATTTCTTAACCATCAGAATATAAGCGACGTTGCCGACCTGATCTATGAAAATGAGGATCAGGAAATTAATATTCTGCTGCACCTATCCATGCACCGGGCTACAAGTCTTTTTAAAATTTTGGAACATCCTACCCAAAAAAGGATTATCAAAAATCTTCCTCCTAATAAAAGCGCTGAGCTCCTGAATGAAATGCAGGCCGATGACAGGACTTCGTTTTTTGAGGACCTGCCTAATGAGGTTGTCAGGGAATTGATCAAAGCCCTTCAGCCGGAAGAAAGAAAGATTACCCTGTCTCTTTTAGGATATCCGGAGAACAGTGTGGGCCGGTTGATGACCCCGGATTATATTTATGTTTATGAGGATAATACAGTTGCGGAAGTATTGAATATTATCAGGAGCGTCGGAAAAAACACAGAGACCATTGATGTGATCTATGTGATCAACAAGCATGGAGAATTGCTGGACGATTTAAGGATTCGCGAATTTATCCTGGCTTCTCCCGGAAAAAAAGTCAGGGACATGATGGATGGAAGGTTCATCGAACTGAATGTAAATGATGACCAGGAAACCGCGAATGAAGTCTTTAAAATGAATAACCGCGTGGCTTTGCCCGTTGTTGACGATTATAATGTTCTTTTAGGCATTGTTACTATTGATGACGTTCTTTGGGTTACCAATGAAGAGTTTAGTGAAGATATTCAAAAGATCGGGGGTGCGGAAGCGCTCGATCAGCCCTACCTTGAAACTCCTTTCTTTGGTCTTGTTAAAAAAAGGATTGGCTGGTTAGTTATTCTTTTTTTTGGCGAAATGCTTACAGCAACAGCTATGGCTTTTTACAATGAGGAAATGGAGAAAGTGATTATTCTCACCAATTTTATTCCATTGATTATTAGTACAGGAGGAAATAGCGGCACCCAGGCCTCGACTTTGATTATTCAGGCAATGGCTTTGGGAGAAGTGGCATTAAAAGATTGGTGGCGGGTAATGAAGAGAGAGATTTTATCGGGCCTGATGTTGGGAACCATCCTTGGGGCTATTGGATTTTTGAGGATTACTCTTTGGAGTTTTTTAATGCATCATGGATTAATGACGGATATTTATGGGCTTCATTGGCTTTTGATCGGACTTACTGTTAGTCTTTCCCTTATTGGCGTTGTGTTATGGGGATCACTTATGGGCAGCATGCTTCCACTTCTTTTAAAAAGGCTTGGAGCGGATCCGGCATCTTCGTCTGCTCCTTTTGTTGCAACGCTCGTGGATGTTACCGGGCTTGTTATCTTTTTTAATGTAGCGCTGTTTACTTTGAAAGGAACGCTGCTTTAATGACCCGAATAAATAGAAAATCTTTAAAAATTGTACGTTTGCTGCTACAGATGATGGGCACGTAAAAGCTTTTCATGCCCATTTAGAATTCAGCGCTATTAGGGGAAACATTCGTTGAACTCATTCTATTTTACCTGATACCTTTTTGCTCTTCATTTCTATAAATCCCTTCTTCCCGAAAAAGAATCCTTAAAACTTTTCAGTTGGTTTATTTTTACAAAAACAATAAGGCAATTTTTTATCTCCGTTGAAAAATAATTTGAATGAAGAAAGAAGTAAATGAAACAATAAAACCTTCCAAACCCAATATCTTTAAAATTCTTAAGCCTTATTCAGGAATGATAACAGCCTTGCTGTTCTTCGCTTTGCTGAGCAACGCACTGAACCTGCTGATACCCAAAATAATCCAATTTGGCATTGACGATTTCAGCAAGGGAACTTTGAACATGAAAACCATTCTTCTCTGGTTTTCCGGAGCGACTATTCTGATTTTTGTTTTTTCCTATATTCAAAGCATTATACAAACTTTTGCTTCAGAAAGAGTAGCGCGCGATATTCGAAAAAAGCTTGCTTCAAAGATTTCCGAACAAGATTATGCCTACATTCAGGAAGCTACTCCGGGCCGGCTTCTAACTAATCTGACCTCTGACGTTGATGCGATAAAAATGTTTGTGGCCCAGGCAATCGTTTCCATTGTTTCTTCTATAGTTTTAATCATTGGTGCAAGCATTCTGCTGCTGAACATCAACTGGCGTTTGGGCTTAATGGTACTGCTCATGATTCCCATTATCGCAGGCACTTTTTTTATCGTTTTCAAAAAAGTAAAGTCGCTGTTCAAAAAAACACAGGAGGTAATCGACTGGCTTAATAAAGTAATTAATGAAAGTATTCTGGGAGCGGCACTCATCAGGGTTTTAAATGCTCAATTTACAGAGTACAATAAATTCATGGACGCTAATACGGAAGCTAAAAACCTGGGCCTTTCAATTTTGCGTTTATTCGCTACGCTAATTCCTATCATTGTCCTCACTTCCAATCTTGCACGGCTGGCTGTGTTGGCTGTTGGCGGTCATTTTGTAATCGACAGCAGCATGACCCTGGGGGAGTTTGCAGCGTTCAACAGTTACATCGCCATTTTAATTTTCCCGATTATCATGATTGGTTTTATGAGCAATGTAATTGCCCGCGCTTCTGCATCCTACCAGCGCATATATACTACACTCGAAACCCCCGATTTTGTTGATAAAGGGACAGTTGTCAGGAAATTAGAGGGAAATATTGAATTGGAAAACGTCAGTGTTTTTTTTGGAGCTAATCCTGCATTAAAAAATATTTCTTTTGAAATACAAAGCGGTACAAGAACGGCAATCATCGGCCCTACCGCTGCGGGAAAAACACAAATTCTTTACCTCCTGACAACACTGATAAAACCAGCTGAAGGCTCCATTTATTATGATGGGATCAACATCACCGATTATAACAGGGATTCGCTTTTAAAGCAGATAGGTTTTGTATTCCAGGATAGCATTATATTCAATATGACCCTTCGGGAAAACATAGCGTTTAATTCTGAGGTAACGGATAGCGATTTGCAAAAAGCGATTAAAACAGCGGAATTATCTGATTTTATAAAAACGCTTCCTCAGGGTTTGGAAACGATTGTTTCTGAACGCGGCTCAAGTCTTTCAGGAGGGCAAAAACAGCGAATCATGCTCGCAAGAGCCTTAGCGATCAATCCGGAAATTTTATTGCTGGATGATTTCACTGCCAGGGTCGATCCGCTCACGGAAGAAAAAATTGCTGATAATATTAAAAACAATTATCCGGAAATAACTTTAGTATCTGTTACTCAAAAGATAGATCCCGTAAAAGATTACGATCAGATCATCGTATTAATGGAAGGAGAAATGATTGCAAAAGGAAAACACAATTATTTGATGCAGCATTCGCCGGAATATGTTCAGATCTATCAATCACAGAAAAGCACTTCCGACCTTGAAGCGTAATTTTTAAAACAAACTGATTCGATTTTAAATGGATTACAATCTTAATAAGCCACATAAAACCTCAACAAAAGCGGCATTAAAAAAAATGCTTTTGTTCATGAAAGAGGAAAAACGAAACCTCATTTTCGCTTTTACGATCATGGCGGTTAATTCAGCCATTGCCATGCTAACGCCCTATTTGATCGGTTACACAATAGATCATTATATCCAGACAAAGATTTATGCCGGGCTCATTACTTTTAGCGGCATCCTTCTGGGCCTTTATTTGATTTCAGCACTGACAGAATATTTGCAAACAAAAATCATGGGAAGTATCGGGCAAAGGATGCTGTATAGTCTGCGCAACGCAGTGTTTAACAAGATACAAAGTTTTCCTGTCGCTTTTTTCAATCAGAATAAAGCAGGGGATCTCATTTCGAGAATCAACAACGATACAGATAAGGTTAATCAGTTCTTTTCACAATCGCTCCTGCAATTTGTTGATAGTATTTTTATGATGTTGGGCGCCGCGGCATTTCTTTTATCTATTAATTTTCAATTGGGCGCCGCAGGTTTGGCTCCCGCGGTTTTGATCCTGATCTTCGTAAGCGTCATTTCACCACTGGTGAAAAAGAGGAACGCGGAAAGTTTGAAAAGTACCGGGGGATTAAGCGCGGAAATCCAGGAAAGCCTGGGGAATTTCAAGACTATCATCGCTTTTAACCGCCGCGATTATTTCAGGAATAAGTTCAATTTAGCCAACTCAATCAATTATAAAGCTGCAATAGGGGCCGGTTTGATAAACAGCATTTTTGTGCCTGTGTTTACTCTGTTTTCAAACATTGCCCAGCTCATTGTTCTTGCTTTTGGGATTTATTTGATTTCAAATGGAAATTTCAGTATTGGCTTGCTCATCAGCTTTATTGCTTATGTGCAATATTTTTATCAGCCACTAAGGCAATTGGCAGTACTGTGGGCGAGTTTTCAAACGGCGATGGCTGCCTGGGACAGGATCTCCATTATCCTGAATCTGGAATCAGATCTTCCTCAAAAAGTAGACCACCACATTCAACTTCCCGATGCACCTTTGTTGCTGTTCAAAAACGTTTCGTTTCAATATCCTGATGGAAAAAAGGTGCTCCATCATATTGATTTGCAACTGGAGGAAGGAAAAACTTACGCATTTGTAGGCCCAACCGGAGGAGGAAAAACAACTACAGCATCCTTGATGGCGAGGTTGTATGATCCCATTGAAGGAGAAGTATTTTTAAATGGAAAAGATTTGAAAAGCTTCCATGCTGCGGAACTCAGTCAGAAAATTGGATTTATTCTCCAGGAACCTTTTCTTTTCAATGGCTCTGTCCGGGATAATATTTTATATGGAAACGAAGCTTATAAATTGTTGGATAATTCCAGCTTACATCATGTGCTTGAGAAAGAAGGCCTTTTAAATTTAGTGGATCGCTTTGAGGAAGGCTTAGATACTAAAATTATTTCCGGCGGGGATTCAATGAGCCTTGGTGAGAAGCAGCTCATTGCTTTTGTGAGAGCAGTTCTCCGCAAACCCGATTTGCTGATCCTGGATGAAGCAACAGCCAATATTGATACGATAACAGAAAAATTGCTGGGTGAAATTTTAGAAAAACTTCCCTCAAAAACAACAAAAGTTATCATTGCTCACCGGTTAAACACTATTGAGGACGCAGATGAAATTTTCTTTGTCAATTCTGGAGAAGTTACCGCTGCCGGCAATTTTGAAAATGCATTGCAATTGTTGCTGGAAGGAAAAAGGGAAAGTTAATTTGGATGCTTATTGCTCCTCAAGTAGCGCTTTTGTGGAGAATAAAATTTCAGCGCAAAGAGATTCTTATCTACTTTTATTTTTACCAAACGAATTATATTTCCACCTTTATTCGCTTGTCGAATAAAATTCTTCTTTTGTCAATCAATTTAACTTTGCTTCATATCTTGATGCAATGGGTTTAAAACATAATTAATCTCTTCCGGCATCATCACGCTTGGCACTCCCAGCATGAGATGTTTTTTGTTAGAAAGAAATGTGTCACCGATTTTTTTTGTAAAAGGCCTTGTATCGGGAGCATCCCAGCCGGGTAACAGATTTTTAACCGGGATTTTTTGTGACAAGAATATTGTCAGGTACAGATAATGTGATAAGATGATACACTCTAACATCGAGAAATTTAGCCGGTGTATGTGCCAGCGTCTCCAATAAAGCCAACGATCTTGAAGATGAAGTGTAAAGTGCGAAAAAACCTTCGCTATTCCATCGTCCACCAAAAAGTCTGGCTCCGTTTCCCGTAAAATCCTCTGCAAACTCCTCCTGTGTTATACGATATATTTCCATTAAAAAGTTAGATCTTTTATGAATAAACGCCTTGCTCCAATCGTCCTAATAATTTAGTGACCATTTGGATACCAAATGTTGTATCTAAAAAATTAAGAGGCGTTTTGTTGGCAAGAGAAGCAAGAGGGCTATGCAACCATTCTGCAAATGATTCTCTATCTCCGATTACTTCTATACCTCTTTGAGCAAACGCTGCGAGTTCTAACACTTTTTCAGTCTTTAATGTATCTAGCAATTGGTTTTCGTCTTTGCGTTGAATATTGCGGTAAGAAGAATGAAGTAATTGGCTCATGGTTTCCATATTGATTCCAAGGTATCCGGCAAGCGATTTTAAAGTTGATTTTTTGATCCCGGCACGTGAAAGATTTATGAGATCAAAATCTCCGGCAAGAGATTTTTTTAAGTTTTTATTCCCACCTAAAATCACCCGCAAATTTTCGTAATGGTTGGTTTCATAATGAATAGCGGCGTCTTCAACAAAAGGGGAAGTACCGCTTTGTAATTTATAAGGCTTTAATTTTTTTGATGGATTCATTTCATTTCTTTTTCCAAATATAGACATTTTGTTTTGGGAAAAACCATTTTGTCCAATTTATTTTACCACTAAATAGTTAAAATATTTTCTATTGGTTGCAAACGTTTAGCTTTTCTTTTTCGTTATTTTGTGGCTAAAAAAAACAATTATTTATGTGTGGAATTGTTGGTTACATTGGTCCCAGAGAAGCTTACCCAATTATTATTACCGGACTTAAAAGACAGGAATACCGCGGATATGACAGCACCGGCGTCGCCTTAATCAATGATACCGGCTTACATGTTTATAAGAAAAAAGGCAAAGTTGCAGAATTGGAACAAGCGTTGATCGGTAAACCCGTAAACGCCCATATTGGCATCGGCCATACCCGTTGGGCTACTCATGGCGAACCAAGTGATGTCAATGCCCATCCTCATCAAAGCAACAATGGGAAATTGGCAATGATTCATAATGGAATCATTGAAAATTATGCTCAAGTTGAAATCGGAACTGATTAAAAAAGGCTACACTTTTAAAAGTGAAACCGATACTGAGGTTCTTGTGAATTTTATTGAGGATATTCAAAAAAATACGCAATGTCCTTTGGAAGAAGCAGTTCGCATTGCATTGAAAAGAGTTTCAGGTGCTTATGTTATTTTATTGCTGGACCAGGATAATCCTGATACGATTATCGCCGCAAGAAAAGGAAGCCCATTGGTAATTGGAATTGGAAAAGGCGAACATTTTCTCGGCTCTGATGCAACGCCGATGCTGGAATACACCAAAGGAAGTGGTGTATGTGAATGATTATGAAATCGCCATCATTAAAGCCGATGAGCTCATTCTTAAAAATCTGGGCAATGAAAAACAAATGCCATACATCACTAAGCTTGATATGGAACTCGCCGCTATTGAAAAAGGCGGTTATGAGCATTTCATGCTTAAAGAAATCTACGAGCAGCCTGCAACTATTTATGATTGCCTTACGGGGAAGATTAGACGCAGAGAAAGGAACCATAACCATGAAAGGCATTCAGGATAATATTGAAGCACTGATCAATGCACCACGTTATATTATTATCGCCTGCGGCACAAGCTGGCATGCAGGTTTGGTTGCTGAATATATTATTGAAGAGCTTTGCAGAATTCCCGTTGAAGTGGAATATGCGTCAGAATTCCGCTATAGAAATCCCATTGTAAATAAAGGAGATGTGATCATTGCAATTTCCCAAAGCGGAGAAACCGCCGATACTTTGGTCGCCATTGAAAAAGCGAAACAGCAAGGAGCCTTTATTTTCGGAATTGTAAATGTTGTGGGATCATCGATTTCACGGGCATCAGATGCGGGCGCATATACACATGCCGGCCCTGAAATTGGTGTAGCATCTACGAAAGCTTTTACTGCACAACTTGCAGTATTAATGATGATTGCCTTAAAAATAGCCAAAGAAAAAGGAACCATTTCTGAATCCATGTATTCCGAATTGTTAGTGGAATTGGAAAATATTCCCGAAAAAGTGCAAGCCATCCTTAAAGATGGCGACTTGCTGAAACCAATTGCCGAAAAGTACAAGAATGCTATTAATGCCCTTTACCTTGGGAGAGGATATAATTTTCCTATCGCACTTGAGGGAGCGCTGAAGCTAAAAGAAATTTCTTACATCCACGCCGAAGGGTATCCGGCAGCAGAAATGAAGCATGGCCCAATCGCGTTGGTGGATCAAAACCTTCCTGTGGTTTTTGTTGCAACCAAAGATGAATATCATGCAAAGATCGTGAGCAATATTCAGGAGATAAAGGCACGCAAAGGAAAGGTGATAGCCGTTATAACAGAAGGTGATGAAATAATTCCCTCAATGGCCGATGATGTCTTTTTCGTTCCCCCGGCTCATGAAATAGTTGCACCGCTCCTCAGCGTAATTCCAATGCAATTGCTTAGCTATTATATTGGAATAGCAAAAGGCTGTGATGTGGATAAGCCGAGAAACCTTGCCAAGTCAGTAACAGTTGAATAAAAAAGTTAGTTGAAGAGAAGAAGAAAAGCTTAGATAAGCGATTTTAACTTTATCTTGGTGTATTGGTTTCGGTTGTGCTTCTCCTCAACTAACTTTTTATACCATGGCCAAACAAAACCTTCCTCACAAATTAAAGATCGGCAAGTTCATTGACCCTCTCACTGATTTTGGTTTTAAACTATTATTCGGAAGTGAGCCGAATAAGGATTTGCTGATTGCGTTTTTAAATGAACTCTTTTTTTCTGGATCCTGTACCATGTTGTACATACTCTTATGCTGACATAAATAAAAAAACCGCGCTATTTCTGGCGAGGCCTAGTGGGAGGATAACTTGTCCCGAAATGTTCTTCGGCATGGGTTCGAACCGTGGACCCTCCCGATTAAAAATCGGGATGCTCTATACCAACTGAGCTATTATTTTGGTTGATTAACTGCTCTATCATCTTTCGGCTTTTCCATGACTTTATTTTCAATTCCCGCGCCAGTGCCAATTGCTTGCTCTCGTAAGTTTCCTTGTATACCAAAACCCAATCTCCTAGCCCACCTGTAAAACCTTTGTGATTTGAATTGTGCCTCCGGATGCGCTCAGGCAATTCATCATGGGTGTAACCAATATAATAACGGTTCTTAATCTTTGAAAATAGTATGTACACTGAATAGGGCATAAATAAAAACCCCGTCATTGCTAACGAGGTTATTTTGTGGGAGCATAACTTGTCCCGAAATGTTCTTCGGGACGGGTTCGAACCGCGGACCCTCCCGATTAAAAATCGGGATGCTCTATACCAACTGAGCTATTATTTTGGTTGATTAACTGCTCTATCATCTTTCGGCTTTTCCATGACTTTATTTTCAATTCCCGCGCCATTGCCAATTGCTTGCTCTCATAAGTTTCCTTGTATACCAAAACCCAATCTCCTAGCCCTCCAGTAAAACCTTTGTGATTTGAATTGTGCCTCCGGATGCGCTCAGGCAATTCATCATGGGTGTATTTGTGATTTGAATTGTGCCTCCGGATGCGCTCAGGCAATTCATCATGGGTGTAACCAATATAATAACGGTTCTTAATCTTTGAAAATAGTATGTACACTGAATAGGGCATAAATAAAAACCCCGTCATTGCTAACGAGGTTATTTTGTGGGAGCACACGGGTTCGAACCGCGGACCCTCTGCTTGTAAGGCAGATGCTCTAAACCAACTGAGCTATGCTCCCTTATTTTTGGAGTGCAAATATAGGGGAGTAATATTTTCCAAAAAAATTTTCTTGCAATATTTTTAAAAAAAATTACCAAAACCACTGGCAGCAAGTGTTTAAATTTTTAAAGAAATTAATCGGAGTGCTTTTAAAATGCATGGGCTTCATTCCTTAAAATTAGTTTATATTTTTATTCCTAAATTGTTCCTCTTATTCATTTTAAATTTTCACATGCCGGAATTATCGAGAAGACTGGGGCTTGGCCAGGCTACTGCAATCAACATGATCGATATGGTAGGGATAGGACCGTTTATAACCTTACCGATGGTTATTGGAATGATGAACGGGCCTTATTTTTTATATGCATGGATCGCAGGGGCTTTTTTGTCAATTGTTGACGCAATGGTTTGGAGCGAACTCGGAGCTGCATTTCCCCGGGCCGGCGGCTCCTACAACTTTTTAAAGGAATCTTATGGAAAAGACGGAGCCGGCAAAATGATGAGCTTTTTATTTGTGTGGCAAACTTTAATCCAGGCGCCCCTTGTGATTGCTTCCGCCGCCATCGGATTTGCTAAATATTTTTCCTACCTGGTTCCCCTTAGCAGTGTTTCAGAAAAGTTCGTAAGCGGCGGCGTAGTTATTTTAATAATGGCTCTATTATATAGGAAAATAGAAGCAATTGGAAAGATAAGCATGTTTTTATGGAGCGGAGTCATCATCACCTTGTTCTGGATTATTGGAGGCGGAATCGCGCATGGAAATTTCCTTACACCAATTCAGCATATCAATTCAGGCCTGACCGTTGATTACGCTTTTGTTACCGCAATTGGATATGCTAGTGTGAAATCGGTTTATAGTTATTTAGGATACTACAACGTTTGCCATCTTGGAAGTGAAATTAAAAATCCTTCCAAAAATATTCCACGAAGCATGTTTATTTCAATCGCCGGAATCGCCGTGCTCTACCTGCTGATGAACGTTAGCGTCACCAGTGTAATTCCCTGGCAGCAAGTAAAAGAAAGCCAATTTGTAGTAAGTGAATTCATGGAAATTTTAGCTGGCAACACAGCCGCTAAAATCATTACCTGCCTGATTTTATGGGTTGCTTTCGCTTCTGTTTTTTCAGCCACTCTGGGATATAGCCGCATTCCTTACGCAGCAGCAGCTGACGGAGAATTTTTCAGCATTTTTGCCAAACTTCATCCAACAAAAAACTTCCCCTATGTTTCACTTTTGTTTTTAGGAAGCGTCGCTTTTGTTTTCAGCATGCTATTTAAACTGAGTGATGTAATCAGCGCCATTCTTGCCATGCGCATCATGATTCAGTTTATTGGCCAGGCCGTTGGCTTGTTGTTATTGCGCGCTAAAAAAAATGGGATAACTTTTCCATACAAAATGCCCTTCTTTCCAATTCCCGTTATCCTCGCAATTTGCATGTGGGTCTTTATTCTGGTTTCGACAGGCAAAACCCTCATGCTGGGAGGATTGGCAGTCATTTTTCTTGGATCGATCGTTTACATGCTAAAAGCAAAGTTTAGAAAGGAATGGCCTTTTAAAACGGAATGAATTAGGTTTAGAATTCACTCACAAATGACCTTCATTTTTTAATTTCAAAATCTCATTTTGCATATGTTCGATTTTTTCTAAAAGATAGCTAATTGTTTCGATTCCTTCGAGATTAATATCAAGGTCATAATGCAGCCTTGCAAATTTTTCGAGCTTTCTCAAATCGCCCAAATGAATGAATGGCGAATGTTCCACTGAGGTAATGCTGATCAACCCCGAATGTTCCAGGGAATCAATGAATGAATATTCAATATTATGATAGATGCAAAAGTCATTAACGGGAATTAATTCGTCCTGTTCCATATCAAAAGTTTTAAGATGAGGTTTTGGATAGTTCCATAAAAAGATCCTTCTGTTTTTGAGTTAGATTGGTAGGTATTTTTATATTCCAGGTAATATAAAGATCACCAAACGCCCCTTCTTTCTTATAGACGGGAAATCCTTTTCCTTTCAACCTGATCTTCGTGCCATTTTGTGTTTCCGGATTCACTTTCAGCTTGATTTTTCCGCTCAGGGTATCGATCGTTTTTTCACCCCCAAGAACGGCTGTATAGAGATCCACATCTTCTGTTTTATAAAGATCATTTCCTTCGCGTTTCAAATTCGTATCATTTTTTATGTTAAAAGTTATAAATAAATCACCATTTGGGCCACCATTTGCACCTGGGCTTCCATACCCCTTCAGTTTAATTTTTTGGCCATTTTCTATACCCGCGGGAATGGTAATCCGAACATTTTTTCCATTGATCGTGATCGTTTGCTTATGAGTCAGATATGCGTCTGTGAGCGACAACTGTAGTTCCGCATTGTAATCCTGACCCCGGTATTTTGCCTGGCTCCTCCTCCCCCTCGCTCCGCCAAAAAGAGATTCAAAGAAATCGGAAAAATCGCCCTCGCCGCCGGAGGAATAAGTATATTCGTTGCCGCCAAATCCTTCACCATAACCTCCGAATCCCCCACCGCCAAATCCCTGCTGCCCTTGCTGCTGGCGGGCTTTTTCATATTGTTCGGCCTGTTTCCAGTTTTCTCCATATTGATCATATTTTTTTCTCTTTTCAGGGTCACTCAAAACTTCGTTGGCTTCATTCACCTGCTGAAATTTTTTATGCGCCTCCTTGTCATTGGGATTAACATCAGGATGCAGTTTCCTGGCCTGTCTACGGTAAGCTTTTTTAATATCTTCCGCAGACGCGTTTTTCGGAACTCCCAGTGTTTTATAATAATCGACAAACTCCATTTCTTTTAATCTTTTTTCAATAAAATTAAGAGATAAAAAATAACAATGCGCTAATATTGCAACTGCAAATATTTTCTACCGTCAATTGGCTATCAAAATTAATACCCCGATTCAAACATTAAAAAAAAAAGGATGAAGAAACTCGCTATCATTATCAGCCTATTTTCAGCCTCGTGCGTAGCTCCCCGCGTGAGCATCACCAACATCAACCCACCTGCAAACGACTTGATTATTAATGGGAAATTATTTGCAACCGCTTATCAGCAAAGGGCTGGCGAATACCGTGCGCTTTGCTTTCAGGCTTACAATATCGCAAGGCTGAGGGTAGATGAAAATCGGCATGTAAAAACGGAGAAACCTAAAGCTATCATGACAGATATCGATGAAACGATCTTAAACAATAGTCCCTACCAGGCTCATCAATTATTACAAGGGAAAGATTATGACGCCACTTCCTGGAACGAATGGACTTCAAAAGGAGTTGCAGATACGGTTCCCGGCGCACTTCACTTTTTGCAATACGCTTCACAAAACGGAATTGAAATATTTTATGTAACCAACCGAAACGAAAACGAACGCGAAGGAACTTTAAAAAACCTTAAAAAATTCAATTTCCCCAATGCTGATAATGAACATTTATTGCTAAGAACAAAAGAATCTTCGAAAGAAGCGAGAAAACAAAGCATTGCTTCTACACACACCATCGTTTTATTGATGGGCGACAATCTTAATGACTTGAGTAATTTTTTTGAAAAAAAGAATCCGGACGAAAGAATGAATGAAGTAAATTCATTTGCAAATGAATTTGGCAACAGGTTCATTGTTTTGCCAAATCCTGTTTACGGCGACTGGGAATCTTCTTTGTATCATTATAATTATTCTCTTACTCCTGCTCAAAAAGATTCAGTGATCAAAGCCTCGTTGAACGGAAATTATTAAGGAGCGGATTAAATAGGTTGAGCATTATCGGAAACCCATCTTTTTGCGTCCTCCAATTCAGACATCAGAAAGCCTTTGGTTTTAGGAGGAATTAAATTGCCGAAAACATCCGTAAACTCTTTGATTCCCCTGGTGTTGGAAACGATGGCCAGCCTGTTCCATTTTGAAAGATATCTGAAACCCAGCAACCCATCCTGAATCCAGGCCCCAATGCTATAATTACTCAAAGGAGTATCCACTACAAGCAAATAACTGATCTTTCCAAATTCATGCACTATTTTGGAACATAATGGATTTATGGTATTGAAATAATCATCTTCAGTAATCTTTCCGGTTGCTTTGAAAGCGGCAACATGAGATGGAAGGCCTGGAATTATTTCAATCATAAAAATGAATTTATGCTTATAAACTTTTTGAATTTGCCTTGTAAAGTTAAAAGAACAAATTGCAATACAGATATTTCAATGCTAACTGTCAGAAAAGTGCTCTCAAAAAATATACTAAAATTCAATGCAAGCCACCTGCATGGGTATTTGTAATTAAAAAACCCCTGCCGGATTAGGTGCAGGGGTCTCTTTCAGGTGAGAAATTTATTGCTCCAGCAACTTATACATTTCCTCCAGATTTGGAGAAAGGATGATTTCAGTTCGCCTATTTTTTGCCCTTCCCTCTGCTGTCGAATTGGAAGCAACGGGATCAAAATAACTGTGACCGGAAGAGGTTACGCTTCTGGGATTCACCTTGTAATTATTAACCAGAATGCGGACTATGGAATTGGCCCTGGCTGTACTTAAATCCCAGTTATCCTGGTATTTCCCATGAATGGGAATACTGTCCGTATGGCCTTCAATATTCACCGAAACATCCGGATTGATGACTAAAACTGCTGCCAACTTCGACAAGGCGTCAACTCCCTTTGGATTTACCACTGCGCTGCCGGAAGGAAATAATAAATTCTCGGATAGACTTACATACACTTTCCCATCCTTTTGATAAACCGATAGTTCATTCGAATTAAAGCCTTTGAGTGCGTCTGTCATTTTGTTTTTCAATTCATCTGATTTCGCTTTTTGCTGTTGCAGCAAAGTTTGCAATTGCTTTAAAGTTTCCTGTTGTCTCAAAAGATCCCGCTGGCTTTGGGTCAGTTTACTTTGCTGCTCTGACGTTAGTTGCCCGAGTTGAGTATTCTGATTATTCAGCGTCGCAATCTTCTGGTTTAAATCTGAAATGTTTCTTTGGAGATCAGCGATCCTGTTTGCCAGGCGCGCGCTGTCTTCACGAAGAGAAGCAACAGTTGCCTGAGATTGAGTTAAATACCTTTTAGCCACGCAACTCGAAAGCAGGAAGATACCCGCCACAATGATTAGATACTTTTTCATCTGTATATTTTTTAGGTTATTAAATGTATGACAATCAAAATGTAATTTTCATTATTACCTAAGCCTGTTGTTTAAAAAATGTGCCAAAAAATATTTAGGGGAATAAAAAACAATAAATTACATATTTCAGAGTTGATTATTTCAGATGATTGGAAGGCAAAACGAGGGCACCGAAATTTATATCACTTTTAGTTCAAGATCCAACACTTTTACTGTGAAACGGCGCAGATGATAGGAATTGCAAATAATCTTCGAAAAAAGTGCGTCTGCTGTAATTTATACTTCATTGTAATCCATCAAAAAAAGTAAAGATTACTTTTTACATTATAGTATGCGATTAAAATCCATGGCAAAAAAAGATTAGGCAAACGGACATTTTTTGCAGAAATATTTTGAGCAAAGCGAAACATCATCCTTCCGGGAGGCAAGCAAACGAACATTTTTTGTAGAAATGTTTTACTTTATCAACGTAGATACGATCAAGCAAACTGACATTTTTTGAAGAAATACTTTGCTTCATTAACGCTCATACAGGACACCAATGATTTCCACCTGAAGCAAACAAACATTTTTTGAAGAAATGTTTGCCCTTCAGGGGTATAAGAAAAAGGCTGCAATTTCTTGCAGCCTTTTGTTATTTCAATTTATTTTTTATTGATTAGAATCATCCAATACCAAAGGATATTCAAAGGGTTCATTGTAACCCGGATAAACTCCGGTAATAGTAACCTGGTTTTGAGTCCCCATCACTTTTTGAAGTTCCTCCACTGATTTCACTTCTTTTCCATTGGCTTTCGTTATGATAAATCCGTCTCTCATTCTTGTTTGATCATTGATAGCCCCTTCATTTATTTTCCTTACCACTACTCCACCATTCAGTCCAAGATCTTTTGCTTTTTTGGGATCAAGGGTAACGAGGTCGGCGCCTAATTTATCAATAGTTCCCGCAGGTTTTACAATATCATAATTGCCGGCATTGTTTTTCAGGGTCACCTGTGCGGTGCTTTGCGAACCGTTTCTTTCATAGGTAACCTGAACTTTATCACCTGGCTTATAATTGCTTAGCTGTTCCTGCAGTTCAGCCGCGGAATTGATTGGGATGCCATTTATCTTCCTGATAATATCGCCCACTTTAATGCCTCCCTGAATGGCAGCGCCATTTTTCACAAGATCGGTAATGTAGATGCCATCAACGCTCAAAGGAATCTTACTGGCTTGTTTTTGCTGATCAGTCATTGAAGTTGCATCCAGGAACATCGCGCCCAAAAATCCGCGTTGAACAGAACCATATTTCACCAGATCATTCACCACTTTTTTTACAATATCTACCGGAATCGCATAAGAATAACCATTGTAGTATCCTGTCGGAGAAGCAATAGCTGAGTTGATTCCTATCAATTGTCCATTTGGATTAATAAGGGCGCCACCACTATTTCCCATATTCACCGCTGCATCTGTTTGTATATAAGATTCAACAGCCATCGCCGTTCCACCGGTCCTGTCACGGTTCAAGCCAAGGGATCTTGATTTTGCACTTATAATGCCTGCTGTTACTGTGGCATCCAGATTTAAGGGATAACCAATCGCCAGTACCCATTGCCCGATTTTAGTGTCGTTGGAATTTCCGTACAACATAAAAGGAAGGTTTTTCGCATCAATTTTTATGACAGCCAAATCATAGGAAGGATCGGCGCCAATAACTTTCGCCGTATAGGTTTTCCTGTCGCTTAATGTTACGGTTACCTGATCGGCACCAGAAACAACGTGATTATTCGTTACGATATATCCATCATCGCTGATGATGACCCCTGAACCGGATGCCATCTGAGGAAGCATGCGCTGACGGCCGCCATTTCCAAAAAATTGGTTTAGCATGTCATCGTCACCACCTCCAAAAAGATCCGAGAAAGGATTTCTATTTTGAGGCAAATTATTATTCACCGTTTTGGGAACGGTCTTCGTTTTAATATGAACAACAGTGGGAATTGCAGCAGAGGCAGCCTGGGTGAAATCAACCGGTCCTGCCGTAGGATTTCCATTATTATCAAAGAAACCGGCGTATTTGTAGTTTGAGGGAATGTTCGCCCCCTGAAAATTTGGATTGAGGCTATTGTGTTCGTACTTGTTATAGCCTAAAATGACAGCCAATGTAGTTATGGCACTAATTAATACGGTGAATAGAATGTTTTTTGTTTTCATTTATGGTAATTTTTATCGTAAAAAATTCAAGTTTTAAAGTTCACGTTTATGGGGAATTGCATCAAAACGCATGCCCCGGGATAAAAGTAATTCAACTGTTCAAATCTTTATTTACCGCCCATTTACCTTTAACAATAAATTAAAATGGGATTTAATTTGGCGATAAATTTAATAAGTTTAATGTAAAAATTTTGTCAATAATGAATAGAGTTTCCTAAGGAAAAACAAATTGTTGCAGCGAATCTCAAACTGGAAGGAATTCAATTCATCTAAATAAAAATCCCCCTGCAAAGAGGGGGAAATAAACTATCGGAACTTCTTTCCTGTTGTTCAATCTAAAACTGTTGCCTACTTTCTTCCATCACTTTTTTGCAGGAAAATGAACCACTTCATTTTTGATTGGTTTCAGGGTTTTCAAATAGGTAAAAATAGATCTGAGATCAGAAGAATCCATACCCGCAAACATTGACCAGGGCATAGGAGTATTTGGGGCATCAGAGGCTAAAACAGTCAAATTTTTTGGGTCGGAATACGCTTTGAATCTTGCAACAAATTGTTCTGCGGACCATTCTCCAATTCCGGTTTCCCTATCAGGAGTGATATTAGCGGAAACTGCCAGGCCAGATGGCATTTGAAATTCCCTCCCGCCACTGAAAGCCAGTTCTTCAATTATTTGGCCACGCTTCACCTGTGTATGGCATTCAATGCAACCGGCGGCATTTGTTAAATAAGTACCGTATTGCAAAGTATCTGACTTTGCGGGTTTTTGAACAAGTGATGCCTTCTGAGGAATGGTATTCATTATAAAGTTCATGGGAAAATCAACAGATCGTGCGGGAGTCACTGTTTCTAATGGATGAAGGCTACGGACATAAGCAATAATATCATAAATATCCTCCTTATCCATTTTTCCATAATAGATATACGGCATAACAGGAAAAAGAGCCTGCCCCATTTTATCGACACCTGTTGTTATGGTGCGAAAAATTTCTCCATCGCTCCATGAATTCAGGTTTGACGGAGTAATGTTGAAGGAATAAAATGTTCCGGGGAAACCCATTTTTTTGTCAAAAACCTCACCTCCTGCTCCATTTGTTCCTTCCTTGGGAGGCCCGGAATACCGGCTCCAGTCACGGGTTGAATGGCAATCCATGCAAAGGGTTACATGATTAGCAAGATACTCTCCATTCTTAATCCTTTCGGGAGTTATGTCCACTTTTAAATCGGCGGCCGGTCCAACATTCGGCAATGCGAATTTCATGTAAGCTCCGACTCCGATAATTACAAATAATACAAGCAGTAGAATAGTAATTAAAATCTTTTTCATGTTTTGATTTTTTAAGCATTAGATATAAAAATAAATTATTTTTATAAATAAATCTTTTATTTTCTTAAAGGGTTTGGGCAACGTCTAAAAAACCACAATTGGATCCATCAAAATCGTTAGGAAAATAAATAAGTCAGCCCCGATGCTAACGGCAAATAAAAGGGCGAAGACACTACTATTTATGCATAGATGGAATCATGGAAAGGCGGGAAACATGGATGCAGATCGAAACATTAGCTGGCTAAAACGTAAACACATAAACCTACTATACTTAACAATAAAATTACCTGCTCAGGCGTCATTTAAAAAACCTTTTTGTATTCCCATCTTCAGTACCTGCTTTGTAGTAGGTGCGGAAAAATTCATCGGCGGAAAGGGTGCCACTTCCCTTAATGGCAAAAAGTATCAATAGAAGGAGGGTAATAATAGAAAGGACAAGTTCAAAACTGCTCTCACCCGCGGTTTTTGCGTTGACCAGAATAACCGCTACCAGCAGGATAGGAATTTGAACAATGGAAGACGTCCTTGTGTAAAGCCCGCAAGCGATAAACAAGCCGCAAAGCAGACTCAGGTAAGAAATTATGAAGGACAATATCTGTGAGTTGTTTGAAAAAACGCCAATTCCGCTTCGCTGGATCAATAATTCCAAAAGCGTTGTGCCGCGGATAAATAGTACTCCTTTCCAGATTAATATAAATCCCAGGGCAATTCTTAAAATTGTTAGCCAGACCGGTTGAATGCTGGTTTTCTCTGTTACAGGAGATTCAATCATGAGATAGCATTTTCAGTTGTAAAAATTGAATAAAGGCTTCACATCAAACTTTATGCAAGTTTTTTTTGGTTGGCGCTTTTGCTCCTGTCTGCCATTTCCCTTAAAAGCATTTTTTTAAAATTGGGTAATTTTTATCCCATTTCATGAAGCTTTCTCTCTAAGTTTTTCAAGTTCTTTTACGACACGGCTAACCGGCAATCCCATAACATTGTAGAAATCGCCTTGAATGGATTTTATGCCCACCACGCCAATCCATTCCTGGATGGCATAAGCACCGGCTTTATCATAAGGCTTGTAGGTATCTACATAATGCTCAATTTGACTAAAGGATAAATCATGAAACTCAACGCGGGTCTCTTCTGAAAATTCTAATTTTTCATCACCCCAAAAAAGGCAAACCCCTGTAACCACTTTATGAATCTTGCCGGCCAAATCACCAAGAATTCTTAAAGCATCCTCGCGGCTTGCCGGTTTCCCGATAATTTCATTTCCGAGAACGACAATGGTGTCCGCTGCAAGAATCGTTTGCGTATTATCTTTAGGACTGATTTCGTCTAACATATTTTTGAGGGCAAGCGCTTTATTAAAAGCAATATGAATCGCTACTTCATCGGGCAAGAGGCCGAAAGGATAACTTTCATCAGTGGCCGCAACTTTGACCTCAAAAGGAATTTCTGCCCATTGCAGCAATTGGCTGCGTCGGGGAGATGCTGAAGCCAGGATTATTTTTTGCATTTTTATGTTTTCAGAGTTTGAAAAAGATCATTGATACTATTCCCGCCAGCATGATCATTTTCACCGTCGAACTAACCGGTGAAACTGTACTGGCGTATTGGCACCATACAAGTTCCGCAACAGCATGATCAAAGGAATAATGATGGCAACCAATGAATACAAGGCCGAAAACCACCAGCAAAACTGCACCACATAAATTTGTATTGCCGTAACGAGACCTGCCCCAGGACAACAATCCAAACTCCGGTGAAAACTTTTGACGCAGGTAATCCCCATACGATCGGCATGGTGGTACATCCATATTTTAAATCCCCTTCGATATCTTCCATGTCTTTTATCACCTCCCGAATCAGGGAAATAATAAAAGCGAAACCGGAATAAACAAAAGAAACTTTCAAAAGGCGCTGCCAGACGATATCTTGAGGGGTAATTCTGAAACGGTATTCCGCAAGGGCAAGCACCAAAATTACCCAGGCGGTGAGCAAAGAAATGAGAACATTGCCGATCAGTAATTTCTTTTTGAATGTTGTTGAATAAAACCAGAGAATGACAATTGAAACGAAATTAAAGAACGGGATATAATAATTATTCAGCTTGACTCCTATATAAATGCTCAGCAATAAACCAACAAGGGAAAAAATTGCATGAAGCAATATGGCCGCTCTTCTGTTAATAAACGTCCCGATCGATCACTTTGGAAGATTTATTAACCTGGTCAATATTTACATCGAAATAATCATTGATGATATAACCGGCAGCGGCGATGCAAACAGAAGCGGTGACCAATAAAAAAAACAGTCCTTCCGAAAGTTTTATGCTTTCATATCCCGGATGGCCTTCCAGATATACGAATGGCAAAATACAATACCGGAAAAGGGATTGCGTCAGCGCGATAAACAGCAGGTTGGGCCATCTTATTAATCGAAAAAATGCTGCTATCGCCTTCATGAAATATTTTTTTGCAGATTAAGTTGATGGAGTTGTTGTAAACAAAGGCCATTTGTGATTTAATTTCAGCACTTTTTCTATCACATCGCGCACACATCCATGACCACCCCCAAAAGGGGAAATATAAGAAGCCGCTTCCCTGATTTCAAATGCTGCATCAGAAGGACAAGCCGCAATTCCTGCGATCTTCATGCAGGCATAATCGGGCATGTCATCGCCCATGAAAAGAATCTCGCTTAGTACCAAATCCTTCTTATAAACCAATTCCCTTAAAAACTTTTCTTTGTCCGCTACTTTCATAAACACGTCCGTTACGCCCAGCCTGTTCAACCGGTTGTGCACTTCAGGAGAATCGCTTCCGGAAATAACGATCACATTGAAACCGGACTTAACAGCGAGCTGCAAAGCATATCCATCACGGATATTCATTCTCCGCAACCAGTTATTTTGGGCATCGATAAACACGCCGCCATCAGTTAGCACGCCGTCCATATCAAAGACGAAAGTTTTTATGAGCTTGAAGCGGGAAAGAATATGCATGGAAATGAAAAGATTTTTACTTCGGGTGCAAAAGTAACATAATTGAGAATTGATATTCTACAATTGATGACGATCAAAATTTTCCTTGTGCTGATTCTTTAGAAAAAGTGCTTTGGTGTTACTATTTACAGCCCAATTAATCTTAAAAAAAAGTTCGTCTGCTAATACGAGTTTTATTAAACACGCAGCAAATAACCAATTCAATAATATTCAGTATCAAATATTCAATATTCAATATTCAGGGAAGCCTCCTCGCAACAAAGAAGAAAGCTCAGGCTTATTCTTAGGGATATTTTTTATTCAATAGCATAATAAGATCAATGGCTTCTTTTTTTATTTTTTCAAGAAATTGCTCGATATAGATTTTATAGCTTAATCCTAAACTATACAGATTATTACTGTATTCTTTAAGCAGGAGATGATCATTAGTTAGTAAGGGTACAGTTGCATTAACAGTATTGTCAAAAGTATATTGATCAAAGATTTTATTAGAAAAGTTATAGGTCAATTCAAGGTTTCGCTGTATTTCATCGCTGAAATTTTTTGTGGAGGATATATGCTGATAGTAATTTGCAATGCTTCTGAGTACTTGCTTATTTTTTTTATGGTGCAATTTCCTGAACTTTTAAGTTGGTCAAAAGTTTTTGAATCATTTATTTGAAAATTAAAATTTTGAATAACAGATTAACTGATACAGCTTACGCAGGGTTTGAGAGTCTTGTCAGTAGCTGACATGTAACAGACTTAAAACGGTTGAACCTGCCCTATAAATATATTTATTATAGGTTATTGCTCCGCCTAATAAAGCTGTATCAGTTTTTAAATCAAGTACCAGAGAATGCATATACTCTTTCTCTTTTTTATTTTCAACCAGATGCTCTCGCCGAGTTTTCTGCAAGGAAACCAAGAAATACGGCAAAAAACAGCATAAAAAATTCTAACAGATATTCGCTCCACTTCTTTTTGTGCATTGCGTGATGAGGGTGTTTGTGTACTTCCATAGTAGGGTCAGATTCCGGATTTAAGTTATCTGAAGCATTTTCCGATTGAATGTTTGAGTTATTATCTAAAAGGTCTTTGTCTTTATTTTCTGCCATTCCTCGTTAGTTGGTTACATATTAGAATTACGGTGGTGTTTGTTAATTCCACACAGATGTCGTCAATTTTTTAGAGACCAATGTAGAAGATTATTGTGTAATAACCTATAAATTTATTTAATGGATTCCTACTATCTTCCCAATAGTACCACTATCCTATTTCAACGTATAACCTTCAATAAATCATTCAAGGAATTAGGTATGGCAATTATTTCTTTAGTCCTGGAATTCAGTAAAAACATGGTGGGTGTAGATAAAACAGAATAATCAGCGGCCACTTTACTGCGAACGCCATCCGGCACATGAAGATGCTTCCAATCTTTCAGTTCCTTTTTCTTCAGCTCCAACGCTTTCATATCCTGATCGGTTTCGTCCAGGCTAATTGCTAAAATAGCCAACTTGGGGTTTACTAAGATTGTTTGATACCATGGATAGATTTTATCTATCATTTCTATACAATGGCTACACCCCGCCGACCAAAAAAGTTAAAAGTGTATAGTTTTTTGCAGGATCGTAATTACTAAGCTTAAAATTATCACCCTCTTTGTCTGTTATCAGAATGTCAGGTGCTATGCTACCTGCTATCAGTGTTTCAATGCCTTTTATCCTTCGGTTAATTTCCATTCTTTTAGAAGTAAGGCAATTAGGATCCTAAAATTGGTGCTGAATTTTTCATCAGCATGGGGGCAAAGTCGCCTACATATACATATAAAAATGATAAAGGTATACAGCAGTGAACAAGATGATTTATTATTTTATCAAATACTCAATAACATTGCCTTGCTAAGGAAAATAATAAATACATAAACAATGATGGTAAAGATGGCTCATGGTTCACGTGATTCTGGTCCACTACTACAATTAGGAGTTATTTGTAAATATAAAGGATCACTTGAAACGTTCTTGCAGCCAAAATCAGATTCGTAATTTGAACCCGTACCTGACTTTAGAGCCTTTACGTCCATTTTTGGAATATACTGAAATTGATAAAACCTGCTTACAAAGAGCTGCTTATCCTGATTAGATAAAGAGGTAAGCCATTGATTATAATTTTGTCTTCGCTGCTCAAATTCTTTTATGGCTTCCTTGTATAATGAAGATTGGGTAGCGTCATATTTC
>CAVOLS010000002.1:0-12979 GCA_963696835.1 uncultured Chitinophagaceae bacterium | reverse complement strand
ATTGAAACGTCAGATTGGTTCTTTGTATTTTGAGCGAAGCGGAATAAGCAAAAACCCGGAAAGGTTAAGCCAAATTACTTTGGATAAGGCTGAACAAACGAACTTGAATGATATAATAAAATCGCCTTTTACTTTTGAATTTTTAGGGTTAAAAAGCAAAGAGGTAGTAGAGGAGAATGATTTGGAACAAGCGCTGATAGACAATTTGCAGGATTTTTCTGAATTAGGTCACGGCTTTTGCTTTGAAGCCCGGCAAAAACGGATATTAATAGATGATGAATATTATTTTGTTGATTTGGTTATTTATCATCGCATACTCAAATGCCATGTTTTGGTAGAATTGTTATGTAATGCACAACATATGATTTAAAAGTAGAAAAATTTAAACACGAACATATTTCCCAACTCAATTCTTATGTTGCATACTACCGGGAAGAAATAATGCTCAAAGGTGACAATCCGCCAATTGGCATTTTATTATGTACTTAAAAAGGAAAGAAACTGGTAGAATATGCGCTTTCCGGAATGGACGAAAAGCTTTTTGTAAGCAAATACCTTGTAGAATTGCCCAGTAAAGAACAATTAACCCATTTTATTGAAAACGAAATCCGGAATTTGTAGGTTTATTTCGCCCGCCTATATTATTATCTTCACATATTCTTTTATCAGGTTTTTCCAATCATGTTCTTTAGCCCATTCCATTGCATTCATTGAATATGCGGGATAATTATCCATTATTTCTTTAACTGCATCAGCAATATGATCCGGATTATTTGGATTAACCAGCTTCCCATTCCAGCCATCCTTAACTGCATCTTCAATGCCGGTACCAATAGATCCAATGGCGGGCTTTCCGGCGGCATTCGCTTCAAGGATGGCGATACCAAAACCTTCCACTTCATTGTGAGTGGTTACACTCAACATGATTTTTATATCTGCTTTTTTTAATAAATAAATCAATTTTTCCCGGCTCACCATACCATGAAAGATAACATGATCCTGTAAAGAAAGTTTATGGATAAGCTGCATCAGCTTATTCTGCATTACCGGTTTACCAACCACATGATATTTCAAAAAGGGAAAATACGGCAATATCGCTGGTAATGCGCGGATCACATTTTCCTGCCCCTTTCTTTCTGTTACGCTTCCAATAGTTATTAAATGAAGTGTCTCCTGCTTTTATCTCCGGAATTTTTTGTCCGTTTATTCTCCGGAAACTCATTGATGTCAATACCATTTGGTATCACGCTGATAAAAGATTTGTTTTTTATATGGGCAGGAATGAGATTTTTTGTAAACCCGGATACTGCAATAATTGTATGAAATTTTTCCAGCGCGCTGTACGTAAGTCTTTGTGCAAAACCGGATGCAGGAATCAACTCAGATCCATGTACAATTGCTAAAAATTTTTTATGGGAATAGATCCGTTTATTTGGAAGAACAAGCCATAATGGAAATTTACCCGAGCAAATAATGACATCATTCCTTTTAGCCAGTCTCAGAGATAATGCAAACCTTTTTAAATAAGTGATTACTGATATTTTATGGCGATATAACGGGAAAAATAAAAATCCCTCCGGTGTGGAAGGATTTTTATTTTTAGAAAGCTGATCAGCCATCACAGACACATCAAAACCTTTAGGACTTAATCTTTTTGCAAGCTGATACGCATGATTACCGATACCGCCCACATCTGGTGGAAATTCGGAAACAAGGATCAATATCTTTTGCGGATGGAGCATAGCCCTTTTTCTCATTTCAAAAGCTGAAAAACTTAAACTTTTCCCTTTTTAATTTCTTCCACTACTCCCGGATCAAGCAAAGTAGTGTATCGCCTAGGTTATCGGTTTCACCTTCGGCGATCTTGCGCAGTATCCGGCGCATGATCTTTCCACTTCGTGTTTTTGGCAGGCCGCTTACAAACTGAATTTTATCCGGCTTGGCAATAGCGCCGATAATGCGGGTTACGGTGGCAGTAATATCTTTTCGGGTGAGTTCTTCATCGCCATGCGTGCCATTAAAGATCACATAAGCATAAATGCCCTGTCCTTTAATATCATGCGGATAACCAACCACCGCGCTTTCAACCACGCCGGCGTGCATATTGATGGCATTTTCCACTTCGGCTGTACCGATACGGTGGCCGCTTACATTCAACACATCATCTACCCGGCCGGTAATGCGGTAATAACCATCTTCATCGCGTAAGCAGCCATCGCCGGTAAAATATAAATTTTCATAAGTGGCAAAGTAAGTTGTGCGGCAACGTTCATGATCGCCATAAGTAGTTCGCAATAATTCCCGGCCAGGGAAACTTGATACAAAGATTGCCGCTTACATCGTTGCCTTCAATTACTTTTCCATTTTCATCCACCAATACCGGTTGAACACCCGGCAACGGCAAGGTTGCATAGCCTGGTTTGGTTGGTGTAACACCGGCCATATTGGCGATATCAAAATCCGCCGGTTTCTGTTTGCCACCAGGTATCAACAATAGGGCAATTGTCCTTTGCCAATATTTTCATCGTACCAATGCCAGGCTTCTTCATTGATCGGTTCGCCTACTGTTCCCAATACTTTTAGTGAAGCTAAGATCTTTACCTTTCAAAGGTTCTATGCCAAAGCCCATTAACTACCGGATAGCTGTTGGAGCAGTGTATAAAATATTTACTTTGTATTTATCTACAATATCCCAAAACCGGCCTGCATCGGGCCAGGTAGGAATACCTTCAAACATAAGGATGTTGCGCCTGCACTCAGCGGACCATAAACAATATAACTATGGCCGGTTATCCAGCCAATATCGGCTGTACAAAAATGAATATCGCCCGGCTTGTATTGAAACACATTGACAAAGGTGTAATTGGTATAAACCATATAACCGCCGCAGGTATGAACCACACCTTTTGGTTTGCCGGTAGAGCCTGAAGTGTATAAAATAAACAGCATGATCTTCAGCATCCATTTCCTCGGCAGGGCAATCCGGATTGCCCATGGGTTTCTACCTTTTTGATTTCATCTTCCCACCACACATCACGGCCTTTTATCATACTTACCGGTGTACGGGTGCGGGTGAGAACAATTACTCTTTTTACAGATTGGCATTGCACAAGTGCATCATCAATAACACCTTTTAATGGAATATCTTTTTCGCCACGAAATGCGCCATCGCAGGTAACAATAAATTCGGCCTGTGCATCCTGCAACCTGTCGGCAATGCTTTGCGCAGAAAAACCGCCGAAAATCACCGAATGAATAGCGCCAATACGTGCACAGGCCAAAACCGCATATGGCCAGTTCGGGAACCATGCCCATGTAAATACAAACACGGTCGCCTTTTTTTACGCCATTATTTTTTAACACATTGGCAAACTGGCAAACTTTATTGTACAGCTCCTGTATAGGTTAATATGCGGTGATGTTCTTCCGGATCATTAGGCTCCCATATATTGCAGTTTATCGCCCATTTTGCAAGGTGACGGTCAAGGCAGTTTTCGGTAATATTAAGTTTGGCGCCTTGGAACCATTTGATTCTTGGTTCTTTAAAGTTCCATTCAAGTACTTTATCCCATTTTTTTCGCCATTGAAAATTAGAAGCAATCTCACCCCAAAAGCCTTCCGGATCTTCTACACTTTTTTTATAAGCTTCCTGGTAATCTTCAAACGATTTAATTTGATAAGAATATGACATAACAATAATTTTCCAGGTTTTAAAAGTGACCATCTTTGTTCCCAGCTTATGCTTAAACTATTTTTTAATTACAGCTCATTTTCCGCTCTCAATAAATTAAATTGTTTCTTGTGACAACAAACATGAATTTTAATGCAATTTGAATCATTATTTAAAAATCCCCTGAGGTTAGTTTATGATTATTGACTCGATAATCATTACTATAATTATTTTATCATTTTTTCTGTATTTGCTTTTTTGCAATAGGTCAAATTTTTTTTTCTATTCCGTTATACAAGGAAATTGGCGGTTTTTTCGGAATGACCATTTTACTGTTTTAATAGGCATTCAAAACATGAGAGCACAATGACTGAAACCGAATAGACAATTGATATATGCACTTTCTAAATGTTTAGCCATCCTCTTCTATGGATCATTCTTCTTTTCAGCATTCTTACTTTGATCAAAAAAATATTGTAAACCCTTACCTGGAGCATAGTAATCCAAAACGCTTTTTAAAATCAATACGCATGTCTTTATCGGTTCAACAATCGTTAAAATCTATGGCGCGCAAAAAGCGATCAATCGAATTAGTTTTACCATTCCGACCGGTGAAATTCCAGCGATTTTTAGTCCCAATGGAGCGGGGAAAAGCACCACTCTAAAAAAATCGCAGGTTCTCTGAAACCAGATCCCGGAAAAGCAATGGTATGTGGTCCTCGATGCACAGGAAGATCCAATTGCGATTAAACCAAAAATAGGTTATTTATCTAAAGCCGATCCATTGTATTTTGATATGTATGTAAGGGAATACCTGCAATTTTCGCGGGCATCCACCAGGTGCAGCATATCAATAAACAGATGGAAGAAACCATTGAATTAACCGGCGCTACTCCGGAAAGCAAAAAAGATCAGTCACTTATCGAAAGGATACAAACAAAGAGTGAGTCTGGCCGCCGCGCTTATTCATGATCCGGAAGTACTAATTCTCGATAAGCCAACAGCGGTCTGATCCGAACCAGATCGTTGAAATAAGAAATGTAATAAAACAGCAGGGTAAAAATAAAACCGTCTTTTTTTCATCCCATATCCTGCAGGAAATAGACGCTCTGTCCGATCACATTATTATTATCCATAAAGGTGAGTTGGTGGCAGATGACGACTTACTCAATTTGCAGCAAAAAAATTACCAGGCATCTCAAAATAATTTTTAAAGAACCAGTGCAAGCAAGCCTGGCTCCAGAACCTGGAATCTGTAAATAAGATGAATAAACTAAATGATTATACGTGGCAGCTGCATACCGAAAACAGCGCTGATACCCAGGAAACAGGTATTGGAACTGGTCTTGCTGCATGAGCTGAACATCATTTCACTTGAAAATGAAAATTCAAATTTGGAAGAAATATTCCTTCCCTTACCAATCCTTCGGAACAGCATTCAAAGTAAAACAAATGCAACTTTGATTTTAAAATCTTTTTCACTTTAAAACATTCATATGTTACATCTTCCACTTCAGTTTTTAAACAACCTTAAAATAAATAATCATAAAGAATAGTTTGATACAAACCAGCATCTTTATGAAAACGCAAAGCAGGACATTAACCACGCTCACCCATTCCATTATACAAGCCCATGGGAAGGAGGATCCGGATACTATTGCTATTTTTACCAAAGGATTGTACAAGCCGATCAATCGTGATATGCGGTTGAGCGAAACAAACTCCCTACAAAACGAATTTCAGGATCACCTAGTAAGGGCGGAAAAAAGAGCGGTTTGCCGGATACTATATTCATATTGAGCCTGATGGAAACAGTTTTGCTGGCGGTGGTTGTTGGATGCAGAAACCAGAAACCCTTAAAAATATCCGCAGGAAATTGATTACCATTGGGATGAATTCAGTGGTCATTGTTCCGGAAAAAAATTTTATCGCTCAATATGGAGACCTCGAAAAAGCAAAGAATAAAGCCTAACACGTGAACCAAAAGGTTATGATAAAGACAATCCGGCCATTGAATATTTAAAATTTAAAACTTTTATTGCTTCCAGCTCTTTCAGAGATAAGGAATTAACAGAAAAAGATTTTGAGAAAAAAATTCTGAACGCATTTCAGGCATTACAACCTTAAATAAAATTTCTCGACGGGGAAACCCAAAGAGGTTGATGGTTGGTGGTTGATGGTTTGATGATGATGCGTTTAGATTCGGAAGGACTTCAATTTCCAAGCTTTGATATTTGTATGTTTCATCAATAATAAAAGATAAATTATTACCATTCAAAAAATGCTTGCAAGCCAGTTCCATTATAGCGGATATTAAGGGCATTATAACCCAATCAAAAGACAAGGCTATTCGTACTGCTGATCATGAGCGAACGTGATGTATTGGCATATCAGCAAAGGATGCTTGAAGAAGAACAAGAGGGAAAAGACCGGGCGGATTATGGCAGAATACCTTACTCGACTTATTGCGAAAGAGTTAGAACCTGAATATGGCAGTGGTTTTTCCAAGCGACAAATTGAACTTTTCAGACAGTTTTACCGCACTTTTCCAATCGCGAACGCACTGCGTTCGCAATTGAATTGGACGCAATATAGATTACTGATAAGGATTGATAACCAAGACAAAGAGAGTTTTATATTGCGGAAACAATTAAAAACAATTGGACTTCCAGGCAGTTGGAACGGCAGATTTACAGTAACCTATATGAACGGCTTTTGTTGAGTAATGATGAAGAAAGCGTTTTAGCAGTTGCCAAAAATGAAAAACAACCTTCAGATGCCAAAGAAATTATTAAAGACCCGATGTTTTTGGAATTCCTGGGAATGAAAAGGGAAGCATCATATTACGAAAGAGATTTGGAAAGTGCCATCATAACCAACTTACAGGAATTTTTATTGGAGTTGGGTAATGGTTTTTCATTTGTTGCAAGACAGAAAAGAATACACCTTGAAGGCGATGAGTTTTTTATAGATCTGGTTTTGTATAACCGCTTATTACAGTGCTTTGTGATTATAGAAATCAAAACAACTAAACTAACTCACCAGGATATCGGGCAGTTACAAATGTATGTGAACTACTACGACCGTATAGAAAAGCTGCCACACGAGAACCCGACTATTGGCATTTTGCTTTGTGCCAATAAAAATGATACAGTAGTTAAATTCACCTTGCCGGAAGATCAAAAACAAATCATTGCAAGTCAATACAAACTTTACTTACCAACAGAAAAGCAGTTGTTGGAAGAAATGAAAAAAGAATTAGAAAATTTTGAGGAGAGAGGGCATTCATAAAATGGTTTACTGGAGGAAAGACTGATACAAGAAAGACAGTATCTCCTTTTTGTTCAATTCAAAAACGTCAAAAGCTGTATCAGATGTTCGATTGTGATGGGGCAGGAGTGCATTTCAAAATGTAGCATAGGCCGGTTAACATTGAGCGACGGCCGCCGCAATCGCAATAAAAAAGCTACTGATAGTTTTTTATCAATAGCCTTTTTATAATGTTTAAAATTTTAAAGTTACTGCTATACCGGCTCAAAGCTCAAAGCTAACAGCTCACAGCGTTAATCAATTCAACAAATTATTTTTGTAACAATATTCCGCAATCTGCACCGCATTGGTAGCAGCTCCTTTGCGTAGGTTATCGCTTACAATCCACATATTTAAAGTATTGGGTTGCGTTTCATCCCTTCTTAGGCGTCCTACAAATACCTCATCTTTTTCATGCGCCCATAAAGGCATGGGATAAAATGCCTGCGCAGGATCATCCTGTACAACAACTCCCGGAGCATCGCTTAAAAGCTCTTTCACTTCATCTAAATCAAAATCGTTTTCAAACTCAATATTCACGCTTTCGCTGTGGCCGCCCATAACAGGTATGCGTACAGTAGTAGCAGTTACACGAATGTTGTCATCACGCATGATCTTTTTGGTTTCATTTACCATTTTCATTTCTTCCTTGGTATAACCATTTTCCAAAAACACATCAATCTGCGGAATCACATTCAGGTCGATCGGATATTTATACGCCATTTCGCCATCGTCACCTTTTCGTTCGTTCATTCAACTGATCAACCGCTTTTTTACCGGTACCGGTAACACTCTGGTAGGTGCTTACCACGATTCGTTTGATACTATATTTTTTATGCAGTGGATTTAAAGCCACCACCATTTGAATAGTAGAACAATTAGGATTGGCAATTATTTTATCTTCTGCGGTCAAAGCATCGGCATTAATTTCAGGAACCACCAGTTTCTTTGATAGGATCCATTCTCCAGGCGCTGGAATTGTCGATTACCGTAATGCCGGCTTCAGCAAATTTTGGCGCCCATTCCAAGTGAAGTACTGCCACCGGCAGAAAAAATGGCAATGGCAGGTTTTGCAGCAATAGCATCGGTCATGCTAACCACCTTATATTTCTTTCCCTTAAATTCCACTTCCTTACCTACTGATCTTTCCGAAGCCACCGGAATCAATTCAGTAACCGGAAAATTTCTTTCAGCCAAAACCTGCTAACATTTTGGTGCCTACCAGCCCGGTAGCGCCTACTACTGCAACTTTCATGTTTGTTGTTTGTTTTTAAATTGGAATAAAAAAAGCCTTCCCGGTTAAGGAAGGCTTCTGATTTATGTTTATACACACAAACGCTCGATTCCTTCCTTTTCAGAGAGGTTTCTTAATGCGCTTTGTAATGTTGTTTAATTTCATATCTGTGCGAATGTACTAATGAAAACACAATACAACAAAAAAGAAAAGATTTTATTGAAAAATTTTATGCATCCTAACTGATTTTATAATATTTACACCGGATCTCATGGAGCGATTTCCGGCATTTGCGAAGGATCAAAAGCGCCTTTTCTTAAATTGATCCCATATTCCAGGTACGCTTTCAGACATGCAAGAAAATTGGCCCACCCCTCGGTATTTCTCTTTAGCCATCCAATACCGGCTTCATCATTTTCCCGGCCTTTTTCGGTGATGGAAACAAATGTATCATTTTCATTTTTTGATGTTAGTGTAATCTCTACCAGCATTTCTTTTCCGTCCACATCATCCCAGTAATAAGAAATATACCGATCCTTTTCAATTTCTCCCACCCGAATGGGAATATCCATATCAAATTCGGGAAACTTCCAGGTAAGATTTTTCCCTTCCTCCATTCTGCCGCTGCTTTCCGAGATAAAATAATTCGCCATTTTTGAAGGATCAACGATTGCTTCAAAAACTTCATGCACCGGCTTTTGAATACAGATTCCCGTTTTAATTTCAAGCGTTTGATTGTTCATACTAACAGTTTTATTTTAGTAAATAGGTCTGCAAGGTTTTTGAAACTTTTATAGGTCCGGGTCAATTTCATTCGCCGGTTCCATCACTTTGCATTCAGGATTATGAAACACGGGAAAATTTACAGAGTTGGCGATAAAGCAATATTCATTTGCCTGTGCATGCAATTCATTGGCTTTTGCTACCATGGATTCGTCTTTTACTGTTACGACCGGATGCAGGGTTATTTGTTCAAACCGGCCGCCGCCATTTGCATTTTCCGCCATAATGCCCGTTGCATTATCGGTATAATCCATTACCACCACTTTTGCCTGTGAACACAGATGCAGGTACCAAAGCATATGACAGGATGCAACAGAAGCTACCAAAAGCTCCTCCGGATTGTATCGCGTTTTGTCGCCAACAAATCCCGGATCGGAAGAAGCTAAAATATCCGCTTTATTTTCTGCCACGATGCTGTGATTGCGTTCGTAGGAATAATAGCCGCTTGTTCCTTCTCCTTTATTGCCGGTCCATTGAATGGTCAGATTGTAATAATGTTCATGATTCATGTATTACCGGAATTTGTTTATGCAAGTTATTTTATTTTATGGAGCTGAAAAACACCGGTTCTTAATCCATATCCAGGGAAGGATCCTCTTTTACCGTTTTTATTTCTTTAATAACGCTGTATACCAGATCCGGTTCAAATCCTTTTTGAAGAAGATAATGAGAAGTTTTTGACTGGCGGTTCAAGCTGTTTTCACCATCCAGTTGTTCCCATTTTTGCCGGGCCAATTTTTTCAAGCATTCAAGATATGCTTCCGCGTCAATTTGCTTTAAACCCAACCGGATATTATAGGGACTTACCTGCTTTTGCTTAAGCGCGTATTCTATTTTTATTTTTCCCCAGTTTTTTATCCTGAATTTACTGCCGGCAAACTGTTCTGCAAAACGCTGTTCATTCAAATAGTTTTCTTCTATCAGTAATGAAATAATTTCTTCCACATCTTTTTTATACAGCGAATAACTGTATAATTTTTCCTTTACTTCCAAATGACTGCGTTCCTGGTAAGCGCAATAATGCCGGATCTTTTGAATGGCTTTTTCCTTTGATGGCGGCGATAATTTCATGGGTTAAAATTAATGGAAAGAAATTTTTTGGCATATTGCGAATATATACTACTGTGTTTTAATCGGGATATAAAACCGGGGAATACTTATTTAAAGAGTAACACGGGAACACAGGTATTTAAAAATGCGCTGAGCAGATATTCAAAGCCTGCTCCAAGCTATGCCATTCATCTAATAGAAAATGGAACAGATATTAGTACCATACAAAACTGCTCGAACACAACGAAGTAAAAACCTGCGCAAGTGGGAAAGAAAGATTTGAAAAAAAGTGAAGCTTATTGGGGCAATATGTAACTGCAGATTTTGTATATTTATTCAGTGAACGTATTGAGGTATAATTATTTGCATGGTTTTTAAAAAAAAATTTGTGTGCATAAAAACTGTGTATATTTGAGACTTGGCTGCCATTTTTGTGGTTCACCTTTAAACCAAACTATAAAACAATTATGATGACTGAACCTTTAACGAAACTGATTATTGTTAACGACTTCCATCTTCAGGACAATATCAGCCATTTTAGCTTTAAAAGCTTGACCCAATATTTAGATGAGAAGGGATTTATTCTCACACAACAAATAGATTATCCCGACATCTCAATTTTCAAAAACAAAAGCATCAAGCTAAATGAAAAAACTACACACATCCATTTTGGCTTAAATGACAATGTTCAAAGAGTATTTTTTTACATATCCAATATGTGAGATGATGTTTCTATCAATTGGTTTTTTATCAATCATTAATATAACCAAAAATGAAAGTAGCGTATCAAATCTTTACTGTACTCTTATGGGTTTCTATCATTCTTGCCGGTTTCTTTTTCGTTAAGTATATGAGCCTTATTAATAGCATTGAATTGGCTGTAGTAATAGGGGCTCTACTAGGTGTTGGTATCATTCCAGGAATTATTTGGGTAATTAGATTCTTCATCGGAAAAGAAATAAAAAAATGAATTCAATAGCACGAATTATTTTCAAATTGTTTTTAACGCTTATTATTTTTTTGTTTTTCGGTGGTGTTTTTAGAGGTTGTTCTGCCGCTGCTCAAACGAGTGCCGGTCGAGGAATAGGTGTACTATTTGCAACAATAATATTTATCGGTGCATTATATGGTGTATGGAGTTACTCACCAAAAAAGAAACCAACTGACACTGACATTACCTTGAAAAAAGATTGATGTATAAAGACTATTATTTAATTCTTGAAGTGCATTATACTGCGACTCAAGATGAAATTAAACGCAAATACAGACAACTTGCGAAAAAGTGGCATCCTGATATAAATAAAAGTGAGGATGCTACTTCTAAAATGCAAGACATCACCGAAGCTTATTTAATACTAAATAACTGTGAAGCCAGAAGGCATTACGACAGTATTCATGAGTTTTACTTTAGACAAAAGAAAAGTGAACAAAAAGAATCACATTCACAACATACACATAAAGCAGAGCAATTTACAAGTGACAATTTTAAACAAGGTAACAAGACAAAGCAAACTACAAGTGAACCTAATGACCCAATTCTTGACGATTGGATTTTAAAAGCAAAACAACAGGCTAAGGAATTTGTACTCCAATCAATCAGAGATGCGAAAGGAATCACAGTTAATGGCTGTAAATACACAGCTTATTCAATTGGAGTAACAATAATATTATTTGTTGCCATTTTAGTTCTTATTCTTATTTGGGCAGCGTTTCAATAAAAACGTCAGCCAACCGTTGGCAGCAAGGCTAAAAAAGACATCTTAACTAATACAAATCAAAACACTTATGGGACTATTTGACCTTTTCAAATCAAAAGCTCGAAACAAAATATCGCAGGAAAATAAAGACTTTGCAAAAGCAATGCGGTATGATTTTGAGCAGACAAAAAAGGAAGTTGAAAAGTTGCAAGCTGAGAATGCCTCTTGGCAGAAAGAGTTTTACACGATTATAGATTTTAGGACCAAAGCTTCTTCACGGGAAAAAGAAGGGAAACTGCAAGAAGCAATAGAAGAATACGCAAAGTCGGTTTTATTTGGAGAAGCAAGTCTACGTTTAAACTTGAATAATTATGCTCACGATATTGACCGCTTAATTGTTTTGTACAACAAGACTAAACAGAAATCTGTACTTGCAGATTTTTTAGAGCAGTTAATTTCAAAATATCCTGATTATCGAGACGCTCAAAAATGGGCGGTGAGACTATCTTCAATAAAAGACACCAAACCTCAAACTGATGGACTTAAACTAGACGATATTCAAAAGCCGCTTCCAAACAAACCAACTCTTGGCGAAAAATTTCAAACATTCCTACAAACTTTTCCTAAGTTCAATTTCTATCATGACATGCCTGAAGGAATGAACACATTTGAATATTTGTCATTAAAGAAACCAGTTCCTTTTAAAAAGTCAGCAGAGTTGAGAAGTTTCAAAGATGTTTTTGAAAGTATTTTGAACAAGGCGAGAATAGCAGAAAACGAAAACAATTTGAAAATTGCAATTGAAGCATATGAAAAGCTTGTAGTTGAAGAGTGTTTCGATACAGAACCATACGAGCGACTAATGATTATTTATCGAAAACTGCATTGGGAAACGGAAGAAAGAAGAATAATCCAAACAGCCATTAGTTTCTTTTCACACCTCAAAGAAAAACAAAGGAAAAACGTTTTAAACTTGGCACAAGAGTTCAATATGATGGACAAAGCTTTGGAGTATATCAATAGTGACAAAAAAGTCTTTTACTACGGCGGGACATTTGAACTTTATAATCCATATCCTATAATTGAAAAGTGGAAAGTAAGAATGACAAAGCTGAAAGAATAGTTAGTTACGTCATTATAATAAAAGCCCAGCAGCCAATAACTAAGGTTTCGTTTTGCCCAACGGTCAAGAAATGAAACCTTATTTGAACGAAGCCGGTAAAGCCAGGCCATCCT
>CAVOLS010000001.1:0-166760 GCA_963696835.1 uncultured Chitinophagaceae bacterium | reverse complement strand
AAAACAAATAGCACTTAGCATATTTTTATAAAAAATTACAGGACAAAAAAATTGATGATGATACAGTACACCAATAAAATAATATTTTTCTTTCTCACTTGCTTTTTCTTCGTGTCTGCTCATGCGCAGCGGGACACAACAAGAAAGCAAACCATTGAAATCACTTCCTCCTATAAGCCGGTTTTACTTCATCCGGTTAAAATAAATTTGTACGCTTCGCCAATTTCTGCCGACACAAGCCGTCCCAGGATGGCGTATAATATTCCTCCTCAAAATTTATTTTTTGCTTATCAGCCGGTTTCTTTAAAACCGCTCGCTTTGCAGTCAGACACTGCTTTGCAGCTTGGCGACAGGAACCAGTTAAAAGCCGGTTTTGGCAATTTTACCACGCCTTATCTTTCCGGAGCTTTTAGTTTTGGAGACGGAAAAAGCAACCTGCTGAATGTGTATGGAGATTATATTTCCTCAAGGGGGAAAATTAAAAACCAGGATTTCAGTGAGATAAATGTGAAAGGAATGGGTAGTATTTTTTCCGCTAAAAATGAAACGTATGCAGGCGCCGGTTTCGCCCAGCATGAATACTATCTGTATGGTTATGATCACACCATTCATTCTTTTGACAAGCCGGACATCAGGCGCAGCTACCAAGATTTTTCTGCTAATATTGGTTTCAGGAATATTGCTGTAAATGATTTGAATATCAATTATGATCCGCACCTGGAAATGCATGCTTTTTCAAGGGAAGGAAAAGCGAGCGAAACGACTTTACTGTTCAATTTGCCAGCTGAAAAAAAGTTTGGTGAGAAGGTTTCATTTAAAGTGGCCGCACTCGGCAATTTTGATCAATACCAGGTTAAGAATTCTCCGTTAAAAGTCAACAATAATCTATTTCAACTCGCTCCTGAATTGGTTTATTACAGCGAACGGTTTACTTTCCACGGCGGAGCGACACCTTCATGGAATAACAGCACTTTAGCCCTGTTGCCCAACATCTACGGAGAAGCTCAATTGAAAGAACGCGTCCTGGTCGTTCAGGCAGGCTGGGTGGGCAGGTATATTGCCAACAGTTTCAGAACCTTAAGCGGTGAAAATCCATACATGCAGGATCCATTATTTCTCAATAACACAAAGGAGGTCCAGTTTTACGGAGGCATCAAAGCCACTGTGGGACAGCATTTCAACTTCAATGCGAAAGCCGCGTTTATATCTTATAAAGACATGCCGTTGTTTGTCAACGACTCACTTTTGGGAAACAGCTTTTATGTTTCCAATGAAAGCAGCCTGAAAAATCTTCAGTTGCATGGCGATATGAATTTTATCAGCCAGGATAAATTTACGCTCACTGCGGCGCTCGATCTGAACACCTACACGGGAATGCATGATAACGCGAAAGCGTGGGGATTATATCCTTTAAAATTAACAGGTTCCTTTCGTTGGAACGCGTTTAAGCAGGTGCTTTTTAAAGGGGATATTTTTGCGTTTTCAGGTGCAAAAGCCTTGTTGAAAAACGGGATAGAAAAGAACCTGAAGGGCGGCACCGATTTAAGCGCCGGAGCTGAATTTAAAATCAACAAGCAGTTCAGCGCATGGCTCGATTTTAATAATATCGTCAACAGCAAATATGAATACTGGAATAATTATCCCGTGTATGGACTCCAGGTAATTGGTGGAATCCTGATTCATTTTTAAAGAGGTTTTATTGCCTGCGGCAAAAATAAAATATGGATATTTGACAAAATTTATGCAAGATCTGATCACATCTTTTTTAGTGCAGACACACGAGTGTAGTCTTCCCCGGATAGGAAGGATAAGGATCGTGAATGTTCCGGCAAAAATGGACACTATTCATAAAAAGATGAGCCCGCCCGGTGAACAAATAATCTTTACGCAGAAAGATGAAAATAATGCCCGTGGGCTGCCAAAATACATCGCGAATAAAAAAAATATTACTGAAGCTGAAGCAGGGGAGCAACTGGATGCCTGGTGTTTGGCGACACTAGCAAAATTGGAACATGGGGAAAAAATCACTTTCAAATCCGTGGGCAGTTTAGGAAAGAAGGAACCTGGAAGTATTTACTTTGAACGCGAGCAGTCTGTGCCTTTTTTTGAATCGCTTGCCGCAGAAAGGGTAATTCATGAAAATGCCGATCATGCTGTGCTGGTGGGGGATAAAGAGACAACCTCCTCAGCCATGAATCAATATTTGAAGGAAGAGGAGGAGGTGAAAAGATCCGGATGGAAAATAGCAGCCGCTGTTCTGCTGGTCATCGCACTTGCCATCTTATTCATACATTTTTTCAGCGGTTCGTCTTCTTCATTCTCCACAGGTAATGAAACCAGGCATGTCCCTGCAACCCCTGCGCCTACTCATTTTTAAAAAAACCATTAATCTTTTTAACCATTAAGCATTCATTTAAAACCATTAAGGAGTTAAGGCATTAAGAAGCTTAACTATTCCTCACTTCTTATTGGTTCAGTTTTTAGCATATGGATTCTTAAAATTTATTCTTTTCAAAATTGCTTTTCAGGGCAATATATTTGCAAAATGATAGTGCATGATTCCTGCCCGAATTGCGGTGGCAAAAATATTTCAGTGGTTTTTTTAGTTAAAGATTATACGGTTTCCGGCGAAATGTTTCAAATTTGGGAATGTGCGAATTGCACGCACCGTTTTACTCAAAATGTTCCTTCAAAAGAGGAGATCGGCAAATATTACCAATCGGAAAATTATATTTCTCATACCGATACCCGCAAAGGTTTCATTAATGGCCTTTACCATACAGTAAGGAGGCGCACCCTTTCCCAAAAAAGGAAACTGGTTCAAAATGCTACCTTGAAAAAAGAGGGAAGTATCCTTGATGTTGGTTGCGGAACCGGCGCTTTTTTAGCATGCATGAAAGAGGCAAAATGGAGCTTTACGGGGTTGGAACCTGATGCAACCGCACGGCAAAAAGCAAAAGAGCTATATGGGTTGCATTTAGAAGAAACCGAAGAATTTGTTCGTTTGCCAGAGAAAAGTTTTGACGCAATCACAATGTGGCATGTTTTAGAGCATGTTCATGATTTGCATGAATATATCCAGCAACTGAAGAATTTATTAAAACCGGAAGGAAAGATCTTTATCGCTGTGCCGAATTATACTTCTTATGATGCTGCAGTGTATAAGGAATTTTGGGCGGCTTATGATGTGCCGCGTCATTTACATCATTTTTCCCCGCGTTCGATGCAAACTTTGATCAGCAAGCATGGCATGAAGATCCACTCAATTAAACCGATGTGGTACGATAGTGTTTATGTGAGCCTGCTAAGCGAACAATATAAAACCGGAAAGAGCCGTATAGCAAACGCATTTTTTTCAGGGTTTCTTTCTAATTTTAAAGCTTTCACAAATCATTCCAAATGCAGCTCTTTGATCTACATTATCGGAAATTAATTTACAAGAACCACTCAATAAATAAATAACATGTCTGAAGAAAAGAGCCTGAATTTCATAGAAGAAATTGTAGAAGCGGATTTGCGGAACGGCAAATATGAAACGATATTAACCAGGTTTCCGCCAGAACCTAATGGCTACCTTCATATCGGTCATGCCAAAAGCATTTGCCTCAATTTCGGACTCGCTGAAAAGTATAATGGCGCTACTAATTTGCGTTTTGATGACACGAATCCGGTTACTGAAGAAACCGAATATGTTGATAGCATCAAAGAGGATGTCAGGTGGCTTGGATTTGAATGGGTGAATGAATTTTACGCAAGCGATTATTTTCATCAATTGTATGAATTGGCTGTAAAGCTTATTCAGAAAGGACTTGCATATGTGGATGATAGCTCAGCGGAAAAAATCGCGCAGGAAAAAGGCACTCCAACAGAACCTGGGAAAGAAAATGAGTTTCGCAACAGAACGGTTGAAGAAAATCTTTTTCTTTTTGAGCAGATGAAAAACGGCGCTTTTAAAGATGGTGAAAAAGTGTTGCGTGCAAAAATTGATATGGCTTCCCAAAACATGCAAATGCGCGATCCGATTATGTACCGTATTAAACATGCGCATCACCACAGAACCGGGGATGAATGGTGCATCTATCCGCTCTATGATTTCGCTCACGGGCAAAGCGATAGTATTGAGCATATTACGCACAGCGTTTGCACGCTCGAATTTATTCCCCATCGCCCTTTATATGATTGGTATATCGACAAGCTGGAAATTTTTCCTTCACATCAATATGAATTTGCCCGGCTCAACATGACCTATACGGTAATGAGTAAACGCAAATTGCTACAGCTTGTTAATGAGGGATATGTTTCAGGATGGGATGATCCGAGAATGCCAACTATTTCCGGTTTCAGGAGGAAAGGTTATACACCTTCGAGTATCAGGAATTTTTGCGAGAAAATTGGTGTAGCCAAACGCGATAATTTGATAGATATTAGTCTGCTGGAGTTTTGCATCCGAGAAGAATTGAATGCAACCGCGCCAAGAGCAATGGCCGTATTGAACCCGGTAAAACTTATTATCGATAATTATGAGGATGATAAAACGGAAGAATTGGTAACAGAAAATCTTCCAAATGATCCTTCAGATACAAGAACAGTTTCTTTTTCAAAAGAGTTGTGGATTGAAAGAGAAGATTTTATGGAAGAACCTGTGAAAAAATGGTTCAGGCTGGCGCCGGGAATGATGGTGAGATTGAAAAGCGCTTACATAATAAAATGCGAAAGCTTTAAAAAAGACGATTCTGGTAATGTTACAGAAATTCATTGCACTTATTTACCCGAGAGCAAAAGCGGTCACGACCATAGCCAACTTAAGGTAAAAGGAACCATCCATTGGCTGAATGCCAGAGATGCGGCAAGGGCCGAAGTGCGATTGTATAATCCTTTATTTAAGGTAGAAAATCCCGCGGCGGAAGAGGGTGATTTCAAAGATTTCATTAACCCTGACTCATTACAGGTATTGAAACATTCGTTCATTGAGCCTGCACTTCAGGAGGCTGAGAATGGTCAGCATTTCCAATTTCTGCGTAACGGATATTTCTGTGTTGATCCCGATTCGAAACCGGGAGCAATGGTATTTAACAGGACCGTTACCTTAAAAGACAGTTTTAAGAAATAGTGTTGTTCCTAATGCAAATTGCAAACCTCAAAATGACACCCGCATCACCTTCTGGTTTCCATCAGGGCAGTGAATTTTCAATGGATATATTCCCTTGGCAGGATTGCTCATTGAAATAGAATGCATTGCGGTTCCTCCGGGATGAATGATTTCTTTTATAAAAATTTGTTGTCCCGAGGAATTGAACAGGTAAAGCCTATAGGTTCCCGCTGGCTGATTAGTGAATTCCAAAATGGCTATTCCTTTTTTTAACACGGTGCTATAAACGCTGATTTTCGATTCCCGTTCCGGAAGATTTATACGGACAATTTCGCTAAAGGTTTCTTTACCATTGATAACGCTTTTTATCCTGTAGTAATTGGAGCCGGCAAAAGGTGAATTATCTGTATGGGAATAGCTGGAACCATTTGCCTGAACCTCTTTAAACAAAATAAACCGTTTCCCATCATCTGATTTTTCGATGATGTAATGACTTATATCCTTTTCATTTTCAACTTTCCATTCAACAAGTATGGAATTATTTCTCCTGGATGCTTTTAGTAAAATAAAATTGAGAGACAGGGGAGCGGAGGCTGCATGAAAAACAACCCGGAACCGGTCTTTTAAAGAAGTAGCGTTTGAAGAGTTAACGGAAAAGTGAATCTCAGTAGGTTCCGACAGGCTGATAGGGATCGTTGTTCCCGAATAATTATCTTTCAGCAATGCTTCCTTTCCATATTGCTCCAATCGGCTTCCGGTAAATTGAAGGATGTAATCCCTAAACTGTAATTGTTCTAAGCAATAGGACAAGGTATCATTCGATAATCCCATTTGCCGGCGCTCGATGGATAGTTTTGTATTTGCCGATATGATGCTCATGTTTTCACCTGAATTAATAATTTTTGGCGCATCAAGATTGTCGAGGTGATTGGAGTAGGAAGCATCGAACTGGGTCAAAGTGCCATCAATCAGGATTCGTTCATTTTCCAAAATAGCATAAAGATTCGCCCGCAATTGGGCAACTGGTTTTGTAAATTCATCAGTAGTCCTAAACAGGGAAACACTGCTGTTAGTCTTGCAACTTTCACTGAATGAAAGGGTGCCTGGTTCAGTAGCGTGAACAAAGAATGCCTGCCCGGATTGTATTTTAGGGATAATATTGCCGTCAGCGTAAATGCCATCAGCAGGAACAACGGCATTTCCTGAAACTGTACGATAGGCACCATAACCATAAGCGGACTTGCCTGAGGTGGTTAACCGGGAATCCCAAATGTAATAAGCACTTTCGACGCCTCCGGATAATACCAGCTTTTCGAAATCAATAGAAGAAGCATATGGGTTTCCAATGGAGGTAAAACTATTTGCCGGAATTTGAATCATTTTTGGCACCTCCTCGTTAGGTGCATAAAGTCTTCCGGAAGCACGAAGCGTTGTTGCTGTCGAAGCCTGATTAACGCCCGTTACGCTTCGGTCTCCGCGAATAAAAATCATATATCCTTTCTGGTTTTCGATTAATAGATTTTTTGTGTCTGCTATTCCTTCCCATTGATTAGTGACAGAATTATAAGTTTTCATGGAAGGGCTCGCTGAACTCATGTCAAATCCAAGGCTGGTAGCTCCTGGCAAATTGCTGGTAATCTGGGTTCCGAAACCCGGCTTTTTATTTTCTCCGGGCTCATTACCTTCCTGCCAGGAATCCTTTACTGTACTGCCTTTCACAGGCGCGCTCAAAAACTGCCAGGATTTTGGATGGTTCGGAATATATCGTTCTACAAAAAAGCGCCCTGAATGATAGGTTATAGACGCGTTCGCGGGAATCGGGGCTACATTAGCGGTATTATTTTGATCGGATTTTAAATGAATGGTTCCTGTGTTCAAAACTAATGTTGAATTTTCTCCTAATGAAAGTTCTTTATAGATTTCCATATCACTATTAATGGAAAGGCCTGAAGTATTATTATTTGTAACGGAATAAAATTGAATCGGGGAGTTGCTGCTAAATGCCTGGGCATTCCTGCCATTAAAAACCACAAGGCCATTGTTGTGCAGGAAAGTACCGGTTCCGGTTTTTACAAAGTCGCCTTCAATAAATAATGGATCCGGACTGGCTGTTTTTTGGCCACTGCCTGAGAGCAACAGGTTTCCATAAACAAGGCCATTTGAGTTCGTGATTGGCTGATCTGTGCCCTTATACTCAATGGTGCTTGCAGGATCGAGCAGAATGTCTTTAATATTGGCGTGAATAGCCGAATAGGTTAATGAACTGGTGGCGAATCCATTAAAACCCTTATTGTTTCCGGTTTTAAAAACAGCGCCATTTTCTACGGAAACGCTTCCGTCCCCGTTGGGACAAGTTATTGAATTGGCATTAATTTCAAAAATTCCTCCTGTTCTTACAGTGAAGGTGCCTCTGGCGTTCAGCGTTATATTTCCATCAGAATTTTTTACACTGGTTCCTGTAATTTCAATGTTTTGATAAGTTTTTGATCTTATTGTCTGGGCAGTTGGACTATTGTTAGAATAACGGATTGTTCCGCCTGTGATCAAATAAGGGCCATTCATAAAAGGAAGTGGCGTTCCGCCTCCTGTAGTTCCTAAAATCAACAAACCCCCATCCATAATAAAACTGGTCGAATTAGTAATGTTTGAGCCAATATTTGCCGTTGAACAATCGAATATTACCTCATCACCGGTAATCTTTACAGAGCCGGAAGAATGGACATTTAAACCACCCTTAGGAGTTTTAACACCGCTTCCTGAAAAAATTAAATGATAATATGGAGTGACAGGCTTGAAAGTAGCGGTAATATCCTGATTGGCGCCATTATATTCAACAATACTTCCTTCATTTAGGTAAATATCAATCCGGATGAAATATTAGCTCCTGTTCCATACAAACCTTTGTCTTTTGAAGTTTTAATGGTACCGCTTAATATAACTTCTCCGGTGGGATTTGAAATTGTTGCAACCCCTATATCAAGAATACCATTAATTAAAAAAGAATTGACTGATTTTAAAAATCCTTTATTTATCGTTGAAACTTTTATGTTGGCATCCGAAGGAATCGTTATTCCATTCGGTATTCTTACATTTTCTTCTAAAACTAATTGTAAAGTGCCTCCTAAAATTGCTTTGGCTGATGTAATATCATAGCCGCCCGTCGAAGGTAAGTAATGTGAGTGTTGAATTTCCTGTAATTCCATCCCTGAAAATTTTTAATCCCTTGCCGGTAAAAGTTGAATTTGAATTTATTTCGACGAGTCCATTAAAAATGGTTTGGGATGTCGCGCCTAAATCAGGAGTCGTTTTGCTGATTTTAAAAACCGGAATCTCTTGTTCTGTAGCATTTGGAAAATAAATGGTGTTTGCGGTCGCGAAAGCCGTTTCAGAATTCCATTCAAAAATGGCTCCGGTTTTAAAAAGCACATTGGATGAAGAAGCGAATTTTTCTGAATTTCCAGTCGTATTAGTATCCACTCTCACTATCCCGTTTTTATGAACGGTTGCAATTGCGTTATTGTTAAACAAAGGTGGTTTGCCGAATAAAACATAGGTGCCATAAATTGAGAAATCAGGTTCATCAGTATCATTCTTTTCAATAGTTAATTGATTGCCACCTGCAATATTTGTATTGGTGAGAACGGCGTTTTTTTCAACTGTCAAAAGTGTTGCGGTAATGTTGTCATTGAGGGTAATCGTATGCCCGCTTCTGATTACGATCCCTTTTGCATCGCCTGCCGGAATTGAAGTTGCATTAAACCAGGTTAAACTATCCTGGCGATGATTCCCAACTCGATGGAGAATACCAGTTTCCGGTTGAAGTATTGCTTCTGTAATAAAGTGATGGTAAAATTTCCCCAGGTGTTCCCGTTAGTAGAATATCATCGATCCGGAATTGGGTTGAGCTTACCAATTGCCGGAATTTTATGCGAAGGTTAGGAGTTGAAGGGATGGTTCCGGTTGGCGTTAATCCATACCCAGTTGGCCGTATTCGGTGCCCTTTGCTCTGTCATAATTCATCGGTGAATAATTTATTCCATCTGCACTAACTTCAACCGCGAGTTCATTACTTGGCGTCGTTGCACTTTTAAAGTGGCCAAATGAAAGAGCGAGATTAGAATAATTCAATGTGTTGATTCCCTCAATCTGAAAGTAAGTATCCTCCTTATTTGAAAAGTATACATTTCCCTCTCCACTTGCTCCGGTATTGCCGGAAGATGGGCTTGACGATCTTACATCAGCACTACCAGTAAAAATTATGGGTGCAGAATTTTGAAATTCATGATTACAGATTGCATTAGTTGTTAGTTCCCGGATCTACCCATATTTTCCGAGAAAATAATTGTCTGGCCGTAACTGCTTTTTTCAAATAATATTGAAGCAACAAAAAATAAATACCCTAAGAAAATTGAACAAATTTTTCCCGGTTGAAAAAAACTTTTGGCAATGAAGTTGCATGTGTGAAATTTTCTCATTTCAATTCAGTTTTTGAATAAAAAATTAAGGCAGCAACGCGCAGGTTAATAACCATTACTCAAATAGTGCGGAATTGCTTTTTACGGATAGAGGATGTGAAAGCAACTGAATGGCAATTATAATAACTATGCTGAAACAAATTCGTTTTCAATTAATTAATTTCTTTTATAAGAAAACATAAAAAAAAGTCCGTTTGCTGCGGGTTTCAATTATAGGTTTATCGCAACGATTTTTATAGCAGCACTGGCACGGTCTTGCAAGGTTGCAAATTTATCAAGACGTGAATATGGCACAGGACTGGAAACCGAATATGCTATAATCGTTTTTATGCAAAATGCCATCGCAAGAAAACTCCGGTACTGGATTAAGAGGATCTTGAGGAAAATCATCTAACAGATGATGAGGCTGACAATATAGATTGGAATGATCCCAAAAAATAGTACCTACAAATTTTTATTGCCACCGTGCTCGCAAGACATAAAAAAAGCGGTCTTTGACCGCTTGAACATTAACAACCCAACAATATTAAAATGGTAAATCGTCTGCCCCTTCCTGAACTTCTGCAGTGGAATGTGACTGCTGAGGTGCATGGTTAGAAGCGGGAGCTGCTGATGCGGGCGAATGCTGATTTTGATTTTCATGAGTACCGCCACCATCTGTACGTCCTCCCAGGAGTTGGATTTCACGAACCCGCATTCTGAGTGTTGCCGCCGGCTGGTTATCTTTTAAATAAGGATCCACTTCCGGAGTTCCTTCCGCAAAGATCAACTGTCCCTTTTTTAAATATTGCGCTATGGCAGTCCTGTCAGACCAATACGCGCAATTCACCCAGGTAGTCCTTTCTTTTTGAACCCCTTGAGCATCTTTGAATCTTTCTGTGTGTGCAACAGTAAAATTCATAACGTTTTTACCGTTAATTTCTTTTAAAACGCAATCTCCGCCGAGGTTGCCAATGATCTGTAACTTAATCATAATTGTGTTTTTTAATTGTGAACCGATGTATCTGAACGGCCGCATTCTAATTGTAAGAATGAAGCGAAATCTAATGAGTAATTACAAACATAAGTCATTATTAAATGCGCTTTTTGCTGTTGTCTTTGCGGAAGTGGCGATTGCTTCTAATTCATTTTCTTTTTCAAACTGCTCACCTGGTCCTGCAGATTGCTTACAAGGTTCACTAAAGAATCGACATCCCATCTTTGCTGTTGCGTAACCTTATTGATTACTGCCTGGGCCTGCCACATTTCCAAAACATCTGTTGTCTGCACCTGGTAGGGTTGAAAGGCTGGATTGTCGCTTACCAAAGTGATCTTGTTTTTATTTTTATTATTTTTTATCACCCGTTTATACACAATGCCTTCACTGTTGCTTACTACTATATAAGCCGCATTATTCTTTACATTGTCAAGATTTTCAATTTTCTCTCCTACGATCACGCTCCCGCTTGGGGTGGGCATCATGCTGTCTCCGATAATTTCAAAAGCACGGTAATTTCCTCCTGACAGCATAGGAAGCGTAAAAGTGTTTAATTCATCAATGAATTCGCTGTCTGCATATCCGGCAAGATATCCTGCCGCGGCCTTCACAGGAACGAAATGTATGAGATTCCTCTCAGCGGACATCATTTTCATCTGTCTTCTTTTCGCCAGGTAACTAGAGCCGCTTGTTTGGCTCAAATCCTGTAAAAAAAGTTCATCGAGCGAAACTTTAAATATCTCGCTTACGGCCTCAAGTACTTCTAATCTGGGATCCGCCCTTTCCTCTTCATAAGCCCCAATCAGCGAGCGTTTGATTCCCAGTTTGGTCGCAAATTCTTCCTGAGTCCATCCGCGAAGTTTCCTAAGATATTTTAAATTTTGACCTGCAATTGACATATCAACTAATTTATTTAGAACAAAAATACTAATCTTTTTAGTTTTACCAAATTCTTAAGCATTTATTTTAAAATAATTTTTTGCGTGCATTATTCTATCTTTAAAGTATGCTCTTATTCTTCTTTTTTATCAATAAATGCTAAAACAAATTGCATAACATGAAAATCGTTATTCTGATTGGTTCATTATTTTTCTCGGTACCCTCTTTCTGCCAGATTGCGGATGCCGGCAAGGATAAAAGAGTTTTTCTTACACAATCCTCCACCACGACTATCGGCGGAAAAAGTTTTGGAACTGCTTTTAAATGGAAAAAAATTTCTACCGGGCCTGCAGATCATTCTATAATTACATCTCCAGGTTCTCCTGTTACATCTGTAAAACATCTTTCACAGGGAACCTGGTATTATGAGCTTAAAGTTTCGAAAGGCGGAATCATTAAAAAAGATACGGTCGTCATCAGGGTCGATTATGATATTCCTCCCGCAAACAGCGTGCTGGTTCGGGATTTTCCAATGTCACAATTGGTGCCGCTAATTAACATCCGCGACGATACAACCCGCAATTGGAACTATTCTGACCCAACTTATAAGCATACGCAAATGGATGTGAGTGAGAATGAAGTGGTATATCTGGAGCGGGACAGATTGAACAGCATGTTTCTTGATAAGGAAAAGGGCAAATTTTATTCAATTATTGAAGATGGCTATGGCGGGGATAGAAAGCATGGCAGATATGCACGAACTGAAATCCATTATGGTTCTTATTATGCTGTTGATACTTCTAAAACCTATGTATTTGAATGGAAAGGATATTTTCCGCAAAATTCTGATTTTATTAGTCCTGGAAAAGATCTTAATGTGATTTGGCAATTGCACGCCCATGACGATTATTCTCCGCCGTTCCAGATAATGGCCACCCGCAATACCCTAAACTGGGTTGAATGCGTAGCGCCATCGAATGCCAGAACCGTTACCAAACCGATCGCTGATTATTCTGATTTTTATAATAAAACCCGGACAATCAGGATTACGCTGAAAGAAGGTCTGGCAGGCAGCGGCGCTTTTGTTAAAGTAGAAATCGATGGCATCCAAAAATATCTTAGAAATTATGGAAACATTGGAAGAACTTTCGGGCACGATTATATAAAGTTTGCTACATTATACGATTGGGGGCGAGCAATAGTGGATCCTGATATGCCCTTCAGGGGTAGAAAATTTTCATTGGTAACGGAAAGTTTTAAAATTTATGTATTGAAATAAGTTTTTTCAATTGGGAAAATTGTCAACTTGAACGAAGCAGCAAACGCACTTTTTTCAAAAATTTTTTACATGTAGTTAATGGTGCAAACGATTTTTAATTCAAAAAGTATTTCCAGAACAGCAAACAGACCATTTTACTAAACTTGTTTTATTTCAAATCCCCTTAGTTTGCTGTCACTTTAAACCTAACTTATCAATCAATCCCTGTCTCTTCAGCAAACGAACCTTTTCTAAAGATTTTTTATTAACCGACTTAAAGGCCAACCTTTTTTAATCATACTCCTCTTTAAATCCTAAATCATAGCACAGACAATTTTTGTTAATCGTGCTATCATTTAATGCTATAAATCGAAGTTCAGACAATTGAGAGTTAATTCTTACTTCATAATTTTCGTATATTTCGCCTTCAATTTTCAAAACTATGCTTAAAAGGATTTTACTACTTCCGACCGTGTTTTTTTTCATTCTGCTCGTGAATTCCTGTTCCTCATCTAAATCAGTTATGCGTGTAGAGGAGAAGCCTGCTTCGTTTAAAGCTTCCCGCGAATTTCGGGCAGCCTGGATCGCTACAGTAGCCAATATCAACTGGCCGAGCAAGCCGGGCCTTTCCACAGAACAGCAGCAAAAAGAAGCCATAGAATTATTGGATTTTCTAAAAGAACATAACTATAATGCAGTTGTTTTCCAGGTGCGTCCACAGGCAGATGCCTTGTATCAAAGCTCGTTGGAACCCTGGTCCTATTTTCTTACCGGAACTCAGGGCAAAGCGCCTTCTCCCTATTATGATCCTTTGTCTTTTTGGGTAGAAGCTGCGCATGACCGTGGTTTGGAATTGCATGTATGGCTTAATCCCTATCGGGCTCATCACGTTTCTGGCGGCCCGGTCACTGAAAGTTCCGTAGTGAAAAAAAAGCCGGAGATGATGGTGTATTTGAAAGAAGGATATTGGTGGTTTGATCCGTCTCTGAAAGAAACACAGGATCATGGCGTAAACGTAGTGATGGATATTGTTAAGCGCTATGATATTGATGGTGTTCATTTTGATGATTATTTTTATCCTTATCCGTCCTACAATGGTGGAGCGGATTTTCCGGACAGCGTTAGCCGCAAGAAATATCTTGCATCTGGTGGCACATTGTCCCTGGGAGATTGGCGACGGGAAAGTGTCAACACCTTCATCCACCGCTTATACCAGGAAATAAAAAAAGAAAAGAAGCACGTAAAATTTGGACTTAGCCCTTTCGGAATGTGGCGCCCTGGTTATCCGGAATCTATTGCAGGCTTCGATCAATATGAAGAATTGTATGCTGATGCCAAACTTTGGCTCAATAAGGGCTGGGTAGATTATTTTTCCCCGCAATTGTATTGGCCCATCAGCCGGCCAAAGCAAAGCTTTCCGGTATTATTAGGATGGTGGTCAGGTGAAAATACCTTTCAGCGTCATTTATGGCCGGGCATCAGCATAGGTGGAGATACTTCAGTCAGGACCATTACCGAGACCCTCAACCAGATCATGATCACACGGGGAATGCAGCCCAACAGCAGCGGCGTCATCCATTGGAGCCTTTCCTCAGTAACCCGAAATCCCAATATGGCTAAAATGCTCATTGAAGGTCCTTACGCCGTTCCCGCTTTAGCTCCTGCTTCTCCGTGGCTGGATAATCGTGCGCCGGAGGCGCCATCAGTAACCTGGGATCAAAATGGTGACATGGTAACCATACACTGGAGCCATAAAAATGAGAAAGAGGTGTTTCGATGGGTAGTGTATTATCAATATGGAACCTCTCGGAGTTACAAAATAATGAACCGCGGAGACAGGTCATTGCAACTGGCACCTCAAATTGGAAAGAATAAACTTACTTCCGTTGCTGTAACAGCCGTCAGCCGGACATCGAATGAAAGCAATCGTACAGAAATTGAGCCGAATGTATTGACCCTGATCCCACGCAAAGCATGGAACGCGAGCGAGGCAAAGCCTTATAAAGCGCAGATGCCTGTTCAAATAACAGTGCATCATGAAGGAGGAAAAGTGTTACTTGAAACAGACGATGCGGCGCAAAGGCTCAAAAACATCCAGACATGGGGAATGGGAAAAGACAGGAACTGGACGGATGTTCCCTATCATTTTTTAATAGCGCCTGACGGAACCGTATATGAAGGCAGAAATCCGCTAACTGCAGGTGAAACCGCTACCGAATATGACCCTTCGGGACATCTGCTCATCTGCTTCCTTGGAAATTATGACGAGCAAAAGCTGAATGAAAAACTGTTGGATGTATTAACCAAGTTAATTGCGAAACTGAGTGTTCAATACAATATTTCTCCAGATACCATTGCTTCCCACCGTGACCATAGCACCATGACCACCTGTCCGGGAAAAAACATTTATCCGTATTTTGAAAATGATTATGTGAAGAAGAGGGTGAGGGAATTGTTGACGAAAAAAAGCAGTTGATCGGTTTCAGTTAATTACCTTTTGTTTTAAAGTTTATCTTCTCCTTAAATGATATTCAATATTCGTTTCAGCCATTTGTTTTGGCCTTGTAGTTTGTGTAGCCGCATTGCTTGTCTTCAAAAATATGATAATAAACGGATTTACTATTCTTGCTTAAAAATGAACGGCTCACCATTTCTTTCACTGCATTTTCTTTGCCGGTCATTTCATCCAGAATATCTTCTGCGAGCATGATTGGAATATCTATTTGCGCTGCAAAAGAAACAAAACTCTCTCTCGTGTATATTCCGTATTTCTCAAAAGCAGGTTCTTTGTTATCTCCCACAAACAAACCATCTCTCATACATATTTGCATCATTCAGATGAAGTGCGGTATTCATAAGGTCGTAAGCCGGACTTAAAAGATAATCGCCCTGGCTACTTTCCATCAGGGAAAAGTTTTTCAGGTGTGCATCACCGTTAGCTATCAGATAATTGAATACAACGAGTTTAAAAAAATTAAGTAACTCTACTTTCGCAGCGGGTACATACTGTTCTATCAAATGCGCCATATCTAAGTATGATGCATTGTATTTGTAATCATCGCCTTGAAAGATTGCCGCTTTGACGACTTTTTTTCACCAGGTTCAATAGCTCTTCATCGGTCAATGGTTTACCAGGCAAAAAATAGTTAGTTGCGTTGTCGTCTATCAACTTTAACTCCAATTGGTTTTCTTTTGCAAAATTTAATAGCATGTCAATTTTTTCCTTACTGGTGTTTTCTAATTGAAGAAGCATAAATATACTTTTATCGATTGTAATTTCTAATTCTTTTGCAATTTGTACTGTTGTAAATTTAATACATTTTTCTTTTGCCAGAATCGATATTGCGGCAATGAACAAGATTTGATTTTGAAATAGAGAACAAAATTCCCGTTATTTGTTCGTTTGATGGTAAACTGACGGGATTTGAATCATACAATCTTAATATGTTTGGGGTTTGCGACTGGTATGCCTCACGTACAGTATTCTGATTTTGTCTGTAGCAATATAATATGCTATTCGAAAGCGGTGTAATTCGAAAGCCCTGTAAAGGCCATTGTTACATGGGTACTAAAAGCATTCTATACTCAATCTGTAAATAAATTCTCGTTATTTGCGGTAAGTTTGCTGTTTGCGCGTAACTGGTCGCCGGCTTCCCACAAGTCGGCTTCTAATTCGTAGAACTGGAAAATCTATGGGCAGCTATTTTGAGGTGCTAAACGAAAAAAGGGGATTAGGCTGTTTTGCCAAATCCGCTTCTATACTGCATTTTAGCGGGAATTTCCCGTTTCTTGTGACCCCGCAGGGACTCGAACCCTGGACCCATTGATTAAGAGTCAATTGCTCTACCAACTGAGCTACGGAGTCAAAAGCAATTAATTGCTGATCTGTTTATTTTCGACAAAAATAATACATTACCAATTCAACTTTCTTCCGGTTTTTGCCGTGAAGAAACTGATCGAATAAAAAAAGCAACTTTTAAAAGTTGCCTTTTTGTTACCCGACCTGGATTCGAACCAAGACAAGCAGAACCAGAATCTGCGGTACTACCGTTATACTATCGGGCAATGAGGTGCAAATGTAAGATTTAAAGTTTTTATTTTCATAACCGGGAATGATAAAAAATTAAAAAAAATTGTGTGCGTTCTATGGGGCAAGAATAGCATACAACCTGGTTTATTCACATCTCACTTGCTAAAAGCGTGAATAACCAATAAATGGTTCAATTATTGATGAGGCAGAATGAATCATAAAACAGCTTATACAAAAATCTCATAAATTGCATTTTTTGCATAAATAATAAATGTTAACTGCATGAAAAAAGTACTTGTTGTCGATGATAACACTGACATTCTCTGGGTAGTAGAAACAATTTTAAAACGATATGGATTTGAGGTAATGACCACATTAAAAGGAGAAGAGGTAATGTCCAAAACCATAAATTTTTCACCCCAGTTGATCCTGCTAGACGTTTTCCTTTCCGGGGTAGACGGCATCGAAGTTTGCAACTCTTTGAAATCAAATATGCAAACAAAGAATATTCCCATCATTATGTTCTCCGCTCATACCAATTTTAATGAAATAAAAAAATTTTGCAAAGCGGATGACTTTGTCGCAAAGCCTTTTGACACTAATGAGCTGGTAAAGAAAATAAATCTGCAGATGATGTCCCATCCTGTGGCCAGGTAATTCTGCATGTGCACTGATTCTCTTCCGAAAAAATCAGCCATGAAGGTTTTTTTGTTTCGCAATAAACCATCAGTGGTCACTTTAATTCATTGTTGCGGCTTACTTCTATTTTCCAAACTTCGATTCCGTAAGGCGGTAGTTGCACCAGCAACTTTTGTTCTGTGATTTTTGGGTATTCATTGCCGTTTAGCTGGCTTATCTTGCTTTCTGCCAGATTAAATCGGGCATTGCTGATGGCTGTTCTCTGCGAATTGCCGGAAAAATTGATGGCAACCAGAATGGCGCGGTGGCTGTCATGCCTTTGAAACGAAAACACGTAATCACTGGTGTTTTCAAGATTTTCATAAGTTCCAGTTGAGATAACCGCGTTTTCCTTTCTTATCCTGATCATTTTTCTGTAGAAGTTAAAAAGGGAATTGGAATCTTGTAATGGGCGGTTATTGGGATTTCCCATTTCACGGTCATTAATAACTGCAATTCCACCGAGCAACAAATGCAAGGTGGCCCCGATTTTCATTTTAGCCATATTTTCTTCAGCATCAATGCTCAACGGCTGTGGTCCCTGGTTTTCAAAAAAAACTACTTGCTTTTTTTTAGACAAAATATGAAAAGCGGAATCGGCCATGAGCGATGCAAATTCCTTTTTGAAAGAGCGGAGGGCGACGGCCAATTGGAATGCAAAATCACTTTCCAATTGATTTATTTCAATTGGATGCGGATAAATGCTCATTTGACGCCGAAGCACCTCTTTCACAACCAAGACGGAATCATCATGATGAGGAGAGAGTAAAATGGAGGTAATGCCCATCGCATGCAGATGATCCAGTTTTTCATTTAAATGATAAAGCTTGTCACTGTCCAAATAATAGACGATGCCTTCGTTTGCCGCGTTAGGGGCGCCCGTATTGATTTTTTTTGAAGAACAGGCGGCGAGGGAACAAAGAACAATTGCCAAAAGTGAATTTCTTCCAATCATGTCTCAATTTTCACAACGATACAATTTTTCCAATTGATTTGCTCATGATTAGGCAATTTTTCATTTAAATTCCGGTAACGTCAATGATTGTATTGAGAGATCTTCGCTCCCCCTTGTCCGTTTTATATGTTACGGATGATATTTTGCAGGGAAACCTTTCCCCTGATTTGCGGATACATGTTATTCTTCCTTTCGCGATTCCCTTTTGATTTCTTTCATTTATAAAATTCATAAACGATTCTTCATTCATGGCAAAAATTAAAGGCCCTTCAACCTTGATCATTTCTTCTTTGCTATAACCTAAAAGCTTGTATAATTTTTCATTGAATTTAATGATCTTGCCTTCTCCGGTTCCAATGTAGGCAGCATGGAAGGAATTGTCAAAAACAGCTTCATAAACTTCCTCTGTTGTGGGGAAATGAACCTTATCCCTCTCTCCAAATGTTGGGAGAACCCGCTCTTCCTTCTGAAAATGATCAGAATTATCCGGGGAATAAAAAGAGTGATTCTTCATGGCAATGCGTGTTGTGTTAAAAAAATAAAAGCCTTGCCTGGGCAAAGACAATTTTCATGCTAAAAAAGCGACTTTGCATTATAATGGACTTCCGTATATGCGGAACTTTTTGATTATTCTTATTTTTTAAACTGTTTAACCTCGTTTTAAAACTTAAATATGGGTGCTGTCATTGTTTTTATTGTCCTCTTCCTGCTTGCCGCGTTTTTTATTTTTTATAAAAAACCTGGAAAAATTGCACTGCCAGTTAATTATCCGGAAATATTATTTAATCATGTTGGATATTATAGAAAGTTGAGCCCTGGGGACAAAATGCGCTTTGAAGAAAAAATAAAAAGCTTCCTCAGTTATTGCAGAATTGAAGGAATTAACACAACAGTTGATGATTTGGACCGGCTCCTGGTGGCCTCCGGAGCGGTAATTCCGGTGTTTGGGTTTGCAAAATGGAAATACTTTAATCTGACAACCGTCCTGCTTTATCCGGAAACTTTTAACAGGGATGAATTTCTTGCAGGCGGATATGAAAAAAATACGTTGGGAATGGTTGGTAACGGAGCGATGCAGCGAACGATGATCCTCTCAAAACCGGCCTTGCATCACGGCTTTAATAACGAAGGCGGAAAAGAGAATACATGCATTCACGAATTTGTGCATCTCCTGGACAAGGAAGATGGGGATGTAGATGGATTGCCCGAAGCCTTGCTGAACCGGAAATACAATAGTGAGTGGATGAGGTTGGTAAACGAAAATATGGAAGCGATCCTTATGGACAAATCGGATATCAACTCTTACGGCGCGAGCAGTAAGGCGGAATTTTTCGCCGTGGCTTCTGAATATTTTTTTAACAGCACGGCGAGCTTCCGGATGCATCATTCTGAACTACACCAAATGATGATGAAAATCTATAATCAAGATCCGCAGTGATAAACGATTGTTAATCAGCCTTCAATTGTTTTCTTTATTCCTTCCTCATAGGAGGTAGTTTTGAAATTAAACCGATTGTCAAATTTTGAAGAATCGAAAATATAATCCCGATCATATTGATACATCATTTCAGGCATTTCTTTCATGATGGGCATAAATAATCCGAGGAGCTTTATGAGCCACATGGGCAGGATCGAAACTTTGGCACTTCGATTTATTTGTTTTGCAAAAAGAGCCGTTATTTCTTTGACTGTAAGCGTGTTTTTGTCCGTTGGCAAATGCCAAACCTGGTTCCAGGCATTTTCCGTATTGGCGAGAAGCGCAGTCGCCTTTGCCGCATCTGGTGTATAAGTAAATGAGTGCTTTTTATCGGCATCCACAAACCAGTTGGCTTTTCTGCCTTTTTTCATGTTATTGAAAACAAGTTCATTCAAAAGGCTGTTTTTATTATCAGGGCCGTAAAAATCCGCCGAACGCGCGATCATCGCGGTCAACTTTCCGGATTCTACTTCATTCATAAGCATTTCCGCTATCTCCTTCCTCACCAATCCTTTCTTTGACGGCGGATTTATCGGCGAATCTTCCGTCATGTGCGGAACGGCGCTTTTATCATACAAGTAAATATTGTCGAAAAATACAAGCCTGGCATTGTTCTTCATGCAGGCATCAATCGTCGCACGCATCAAAGGCGGCCAGTTTTTTTGCCAAACTTTCAGTTTGTATTCAAAGCCGACGAGAAGATAAACGACTGAAGAGCCTTCAATGGCTTTTTCTACCTGCTTTGGATCGGAAAGATCGGCTGGAAATAACTGATCCGTTGCGTTTACTTTTTTGGGATTACGGCTAACAAGCCTTATCTGATCTGTATAGTTGAAAAGTTCTTTCGCCAGTGGAGAGCCAATCGTTCCATTGGCACCGAGAATGGTATGCATGCAGATGTTTTATGTTCTAAAAAAAATAAAGATAAGAAGCGAATATGAATTGAGAATTAATTAATTCAAATCTCTAACTTCTCCAGCAAACGAACTTTTTTAAAGATTTTTTTGTGCTGAAGTTCGAAGACAGCTCAGCAACCGAACCTATTTCAAAGATATTTTTTCGTGAAGAGCAAATAGGGCATAAAGAAATAAGTTAAGAATAGGAAAGATCATCGGAAATCAGCGGATAAGATCTGCGTTAATCAGCGGGGAAAATAGAATACTGCGTTAATCAGCGGGGAAAATAAAATTGAACCCGCAGATATTCGAAGAATTGAACCGCAGATTTTTCAAGAATAGGAAAGATCAGCGAAAATCAGCGGGTTTGTGATCTGTGTAAATCAGCGGGAAAAATAGAATTTAGCCCGCAGATATTTGAAGAATTGAACCGCAGATTTTTGAAGAATAGGAAAGATCATCGCAAATCTTCAGCAGACGCACTTTTTTCCACGATTTTTCAACGGCATAAATATTGTGGCTTGAAAACTGGCTTTTTAACTCCTCATTTTCCAGCTTTTTATCCTCTAACAAATGAAAAGTGAAATAGAAATTCAGTTAAGCAACGTCATCCTTGCTGCCAACCTTTCGCAACCGGAAAATGCGAAAGCAGTTGTCATTTTCGCGCATGGAAGCGGTAGCAGCCGTGTGAGTACGAGAAATAATTTTGTCGCAGAGTTGTTGAATAAGCGTGGTGCGACCACATTGCTGGCCGACCTTTTGACGCCTGCAGAGGATGAACTTGATGATAACCGTTTCAATATAGATTTAATCACCGGAAGGTTGATCAGGCTGACCGAATGGGCGTTGGAGCAACTTTCTTTCCATCAACTGCCCATAGGATATTTTGGCGCGAGCACCGGCGCAGCTTCCGCTCTCCAGGCGGCCGCTTTTTTGATACATTCATCAAAGCCATTGTTTGCCGTGGCGGGCGCCCGGATCTGGCAAAGGATCTGCAAAAAGTAAAAGCGCCTACGCTGCTGATTGTTGGTTCCCTCGATACACAGGTCATTGAACTGAATAATCAGGCCTTTTCACTGCTTACCTGCGAAAGGGAAATGCAGATTGTGAATGGCGCTTCCCATTTGTTTGAAGAACCGGGAACTTTGGATCAGGCAGCAAACCTGGCAGCGGATTGGTTTGCGGACCATTTGTTCTCACCCGGCATCGTCTCGCATAAAGGAGCGCAAAAACACGAATAGAATGTATTTTTTCGATAGAATCGACGCGGCGATGCAGTTGGTGCCCAAACTTGAAAAATATCAACATGAAAATGGAGTGATACTCGCTATTCCCCGCGGCGGTGTTCCCATAGGTTTTTATCTTGCAAAGCATCTCAATTTTTCATTCGATCTTTTGATGGTAAAAAAACTAGGCCATCCTTATAATGAGGAATACGCCATTGGCGCTGTAGGTCTTGAGGATTCTTTTGTTGAAGAGATCGAAGGAATTCCTGACGGATATATTGAAATGGAAACTCAAAAAATCCATCAACAATTAGAAGAAGGTTATAAAAAATTCATGGGGCAAAAACAGCCGGTTGAACTGGGTGGCAAAATGGTGATCGTAGTCGATGATGGCGTTGCAACCGGCAGAACTATTCTGGCAACTTTGAAAATGTTGCGGCGAAAGCATCCGAAAAGACTGGTTGTGGCCGTTCCCGTCGCATCCCGCGAAGCGGCCAAAAGAATTAGCCGCGAAGTTGATGATTTTATTTGCCTTTATACCCCTTTCCCCTTTTTTGGTGTAGGGAAATTCTACAGAGATTTTGCTCAAACAACTGATGAAGAGGTGGTGAGTATGATGAAGAAAGCAAATGACTAAACTTAAAGCGGTTTATCCCCACTTTTCATCAGCGCTGGGTCCATAGCTTCCGGGAATAGGAATATTCAGCAGGCGAAGATCGACTCCCAATTGCGCACGGTGATGGGTAAGTTGCGCAAAAGAATGCCTGATCGCTTCATATTTGGTCATTGCCATAAGTACCTGGTCGCCGTTTTTCATAGTCCAGGTTTTTAATAATTCATCTTCATTGGTTTTTACAAGGGCATCGAGTGACTCTGATACTGATTTTTCTAACAGGTTAAACAAGTCTTCAGTATTGTTTACAGGAACGGGCTGATAAGGAGTGGCTGAAAAATCGATTACATCCTGATGAATTACTTGCCCGATCCATCCAGGTATTTCTGCAATATGCACTGAAAGCGCTTTCACGCTCATGCTTTTTTCGTGGGGCTTCCAGTCAAATTTGTTAGTAGGAATCAGTTTGAAAAATTTGCGGGTTGTCGCAGCTTCTTGTTCCAGCTCTTTTATCAGAAATGGGATAATTCGCATAAGTTATAATTTAAATTGTATTGTTTTTATAGCAACAATACTTCACAAAATTTGAACCGTTTTTAAGATTATTTTGGATGCTCAAAGATCATCGACTGGAAACATGAAACTTTAAATGGCTAAAAATGGTACTTTTGAAAACTATTTTAATGAATTATGGAGACAAAAACAGAACACGTTCAATGCCTGATCATTGGTTCAGGACCCGCTGGCTATACAGCAGCGATTTATGCGGCGAGAGCCAATTTAAAACCCGTAATGTACCAGGGAATACAGCCCGGAGGACAGCTTACCATCACTACCGATGTAGAAAATTATCCAGGATATCCCGATGGAATTATGGGACCGGAAATGATGCTTGATTTTGAAAAGCAGGCGAAAAGAATGGGCGCCGATATACGGTATGGACTGGCAACAGAAGTTGATTTTTCTGCCTGCCCTCTGAAAGTTTTGATTGATGAAGAAAAATGGATCAGCGCTGATACTATCATTTTAGCCACCGGCGCCAGCGCAAAATGGCTGGGCATTGAAAGTGAAGCAAGATTAAACGGTTATGGTGTAAGTGCCTGTGCTGTTTGCGACGGATTTTTCTTTAAAGGAAAAGATGTTTGTATTGTTGGGGCCGGCGACACCGCTGCTGAAGAAGCCTTGTACCTAAGCAAAATATGCAGGTTTGTCCACATGTTTGTACGGAAAGACGCTATGCGTGCCAGCAAGATCATGCAACAAAGGGTCTTGAATTGCTCCAATATAAAAGTCTATTGGAACACGGAAGTGGAAGAAATCCTTGGCGAGCAAAAAACCGAAGCCGTAAGGATCGTGAATAATAAAACAGGGGAGAGGGAAACTATTCCTGTAAGTGCCTATTTCGTTGCGATTGGCCATCAGCCTAACTCTGAGATTTTCAAAGGATGGCTTGATATGGATGAGGCGGGATATGTAAAAACGCTTCCGGGAACGACCAAGACCAATATTGAAGGCGTATTTGCGGCGGGCGACCTGCAGGATAAAATTTATCGTCAGGCGGTAACTGCAGCGGGTTCAGGTTGCATGGCAGCGCTTGACGCGGAAAGGTTTTTAAGCATGCTGGAACACCCTGTGCCATCCGATCATATCATGATGCCGACGCCAGGAAATACTGATGTGTAAATCAAATGATTTTTTACCGCTTATATGATAACAGTTCATTTAGACAATTTACTTTTTACGGGTTTTCATGGAGTTCATGAAGAAGAAAGGATTTTAGGAAACGAATACCTGGTCAATGCTTCTTTGGAATTCCACGAAAACGCGGAAGTAATCACCCATATTGGTGAAACCATCAATTACGTGGCCGTTTATAATTCCATCAAAAAAAGGATGAGCATTCCTACGCCGCTGCTGGAAACGATCGTTATGGAAATTGGTAATGAAATTCATGAGCTTTATCCCGAGTTGAAATCAATAAATATTTCGATAAGAAAAATGCACCCTCCAATTGAGGGCATCCATGGCACCGCAGGAGTCAACTGGCAAAAGCAATTTTGATTAAAATCAACTGCGAAATTATTTCCGTTCATATGAGAGCCTTCAGTAAACGGACTTTTATCAGTTTTTTTTCTGATGCTGGTGATTAGGAACATGATAATTCCTCTTTTGGAAAACCGGCCAAAACCTGTTAGTAAATTCTCAAAAAAAATTAGGTGGGAAAAATGCACGGATAGTGATAATTGTGCGAATATTGCAGTACCAAATGCCTGTTCCTGTGGTTGATGGTAACTATATGCCAAAATTAAGTGTTATAATCCCTGTTTATAATGAAGAGGGAAACCTGATTGCCATTGTTGAAAATCTTGCCTCGGTTTTCAATTCATTGCCGGGCATTGATCATGAAATTATCTTTGTAGATGACGGCAGTACGGATGGAACGCTTCCCTTGCTGATTCGCTTATGCAACGAAAATTCCCATTTCTTTTATATAAGCTTCTCAAGGAATTTTGGTAAAGACAACGCACTAATCGCCGGATTCAAACGTGCGCAGGGAGATGCTGTTATAACGATTGATGCTGATCTTCAGCATCCTCCATTGATGATTCACGAATTCATTGAGTGGTGGCAGCGAGGCTATGATGTGGTGTATGCATACCGGAAAGACAAGAACCTTCATGCTGGTTTTTTCACCAGGCTAAGGTCAAAACTGTTTTATAAAGTAATAAACGCCTTTTCCGATGTTCAAATGGAAAATGGAATTTCTGATTACAAGCTGATCGATAAAAAAGTGGTGGATGTGATCAATAAGCTTCCGGAAGACAGGCCCTTTTTAAGAGGCCTGATCAAATGGGTTGGGTTTAAGCAAAAGGCTATAGAGTATGAACCAAAAGCGAGGCATTCGGGAACAACAAAGTACAGTGTCAACACATTGATGAAGCTTGCAGCCCAGGGATTAACCTCCTTCAGCACCAAGCCTTTGACTTTCGCCATTTATCTCGGATTTTTCTTTTCCGTGACTTCATTATTCTATGTCCCGTATGTGTTTATCAGCCTCCATTATAATCTGCAAAGGCCCGGATGGGCATCCGTGATTGTTACAATCGCCTTTTTCGGTGGATTGCAATTAATGATCATGGGCATTGTTGGACTCTATCTTGGGAAAACCTTTATTCAAAGCAAGCATCGCCCGCGCTACATTATTGAATCGTCAAATTTGCAGGAGGAAGAAAGTCTTTCGGTGTCTTGATAAAATCTTTTGTAAGCAACTGGAATGCTAAAACAAGCCAAACTATAAAACACGGAAGGGCTTTCAGCGAATAAGGGCGCAGCCAATTTATTTTAATAAATTGTGGGAAAAAATCAGTAGAGGACAAACTGGTAAAAAGCAAAGCGAAAACCAGAAGGGAAATTGCAAGCCAATGCTTTTGATTTTGAATTACAAACCAAATGGCTACCCCGGCCATGGCGATAATATAGGTAGGACTTTCAGCCGAAGAGCTAAAAATGACCACTCCAATCAGCGCCAGAGCCACATAACTCAACTGGAAATCCAGGTTTTTTAATTGTTTTTTTCTTAAGAAAGGAAGTGCATAAAACAAAGCCGCTACTAAAATTATGATAAGATTCAAATGGGCTGAGGTGAAAATATGACGTAACATGCCCATCACTGAAATATTTTGCATGTCAGAAGTGTTGTTTACCGCATCTTTCACGACCAAAGTATGATACCAATCTGAATAGGATTGAATAATAAATGTGGGTGAAGAGATCAGCATCGGCAGACAAAAAAGAACAGCCAGCCAAAAAAGAAATCCTACGCAAAATTTAATTTTATTTCGGGAGAAGAAAAAGAAGGCAATGCCTACGATGCCATATATTTTTACCAAAAAACCAATAGCTATGGATAATGCAGCCCAAAAATCCTTCTGCTGATGAACATGTATAAAGGCGAAAATAATAAGTGCCGCCACCAGGCAGTTGATCTGCATATTCTGCACAGAAGTCATCATTTCGATCGCGGAAATAAAAAGAATGGCGTTTTGATTTTTATAACTGAGGGGCAATTTCCTGATGGCCACAAATAAAATACCTGCATTTGCTACGCCCCATAAAAAAGCGCCCGTTCCGGTTGGCAAAAAAGCGAAAGGCGCGATGATTACACTGAAAAGTGGCCCATAGAGATAGGAACCCAGGTTACTTGCAGGATCAACGAAATACAGGTTTTTCTGATGAATACTGTTCCAAAAAACATTTTCGAAGATCAGATAATTGCCGATCTTGTCGTGACCCAGTTTTATTTTTAAAAGCACGCCAATCATCGCCAGTAAAAACCAGATGATGGCGGCAAACGAAAATTTATATTTCGAAATGGAAAAATCCTTGGTAAGCAGGTTCATTTTGGTAGTGTTGGCAAACGCATTAAAAATCAAAAATAATATTATATACCTTCAAAACCGATAATAAATTGAATCTTGCAGAAAAATTTTTTCGAAGATGGCAGAGCAAAGTTTTGCAAATCAATTTCGCCCAAGAAACCGCGATCGAGCCATATTGCTCACTTTCGATGTGGAGGAATTCGACCTGCCACTCGAATACGGAATTGATATTTCTCCCCAAGAACAAATGAACGTTGGAAAGAAGGGCTTAGATGCCATCGGTAAAATTCTGAACGATCGGGAAATAGAATGTACTCTTTTTACAACTGCCAATTTTGGCTTGCAATATCCTGGCGATATGAGAAGCTTGTCTGAACAGCATGAAATCGCTTCCCATACTTTTTTCCATTCCTCTTTTACAGAAGAAGATCTTGCGGCTTCACGAAAAACGCTCGAAGGCATTACTTCCAGGCAGGTTTACGGTTTAAGAATGCCAAGAATGAAAAAAATAAATCCGGAATGGGTAAAAAAAGCAGGCTATGCCTATGATTCTTCCATCAATCCGACGTGGATTCCCGGACGGTATAATAATTTCAATACGCCAAGGACTTTGTATAATGAAGAAGGACTTGTGAAAGTTCCGGTTTCTGTTTCTCCCAATTTTCGTGTTCCCCTGTTCTGGCTTGCTTTTAAAAATTTTCCTTATGCCTATTTTAAACGCATCGCCATGCAAACCCTGAAGCACGACGGCTATCTGTCGCTTTATTTTCATCCATGGGAGTTTGCCGATTTAAAGCACTTTGATCTGCCAAAAATAGTAAAAAGAAAATCCGGCGATCAGCTTTTGGAGAAATTGGAAAGACTGGTTGCTGATTTAAAAAAGGAAGGAGATTTTTTGACAATCCATTCTTTTTTGCAAAATGTAGGAAAACCCTATAAGGTTTAAGCTCGGCTTTTGTGCCCATGGCAAAACCTTATAGCGTTTTTAAGGCACAGAACCGAGTTGCCAGGCATTAGCAAACGAACTTTTTTTCAAGATTTTTTATTGGCATGTCTTTCCATCCATTTATTATTTCAATGGCAATTTCCGTTTATCCTAAATATATATCTTTGGAATCTCACCAAAATCAATTTTAAAATTATTGACCCATGACTAAAAGCAAATTCCTGTTTCTTGTTTCACTGGTTTTTATTTCCGCTTTTTCCTTTGCACAATCGGAAAAATCGGTTTATGACCATCATGATCTTTTTACTCCCAATTTTTATCCTCCTTCCGTGAATGAATACCGGACCTCGGACGGCCAGCCCGGCCCAAAATACTGGACCAACCGGGCGAGCTATAAAATTGCTGCAACCCTCGATGATGTGAACGATGCGGTTTCGGGTACTGTTACCATCACTTATACGAACAATAGTCCAAAACCCATGGAATTTGTTTGGCTTTATCTCGATCAGAACCTTTACAGTCTGGATTCCCGGGGACAGGCAAAGACGCCAGCTACCGGAAGAAGCCGTTATGGCGATGTAAACTCAAAATTTGAGGGCGGCTATAAAATCAAATCGGTAAAACTCGTAACAGACGTTAAAGGGAAAATTTCTTCTTCGGATGTAACGAAAGTGATCTCTGATACAAGAATGCAGTTGCGCCTGCCTTCGGCGCTGGCGGCAAATGGTGGGACAATTCAGTTTAAAATCGATTATTCTTATTCGATCCCAAAATATGGAAGTGACCGCACAGGAATTTTGGATACCAAAAACGGAAAAATTTACGCTATTGCCCAATGGTATCCGCGCATGTGCGTTTTTGATGATATCGAAGGGTGGAATACACTGCCTTATCTGGGTGCCGGCGAGTTCTATCTGGACTATGGTGATTATGAATTCAGCATAACTGCTCCCGCAAAACAGATTGTTGTAGGTTCAGGCGAATTGCTCAATCCGCAGGAAGTGCTTACTCCGCTTCAATTAAAAAGATATAACGAAGCAAAGACAAGCGATAAAACTGTTATGATCCGTTCAGCGGAAGAAGTTACTGATCCGGCCTCACGCCCGCAGAAGGGAAATCTTACGTGGCGTTTTAAACTCAAAAATGCGAGAGACGTTTCATGGGCAGCTTCTACTTCTTTTATCTGGGACGCGGCAAGAATCAATCTTCCTTCAGGAAGAAAAACTTTAGCCATGAGCGCTTATCCTGTGGAATCCAATGGCAATAACGCATGGGAAAGATCTACAGAATACACCAAAGCCTGCATTGAAGGCTATTCTAAAAGATGGTTTGAATATCCATATGAGAATGCCGTAAATGTGGCAAGCAACGTCGGCGGCATGGAATATCCGGGCATCGTTTTTTGTGGCTATAACGCAAAAGGCGCAAGCCTTTGGGGCGTTACAGATCATGAATTTGGGCACACCTGGTTTCCCATGATCGTTGGCAGCAATGAAAGAAAATATGGCTGGATGGATGAAGGTTTTAACACGTTCATCAACGGCATTTCAACCAGCGATTTTAATAACGGCGAATACAAATCGAAATCCCGTAACAAAAGCGCGATGTATAAATATATGTTTGGAAAAAACAGCGAAACCGTAATGTCAACTCCTGACGCTTTGAAAGAAGCCAACATAGGAACGGCCTTATATTCTAAACCTGGTTATGCGCTGGATCTTTTGAGAAATGATATTCTTGGTGAGGAAAGATTTGATTACGCGTTCCGCACTTACATTAAAAGGTGGGCATATAAACATCCTGCGCCATGGGATTTTTTCCGCACAATTGAAAATGTTGCCGGAGAAGATCTGGGCTGGTTCTGGAAAGGAATGTTCATTGAAAATTATAAATTAGATCAGGCAATAACAGATGTAAAATATGTTAACGGCGATTCTTCAAAAGGAGCGCTTGTGACCATTGAAAACATGGATAAAATGGCGATGCCGATCTATTTGCAATATGAGACGGTTAGCGGAAAAACAGCCATGGTGAAAATTCCTGTTGAAGTTTGGCAGAATGGCACTACATGGATTGAAAAACTGAACACGAATGAGCAATTAAAGTCTGTGACGATCGATCCAAATCAGGTGTTTCCGGATGTGAATCCTGATAATAATGTTTGGAAAAGCCCGGCAGCTCAATAGACCTTTGATGACTTATTAAATACTTATAAAATGGCCGGCCTGGAAAATGGGCTGGCCATTCTTGTTTTTATAAAATTTCCATATAATCGTAAATTAATAGTCGAAACAATCTAGGTAAGCTCGATTCAATAAACCATTAATTTAATATTCCATTATTGAATGATTCCATAATTTATCAATACTTTTGCCACCTTTTATGAAACCTGTCAGCGAAATATTTCCCCTCTTAGAGGAACCGAAAAATATAGTGATCACCTTCCATCAGAAGCCTGATGCCGATGCCATGGGCTCCGGTTTGGGACTCTATAATTTTTTGATCCAGTTTGGCCATCGGGTTACGGTGATTTCACCGACTAACTGGGCCGCCTTTTTAAGCTGGATGCCCGGTGCAAAAAAAGTGATCGACTTTGAAATGCAGTATGACAAGGCAATGAATGCGCTGAAGGAAGCGCAATGGCTTTTTTGCCTGGATTTTAATGTGCTTAGCCGCACAAAAAAGATGGAAATTCCACTTCAAAATTTGAGCTGCACAAAAATTTTGATCGATCATCACCAGCAACCACAAGTGGAGGTTTTTGATTATGGCATCAGTGACACTTTTAAAAGCTCCACAGCGGAAATGGTCTATGACTTTATCGTAAATAGCGGCCATGCTGATAAAATAAATACCGATGTGGCCGAATGCCTGTATTCAGGCGTTATGACCGACACGGGATCTTTCAGGTTCAATTCCACTTCTGCAGATGTGCACCGGATGGTAGCCGGGTTGAAAGACGCGGGTTTGAACCATAGCCAGATTCACGAAAATCTTTTTGATAATTTCCTTGAAAACCGCTTCCGCTTTTTTGGCAATATTTTGCTCAACCGAATGGAGGTTTTTTATGAATACAATACAGCCCTGATTGCCATTCCCCAGCAGGATCTTATTAAATATAGTGTGAAAACAGGGGACACCGAAGGCCTGGTGAATTTTCCATTGAGCATTAAAGGAATTAAATTGGCGGCAGTAATCATTGACCGTGGCGATGAGAGAAAAAGCTCCTTCAGAAGCAAGGGCGGTTTTGATGTAAATACTTTTGCAAGAAAATATTTCAACGGGGGCGGCCATTTTAACGCCGCCGGCGGAAAAAATAGCGAGCCCCTTGAGATGGTTGTAAAAAAATTCAAAGAAGCGATCAAAGAAAATAAAGAACAATTAACCAGTTAACAATTATAAACACATAAAAACATGAACAAAACACTTTTCCTGTGCGCCTCAGCATTTTTGATATTGGCCACGGGATGTAACGAGCAGCGATTCACAAAAGAAAAGGACGGATCAGAATATAAAGTCGTTTCCAATGGAGGAAAAAAAGCAGTTGCCGGCGATTTCATGCAGGTAAACATTTTGGCTAAATATAAAGACAGCGTTTTGTTTAGCAGTGTTGAAAGCAGCATGCCACGGTTCATCCCATTTGACACGGCTCAGTTGCCGCCTTTCTTTAAGATCGTACACGAAGGCGACAGCCTGATTATCAGGCAATCAACCGATTCATTATTAAACCATGGGCAAGGCGCTCCTTTCATGGAAAAAGGCCAATACATTTACCAGACTTTCAAGATTGTAAAATTGCTTCCGAATCAACAAGCGGCCGACAGCATTGCAAGGACATTTGAAGCAGTAGCAAAAGTAAAAGCTTATCAAAAGACCGTTGAGCAAATCGAAAAAGATATCGCTGCCAACGCGCCTCTGGTGCAATCAGACGATAAAATTATCACTGATTACATGGCCAAAAATAATATCAATGGTAAAAAAACACCCTGGGGAACTTACGTGGCCATCACGACTCCCGGAACCGGAGAAAATTTGAATACCAACAGTGTAGCTGTAGTGAATTATACCGGAAAGACTTTTAAAGACAGCACCTTTGATTCAAACACTGACAAAAAATTCAATCATGTTGAACCTCTTTACGTGGACATGAGTGAGTTTCGGGTAATTCCAGGATGGATAGACGGATTGAAAATGATGCAGAAAGGAAGCAAAGGAAAAATTGTGATCCCTTCTTATCTGGGTTATGGACAGAACGGCAATCCTCCAAAAATTGGCCCTAACGAAAACCTGGTTTTTGATATCGAAGTAGCTGATGTTTTGACACAGGAAGAATATCAGAAAAAAATGGAAGAGCAGCAAAAAATGATGCAAATGATGCAACAGCAAATGCAGCAGCAACAGCACCAGCAAGGCCAGCCCGAGCAAGCGCCGCACCAGTAAAAGATTACATTTAAGTTTATAAAAAACGCCGGATTTTAAACGATCCGGCGTTTTTCTTGAATTGCCATGCGTAGAAAAATTGAATAAAAGTATTCTTTAAAAAAAGTACGTTTATCTAAAAAGATTTTTGTTCTCACAAGCATCCGCCCACTCCATTTTTTTGAAAACAATTTGCAGATCAACATTCAAGTCTTCCAGTCCTGAAACGGCGCCATCTGCCAACATAGGGGGAAGCCTTGACTCTTGAAGAAATCTGAAAAAAAGTGCGTTTGCTGATTTTCTGCTGATTTCGTCTTCACAATACATTCGCGATCCGTCGTCAGTCTCTCCCTTTTTTGAAATACAATTTGCCGATCAACATTCGAGTCTTCCAGCCCTGAAAGGGCGCAATCTGCCAGCATAGGTCGAAGCCCTATGCTCCCGAAAAAAATCCGTAAAAAAAGTGCGTTTGCTACTCAGCATTGACTCAAAACATTTTCAACTCTGCTCATAAGCCTTCCACAATTCTACCGCTTCCATCGCTTGTTTCACATCATGCACGCGAAGGATGGAGGCGCCGTTATTCAAGGCGAGGGTGTTCAAAACCGTTGTCCCGTTCAGGGAATTTTCAGCATCGGTTTTTAAGGTTTTGTAAATCGTTGATTTTCGTGACAAGCCAACAAGGACAGGTTTTTCAAGAATTTTAAAAACATGCAAGTTCTTCAAAAGCAAAAAATTTTGGGAAATATTTTTGGCGAAGCCAAATCCGGGATCAATAATAGTATCGTTTATTCCTGCCTGTTGGCACTCCGAAATTTTTTTGATAAAATAATCCAGTACCTCTAAAGTGACATCATTGTAAATGGATTGATCCTGCATAGTTTCTGGAACTCCTTTCATGTGCATGCACACAAAAGGAACATTCAGCGCGCCAACCGCAGGAAGCATGTTTTTATCCATTTCGCCGCCGCTGATATCATTTACGATTGAACATCCCGCCGCTACTGCTTCTTTTGCCACAAAAGAATGATAAGTGTCAACCGAGAGGATTATTTCGGGCATCAATGAAGAAAGCATTTCAATCGCGGGCAATAATTTTTCCAGCTCTTCAGCAGCGGAAATGCGCTGGCTTCCGGGTCTTGTGCTTTGCGCGCCGATGTCAAGAATCGCGGCTCCTTCTTCCATCATTTGAACTGCTTTCTTTTTAATGGCGTCTGCGTTTTTCATCCTGCTTCCGGGAAAAAAGGAATCTTCTGTAAGGTTCAGGATTCCCATGACTAAAGGTTTTTCGATCAAAAGCAGTTTTCCTTTGCAGTTCAATGAAAACATTGTTTATTTAGGTTTAAATTTGGCGGTAATTATGATGCAAGTTAATACGGATACGCAATACGATAACGCTGTAAATGAATGCAGGGAGATATTTGTAAAAAAGACCAAAGACTATGGTACCTCATGGCGGGTTTACCGGACAATTTCCATTGCCGACCAGATTTATATAAAGGCCAAACGGATCCGGAATATCCAGGAAAAAAAGACGCAAAGAATCGAGGATGATATCATTGGTGAATTCAAGGGGATCCTGAATTACGCAGTGATAGGCCTGATCCAACTGGATATTTGGAAAGGCGACCCACAAAGAATGACGTTGAAGACCTGCCCGTTGAGGAAGCGCTTGAGCTGTATGACGGCAAAATTGCTGCCGCTAAAAAACTCATGGAAGACAAGAATCATGATTATGATGAAGCCTGGCGCGACATGACCCAGGAAAGCTTTGTGGATCTGATTCTCGCTAAGATTCTGCGGATAAAACAGATTATTCAAAATGAGGGAAAAACCCTGATCAGTGAAGGCATTGACGCCAATTATTATGATATTTTAAATTATGCAGTTTTTGCTTTGATACTCGCAGAATAAAACCGTTCAAAAAAATACCAAAATGAAACTATTAGTAAACGTTGCAAGAATTATTGTTGGAGTTCTTTTCATTTTTTCGGGTTTGGTGAAGGCAAACGATCCCTTAGGGCTTTCCTATAAAATGCAGGAATTTTTTGAGGTGTGGTCCCGAACTCCCTGGCTCACTTCATTGATGCATGGCTCTCTGAATATGCGCTATCTTTTTCCATCATCATGATCACGCTGGAGATAGTCGTTGGAGTTGGTATTCTTTTAGGAATTTGGAAAAAGTTTTTCAGTTGGCTGCTATTGCTGCTTATCCTCTTCTTCAGTTTTCTTACCGGGTACGCGGTTTTATCCGGGAAGATCGCGACCTGTGGCTGCTTTGGCGATTGCATTCCATTAACGGCCATGCAATCCTTTATAAAAGATTTGATTTTGCTCGCACTTGTCCTGATTATTTTCTTCGGAGCAAAATATATCCATCAGGTGATGTTGCCAGGATTGAATTTTATAATCCTTCTTGCTATCAACGGTTCTTGTATTATATTTTCAATGGTACGTAATGCGCTACATGCCTCTGGTAGACTGCCTTCCATTTAAAAAAGGCAATAATATCCTTGAACTTCGCCAAATGCCTGCAAACGCGATTCCTGATAAAAAAGATTATAAATTCTTTTATCAGAAAGATGGAAAAACGCAGGAATTTTCGATAAAAAATCTGCCAGATTCCACCTGGGAATTTGTGAGCCGGGAAGATTTCATCGTCGAGAAAGGTAGCAACAACGAACCACCGATCAAGGATTTTTATCTTACTTCGCTTTCTGGCAACGATTCTACAGAGGCGATTTTAAATGTGGATGCAGAGTATTATTTATTTTTCATAAAAGACATGGCTGCCAGTCCCGATGCGTGGTTGAACAACTTCAATACTTTATTTCAACTGGCAAAAAGCAAAGGCCGGCCGCTCTATATTATAACGCCTCAAACGCCTGAGGTGAATGATTTTTTCAACGTGAAAAATAACTATGGACTTGCGGTACTTAGCCTTGACGCGACTGCCTTCAAAACAGCAGCGAGAACCAGTCCCGAACTATATTTGATGAAGGGCCCCGTGATTGAAAACAAGTGGGGCTGGGCCGATTTTCGAAAGGCGCTTAAGTAAGGAAAAATCTGCATTTTGTAAAAGCAAATTATATGTCCACAAAACAATTGAGAGAAAAGCTTTTCCTGGAGATAGACAAAACAGATAATGAATATTTGCTGGAGGAAGTTTATCGTTTACTTCAAATTGAAATGGCTGAAATTGAAGTTTTCAGATTAAACGATACGCAAAATCAGGTTCATTAAATTACCATAAACATGTTTCAGCTTCTCATAAAAAAACTCACTTATGGAGTGCTTGTCCTCGCAGGTGTTGTCGTTGTTGTGTTTTTTATCTTCCAGGCTTTTGGAGATCCTGCCCGAATGGTTCTTGGCCAAACAGGTGATCAAAAAACAATGGATAATATCCGCAAGGAACTTTATCTCGATCAGCCAAAATGGAAACAATTTTTGTTGTATGTGAATGATATTTCTCCCATCGCTGTTCATTCAAATCAGGAAATCAAAGACAAAAACCTGCATGGATTTTTTATTGGCGGAAATAAAAAGATCGGCATAAAAATTCCTTATCTGCGCCGCAGTTATCAAACCAAAAAAGAGGTAACTGAAGTATTGATGGAAGCGCTGCCGGGCACGATCCTGCTTGCGTCGGCCGCAATGATTTTTGCCATTATATTCGGAATTTTTCTGGGCATTTTAGCGGCAGTAAAACAAAACACCTGGCTCGATACTTCCTCGGTTTTCGCAAGTGTAATTGGCATTTCAGCGCCATCGTTTTTCATGGCGATTGTTATCGCCTATTTATTTGGTCTGGTGCTACATGATTATACGGGACTTTCGTTAACCGGCAGTTGGTTTAATATTAATGAAGAAACCGGCAGACGGTATTTAACGCTTCAAAATCTTAATTCTTCCTGCCCTTACCCTCGGCATCAGGCCGATGGCCATCATTACGCAATTAACAAGAAGCTCCATGCTGGATACGCTTAACCAGGATTATATCAGAACTGCTTATGCGAAAGGTTTGAGCAAAAGCCAAGTGATTTTTGGGCATGCTTTGAGAAATGCAATCAACCCGGTAATTACCGCCATTACAGGATGGTTTGCCGAATTGCTGGCCGGCGCTTTTTTTGTCGAATATATTTTTGGCTGGAAAGGGATTGGAAAAGTTACCGTAGATGCCCTTGAGAAATTAGATTATCCTGTTGTCATGGGATCGGTGCTTTTTGCCGCTACCATTTTTGTATTCATCAATATTCTGGCTGATTTTCTTTATGGAATTATTGATCCGAGAGTTAAGCTGTAAGAAGAATTGTGTTTCGATTCGTACATTAAACCGAATCGTACAAAAAAATTATTTCACCACAACTTCATTAATTACCCTTTCTCCCAGCGCTTCATTTACTCTTTCAATAATTTTCGCTTTCTGGTAAATTAATTCATTTTTTAAAGGGGCTACATTTGTAGAAATGAAGAGGGTAGAATTGATAATTTCGATTTTGTCTGTATAATTGGCGATGGTTTTGCCCATAATATTGCCCCAAACTTCCTGAATCTGCAAAGCCTGAACACCACTTTTTAACCTGCTTTTTTTCAGGAATTGCTTTTATCGCGTCTCCAATTGAAATTTCCATTTTGTAAAGGTATTTTTTTTTCGGCAGAGCAAGGAAACAGCCAGGAAGGAAAATTTAATTAGTTTCAATTTCCTTTGTGCTACTTTCTGTCTTTGCGCTTGTGGCATAATACTAACTTAATTCTATAATCTGCACTGCATCTCCAAATTGCGACAACGCTATTTGCAATCGCTCTGCATGTGTGTCGGTAATAAATACCTGCGCACTGTTTTCCCGACAAACATATTCGAGCAAATTTTTCATCCTGTTTTCATCCAGCTTTTCAAAAACATCATCTAATAATAAAAACGGCGAAAAGCCTTTGGCTTTTTTCAATATTTCAAATTCTGCCAAGTTTCAGGCGAACAAGCAGGCTTTTCCGCTGCCCCTGGGAAGCATGCTTTTAAAAATATTCTCATTAAGTAAAAAGGCAAGATCCTCTTTATGAATGCCCACATTGGTTCTTTGTGAGCGTGGGTCTTTTGCAACGACGCTTTCAATAATTTTCTGAAAAATCATTTTCGTTCAACTGGCTATTATATTCCAGATGTCACCACTTCATTATTGCCGGAAATACTCTTATAAAATTGCTGCACGAGTGGAAAAAGTTGTTTTGAAAATTCGCTTCTTATTTTGTGAATATAATTCGCTGGCGGAACAATCTGGTGATCGAATACTTCTAAAAGCCCAAAGTCGAAAGTATTTTTTAAAGCTTCATTTTTTAAGGAAACTATTTCGCTGCGCTAAAACTTTATTATAAATAATTAGTTGCTGCAAATATTCGGAATCAACCTGGCTGATGAGCGTGTCAACAAATTTTCTTCTTTCCTCGCTTCCACCAGTAATCATTTCAATGTCATCAGGCGCAATTACCACGCAGGGAAATTTGCCAATATGATGAGAAAATCTTTCATAAGCAATATCATCCAGGTAAAATTCTTTTTTAATGGTGAACGATAAATACAAACAATTTTTTGCGTATCTTCTTTGTTGTCCCCCATGGGTTCTAATTCGCCTTCGAGCCGAAACCTTCTCCACCAAAATAAATATTTAAAACATCGGTTTTGAAAAATAACTTTTGGTAAAACATAGATAATTGAATTGCATCCAAAAGATTGGTTTTCCCTTTCCCGTTCAATCCGCAAATTCCGATGATCCTTTCGGTAAATTGAAAGGATTTTGATTGATAATTTTTATAACCGGTTAATGTAATTTTAGTAAAAACCATATCCGGTTGCAAGATACTAAGCCAATGATGAATTAAGCATTAGGAAGGAATCGTAAAATCTTAAAATAAAGTCCGTTTGCTGATTGTCAGATAATGTCTGAACCAGGATTTGCAGGATTTCAGGATGAACAGGATTAATAAGTTGATTCGCTGCTTGTCAGATAATGTCTGAAACAGGATTTGCAGGATTTAAGGATGAACAGGATTAATAAATTAATTTGCTCCCTGACTGAAAAAAAATCTTAAAAAAAGTCCGTTTGCTGATTGTCAGATAATGTATGAAATAGGATTTGCAGGATTTAAGGATGAACAGGATTAATAAATTAATTTACTCCTTGACTGAAAAAAATCTTCAAAATAGTCCGTTTGCTGATTATCTGCTAATGATGTGAACCAGGATTTGCAGGATTTGAGAATGAGCAGGATTATTAATGGATTTGCTTCTTTTCTATCCACTATCCGCCTCCGCCATAAGCTATCTTATGCCGAGATCATTGGCTACTTTAATCATAAATTGGAACGCCTCCTCAAATTTGTTTGGGATCAATCCATCCAAAATGGCTTCACGAACTGCGTTTTTTATTTCACCTACAACTCTTGAAGGCGGCAGCCCAAATTCTTTCATGATGATTTCGCCGGTTATCGGCGGTTGCCAGTTGCGCAAATGGTCAGATTCCTCAACTTCCTTCAGCCGCTTTTCAACCATTTCAAAATTGGCCAGAAAGCGCTCCACCTTCATTTTATTTTTTGAGGTAATATCGGCTTTGCAAAGCGTCATAAGATCTTCGATATCATTACCGGCATCAAATATCAAACGCCGGATGGCGGAGTCGGTAATGTTTTCCTTTGTAAGGCTTATAGGTCTTAAATGTAACTCAACCATTTTCTTCACATATTTCATTTTCTCATTGAGAGGTAATTTCAATTGAGCGAAAATTTTTGGCACCATTCTGCCACCTACCACCTCGTGCCCGTGAAAGGTCCAACCATGCCCTTCCTCAAATTTCTTTGTCGCCGGTTTTGCAATGTCATGCAGAATCGCCGCCCAGCGCAACCACAGATCCTGGGTATGCGGTGCAATGTTGTCAAGCACCTGAAGGGTATGATAAAAATTATCCTTGTGGCCTTTCCCGTCAATATATTCTGCACCAGCCAAAGCCACCATTTGCGGAAAAATTATTTTCAATAATCCCGAATCATTCAGCAGTTTGAAACCCATTGAAGGCTTTTTCGTCATGATTATTTTATTGATCTCCTCAATGATCCTTTCCCCGCTTACGATCTTTATTCTTTGCGCATTTCTTTTGATAGCTTCGAAAGTTTCGGGAAAAATTTGAAAATCCAACTGAGTGGCAAAACGAATCGCACGCATCATTCTTAAAGGATCGTCGCTGAAAGTCTGGTCGGGTGGAAGCGGTGTTTTTATTATCCTTTTTTCTAGATCGCTTATGCCATTGAGCGGATCTAAAAGGTTTCCGTAATCATCTTTGTTCAGGCTGATGGCCATAGTATTGATCGTAAAATCGCGGCGCATGCGGTCATCGTATATGCTTCCTGGCAGCACTTCCGGTTTACGGCTATCTGTGTTGTAACTCTCTTTTCTGGCGCCAACGAACTCAATTTCAAAAGCAGGAACCTCTTCGTTTCTGGAAAACAATTTTATTTGTGCTGTACCGAAGGTTTTGAAAAAATTAACCTGGGGTTGAGGAGAAAATTTTTCAGACGTTTTCCGGGCGACTTCAATGCCGTTTCCTATGCATACAATATCAGCGTCTTTCGTCGGCCTTCCTAAAATTTTATCCCTCACAAAGCCGCCAATAATATAAACAGGAATCTTTAATTCGCGACCCGCTTCAGCAATTCGTTTCAATATTAAAAGCTCTTCATCCGTACAATTAATTTCCATGGGACAAAAGTAATTATATTAATCGCTCAACTCTTTTAGCCCTTTATTTTTTATTAATGAACCAAATATATTTTTCAGAAATAGCAGGAAAAATGGCAGCTAACTTTTGATGTGTTTTTCAAAAAATTAAAATGATAAAATCAACGGAAGAAAAAAATATTGTAAAAAAACTTTCAAAAATATTTGGATTTGCAAATATATTCTATACTTTTGCCTCACTAACTGCTTCGTCTATCTGAAAAGACGTTTCACTTACCCCCAATTCCTTTTAAATTCCCGCAATTAAATAATAGCTAAATGGCTATTAAAATTCCATTACCTCTTGTCAGGCAATAGCCGGCATTATCCAAGATATCTTTTGTAATTCCACTCTCAATTAATTACACTCTAAACTACAAAAGAATGAAAAATTTCTACTCAATCGCTCTTGCGGTATTGTCATTAGGCACCTTTCAAATTTCAAATGCACAGGTTGGCCCGAATCTCTTAGGCGCTAAAGGAACTTTCAGCGCTCCTTTTATTACTGTTAATAATAGTGCCGCCTCGTGCACAAAAAGTGGTTCTGCTACTTACAATCCCAGTGGGAATATCGGCAACAAGCTAAACGGTTGCTCAAGCAATGGCAGCTTTCAGCCATGTTCGGATTATACCTACACATCAGCAAGCACCGGATTAAGTAAGGAAGGAACCTATTCAATTATTAAAAATATCGGAGATGCCAACGGCGGCAACTGCATTAAAGGAGATTGGAGAGGCCAGGATCATACCGGCGACGGTGGCTGGTTCATGGCGGTGAACGGTGCTCCTGATTCAAAGACAAGCCCTATATTTTACCAGATCAAATCAATCCCTGTTTGCGTAGGAACAAGATATGAGTTTTCAGCCTGGGTTTTAAATATTTTGCCTTCAGGCAGCTCTTCAGCTAAGCCAAATACTGAACCCAACATCTCTTTCAAAGTGAACGGTACCGTGATCGCAACCTCTGGTCCAATTGCTTATAAAGCCACTCCAACCTGGGTTAAAGTTGGGGGTACTTTTGTTGCAACAACCAATACAGTGGATTTGCAGGTTGTGAACGCCACACAAACAGCCGACGGAAATGACTTGGGATTGGATGATATTTCTTTCAACGTTGTTAATTCCAACATTGAAATAACCGGAGCTCCCACGTCTATTTGCGAAGGAAGCAATATTACTTTGAATTATACAGTTACCGATGCAACGCAAACAAACTCCTGGTACGTTATCCAAAAAAGCACTACAGGCGGAGCCAGCTACACGAATGTAGGTGCGCCAGCCCAAGCATCTTTCACTGGAAACAATTACACAGTGCCTCTTGTTTTGAATAACATTACCGTGCCGATGAATGGCAATAAATACAGAATGGTGATTTCAACTTCTGAGGCAGGATTGCAAACTCCGGGTTGCAGCAATGTGAATGAATACACGTTAACCCACATCGCCTCTTGCGGACCTACACCTGTTACCATGACCTCTTTCAATGGTAAATATTCTAACGGAGCGGTTTATCTTGATTGGCAGACAAGTCAGGAACTGAACAATGACCGTTTTGAAATCTTCAGAAGTTTTGACGGCCAGAATTTCGACTTGGTAGCAACAGTAAAAGGTGCCGGAAACAGCAATATCACCAGGAACTATAACTTCCAGGATAACGGAGTTGCAGGTGGCCAGAATGTTTACTATCGCCTGAAACAAATTGACATTAATGGCAAATATGTTTTCTCCTCAGTAGTTAAAATTGCGGTTGCATCAAAAAATATCGCTATTGAAGTGTATCCAAACCCTTTTGCCAACAACTTCACTGCTTCTTTCAGCGCATCAAAAACCACTGAAGCAACATTGATCTTGCGCAATACAATTGGACAGCCTGTTTTCCAGAAAACAATAAAAGTTGAAAAAGGAAACAATGCAATACAGGTGAACAACCTTCCAGTTTTAAATGCCGGAGTTTATTATTTGTCCATCACAAATGATGACATTAATTACAACAGCAAGCTTCAGAAAAGATAATCCGGATTAATTAAATAAGTAAACCGCTTTGAATACAGTTCAAAGCGGTTTTTTTATTGAAATTTTTTTATTTAAATCGAGGTAATAAATCAAGGTGTATTATTGGAAACAACAACAATGAAAAAACAGGAAAAAAGTTGGTCCGCGGCAGGAATATTATTTTTCAAAACACGATCCGCAATTTTCAATAATGGAAAGCCATTCAACCATTTATTTTATTAGCTTCGCAGCCAAAATTAAAAATAATGAGCAACAGAACTTTTACAATGATCAAGCCTGACGCAACGGAAAAAGGCAACACGGGCGCGATATTAGAAATGATCAACAAGGCGGGCTTTCGCATCGTGGCAATGAAAATGACGCATCTTTCCGCCCAGAAAGCGGGTGAATTTTATGAAGTGCATAAAGAGCGCCCTTTCTATGGTGAATTGGTTGAATTCATGAGCCGCGGCCCAATTACGGCAGCGATTCTTGAGAAAGAAAACGCAGTTGAAGATTTCAGGAAATTGATCGGCGCTACAAATCCAGCCCAGGCGGAAGAAGGAACCATCAGGAAATTATATGCAGCTTCCATTGGTGAGAATGCAGTTCACGGAAGCGATAGTGACGAAAACGCTAAAATTGAAGGCGACTTTTTCTTTAGTAAACTCGAGCAATTTTAAATAGCCGCATTTCGTTCAAAAAATAAAAAGGCCTGTAAAAAAACTACAGGTTTTTTTGTTCCTTTTTTATTCAGGACAGGAGCTGATTTTACTTTCTTATTTTCTGCAAAACTTTTTTTCGTTCATTAAGCAAAGCGATATTAGTAATGCGTATTTTTACCAGACAGATTTTCATCAAACTGCAAATGATAGAAAAAACAGAATCCCAAAACTCTCTTGCATACAAATATTCATTTCTTGCTGAGGCGCTTTCTAAGCTTTATCCACTTTCCGAAGAATTAAAAAATGAAATTCGCAAATTGACATTCCGGATAAGCTTGAAAAAAGGAGAGCTACTGGTAAAAGAGGGAGATATTTGTTCCAACATGTACTTTATTATTAAAGGCCTCACGAGGGGGTTTGTAATTAAAGGCAAGCAGGAAATAACCACCTGGATCAGTGTGGAAGAAGATTGGGAAACTGCCATCAGCAGCTTTTTCAGGGGACTTCCGGCAACTGAAAACATCCAGGCGCTGGAAAATTGCATGCTGGAAGGATTGAGTGAAAAAAATCTTCAATATTTATCTGATAAATTTCCTGAAGTGCATATTTTCATGAGGTATATTTTTCAGGAATATTACCTGACGGCAGAGGGTAGGGCGCTCATGTGCCGGATTGGAAACGCAACTGAAAAATATCGCTTTTTTATAGAAAAACACGATAGCCTTATCAATAGGGTTCCCCTTAAATATGTTGCCTCTTTTCTCGGCATGAGAATAGAAACATTAAGCCGGTTAAAAAATAAAATCCAGGAATAATGCTGGGTACATTCCCGGATTTTATTTGATATGAAACCTTTGGTTCTGTTACAGGCTATTTCACCTCAAAACTTACTTTTTTATTGCCCCATAATAAATTCACTTGTCCCGCGGGGCTAATGGTAAAAGTCATTTTTTCCGAAGCGGGATTTGCCTCAGTTGCTTTCGCCTCCACCCTCATTTGATCATCTGCCATTTTGTAAGAAAATGCGCCCCATTGATTCCAGGTTTTATTAAAAATCAGGGTTACATCGTTGCCATTGAAGATCGTGAAAAATCCATATTTCCCGGCAGGTAACGGCGCGCCATTCACAGTTACGGCCTTGTCAGTTTCAAAAACGGTGGCTTCATTGGCGCCCGTACGCCACACTTGGCCTTCCATCGGTTCCAGGTCTTTTCCAATAGTTCTGCCTTTTAGGGAAGGCTGACTGTAATCGATGGTAATGGTTGCGCCGCTGGCGATTTTTTGAGTGACTTTTGCCGGAGGGCTAGGCCTTTTACTTTTGTCTTCGGCGGGTTTTTGAGCATGGGCCTGAAGAAACAAACCTGCAAAGAGCAGGAGAGAGAAGATTCTTTTCATGACATTTTATTTATTGATGGAAGATTAAGTAGAGAAAATGATTCAAAGATTGAACCACAATTAGTTTAATTAGTAATATTGACCGACATTTAATGGAGGAAACTTAATTCATCAAAATGCTGCAGCCCTGCTTTACGCCTTTTCCCGTATTGAAAACTGAAAGGCTTCTATTAAGAAAGTTAAAAAAAGAAGATGGTGCACAGATACTTGCCCTTCGTTCAGATGACAGAGTGATGAAATATATTGGCAAAGAACCAGCAAGAAACATCTTTGACGCACATGAATTCATTTGCCGAATTTCAGAATCCCTGCAGGCAAATAATGGGATTACCTGGGCGATCGAACTGAAAAGTAATCCTGATGTGCTTATCGGAACTATCGGCCATTGGCGGCTGATAAAAGAGAATTACCGCGCTGAAACCGGCTACATGCTTTTGCCGGAATATTGGAGAAAAGGGATCATAAAAGAAGCTCTTTTAGCAGTTCTTGATTTTGGTTTCAATGAAATGGATCTGCACACAATTGAAGCCCAGATTAATCCTGAAAACATAGCGTCAGCAAGGCTTTTGGAATCTACAGGATTTGTGAGGGAGGCTTATTTTAAAGAAAATTTTTTCTTTCGCGGAGAATTTAGCGACACAGCCGTTTATTCAAAACAGAAAAGATGATTTCTTTCCCAGGATTATTATAAAAAGCCAAAAAAAGTTTGTTTGCCGGAGCTCGTTATGAAAATAACATGTTTAGACCTTCCTCTCACAGCTAGGCTTCCTGCTTTTCCAGAATAAGATCGCTGTAGGAAAGTTTTTCATAATCGGATTGTTTTATGCCGAAAAAATCCGCGTATTTCCGGCATTCTTCTTTTAATTTTTCAAGGCTTGCATAACCGGAATCGTCTATCGCTTCCACTTCGATAAAAGTGCCGAGACCCTCAACCTGGTCAAAATGAAACTTTATGTTTTTAATGAAATAAATCCTTCGTGTTTTATTTACGACCACTTTTATGCCATGAACTTTTACAAGTATTGCTTTTAATTCAGGGGCCGGCTCGTGCTTGTACAATAAAATATCCGACTCCTTCGCTTCAGCGACGTCAATTCTTTCATAGTAGATCAATGCATTTTCGATATTCCCTTCCCTGAGTTTTAGCCTTCCTTTTGAAACATTAAAATAGGTGTCAACCTGGTGGTCTTCGCCAATAAAAACCGGATTTAATTTAAGTAGTTTATTTTCCATAGCCTTGACATTCTTTGTGGTTGCTTTGAATTCAAAGTTGGTTATTTTCATTTCTTTCAATTTTAGTATACAGAATGTTAATGCATGAAAATAACTGAATTTTCATGGCAATGGGATTTTTCAAAAGGAGTAGAAATTTACGAATGTATTTTTTCAGCGTCCATATTTTCCATTAAATTATTCATTCTCTCCCGCGACTTGTTAAAGATCATGATGCCATTTTTTTTCCCTTTGCGCTTTTCTTTTCTTTCTGCCTCTGGCAAATGATTCTCTGACTGACATTCTTTTGAACAACACCCTTCAAATTTTTTAGCGCAGGACTCGCATTGAATGAAAAGCAAATGGCAAGCCTCATTGGCGCAATTGGTATGAGAGTCGCAGGTATCGCCGCATTGATGACAATGGCTTATTACCTGTTCTCCAATCTTTTCACCAAGCCTTCCGTCAAAGACAAAATTTTTCCCAAGAAATTTGTTGGGCAATTCTTCCTCTTTCACTTTATTGGCATACTGAATAATGCCGCCTTCGAGGTGATAGACGTTCTTGAAGCCATTGTGCAGCATGTAGGCACTGGCTTTTTCACAGCGAATGCCACCCGTGCAATACATGATAATATTTTTGTCCTTTTTATCTTCGAGAAGATTCACCGCCATGGGCAGTTGTGATCTGAATGTGTCTGAAGGAATTTCTATCGCGTTTTCAAAATGTCCCACTTCATATTCATAGTGATTGCGCATGTCAACGATGACGGTTTCCGGGTCTGCAGCGAGTTCATTAAAGGATTTTGCGTCAACATATTTTCCTTTCTTGCTCATGTCGAATTGAGGGTCGTTGATTCCGTCAGCAACGATCTTTTCACGCACTTTTATCTTCAACACCCAAAAGCTTCTTCCATCATCATCAACGGCAATGTTTAAACGAATATTTTTTAGGAATGGAATAGAATCCAGATAGGCTTTAAACTCATCAAAACGGGACGCAGGAATGCTTGCCTGAGCGTTGATTCCTTCCTGGGCAACATAAATGCGCCCGAAGGTTTTCAGAGCGTTTAGATTTTCATAAAAGCTGTCCCGGAATGCGGTTGGATCTTCAATAAATGCATACGTGTAGAAGGATACGGTGATCCTTGGTTCTGTTTCTTCAAATAATTTTTGCTTGAGTTCTTTTTGGGAAACACGGTTGTGCAATAATGCCATAAAAGTTACTGTTTTCGCCGGTTTGCATGAGACATTTACAGGATGAATCAAGCCCTTGGAAAAGGGAGGAAAACAGGTTGCAAATATAAAACAGTCCTGCAATTTTAAAAATAGGTATGGGTTTTGTTTAAAGGGAGGTAATCATAAAATTAAGTTATCAATTTTGGTAAAAGATCTAAAAACAAGTACTATGAAAAAGACAATTATTTTTGCTGCAACATTTTTCTTATTGGCGGGAGCAAAAGCACAGCACACACATTTTGGAATCAAAGGAGGACTAAACGCATCAGAACTACATTTTAATAATGACACGAAGCTCAATACAAAAATTGGATTCCATGCAGGCTTGCTTGCCCATATTCACGCTTCAAAAAACTGGGCGATCCAACCCGAAGTTATCTATTCCCTTGAAGGGGCGAAGGGAAAAATCGGCGGCGCAGAATACAATTACAATTTGAATTACCTGAACGTGCCCGTCCTGCTGCAATATATGTTTGATAACGGTTTCAGGATTGAAGGTGGCCCGCAGATTGGTTTCCTTCTTAGCGCGCAAACAAAAACCGGTGATATAAGCGTAGCAAATAAGAATTATAAATCCACCGCTTTTTCAATCCCTTTAGGGCTCGGCTACCTTACCCATACAGGACTTGGCTTCGACGCCCGGTATGTTTTCGGGCTCAGCAACATTAGCGACAATAACAATGGAACAACGGTTCAAAGTAATGTTTTTCAATTTGGGATTTTTTATCAGTTCAGTGATACAAAAATGAGCCGCCGCAAATAGTCAGTATTTACAACCCATTAATTCGCGCAGCCAATTCAGTGATGATTTGGCTGCGCTTTTTTTTTGAGTTATCAATAAAATGAATCTTACAGAAAAAGTCCGTTTGCTGGATATGTGCCTGAAGAAAACTTTTAAAAAAGTCAATTTTCTTTAGTGCCTTAGCTCAAAAAAAACTTTGAAACGTTTGCTTAAAATGATGGATAAGTAGAATAAAAAATATTGCTGGAAAAAAGTCCGTTTGCTGCCTTCGCCCTTGCAGTTTGGTCAGTAAAAAAACATTTTGCTCATAAACAGCCAAACATTTTACATTTGAAAAATCATTCAATAATTCCGTATGCGAAAAAAAAATCTAGGAAGCGAAAATATTTCATTTTTCGAACGGATCCATTCGGTTCCCAAACTTCTTATTAGCATTTTGATCGCGGTGGTTTTTTTCATGGTTTTGAAAACGCGGCGAAATGAAATGCTTAGCAACATCATGATCGGCTGGGATATATTTAGTCTATGCATGATCGTTATGTCATGGATCACCTTTTCTGTAACCGATTCAATACAGATAAGGCAGCAATCCAAATTCCAGGATTCGAGCAGGACGCTCATTTTCATCATCGTACTCATCGCAAATCTTGCAGGATTTTTAGCCGTGCTTTTGTTGATCGTAACAAAAAAGCATACAGTGGGCAGGGAGCCTTTTCAACTGTCGATTGCTATTGCCGGAATGCTGCTCTCCTGGATTTTGATCCATACTATTTTTACGCTGCGATATGCGCATATTTTTTACGGCGATCATGAAACGTTTAAAGACACTCATGCCGGTGGCCTGATTTTTCCGGGAAATAATAATGTTGATTATTTTGATTTCGCCTATTTTTCATTTGTGCTGGGAATGACATTTCAGGTTTCAGACGTACAGATAACCTCTAAAAAGATAAGGAGAACTGCTCTTTTTCATGGCTTGCTTTCCTTCGGCTTCAATACGATCATGATCGCGCTTACGATCAACCTGATCGCAGGTTTTGGTTAATTTAATTACCAACGGATTTATTTGTAAATTCGATTTCTTAATTCCACTAAAATGAAATATTTCCTCATTTCCTTTTCATTGACTTTGTCCTTCAATCTTTGTGTTGCTCAAATGGATACCGTTTTTGTAAATGCACATGAACAACTGGCATTTAATGTTCCAAATGCAAAATTTTTATTTGAAAATAAAAGGGGAAAAGTTTACGGGTTGCCGTTGGATAATATGCCTTGTCTTGCCCCGGAAATCCATTCCAACATGCCGGTATATAATGGAACGCTTGAACGGCCATGGCTTCGTTTCGATTCACAAAAAATAGTGCCTGTTCCGATCCCTAATCCATTTAAGCCAACGGCCTGGGATAAAAAAGAAGGCATTCAATTTTCGAGGCTTAAATAATATAAGCGGAACATGATAGATTAATGGGATTATCTGCAAAGGAGTGCAAAAAAAATCCTCCCGGAAACCGGGAGGAGGATAAAAATCAAAAGAAGCTTTTTACCATTTATCCACTTCTTCGTGAGTGCTATCAGGTATCGTGCCTTCGTTATTTTCTAGTGGAAGATCATCTATTTCAGGAGTTGCGGCTGCGGCTATTCCAGTTGGCTCTTCAGATTTTTCTTCAGAAGGAGCCTCGCTGTTTTCAATTTCATGATCCGTGCCCTCTTTTTTAGCATCATAAGAACCTTCGTAATTTTCTGAGTTTTCATGATTGAAAGCATCGAAATCAAAATCAGGCATCAGTTCGGTTTTGACATACTCAATGGCTTCTGCCATTCCTTTCAAAAACTTGTTAAAATCTTCCTTGTACAGAAAAATTTTATGCCTGTCATATCCATCTTCATTAAATCTTTTACGGCTTTCAGTGATAGTAAGATAATAATCGTTGCCACGTGTTTCCCTTACATCAAAGAAATAAGTTCTCCTCTTGCCGGCCCTGATACGCTGGCTGTAAACACTCTCCATCTTTTTGTCATTGTTTTCGTACGCCACTTTTTGAAAATTTAAATGTTTTTAAACGCTTTTGTTATTGGAGCAAAGATAAAATTGTTTTTGAAATGGCAAAATAAATGAAACTGCCCATAATCAAGCATGTACATTTCTTTCCTGCTCCTGCTGATGCCTGTACATTTCCGCATAAAGTCCGTTCAATTCCAGCAATGTCTGATGGGTTCCCTGCTCCGCGATAGCGCCATCTTTCAAAACAATTATCTTGTCGAAATTGAAAAGCGAAAAAATCCTGTGGGTAATGATGATAGCAGTTTTTGCTTCTAAATAATTATAAAGGTTGGAGATAATTTCATTTTCCGTCTTTGCATCAACGGCGCTGAGGCAATCATCAAAAATCACAATCTGATGGTCTTTTATTAATGCGCGGGCTATGGAAATCCTTTGCTTTTGCCCGCCGCTTAAAGTTACTCCACGCTCGCCTATCAGCGTCTCATACTTTTCAGGAAACGATTGGATTTCCCTATCCACAGCGGCATATTGAGCCGCCTCCATTACCCTTTCGATTTGCGGATCTTTCAGGGCAAAACCGATATTGTTTTTTACTGAATCGCTGAACAGGAAAACATCCTGCGGAACATAACAGATCTGGGAACGGAGGGTTTTCAAATCGATCTCTTTTATATTGATCCCATCATAACATATCTTTCCATTTTGTGGATCCTGCATCCTGAGCAACAACTGGGCGAGTGTAGATTTTCCTGAACCTGTTTTTCCGATGACCGCTATCTTTTCGCCTTCGTTTATTTTCAGCGTAAAATCTTTTATCGCATGGATTCCGGTATGGGGATAAATGAAATCAACGTGCTTGAATTCGATATCACCTTTAAGAATTATTTCCCTTGCTTCAGGAGCATTTTGAATCGCCGGCACTGTGTGCAAAAATTCGTTTATGCGTCGCTGTGAGGTTGCGGCTCTTTGGATCATACTTGCCGTCCACCCGATTGCGCTAACAGGAAAAGTAAGAAGGAGCAGGTACATGATAAATTCCCCGATCACCCCGATCGTCATGCTTCCGTTTATTACATAAAAGCCGCCAATCATGATCGTTAGGAGGGTGCTGAGACCGATCATTAATCCCATCGAAGGGAAATAAATGGCTTCTGTTTTAGCGAGTGAAATCGCATTGCTCCTGTAGTCTTCACTGTTCTTTTTAAAGAATCCTTCCATTGCTTTTTCCTGAACAAAAGACTTGATTACACGGATTCCTGAATATGATTCCTGCGCATTGGTTGTCAGGTCAGAGAGCAAAGCCTGAATCCTGTCGGCCTTTCGATTGATAATGGTGTTGACATAATAAATGGTAACTGCCAGAATGGGCAGTGGCGCAAGTACATACAACGTTAATTCTTTGTTTTCATTCAGCATATAAGAAACGGAAAAGCCAATAGTCGCTGCAAGGTTGATCAGATACATGACTGCTGGTCCTGTATAACTCCTTACACGGCTAACGTCCTCGGAAATCCTGCTCATCAAATCACCCGTATTATGAACTTTATAAAAAGCGGAATCAAGATCCTGGTAATGTTTAAAAATTTCATTCTTTTGATCAAACTCAATGTGGCGGCTCATTACAATGATCGTTTGCCTCATCAAAAACATGAAGAAGCCACTGATCAATGCCAATACAAGCAGGATAATTCCGGAATATAGAATTTTTGTTTTGAAAGGCGTTCCCGAATGGTTGAGATTCCGGATAAAAACATCAACCAACGGATCATAATGTGTTACGGCGCTGGTTTCAACAAGAGCAGCATCCTTTTTCAAACTGATTTCAACAGTATTCAAAACATATTTTGTTACCTGAGGCGCGAGAATTCTGAAATAGTTGGAAAGGACAATGAAGATCATCCCTAATAAAAACAGCCATTTGTATTTCCAGAAATATTTGTTTAATGACTTTAGGTGTTTCATAAATGTCAGGAGAATTAAAATTCTATTTAGAGGCGATCGGTTGAACTTGGTGCAAATTTCGTCAATAATCTTTTTACAGCATTGAGACTTTTGTGATACTGTTTCAGCAAGCCACTTTGTAAGCCATATTTTCTTTTCTGACCGCTCTTTATTCTTTATTCCTTTTTGTTGAAAGTGTTTTTTATAAAAGTAAAATTAGCGCAAAAAATTGCCATATAGATTCTACTTTTGAACCATGGAATCTATCTCTCAGGACACAAAGAATATTTTAGGATTGCAATTAGTTACTGACCCGAGATGGGTTGATCTCGCGTCGATTTCACTTGAAGAAATATTAACGGATCATGCATGGTGTGAACAAAAAGCCGCTACTACCTGCATCTCGCTTATTCAAAAATATAATGACAAGGATGAACTGGTCAACTCGTTGTCACCAATTGTTACTGAGGAATGGGGGCACTTCAGACAGGTGATCGCGGAACTGCGAAAACGCAATCTGCCTTTGGGGAAACAGCGTAAAGATCTTTATGTGAATAAGTTGCTGGAATTTCAGAAAAAAGGGGGTAGCCCGGAAGAAAGGTTTTTAGATCAGCTTTTAACGATGGCTCTGATAGAGGCAAGAAGCTGCGAGCGATTTAAAAGATTAAGCGAGGGCTTGTCCGATGATTACATGCGAAATTTCTACAGAAAATTTATGGAAAGCGAAGCCGGTCATTATACTTTATTCATCAACCTTTCCGACACCTATTTACCAAAAGAAAAAGTGAGGAAAAGATGGAAAGAATGGATTGCTTATGAAACAGGAGTGATGTTGGAAATGGAAGTTCGTGGCGACAGAATCCATTAAGTTGCTCATAACCCTAACGCCTGCACTCATAAATTATTCTTTACATTTTGATCGTTCAGAATTTGCCGGATCAATGCGAGATCGGTTTGGGAGATATCCTTTCGAGGGATTGGATTAGCGTTTTGAAAATTTTGCCAAACAAGCAGCCAATTTTTTTTCAGGGTAACTTTATGAATGCGGTTCCACGGAATCTGGCTGTCGAACGTTTCGCCTTTTACTGAAAAATAATCCCTTTCAAATCTATATTCAATGGTTTCACCTGTCATCGGATTTGCGGAATAATTCCTTTTAGCACTAAAGAAAGTGGCCATTGGAAAAGCAATCAGCATCAGAAGAGGAAACATGATCTGCGTAATAGAAAAATCAGGAAGAATGATTGCGGCGAGGATCATCGCAAGCAAAACCAAAACAATAATTCCTGTAAAAATTAATACAGATATTTTACTATAAAGCAGCACAAAATTTCCCCTGATATAATCCTCCTGGGAAAGTTTAGTTTTAATAAGCATTTTTCACCTTTTGATTTGAAATTCCAAATATCGGTTATGGAGTGAGAAAAAATTTAATTATATTTTTTTGAAGTTTTTTTTGCTTTTCAAATAATGAAAATGGCATATAACAGTAACAGCTAAACGCTATTTTTTTGTCAGGATGAAGAGTACTGTTACCTTCATGTTTCAGTACTATTCCCATCCGCTTGCCAATACATCGGCAATGTGCATCGTTTTCAGCGGAAGTGCCCTTTTTGTAATGATTCCATCGAGGTGCATGAGGCAGCTCAGATCCGTGGATATGATATGTGAAGCGCCCGTATTCAGCGCGTGGGTAATTTTTTGATCGGCCATCGCATTGGAGATTTCCTCAAACTTGACAGAGAAAGTTCCGCCAAATCCGCAGCACGTCCCGGTTTCAAGCATTTCAACCAGCTCAAGCCCCTTAACTTTTTTTAGCAGTGCGCGCGGACCTTCTTTTATTTTGCATTCCCTCAATCCTGCGCAGCTATCATGATAAGTTGCTTTGGCATTGAGGACCGCTCCAAAATTTTCTATTGTAAGGATGTTGGTAAGAAACTCCGTGAATTCAAAAATTCGCTTTGAAAGATCCTTTACCAGGTTGTGCTGGGAAGAATTTTCAAACAGGCCGCCATAATAATTCCTTACAAATCCGACGCAGGAAGCTGAAGGAGCTACGACATAGTCAGGCGTGTCAAAATCTTTGATGAATTTTGCGGCGACAGACTTCGCTTCCTCCAAAAAACCCGCATTGAAAGCTGGCTGCCCGCAACAGGTTTGGTTAGTGTTATAAGCCACATCGCAGCATGCTTTTTCAAGCACCTTCACCATGTTGAATGCCGTTTCCGGATACAACTGATCAACAAAACAGGGTATGAATAACTGAACCTTCATGGGTGCGAAACTGGCTTTTTAATAATGAGGTTTACACAGAATATTTAAGCGAAATCATCTTCAATGCCGACAGCGCCGCTTCTTCACCCTTGTTGCCATGAATTCCTCCCGTGCGGTCATCAGCCTGTTGCTGATTATCAACCGTGAGTACCCCGAAAATGGAGGGCACAGGCAATGTGAGGTTGAGCTGCAGAATGCCGTCAGTCACCGCTTTGCAAACATAATCAAAATGAGGAGTGTCGCCGCGCAATACACAACCCAGCGCGATAAAAGCGTGCGGCTTTTCAAACTTATTTTGATAAGAATCCCAAAAGCTTTTTATCGTGAAAGGGATTTCAAAAGCGCCGGGAACGCTAATGGTCTTATAATTGTTCATTTCAAACCGGTTCAGGGTATTTACACAGCCCTCCACTAATTTGTTTACCGTTCCGGGATTCCATTGAGTATGCACAATAATGATACAGGCATCCTTCTGTAGGATGCCTGCATTAATATTGTAAAGATCTTCGTTTACAGTTGCCATTTAATTTAAAATTTATTCTGAAAATTCGCCAAGCCTTGCAAGATAACGATCTGCGTCAGCGGCCTTTTCAGTAAGCGGAAAATCAGATTTCAATTTTTTGAAGAGATCAACCGCTTCTTTTGTTTTTCCAATCGTTTCTGCGAACAGCGCGGCTTTGAAAAGAAACTCAGAAGAAGTGTATTCATCCTTGCTGTTTACGTCAGCAGCTTTTTTGTAATAGCTGAGCGCTTCGTCATTCTTATTTAATTCGGCGTTAGCATCGGCGATCATTCCAAAAGCACGGCTCTTGATCTGAGTTGCCCCGTCAGCGTCAAACTCTTTAAGGAATTTAATTGCTTTGTCAAACTGACCGAGATGAAGGTAGCAGGCTCCTGCATAATATTCACACAAATTGGCGGCGTCGGTTCCCGGATAGTTATTGATGATTTTCAAGGCGCCAGGATTGGTGCCATCACCGTTCAGGCACAAAGTTGCCAATTGAACTTTGTTGGAATCAGTTGCTGTACTGAATTCAGAAAAATATTTCTGAGTCACAAAAACAATATCGTTCGCTTTTTCTTCTTTTGGAACTTTGAACATGTATTTGTAAATCGTCCAGGCTGCGATTAAAACGATGATAGCAGAACCTGCATACATCACCGGCTTGCTATAATTTTCCCAATAACCCCTTGCTTTTTCAACTACATCCACTTCTGTTTTGTTTATTTTTTTGTCCGACATTTTTATTGTTTTTTTTGTTTACCGCCTGAAGGTGGCTCAGGCAGAAGTTTAATTTTGGTTTTAAAAAATCTTAATCCATTATAAAAGGATAATCTTCCTGGGCGTAAACATCTTTCAACACTTCGCTATCATCAGGATAAGGACTTTCTTCGGCAAACTGAACGGATTCTTCAACCTCGTGCTTAACCCTTTCATTTATTACTTCAATTTCTTCTTCTGTTACCCCAAAATCTTTTTGCAGTTTTGCCAATGTAGTTTCAATCGGATCCTGAAGCTTGTATTCTTCCATTTCTTCCTTGCTGCGATACTTTGCAGGATCGCTCATGCTGTGACCTTTGTAGCGATAGGTTTTTATTTCAAGCAGGGTAGGGCCGCCCTGCTCCCTGGCTCTCTTAACCGCGCGCACAATGCCTTCATGAACCGCTTCAGGAACCATTCCATCCACCTGATCGCCGGGCATTTCGTAAGCATCGGCAAGTTTATAAATATCAAGCACATTGGAAGTTCTTGCAACGGAAGTTCCCATGGCGTAGTTATTGTTTTCACAAATAAAAATCACCGGCAACCTCCAAAGCATCGCCATATTAAAAGCTTCGTGCAGCATTCCCTGCCTGGCAGCGCCATCACCGAAAAAACACAAAACTACATTGTCAGTTCCTTTATATTTTTCAGCAAATGCGAGGCCTGCACCGGTTCCTATTTGCGCGCCCACGATTCCGTGTCCGCCAAAAAACCTTTCTTTCACACCGAAGAAGTGCATGCTTCCGCCTTTTCCTTTGCTGCAGCCTGTTGCTTTGCCATACAATTCCGCCATGCATGATTTGGCACTAACACCTTTTGCAATAGCGAGACCGTGATCCCTGTAAGCCGTAATAAATATATCATCAGGTTTTGTAGCCGTCATGCAACCGGCAGCAATCGCTTCCTGCCCTATATATAAGTGACAGAAACCGCGAATCTTTTGCATCCCATACAATTGGCCGGATTTTTCTTCAAACCGGCGAAGTAAAAGCATCAGCTCGTACCAGTATAAATAAGTTTCTTTAGAAAACTTTGTAGCCAAGGTTATAAATTTTAGGCCGCAAAGATAGGGTAAAATGAAAAATGAAGCGCGCCGATTTTAACATAATAAAAAAGCCCTGTTTTTAGTTGAGGTTTTCTATGTTTTCATACTTTTCATCATCAGCAAACGCATTTTTTTCAAAGATTTTTTCCGCTTCGCGGGAAGTGCCTCGCTAAAAAATACAGTTCTAAAAAAGAAGAAAAAAAATCCGTCAGCTACATTTTTTCTTTTAATTCAACACACCGCCGGGCGCGAAAAAATCTTTCACAAAATAAACACTACGCGCCGAAGAAATCTCATGTAAATGCTTTTTTTTTTATGAATCCAAACAAGAAAACAAGCTTTCAGCAAACGCATTTTTTTCAAAGATTTTTTCCGCTTCGCGGGAAGTGCCTCGCGAAAAAAATATTTTCTAAAAAATAAAAAAAAACACTGCCACCCGTCATTGGGAAAAGAAAGCCTTTCATCGCGAAGCGATCTCATGTAAATGTATTTTCTTTCATGTAATCCAAACAAGAAATCAATCTTTCAGCAAACACACTTTTTCAAAGATTTTTTTCGCTTCGCGGGAAGTGCCTTGCTAAAAAATCCTGTTCTAAAAAAGAAGAAAAAAAATCCGTCAGCTACATTTTTTCTTTTTATACAACACACTACCGGACGCAAAAAAAATCTTTCACAAAATGAACACCCCCCAAGCAAACTTATGTAAATGCATTTTCTTTTATGTAATCCAAAAAAGAAAACAATCTCTCCAGCAAACACACTTTTTTAAAGTTTTTTTTCCGCTTCGCGGGAATTGCATTTAAAAAAAGTTATTTCAGAAAAAAGAAGAAAAAAATCACTCATCCATATTTTTTCTTTTCATGAAATACAGCAACACTGCCACAGTCCTATAACCACATTCCTCATACCACATCCCTGATAATTGACAAGGAAGTCTTAAATTTGTGTCATGGCAATTTTAAAATTCAGAGTTTATTGGGAAGATGACGATAGTGTTTATCGCGATGTAGTCATTAAGCACACACAGAGTTTTTTTGAACTTCATGAAATCATATTGAAGTGTTTTGAATTCGACACCAGGCATCCTGCAACCTTCTTCAGGAGCAATGACAACTGGCAACGCGGCCGTGAAATTACGCTCGAAAAATATGACAAGCCATACAAAGCGGAGCCTTTATTGATGAGTGATTCAACGATTGGTTCAGAAATCAGGGATCCTAACCAAAAATTTATCTACGTCTATGATTTCCATAAAAACTGGACGTTCATGGTTGAGCTGATCAATGTGAACAAGGAGGAAAATCATAAACTTACTTATCCTTCCTGCATTCGTAGCGAGGGCATCGGTCCAAGCCAATATGGTACGAAAGGGTTGGTTAATGAAAAGCTCGCCGAAATTGAAGAGAAGTACGATATTAATACTTCAATCCTTGCTGATGGTTATGGTGAGGAAGGCGATGAAACCGATGGGAATGACGAGGATGAAAATATTGAGGAAAATACCCAGGAGGAAATTTAAATTATTAATTTATAAGCCATTATATAGCAGGAATCGAAGCATGAATAAAAAAACCTGCATTGTTGTTTGCGGGCCAACAGCGGTTGGCAAAACTTCCTATGGCATTGAACTGGCCCTTCAAAACAAAACGCAAATTATTTCCGCCGACAGTCGCCAATGTTTTAAGGAACTTAACATCGGCGTAGCCAAACCTTCTGAAGAGCAGCTTCAGAAAGTTCATCATTATTTCATAAACAGCCATTCTGTTCTTGAAGAGGTGAATGTGAAAACTTTTGAAGAATATGCCCTCAAGGCTGTGAACGAAATTTTCAAAAATCATGAGACGGCGATTATGGTTGGAGGCACAGGGCTTTACATCAAAGCATTTGCTGAAGGGTTGGATGAGATTCCCGCTGTTGATGAAAATTTGCGCCGGCAGTTAAGCGAAGAATACAAATTGAATGGACTGCAATGGCTTCAGGATCAAATCAAAAAATATGATCCCGTTTTTTTTCAAAAAGGTGAAATGCAAAATCCGCAAAGGATGCTGCGCGCCCTTGAAGTAAAAATGTCTTCCGGAAAATCAATTCTTGATCTTCATTCTGGAAAAAAAATACAGCGAGATTTTGAAATAAAAAATGTTTTGATGGAGATCCCGAGGGAGCAGCTTTATCGGAACATTAACCACAGGGTTGATGAAATGATGGAGGCAGGCTTGTTGCAGGAAGCTGAATCATTATTTAAATATAAACACCTCAATGCCTTGCAGACAGTGGGTTACAAGGAATTGTTTGATTATATGGAAGGCAAAATTTCCCTGCCAGAAGCCGTTGAAGAAATAAAGAAAAATACCCGCCGTTATGCAAAAAGACAAATGACCTGGTTTAAAAAATACATAACGGCGGACATATGAAATCGCTTTGCATTTAAAACTTAATTCCAAAAGTTGCAACTATATTACCTGCATTGTTTTTTAAATATGCAGGAACATTCGCTTTGTCTTCGAGCAGGTAAGGATAATTGATATCCTTGCTTAGCGAATATACATAAGTGAGATCAATATACAATCCCTTGTTCCTGTAGCCGAGTCCGCCGCTTACTTTAAAATTATCGGCGCTCTGGTTCTGATAAGGATTTCCGTAGTAAGCGCCTCCAAGCCGGAACATAATCGTGTTCACTTTCAACTCGCCACCCAGTCGTGCATTGATGGCGTTTTTATAAAGATTGTCAATGATGCTGTTTACCGACCTGAAATAATCTTTCGAAGCTATATCATTATCAACCGCATGGAAAGAAGCGTCTTTGTAATTCACATATTCAACATCCGCGGTAACAAAACCATGCTGGCTTGCTACATTCATTACATCTCCAAAAACATAGGTTCCGCTCAATATGGCCCTCCATGGAGTCGTAAGATTATACTTTGATTGCCCGGGTAAATTATTTGTTGAAGCGAGATCCGTTGAACTCTGGAATTTTATTCCCGGCCCGCCATATCCTTCAAGATCAGTGGTAACTTTTGTGGTATAAGTGTCGGTTAACTGGTAAAATGTAGGGGTATGAATTGCGAATCCGATCCGGACAGATTCCTGCGGTTTATAAATCACACCGAATTTTGCATTGATGCCAACTCCTTTTGTATGCAGAAAATCATCTACCTCAAAAAAATTGAAATTATTATTGGTGATTCCTGACGCATCGGTTTCCCTGTAGATTGTCTCGCGGTGATAATTTAAGAATGGCAGTGTAAGTGTTCCTCCAATATACCATTTATCCAGCAGGTTGACGGCGCCTCCAATGGCAAGGTCGGTAATTCCGCCTGAGGTAATGATGGTGTTTTCCTGAGTCAGTCCGAAAGCCGGATTGGCAAGACTTGAATAACCGGAAACCGTATTGTCAGGATTTAAAACAGGGTTGATGAGATAAGTGTTGTACGCCTCGCTCGTTCCATACGGATAATACCGCGCAGCACTGTCGGGATTGGTGACATTATTGTCGATCAATTCTTCCAGAAATTTTTCTGAATAGGAAGAGGTTTTGTTTAGTCCTTTGTAATAAATGTAGTTATTAAAATCAGCGGCCTTGCTAACGCCAATTGCGATCGTATAGTTCCTGGCGCTTTTTCCATAATTAGGTGTTGCAAACACAAACCCTGATGCTCCGGGATTGAAATTATTTTTTGTGGCGCCGGCACTTGTTCCAAGGTAATCCGATTTATTGTTTTTCATCGAAAAGCCGGGTGTCAGGACGAAATCACCTGTTTTATAAAATCCCAATCCGGCCGGATTAATGAAGAGCGAAGAGAACTCGCCACCCAGAGAGCCTCCGGCTCCGCCAATCGCCTGGTTTCTGGCGGTTCCGCCGCCTTGGGTGAGAAAAGAATACCGCAAGGCATCGGACGGCTCCTGTGCATAGGCAGCACTGCAGAATATGATTAAAAAAAGGGGAACCAGGTAATTAGTTTTCATTTTCATAGTGCACACATTTTTAAGCGGTGAAATAACGGGAGAAAAATTCTTCCCTGTTTGATCATTATATTTTAAAAAAAGGGATGATAAACATCCCTTTGGAAAATCAGGTATAGCTGCTATATATTATTTTCTAAAACTTCTTACAGGAGCGCTTCCGCTGCTGCCGCCGCTATTGCCCGAAGAAGGACTGCTGCTTGAAGAGGAATTATCGAAGGTTCTTGAAGGAGCGGGATTATTGTTGCTGCGGGTGTTATTGTCAGAACTTCTGTCATAACTCCTGTTGTTGGAAGGCGAACTGGTTCTGGGATTTGAAGGAGTGAAAACCCTTCTTATCACATTTCCCACTCCGCTTCCCTGGCCCTGGTTGGAAGGCTGATAACTTCTGACAGGAGCAGGATTTCCGCTGGTGGAACCACTGCTTCTGATTCCTGAATTGCGAATATTTGCGCCGCTATTGTTGTAAGCGCCAAGATTCACTTTCCTCGGGCCGCTATTTGTGTTGATATTGCCGATTCCGGGATAGCCATATACGGGTGGATAATAACTGCCATAATAGGGATTATAATAATTGTATCCATAATTCGAATATCCAAAATTCCCGTATCCGTACGGATTATATCCATAGCTGTAGGGACTGAATCCGTAGGAATTGTATCCATAAGGGTCATAGAGGCCTTTATAGCCGTAAGGATTGTAAGAATAGGGTGAGTAGGGCGCGTAATAATTATTATATCCGAAATTGCTAAATCCAAAAGAGCTGCCCATATAGCCATAAGAATAAGGGCTGTAACCGTAACCTAAATCCAACGTTACATTGCTGCGATATCGCGGATCCTGAATGGCCCGGCGTATTTCCTGGTCTTCGTTCCTGTTGTAGTAGCTGTTTCTGTCCTGTTGATTATCGCTTCTCACATAAGTGTCCTGAGTATCCAGTGCAGGAGCAGGGGAGTAGTAAACATCATCAGGAGTCTGTCCGCTACGGTAAGCGGTGCTGCAACTGCTGAAAGCCACTACCACTGCTAGAAGAAGTATATGTTTCGTTTTCATGGCGTTAAGTTTTAAAATAAATTAGTAATGAAGTTTTACTTTTGCATCCACTGTAAATTTAATCATATTTCTTTATGTAGTACGATTATTTGTAGGAACGGTTGTTAAAGAAGCGTTAGAAGAGTAAACTATTTTCAAAAAAAATGAAACATGAACATGTAATTTTTTTCAAAAAGAAATTATAAATAAAAAAGGGATTTAAAACAGAAAATAAATAATGAGCAAAGAAATTACAAGCAGGGAAAAAGATTATTCGCAATGGTATAACGATTTGATATTAAAAGCCGGACTGGCGGATTATAGCGCTGTTCGAGGCTGCATGGTTATCAAACCTTATGGTTTCGCACTTTGGGAAAAAATGCGCGACCAGCTTGATAAACGGTTCAAGGAAACTGGTCATCAGAACGCCTATTTTCCACTATTCATACCAAAAAGTTTTTTAAGCAAAGAAGCGGCTCATGTTGAAGGCTTTGCAAAGGAATGCGCGGTAGTTACTCATTACCGGCTGAAAAATGATCCTGATGGCAATGGAATCATTGTTGATCCGGAAGCTAAACTTGAAGAAGAATTGATTGTCAGACCTACCTCAGAAACCATCATCTGGAACACCTATAAAACATGGATTCAATCCTATCGGGATCTTCCAATCCTCGTTAACCAATGGGCAAATGTTGTGAGATGGGAAATGCGTACCCGCTTATTTTTAAGGACCACGGAATTTTTATGGCAGGAAGGGCACACCGCCCACGCGACATCTCAGGAAGCTGTTGATGAAACCGTGCAAATGCTGAATGTTTACGCTGAATTCGCAGAGGAATGGATGGCCTTGCCGGTAATAAAAGGCGTGAAAAGCATTAATGAACGTTTCGCCGGTGCGGAAGATACCTATAGCATAGAAGCCCTTATGCAGGATGGCAAAGCCTTGCAGGCAGGAACTTCCCATTTTCTAGGCCAAAATTTCGCAAAAGCTTTTGATGTTAAATTTAGTGACAAGGAGAATAAGCTCGAATATGTGTGGGCCACAAGCTGGGGAGTAAGCACCAGGCTGATTGGCGCTTTAGTGATGGCCCATAGCGATGACGATGGATTGGTTCTTCCGCCGAAACTTGCACCTATTCAAGTTGTAATCGTTCCAATTTATAAAGGGGAAGAGCAAAAGGCGATGATTGATGAAAAGGTAAAATTCATGATGGAGGACTTTCTGGCACTCGGTATTTCGGTAAAATATGATGACGATGACAGCCGCCGGCCAGGATGGAAATTTGCTGAATACGAAATGAAAGGAGTTCCCGTGCGCATTGCCGTTGGCGCCAGAGATTTGGAGAAAAACGTGGTGGAAGTGGCGCGTAGGGATACTAAAACCAAGGAACTTGTGACGATTGACGGAATCGCAAATACAGTTTTCGTCTTGTTGGATGATATTCAACAATCTATTTTTGAAAAAGCGAGAAGCTTTCGCGATGAACATATCACAAAGGCCGATTCATGGGATGAATTCGTGAAACTTCTTGACGAAAAGACTGGTTTTATCGCTGCTCACTGGGATGGATCCGCGGAAACCGAAGAGAAAATAAAAGAACTGACAAAGGCAACGATCCGCTGCATTCCATTAAATAATCTTAAAGAAGAAGGCAAATGCATTTTAACCGGAAAGCCAAGTTCGGAAAGGGTTTTGTTTGCAAGAGCCTACTAGGGCAGATGGAATACTCCCTTGATAATCCTTCTTGAAGCTCTACAAGTTTAATTGGAAAAAATTCCGTCTGCTGGTGTGAAAATTTTCTTTCGAACTATGCCGTGGTTCGTGTGCATAAGAACCACGGCAAGCGGAAGTTTTTTTTACAACTTTCGTCCTAAAAATGTCCGTTTGCTGATGTGGAAATTTTGAAAGAGGTTTTAAAGTCCACCTTTATGAGCTTTTCCTGATTGAACTGAGAAAAAATTTCTTCTAAAAACGTACGTCTGCAAGGAAGCTGATTTTTTTTGAAAAATTGATTAGCTAAGCTAAACGCAAAAATTTTCACTACTATTTCTAACTCCCAAAAAACTTCATAAAAAGTGTGTTAGCTGCGTGATTTTTTATGCTTACTTCTATAAGCTTATAGTTAGCCAAGTTTCTTGAGAGCTGCGACAATCCTGGCTTCCGTCTCTTCATGGCTTAATTTCTGCGGAACGAATTTCTCGCCAATCAGTTTTTCGTAAAGTTCAATATAGCGGTGACGAATAATAGAAATCCATTCTGAATTCATTTCCGGAACCACCTGGCCCTCTTTTCCCATGAAATCATTGGCGATAAGCCATTCCCTGACGAATTCCTTGCTGAGCTGTTTTTGTTTTTCCCCTCTTGCCTGCCGTTCGCGGAATCCTTCAGAATAAAAATATCTGGAACTGTCGGGAGTATGTATTTCGTCAATTAAAACAATCTTATCGTCCAGTTTCCCGAATTCATATTTTGTGTCAACTAAAATCAAACCTCGTTTTGATGCCATTTCTTTTCCCCTTTCAAACAGCCTCAGCGCATAATTTTCCAATTGTTCATAATCTTCCATGGAAACGATGCCGCGCGCTATGATCTCATCTCTGCTAATATCTTCATCATGCCCCTGTGCGGCTTTGGTTGTCGGTGTGATGATGGGTTCCGGGAAGAAATCATTTTCCTTCATGCCTCCGGCCATTTTCACTCCGCATAAAACTTTTCTTCCTGCTGAATAGCTGCGCCAGGCGTGACCGGTAAGGTTTCCTCGAACAACCATTTCAATTTTAAAGGGTTCACATTTTAAACCTAGCGATGCATTGGGCGCGGGGGTACTGATGAGCCAGTTGTCGCAGATATCTCTCGTCGCGTTGAGCATATAGGCTGCTACCTGGTTAAGAACCTGCCCTTTATAAGGTATGGGCTGAGGCAAAATAACATCGAATGCGGAGATCCGGTTGCTGGCAACCATGACCACCCAGCGATCTTTTATAGTATAAACATCTCTTACTTTTCCTTTATAAAAACCGGTTTGACCTGGAAATAAAAATGAATTCATTGGCTTAGAATAAGATGCAAAAATGAGGATAAAAAGTCAGGAAAATAAAAAAGTGCAATTTTTATTTCGCTCATAAAAAAATATATTTTAAGGGAAACTTAACAATCCTTATTTTGCTCTAAATTTAAATCTAAAACTATGAGTATGAGAAAAATCTTCCAATGTTTTGCATTTGGCCTCATCGCGAATCTTATTTCGCTGATAACATTCGGCCAGGGTAATATCATAAAAGGAAATGTTACGGACAACTCAACAAGCGCTGTGGTTCCGGCGGTTTCGGTAACTGTCAAGGGAACCGGAGAGGGCACATATACCGATGATAAGGGTAACTTCTCACTAAGCACCAATCATGCTTTTCCTGTCACCCTTATCATTTCCTCAATAGGATATAACCAGCAGGAAGTGACCGTAAAAAGTGCATCCGCCTTTACAACAGTTTTGCTGGTTCCAGCTACTACGCTGGGCCAGGATATTGTTGTGTCGGCTACGAGAACTCCTTCCCGGATCATGGAATCTCCGGTTACTATTGAAAGGATCAGTTCGGTGAACATCCGCAATACCGCCGCTGTGTCTTACTATGACATGATCGGCAAATTAAAGGGTGTGGACATGGTGAATTCCTCATTAACTTTTTCGTCTCCAAGCACAAGAGGATTTAACGGTAGTGGAAATCTGCGCCTTAATCAAATTGTTGATGGCATGGACAACCAGGCCCCAGGCTTGAATTTCTCTGTGGGTAGCGTTGTCGGCCTTACTGAGCTTGATGTTGAAAGCGTGGAACTACTTCCCGGCGCTTCTTCCGCACTTTATGGCCCGGGCGGTATGAACGGAGCTTTGCTTATTAACAGTAAAGATCCCTTCAAATACCAGGGACTTTCTTTTCAAATAAAAACGGGCATTATGCATGTTGATGGGAGAGAGCGCGACCCTTCGCCTTATTATAACTGGTCCCTTCGCTGGGCAAAAAAAGTGAGTGATAAATTCGCTTTTAAAGTAGGAAGCGAATTGGTGCAGGCGAAAGACTGGGTTGCTGATGATTACAGGGATTTCAACCGGGTAGGAACTACCGGCTCCGTAAAACTGGGAACCCGGGAAACAGATCCCAACTATGATGGCATCAATGTTTATGGAGATGAAACAACCGCGGATATTCGCGCGAATGTTTTGAACCCATTGGCCCAGGCTGCGCCATTTTATGCTCCATATATCAATGCATTGCCCGCGTCAATTCCTGTTTCAAGAACAGGTTATTTAGAAAAAGATGTGATAAATCCCAATACTGTCAATTTCAAATTATCCGGCGCAGTAAGCTATAAGCTTTCTTCAAGGACTTCGTTGAATGCGGAAGGTTATTGGGGAACCGGAAATACAGTTTATACAGGCAGTGACCGTTATTCCTTATTAAATTTAAAAATAGGCCAGTACAAAGTTGAAGTGGTCAATAGTCATTGGTTTTTAAGGGCCTATACTACCCAGGAAAATGCCGGTGATTCTTATAATGCAACAGTTACTACAAGATTGGTAAACGAGGCATGGAAGCCGAGTGGCGGAGCAACTGGCTGGTATTCCCAATATGCAATGGCTTTCATCAATGCAAAATTAACCGGCCAAACCGATATTGCCGCCCATAATTCTGCAAGGGCAACAGCGGATATTGGAAGACCAGCGCCTGGTTCAGATCAGTTCAAGCAGCTTTTTGACAAGGTAAGAAGCATTCCTATTTCAAAAGGCGGCGGCTTGTTTGTTGATAAAACCAACCTTTACAATGTGGAAGGACAATATGACCTTTCTCCTAAAACTTCAAAAGTAGCAGACATCCTTGTTGGCGCTAATTTTAAAAAATATGTATTAAATTCAGAAGGAACTTTATTTGCCGATTCAACAGGAAAAATTCCGATCAATGAATTTGGAGCGTATATCCAGGCGACAAAAAGCTTATTGAACGACAGGTTAAAACTGATCGCTTCCGGCCGTTATGATAAAAATGAAAATTTCGAAGGAAGATTTACACCAAGGTTTTCAGCGGTAATTAAAGTAGCCGAAGACAATAATTTCAGGTTGTCTTATCAGCAGGCCTACCGCTTCGGATCTACCCAGCAGCAATGGATCAACCTGAGAGTTGCGGGCGGAACAGCGCTGATTGGCGGCTTGCAGACTTTTAAGGATTATTATCATTTCAATTCCAATCCGGTTTATTCAGTTGACGCTAACCTTTTTGGTGGTAATCCGCAGGTTAAAACGTTTAATAAGTTCAAAGCTGAAACCGTTAACTCTTTCGAAGCCGGTTACAAAGGATTACTGTTTGAAAAAAGAATGCTGGTAGATGTGTATGGATATTATGGAATTTACAAAGATTTTATCGCGCGTGTCCTGGTTGCCCAATCAGTTAGCGGCGATAAAACCGTATTTACTAATCCGGCTACAGTGCAGGCAAACCTTAACGATCCTTCAAAAACAACAACTTATTCCGTTCCAACTAATGTGAACGGTGATGTAAATACCTTTGGTTTTGGAATGAGTGTCACTTATGCACTTCCTTCGAATTTCACTATTGGTGCCAATGTGTCCTCCGACCATCTGGAGAAAGTTCCTGAAGGGTTTGTAGCCCAGTTCAATGCTCCTAAATACAGGGCAGGCGCTACTTTCAGTAATACAGGATTTGGTTTTGAGAAAAGATTCGGGTTCAATTTCAATTATCGCTGGCAGGATGAGGTAAATTACCAGGGTGATTTTGCAACGGGTATTTTACCAGCTTTCCAAACTCTTGATGGCCAGGTGAGCTACAAATTTACAGCCCAGAAAGTTTTGCTGAAACTCGGAGCTACCAATTTATTGAATCAATACTACCGAAATGGATTTGGAAACGCCACGATTGGCGGCCTTTATTATGTTAGCATCGGCTACAATATATTTTAATCCAAACATTTATCATTTTATAAAAAAACGATATGAAAATAAATATTTTAAAAACGGGTACGGTTTCAAAAATTTGCTTCCTTGCGGCAATGGCGCTTGGGTTCGCTTCCTGCAATAAAGAACTTCCTGTTGCCCAACCCATAATTTATCCTCCTGCTAACAACAGTACAACCAGTATCGGAACCATGCTGGCAAAAGATACGGCTCATTACAGTTTCTTCATCGCTGCCGCTACAAAAGCAGGCATGCTTTCCCTGCTAAGCGACAGCACCAATCTGTTCACCGTTTTCTTGCCTAATAACGATGCTTTTAAAGCTTCAGGGTTTCCGACGCTGGCGGCGGTAAACGCCCAATCAGCAACAACTTTAGGCGGAATTGTTGGCTATTCAATTATTCCCGGAAGGCAATATCTTTCCGATTCAGTGCCAACAAAATTTCCTAATGTTCAACTTCCTACAGCGGCATATACTGGATCTACTTTACCGGGAACGCCTGTTCGTTTCGACCTGACCACATTTCCTTCAAAAAGAAGCAATGGATTTTGGGATAACAATATCCCTGTTTTGCAGCCCGATATTAAATTGCAAAACGGCGTTGTGCATCTGACCGCAGCGATTGTAGCGCCACCAAGCGCCGTTCTTAAAAGCATGATCTACGCCGATCCAAACCTTTCCTATTTTAAAGCTGCAATAGCGAGAGCAGACAGCGGATCAGTGGGTTTAGACAGGCTTGATTCTCTTCTTGGTTATGCAGTTACCAATATGACAGTGCTTGTTCCCAATAATGCGGCTTTTCAAACCCTTGTGTATGGCCTTGCCTTCCAGGCCTATTTGTCATCAAGACCTACTCCTTATACCGCAGGAGATTCAGCAGTAGCTCAGGCGACAGCTAGTGGTGCTGTTGCGGCTGGACCGGCTTTCTTAAGCACAAACAACATAACTACGGCACAGGTTAAAGGAATCATCGCGTATCATTTTCTTGCAACCAATGTTGGACTTGGATTTCAACCAAACATTAGGGTGTTTTCAGTCAATTTCTCTTCTACGCCTTCTCCTTATACCACTCTCGTAAATAGCTCAGTAAGTGTTCATCCGGGCATCATGGCGCAGGCAACTTTTACCGGCCCTGTGGTTTCCAGTTTGAAATTTACCGGGCTTGGAACTTTTCCTCCCGGCGGAGCTGCTTTTAGCGGCCCTGCGGCCAATGCCGTTATAAGGGATCAACATGGGATCAATGGTGTATATCATGTAATTGACCAGGTTCTGCTTCCTCAGTAATTGTTTTTCTTTTTTTTTGAAAAGGCTGTCTTTTTTAGACGGCCTTTTTTTGGTGCATGAATAAGGTTATGCTTTAGGCTAACAGAAATTCTCCTGTTGTTTTATACTTAGTATTCGTCGCAATCACCACCTCAAAATGCCGCATCTGCAACACCTCAGAACAAGTTTATAGTTTTAGATTTGCTTTCAATTGCAGCAGGCGAACAATTTTTCTATATTTCTTGAAATACACTGGCAATAACATAATAAAATGAAAATCATGGAAACTGAAATTCTGTTCCAAATTGACAAAACTTTCAATGATTTATTGGAAATCCTATCATCTTCCGACGAAATAACGCTGAATAAGATTCCCTGCAGTGGAAGCTGGACCATGGCCCAGGTTGGAGAGCATTTATTGAAGTCCTATTCTGTTGCCGATACCTTAAAAGGACCTGTTGAAAAAACGGAAAGAGATCCGGAAGAAAAGGTTGGCAGGATAAAGGAAGTTTTTTTGAATTTCGACGTAAAATTTAAATCTCCTGAATTCATTTTGCCTTCGGATGGCCTCATTATTAAAGATGAATTATTGAATTCACTAACGAAAAGATGCGATCAAATAAAACACATTGCTCAGGAAATGGATTTGACTGAAACCTGCACTGGCTTTGACCTTCCCGGTTTGGGAAGATTCACAAGACTGGAATGGATAAACTTTTTTCTTGCTCATACCCAAAGGCATATTCACCAATTGAAAAATATTTCTCAAACTTTAAATTAAAACAATGAAGGCTGTAACCCTACCGGTAAGCCCTTTGATTCCAACCCGTTTCGATGAAAAATATCGGAAGATAATGTTTGCAGTGCTTTCTTTTCACAAAATAAACAAATCATGGACTCTTTAAAAAAAGCAGCGATACCCCAAAAAATTGTTCCATTCCTTTGGTTTGCTGACAACGCCGAAGAAGCAGTGAGTTTTTATACAGGTTGTTTTGAAAATTCTAAAATCGAAAGCATAACCCGCTACGATGAAACTTCAGCAAAAGCATCCGGAAGGCCTGAAGGTTCTCTGATGACTGAATCTTTTCAACTTAACGGCCAAAATTTTATCGCTTTGAATGGCGGCCCCGTGTTCAAATTCAATCCAGCGATTTCTTTCTATGTCAATTGCCAAACGGAAGCTGAAACAGACGTGCTTTGGCAAAAACTTTCAGTGGGTGGCAAAGCATTAATGCCGCTTGATGCTTATCCTTTCAGCAAGAAATTTGGCTGGATCCAGGATCAATACGGCCTTTCCTGGCAGGTCAATTTTACGGGATCTGCTCAAAAAATTTCTCCGTTCCTCATGTTCACCGGGCAGCAATATGGCAAGGCGGAAGAAGCGATGAATTTTTATACATCCCTTTTCAAAAGTTCTGAAATTTTAAATGTTTCCCGCTTTGGTGCTGGCTCCAACGAAACGGAAGGAGCTATAATGCATGCCCGTTTTACTCTTGACGGTGAGGAGTTTATGGCGATGGAAAGCAAGCAAGCGCATGATTTTTCTTTCACTCCTGCCATCTCATTTTTTGTTTATTGCGAAACGCAGGAGGAAATTGATCATTTCTGGAACAAACTTACTGATGGCGGCAAAGAAGTTGAGTGCGGGTGGCTTGAAGACAGGTACGGAGTTTCCTGGCAAATTGTTCCCGAAGTTTTGCATACGCTCCTGAATAATTCTGACAAGGAAAAAGCGAAAAGATCGATAAAGGCAATGTTGAAAATGAAAAAGCTCGATATTAAAACATTAGAAGAGGCATGATGGTTGATTGAAAAAAATATTGAAAAAAAAGTCCGTTTGCTGGAACGAGCTGTAAAGCAGACGATGGTTAAAAAACATTTAAAAACTGAACCAACTGAACCATTAAGAAGTGAAGGTGGGATAAGCTTCTTAATGTCCCCTAACTCCTTACTGTTCAAAGTTGCCTTAATGATTAAAGTTCCTGGCGGATCTTCTTTCAGTTATTTCTTTTTCGCTCTTACCATCTTTACTTCAGCAGCGGTTATTGCCGATGCCTTATTGCCAAAATTATTTCTAACGTAGGTTAACACGTCTGCAATTTCCTGATCTTTTAAAATTGATAAAGGCGGCATGGGATTAGAGAAAGTTTCACCATCGATCTCTATATTTTCGTTCAGGCCATGCAAAACAATGTTGATGAGTCTTTCCTTATCTCCTAAAACATAAGTGGTTTGTATCAGCGGCGGATTTAAATTAGGCACTCCGCCCGCATCGGCCTGGTGACAGGAAATACAATACTTTTTATATACCTTTTCTCCCGGATATTTCTTTTGAACTATCTGGCTGGTTTGTATGCGATTCTCTGCCTGCATGCAAAAAATTACGGGAAATAAAACCACTATAAAAATCTTCTTCAAAACACATATTTTTTATGGTACATAATCCTGTAGATCGTGCCTTTCACATCATCGGAAACATATAGAGATCCATCAGGGCCCTGTGCTAATCCGCATGGACGGTGCTGGGCGTTCCTTGGCGAAACCACATCTTTTGTTCCTGCGAATCCATCCGCAAAAACTTCCCAGGTTCCTGTCGGTTTTCCGTTTTTGAAAGGAGCAAAAACTACAAAATACCCGGCTTGTTTTTCAGGGGAACGGTTCCATGATCCGTGAAAAGCGATGAAAGCGCCGTTCTTATATTTTTCAGGAAATTGATTCCCTGTATAAAATAATAACCCGTTTGGAGCAAGGTGTCCTGGAAATGCAAGAACGGGATCCAGGTATTTTTGAGTTCCTGTTTTTTTGCCGTCGCCTCCATATTCCGGCGACATGATTTGTTTCTTCTGAATTTGGTCATAATAAATGTAGGGCCATCCTGCATTATCTCCTTTGTGAAGTTCATACATACATTCTGCCGGAAGGATTGCGGAAGTTTTTTCATCATACAATTTTGGAAACAGGTCATGCAGTTGATCCCTTCCATGCTGCATAACGAAAAGCGCTTTGTCCTGCTGGTTCCAGTCGAGCCCAACGACATTCCTCAAGCCGGTTGCATAGCGTTCGCCGTCGCCGTAAGTCTGATTCGCTTTATCTGCCTTAAATTGCCAGATGCCTCCCGCGGAATCGAGGATAGGGCAACCTTTCATTCCCATAGATCCCGGCTGCCGGTCTTTTTCCTGGCATGAATTTGAATAAGCTCCGATGTTCACATAAACATTGTTGTCGTTATCCAAAGTGATGGCCTTGGCTTCGTGTTGCCGCCTGCTTAATAAGCCCGTGATGATTTTTTCAGGATTGTTTGGATCGGCAACTTCATCCTTGTCATTTAATTTGTACCGGTAAACATCTTCATCGGATGAAGCGTATAAATATCCGTTTCTGATAAACATTCCGGTTCCCCCGTAATTGCCAAATCCTGTTTTCTTTTGCATCATACCGTCTTTGTCAGGATCCTGGAGAAAAAGGATTCCATGGCCGTCTTTCAATTTACCAAGTTTCACATAGAGACTACCCTCTTTCGTAACAGCAATATGCCTGGCCTGGCCGAGATCCTGTGCAGCAATTACAGCGTTGAATCCTGCCGGAAGCGTTAATCCTGCATTATCAGGATCAAATTTGGGTAAGTGATGCGGGCTCTTTTTTGAAAGAACGGTAAATGAAAAAATGGAGATTACGGTGGCAAAAGTGAGTAGCAACGGAATAAAAATAAGCTTTTTCATTATCCAGAATTATGAGGTTAAATAAAAGGAACGGTAAATGTATAATAATAGAATTTAAAACGATTTTTTTTGCATCAAAAACCCTGCTGAATTTATTCGGCGTTTAAACTTAAAGTGAAGTTGTAATATTGCTCTTTTACTTACATGGATACTAGCTTAAATAAATACATAAGTGAGACCGGCTTTTGCAGCCGCAGGGAAGCTGATAAATTAATAGAATCAGGTCGGGTTTCCATTAATGGAAAGGAAGCCAAAAAAGGCAACCGCGTACTTGAAAATGATGTGGTAAAAGTTGATGGCCAGGCTTTGAAAAGCAAATCGGCGCCCGTGTATTTAGCGTTGAATAAACCCCGCGGAATCACCTGCACCACAGACCTCAAAGACAAAACCAACATAATTGATTTTATTGGATTTAAACAAAGGATATTCCCAATCGGAAGGCTTGATAAACCCTCCGAAGGCTTGATCTTTTTGACAAATGACGGCGATATTGTCAATAAAATTCTTCGTGCAGGCAATGGTCACGAGAAAGAATATGTTGTAACGGTTGATAAACCTGTTACATCTGAATTCATAAAAAAAATGTCGGGTGGAATTCCGATTTTAGGAACCGTAACCAAAAAATGTTTTGTAAAAAAAGAAGGTGAAAAGCAGTTCAGGATTATTCTTACCCAGGGTCTCAACCGGCAAATACGAAGGATGTGCGCTATGCTCGATTACAAAGTGACTTCGCTTGTCAGAGTGAGGATCATGAATATAACTCTAAGTGGCTTAGCTAAAGGAAAATGGCGCTTTTTCTCTCCAAAAGAAATTTCGGAAATCAATTCGATGATAATGCATAGCACCAAAACGGCAGGCGAAGACGGGATGGGAGAGTAAGGAGATGCAGAATCCTAATTTTAATGACAAATTTTTGATCGTTAAGTGTAGATGTCCAAAAGTTCAATTCCCGGATGCGTTTCTTAAGCTTCAAATTAGGAATAGAGTTTGTGAAGTAATGAACTATCTTAAATATCTGTTTTATGAACGCGTTACAGTCTTATTTAAAGGTTCGAAACTACACGGAAGAAATCTGTAAACCTTTGCAAACAGAGGATTATGTTGTTCAGCCGGTCGTTGATGTTAGTCCTCCAAAATGGCATATTGGTCACACAACCTGGTTTTTTGAAACTTTCATGTTAAAACCTTTCCTGACGAATTATCAGGAATTTGATCCGCAATATAATTACGTTTTTAACAGTTATTACGAAACTATAGGAGCACGGGTTATTCGCACCAACAGAGGAAATTTAAGCCGTCCAACTGTTAGCGATGTTTATCTCTATCGCAAGTACGTTGACGAAGCAATGAGCAGGCTTTTGCAGGATTCCGCCAATCCGGAAATTGAATCTGTACTGCTGCTTGGCCTCAATCATGAACAGCAGCATCAGGAACTTTTATTAACAGACATCAAATATATTTTAGGGAATAATCCTTTGTTTCCTCCCTACAAAAGCCAAAGTGGGGAAGCGAAGAAAAGTATAGAAAAACGGGGTGTATCTGTAAAGATTGATGAAGGGATTTATGAGATCGGCTTCGCCGGAGAAGGTTTTTGTTTTGACAACGAATTGCAAAGGCACAAGGTTTTTTTAAAAAAATTCAGCATTGATGAAAAGCTGGTTACTAACGGAGAATTTCTGGAATTCATGGAGTCCGGGGGGTACAAAAACTTTAATTACTGGCATGCTGATGGGTGGGAATGGGTGAAAGTTAATCAGGTCGTGGCTCCGCTTTATTGGCATTGGATTGATGAAAGCTGGTTTTGCTTTACCCTTCAAGGTTTAAAACCTGTTGAACCTGACGAGCCGCTTTGCCATGTAAGCTTTTATGAAGCCGCCGCTTATGCTTCGTGGAAAGGAATGCGGCTTCCAACAGAGTTTGAATGGGAAATTGCTGCCAGGCAATTCGGGTGGGGAAGGCGATGGGAATGGACAGACAGCGCCTACCTGCCATACCCGGGTTTTTCAAAAGCTGCCGGCGCAATTGGAGAATATAATGGAAAATTTATGATCAACCAGATGGTGCTGCGTGGCGGTTCCGAAGTTACTTCGCCCGGTCATTCAAGAATCACCTACCGCAATTTTTTTCAACCCAACCTGCGCTGGCAATACACAGGTATAAGACTCGCAAAATAAACTCATTATGGATCAATTTTTACACGACGTTTTGAAGGGCCTCAATTCTTCTCCAAAATATCTTGAATCAAAATATTTTTATGATAAAAGAGGAGATGAAATATTCCGGAAGATCATGAACTGCCGTGAATATTATCTTTCGGATTGTGAAATGCAGATTTTGGAAAAACAGACGTCCAAAATAGTGGATTGCGTTTTGAACGAAGCTAAAGAATTGGATGTGGTGGAATTTGGACCTGGAGATGCGACAAAGTCTGTTCATTTATTAAAAGAACTGACGAAAAGAAAGGCACTTGGCACTTATTTTCCCATAGATATTTCAGAGAACATCATTCGCCTTTTAAATACAACCCTTCCCAAAAAAGTGCCGCAACTCAAAATGCAAGGTCTTCACGGTGAGTACCTGGACATGCTTTCTGAAGCTACAACCAGTAACAAAAAGAAGCTTGTTTTATTCCTTGGAGCGAATATCGGCAATTTCAAAAATGACGAAATGCACTCGTTTTGTAAAGATCTGCACGCTCATCTTCAGGAGGGGGATCAGGTATTGATTGGTTTCGACATCAAAAAAGACCCCTGGAAGATTCTTGCGGCTTACAATGATAAGCAAGGCTATACCCGCAAATTCAATCTCAATCTATTAAGGCGGATCAATGAAGAATTGAATGCCGATTTTAATTTAAAAAAATTTGAACATTTTCCTACTTATGATCCCGTTTCCGGTGCCTGTACAAGTTATTTGATTTCAACGCGTAAGCAACGGGTTTCATTTGGTCAAAACGCCTGGATCGATTTTGAAAAAAATGAAGAGGTGTTTATGGAAGTTTCTCAAAAATATTCCGTTGCCCAAATAGATGAAATTGCTTCGCAAACAGGTTTTGCCCCTGTCGCCGATTTTTTCGATAAGAAAAACTGTTTTGTTGATGTTATTTGGAAAATTCAAAATAAATAATCATTCTGATTCATGAATCGCACTAATTGCTTATAGATGCAAAAGTTCCGAACCCCAACCACCTCCTAACTCCTAACTCATTCCCGCACCATCAATTGCACGGCAGAAGGAAGAATTTGAGCAGTAACCTGGTTCACTTTGCCTTTATATTCACCATCCACCTGAAAATTAACCCCTTTTTTTGTCGTGATGACGGCTTTCGTGGTCTGGAAGATTTCCACTTTCTCAGGATCGAAAGGCCTGTGACTCACAAACATTTTAATCATCGCGATTAGCGAAATTTTGCGCACGATTACGAGTTCGAATTTGCCGTCATGGGTCAATCCTTCAGGGTTGATGATGGCGCCGGTACCGTATTTGCTGGCATTCGCGATTACGATCATGTAGGCTGAAATTTTTATATCAAGATCGTCTCCCTGAATATGTGCGGTGAGTAATCTTCTCTGCCAGAGGATCTTTAAAAAAACTCTTGCATAACCCCACATTCCGCGGATGTCCTTATCGAAATATTTCACGAGCCGGGCATTGAGTCCCAGGTCACTAAGATGAATACTAATGTCGTCTTCATTAATTTGAATGATATCACACTGTTGAACTTTACCGTTTAAAATCGTGTCGAGGGCGATGGAAGGATTTTCGTCAATTTTTAATTCCTTCGCCATACCATTTGCTGATCCGGCAGGTAGTATGCCCATTGGAATTGCAGAATGAAGAAGCTCTTTGCACACAAGATTGATAGTTCCGTCACCACCCACTGCAACTACACGATCTGGTGAACAATTTTTTATTGAATTACCAATTGCTTCCTTATCATTATTTCCTGTTAAGGTATAAAAAACGATTCGGTGAGGAAGCAATGCAAAATAATCGTGTATCAGCGGTTGCCAATCAATTTTTTTCTTGCCGCCGGAAACGGGATTCAGAATAAATAAAATTTTCAAGTATCGAAGGCTCCATTATCTTTGTAAGTCTAACTATGGCAGAAAATACTTTGATACATAAAGAAAAGAAAATTTCTTTGTATAAAAAGATAAAAAGAAAAATATACTTTTTATTCCGGCTCAACCGCTAATCCGGAATAAAGGTCTATAATGGCTTTGGCAACGCCGAAAAAATAATCGTGTTGGGGCACGTTTTAAGACTAAGCCCGATGCCGCGCAAAACTTACCGCAAAAACTGGGTCACCAATTTATTTTCTATTTTCAGATTATTTATGGTAATTCCTTTTTCAAACGCGAAGATATCATTCGAATGGGAGGGGAGACTTGCCATTATGCCGAGGCAGAAAAAGATGGGTTTTTCAGGTTTGAAATATTTCCTACAATACCTCCGGCGCAAGGCTGGCAAACGGTTTGGTTTCAGGTTGGAAGAAGATAAATATCGCTTACGAAACATTCAGGGGCATGGGAAAATATACATTCCTTTTACTTCCAAAACTGCATTTATTTCTGATATTGATGATACGTTTTTGATTTCCTCATTCATCCAGGTTGCGCAGAAGACTATATGTTTTGTTTACAAAAAATGCGCAACCAGGATGCCGTTTGAAGGAGTGGTAAATCATTACCAACTTCTTGCATGCAGTGGCCAATCAGGAAAAAGCAGCAATCCATTTTTTTATGTTTCCGGGAGCGAATGGAATCTCTATGATTTCATCGTGGAATTTTCCTGTGTCAACAAATTACCTGAGGGCGTTTTTCTTTTAAGCCAGCTAAAGAGAATAAAAGAATTTTGGAAATCAGGGCAAAATAATCTTACTACAAAGTTTATGAGAATAGTTAGGATTTTTGAATCTTACCCGCATTTACAATATGTTTTATTAGGAGATGATTCGCAACAGGATCCTGCTATTTATTTATCTATTGTTTCGCATTTTCCAGACAAAGTAATTGCCGTTTATATTCGCCGGGTGCATAAGACAAATTATGAGAAAGTAAAAGCAATTATTGAAGAAATGCAAAGTAAAGGAGTTAGTTGTTGTTATTTTGAACACAGCAGTGAAGCGATCATTCATTCAAAAAAGATAGGATTGATAGTTTAATGTAGTGATAGGTGATTAGTGATCGGTCATTTATTAGCAGCTCAAAAAATACTCTTTATCTTATCAATAAAATTGTGTTCAATCATTTTTTCAGCCATCAGGATCATATTATTAAATGCGGCTTCGCATGAGAAATGCCATGGCCGATAATAACAGGTTTGTTGACGCCTAAAACCGGAACGCCACCGTAATTTTCAAAATTAAAACTGTTTAAATACTCGTCATCAATTTTTCTTTGTTGAATGATATCGTAAAATGATTCAGCAAATTTTAATAAGAACATTTCCCGTAAAACCGTCACAAACATAGATCTCCGCTTTGTTCATTCAAAATATCCCTTCCTTCTATATTTCCAACAAAGTTGATCTGTGCGTTTTCTTTTAACAAGGGATAAGCTGCCTGGCAAAGTAAATTCCCTTTGCCTTCTTCTGCGCCTACATTTATCAGCGCTACGCGCGGGTTTTCAAAAGTTCAAAATATGTTTTGAAAATAATGTTCCGAGAAGTGCAAACTGAGATAAATTTTCGGGCTTACAATCTGCATTCAAACCAGCATCTATCAATAAAGAAAGCTCGCCGTTTTCTCTTGGAATATAAGCGCCAATGGCAGGCCGTGAAATTCCTTCGATTGCCTTAATACTATATAAGGGCGCCAACAAGCATGGCACCCGTGTTGCCGGCACTTATAAATGCATCGGCTTTTGAAGTGGCTAATAAATGAAATCCAATTGCAATAGAGGATTGCTGCTTTTCTTTTAAGGCTTTTGTAGGATGCTCATTCATTTCGATCATTTGTTCCGAATGAATCAGCGTAATATTTTTTGAATCTATTTCATATTCATCAAGCAGGGGCTTCACTTTTGCTTCATCACCTATTAAAGTAAGGTGAGCATTATTTTTGTTTTCCGACAAAAAAAGCTTTAATCCTTTTACAGCTTCAAGAGGCGCAAAGTCGCCGCCCATCATATCTAATGCAATATTCATAAATTAAAATTATATGATAATACTTTCTCAAATTCAACAGTTATTATTAAAAATAACCATCGAATAAATTTTCAAATAAAAAATCCAAAAATAAAGGATGAAGTTAATCAAACTTTATTTTTGGATTTCAAAATGATTCATGTTTTCTTATCAGGCTTTATTAGGCGCTTTTTCTGCAACCACTTTTCCTTTGTAAAAAAGCTTTCCTTCGCTAACATGTGCACGATGCCTTACATGAGTTTCACCTGTTGCGGTGTCAATACTCAAAGTAGGAGCATCTGCTTTATAATGTGTTCTTCTTTTTGCACTTCTTTGCTGACTGTGTCTGCGCTTTGGATTTGGCATAACCGTAGATTAATATTATTAATTATTGTTTTTTTTAAACTGTTCAAGTCCTTTTTGTAAAGGATGATTATTTTCAACTACCGCTGATTTCATTTTTTTTAGCATCGCCAATATTTCCTTATTGCATTGCGGGCCACCCATTTCTTCTTCGCTACACATGCGCTGCATTGGGATACTCAGCATCACAAATTCATAAATCCAATCTGCCATGTGAATATGGCTTTCTGTACGGGAAATATAAAATACGTCAGGATCTTCTTCGCTGTCGTTCATTTCTTCCGGATTCTCAACCTGTTTTATAATAAGGTTAAATTCATCCCAAAGATCAATGGGCAATTTATTTCCGCACCGGTCACAGATTACACTTACACTTCCACCTACTTCAAATTTCAACATCATAAAAGATGTATTCTTTTCGAGAGTAACTTTTACAGATGCGTAACAATTTTCAAAATCTGTTTCCTTATAGTTGGCAAAGAACTTATCATCCACCTGGTAATCAAACTCGTGAAAACCAGGTTTTAACCCCACAAATGCAATATCATATTCACGCCTGTTTCCCATGACTCAAAATTAAAGGGCTGCGAAGGTAAGGAAAATCAATTAATTTTTATGCTTAAATCTATAATATTCGGTTTTCCGCAAAAAAAAATTTAAGAGTGGGAGTTGGAAGTTGTAAATGATGATTTTTAGTTGGAGTTTAAGTTGCAGATTGTAAGTTGTAGATAAAAGTTGAAAGGTAAAAATTAAATCTTCAAAAAAAGTCCGTTTGCTATAAAAAAAAGTGCGGGTTCGCTTAATTGGCCTCTGATTGAATTATTAATTTGTGATGCTGTTTAGGATTATGATAAATCTTCAAAAAAAATACGTTTGCCGGGAATTGTTAGGTAATTTATTGCAAAAAGGGAACAATAGGACAATAAAAAATCCTGGATAAAAGTACGTTTGCTATCCACTTTTTTTTGCTGGCTGATCAGCATAAAGGCCGCGTTATTCTGCTGATTAAAGATTTGTGGATGAGCGGCCCGGGATGTGGGCAAGTATCCTTTCCCGCCTCATATCGCTATTTATTAAAAAATGGTTTCGCGGGAAAGATACTGCCCTACAGCCCGGACTATCGATGAGCAAAGATCTGTGGCTGACAGCCCCAAATTTCTTTGCTTTTGGTCCTTCCTTTTTGAGAGGCAGTAATTCTGCATTCAATAATTTATTTTGATTGGTTGTATTTTTGATGAAATGTAACGATTCAGATTAACGGATGGCGGGGATAAATTGTATTATGCCGCGGATTCAATTGCTCATTTATGAAATTATCGTTTTTTACTATTGGCTTATTTTTCTGCTTTCCCTTGTTTGCGCAGGTTAATGATTCAGCGAAATTGGTTAGGGAATCTTCGCAGTTTTCCTTGTTCAGCACCGAGGACACGCTTACTGATAATGATTACCTGCTCACTATTGAAAAAATCTTCCAGACGCTGAACAAGACCTCTGTCTTATCGCAGCCGCTGCCCACCATAAGCGACATGAACAATGGATTGAATGAGGACGATTCGGCGATCAATATTATAAAGTCGAGGTTGACAGGCAACGACAGGGATCTCAATATTCGGAATTTGCAGATGTACCAAATCATTTTGGGGCAAATAAACAGGAACGCGAAAAATTATGCGCGCCAATTAAAGCAATACGACAGCATCCTTGACGGGTTTCAAAAGCAAATCGCGGTTTTACAAAAGGATTCTGTTATCCTTCGTGTTTTTAAAGAGCAACAATTGCGCAATAAATTTAAGCCGCAACTGGTTCAGCTCGCCATTAAATGGAAGAAAACAGACAGCTTACTAAAACATGTGAACCTGCTGATTGATAATACTTTAGCCAGGACTTCGAATAATACCATCAGCACGGACGAACTTTTGCTGCAGGCGCAAAATCTGATGACTTCCACCGGCTCGAGAGCCTTCAGAAAAGAACGAAGGTATTTGTGGGAGCCGAAAAAGGCGGAATTGGGGCAGTCTAATCAAACGGTTGCTTCCGAAAAAGAGATCACACACTATTATTTTGCTCATACGAACAATAAATTGCTCCTTTTATTGCTGATGGGTGTTGTGTTTTTTGTTTGGGTTTTTTACAATTTCAAAAGCATTGAAAAATTGGGGAAGACGGAAACGTTGCGGCCTTTCCAGTTCCGGTACATTTATAAGGCGCCTATTTTCGCAACGCTGATTTTTATGCTAAACCTGGCTCCTTTGTTCGATCTTGACGCGCCATTTATATATATCGCCACCATCGAGTTTTTTTTAATGATCACGCTGACATTTTCATTTAGAAAACGCCTGCCACGGGATTTATTTTATTTGTGGATCGTTTTTATCGGCATTTTTCTGGTGCAATCTTTTTCAAGGTATTTTGGTATGTCCTTCTACCTGAACCGGTGGCTGCTTTTTTTTCTGAATAGTCTTTCTGTTCTGCTTGCGGTTTACGCCCTGATGAAATATAAAAACTTTTATAAAGAACACCGGTTTTTAATTCTGTCGGCGGGCTTATACGGGATTTTCAGTTTTCTGGCAGTAATAAGCAATGTTTTTGGAAGAGTAACCTTAATGCAAATACTTGGATCAACGGGAACCTATGCTGTGATCCAAACCGCGGGGCTTTTGGTATTTATCCGGTCAGTTACGGAAGCCTTCCTGCTTCAGATTCAAGGCAGCAGGATCCGGAAAGGTTTTGCAGATAAATATAAATTCAAAAGGATTGGAGCGGGAGTTTCAAAATTGGTTGTTTTTTGGGCGCTGGTGATCTGGTTGGTGGTTTTTTCAACGAATCTGAATATTTATACATCACTTTCAGAAAAGATCGTCAATCAACTTTCTATGTCCCGCCATATCGGGAATTTTGTGTTTTCCTTTGGCGGTCTCCTGTTGTTTGCGCTCATCATGTGGGCGGCTAATTTCCTTCAAAAATATCTTCCTTATTTTTTCGGAGATATAGGAGATATATCCGTTTTTTCCAATCGCGGTCAGCGTTCCGGATTTATGATCGTCAGGCTGATACTGATTGTCGCTGGTTTCCTTTTGGCGATTGCCGCTTCGGGACTTGCAGTCGATAAAATTACCGTGATCCTCGGCGCCTTGAGTGTTGGTATCGGTCTGGGATTGCAGAATATTGTGAACAATTTCGTTTCAGGAATTATTTTGATTTTTGACCGCACACTTCGTATTGGAGATACGGTGGAAATCGGCGATAAGAAGGGCCGGGTAAAGCAAATCAGTTTGCGCTCCAGCACTTTGCTGACCCAGGAAGGCGCGGAAGTCATTATTCCCAACGGCGAAATCCTTTCTAAAAATTTCGTGAACTGGAGTTTGGGAAACAATTTTATAAGAGTGGATGTTTCTTTTACCGTTGATAAGATGGTGGATTCTGAAGATATTCGAAATGCAATCATGGAAACTATCAACCAGAATCAGGAATTGCTGGCGCAAAAGGAGCCTGAAATATTTAATAATACCATTACGTCGGAATCCACGAAACTGATCGTTTATTTCTGGTGCCGCGACGTTCGGAAAAGAGACGAGGCCAGGAGCAAAGTTTATGCGGCGATCTATGGGAAATTGCAGCAGGAAAATATAAAAGTATTGTCATGATTTCCCCGGATTAAAATCCGGGGTTTCAAGATGGGGTCATGCCTACGGCATTTGAAGAGAGAGCAACTTGGGAGTACCAGTGGCCTACGCACGACCGATATTGTAACATGGGAATTCATTCCCGTGCCCCGTTATCCAGCTCATTTTTTTTCAAACTCGATGAACAATTCATAACCTGCTCTCGCGGGAACAGAATTTTTACAATTTTCAAATTTTAAAAACGTGAAAGACGGCTCAAAAAGCCTGCGATATTCTTCATCATCGGCAATAAAAGGAGGTTCCTCGGGGCTAAATTTTTTATTAAAAAGCACACCGGCAATTTTCCCCTCGTTGTTCAGGAGTTCAAGGCATTTTTCAACATATTTTTCTCTAAGGGAAGGATCAAGAGCGCAAAAGAAAGTCTGCTCCAGAATGAGGTCGTATTTTCCATTGTGGTTGAAGAAATTTTCATTTAAAATTTGCAGCGGCTTCTCAAGATACTTTTCTTTCAGCCCGTTTGTGACAACCGTTGAGAAATCTATCAATGTTACATTTTTAAAGCCCTTTTCCAAAAGATAATCTGCCTCATAAGCGTTTCCACAACCGGGAATTAAAATGTGAAGCGCTTTGTTTTCGAGGCTGCCAATATATCCTTTCAATGGTGGCGAAGCCTGACTCATGTCCCAACGCGTTTCATGATTGAGATAGCGATTGTCCCAGTAATCGGCGGCTGTGGTAGTGAGGAGTTGCTCTTCTTTTTTCATGCTGATTTTTTTGAAGGTGAAGGTGATGTAAAGTTACTGTATCCAATAATTTTTAAATCCTCAAAGGTGAAGATTCACAGCGAGACCGGCTCTTGAATGCCAGGAAAACAAAAGTAAATTAAAGGTTCGTTTGCCAGGAGATTATTCCATTTTTTTCCGCTTCGAATAATTGTAAGCCATCCTGATTCAAAAAATATTCGAAATTTGTTCGTTTGCCGGATAGAAAACAGCATAAATTATTTTAACCCAATCAAATCGACTTATTTTCGCAACATGTCATTTACATCTTTCATACAATCGGCAGCCGTTAAAAGTTTGTCGGAATTATACGGCCAGGAGTTTTCCGGAAAAGATTTTCAAATCAACGAGACGAAGCCTGAATTTACAGGTGATTATACTATTGTTCTTTTCGCTTTAGTAAAAACTTTGAAAAAATCTCCGGATGGGTTAGGGAACGAATTAGGAGAGGCTTTATTGAAAAATTATCCTGATTTTTTTTCATCCTTTAATGTGATAAAAGGGTTTTTGAATCTTGAGATTGGCGATCGGCAGCTTGCATCCACTCTTCAAAAGAACTATTCTGACCCTTGTTTCGGAAAACAACCGCTGAACCATAAAAAGGTGATGGTGGAATATTCTTCCCCGAATACCAACAAACCCCTGCACCTGGGCCATTTGAGAAATAATTTTTTAGGCTGGAGCGTCGCTGAAATATTAAAGGCGAGCGGTTACGATGTCATAAAATCATCGATTGTCAACGATCGTGGCATTCATATTTGCAAGAGCATGATCGCCTGGCAAATGTTTTCCAATGGCGCAACTCCTGAATCTGAAAATGAAAAAGGGGATCATTTTGTTGGCGATTATTATGTGAAATTCAACAATGAATACAAAAGGCAGGTAAAGGAATTGGTAGATTCTGGAATGGAAGAAAAAGCGGCTGAAAAACAAGCGCCGATCATGAAGAAAACTCAGCAGATGCTGGTAGATTGGGAGCGGGGCGATACGGAGGTAAGGTCATTATGGAGCAGGATGAACGGTTGGGTTTATGAAGGTTTTGATGAAACCTACAAAAGAATAGGAAGCGATTTCGATCAGACTTTTTATGAAAGCGATACCTATCTTCTCGGTAAAGATTTCGTGCAGGAAGGATTGCAAAAAAATGTTTTGTATAGAAAAGAGGATGGAAGTGTGTGGGTAGATTTATCCGATAAAAACCTCGATGAAAAATTGCTGTTAAGAGGCGACGGCACTTCCGTATATATCACACAGGATATCGGCCTTGCCAAACAAAAATTTGAAGAATATAAGCTGGATAAAAGCATTTATGTGATTGGCGACGAACAATTGCATCACATGAAAGTGCTCAAAGAAACGGTTAGAAAACTGGGAATGCCTTTCGCCGATGAAATTCATCATTTGAGTTATGGGATGGTGGAACTGACGTCAGGAAAAATGAAAAGCCGCGAGGGAACCGTTGTTGACGCTGACGATCTTGTGAATGAAATGATCGCCACTGCCGCTCAACACACTGAAGAGCTGGGAAAGGTAAAAGATTTTACACAAGCGGAATTGTCTGAATTGTATGAAATTCTTGGACTTGGCGCTATGAAATTTTACCTTCTCAGGGTTGATCCAAAGAAGAGGATGATTTTTAATCCGGAAGAAAGCATCGATTTTCACGGATTCACCGGGCCTTTCGTTCAATACACTTACGCCAGAATTCAGTCGATTTTAAGGAAGGTAAACCAGGGTGGAAACGCAGAATCAAAAATAGATATTGAGAAGGGTGGGGATGAAAAATTGCTTCCGCTGGAAAGACAGTTGATTCTTTTTTTAGAAAAATATTCCAATATTATTTCCGATGCCGCCGAAGAAATGAATCCTTCGATAATCGCCAATTATGTTTTTAATTTGGCCCGGTTATTTAATTCTTTTTATGCCGAACATTCGGTAGTGAATGCTGAAAATGAAGGCAAGAAAAATTTGCGTTTAAACATTAGTGTTATGACAGCGACCATTATCAAAAGTGGCCTTCAATTGCTGGGTATTCGGGTTCCTGACCGGATGTAAAGAGCGAAAAATGTTGAAAAAAAGTGCGTTTGCTGCAAAAGAAAGTACAACAGTTTATTAAAGTAGCCTACCCAATAAAAAATTTGTCACTTTTATTCTTCGAACGAAAAGGCTGTCCCAAAAATAATGAGACAGCCTTATGTAATTGCTATTTTACTGATTTTTACTGTTTTTGCAATTGAAGCGATTTCCACGTTTTGCCATTGGAAATTTTGATCACATAAACGTCCGGCTTTAGCGCCGATGTGTTTAAACTTGCCATTCTTACGCCTTTCCCAAATGTTTTGCGTTGTAACATATTTCCCATCTTGTCAATTATATTAATTTCACGAATATCCTGATCAGTGGATTTAACGGCTTTGTCTTTTTGCAGCCTTTCTTCATCTATTTGAACAGTAACCATATCTTTTGCAGGATTGGGTGATAATTTGTAATAGGCACGCTGAGATGCCTGGAAGTAAAGATAAAAAGTATCCGTACCACAGGCATTAGGTAAGGTAAACTGAAAATAGGCCCATGAATTAGGCATATAAAGAAACAACTCCCCAAAACTGCCGTTTTTGATATACTGCCATCGATAGGGGCTAGCGGGGAAATTCTGACTGCTTTGAAGCAGTGTCATATTTGAAAACTGGATGCTGGGGTCTCCTGGCGCTATGTATTGACTGGAAGTGAAAGTAACATAAGTGGGTTCATCGGAATTAATGTCATTAGAGCCATCATCTGTTGTAACTACTGCCGTTTGCGGATAGTTGCCAAAAAGCCCTGTAAAGGTGCTGGATGCACCCACCAAAATATTTTTTGACAGGACAATTGGAGTATCACCGCACGTATTTGATAAAGTTGCCGTAAGGGTTATAATCCCATTTTCGTTTTTTGTAATAGTTGTTTTTGAGGAATCAGGGGAATTAATAGTTGCTATATCTGAAGGAGAAGCCGTCCATAATACAGAACCATTAGGCGGAAGATTGGTAATTGAATAGGATGAAGAAATAGTGCAAACCATGGCATCCCCCTGAATAGCCAGGCTGCTGCCATTGCAGTAATCATCACAATCATAAGTTTGGGTAATGTTTTCCATTTCATTGTAGATCCATAACGCATTTCGTGCTGTATAGTCGGTGTGGTTTGCATTAAAGAATGTGCTACCCATTTCTGTAAACTTTTTCTGTGCAATATATTCAGTGGCTGAAGTATTGGCTGTACCTGATAACGGGAATACATATACAGTATTTAATGATGTTCCAACGGGTGCATCTAATGCACTTGTAGTGCTCACAAATGAAAAAAGATCCTGAGTGATGTTCATGTCCAGGCCGGCCTTGATTCTTAAAAAGGGAGTACCATACCAAGGAACATCTTGTTTTGTTAACCCCGTATTTAAAGCGCCATCTGTCCTGTCTTTTATACTTTGGGTACTACCAGGGGCAGCATCCCATTTAGTAAAGCCTATAGGATTAGTGCGGTTATATTCATCTATTGTTTTTGTGCCGAATCCGATACCAAAATAGGATATCCGTCTTGAAAACTTATAATATTCAATTTGAGATGTGTTTGTTGCTGGCAGTGCGTTAAGTTGTGTTTTTAGAAAATATTTTGATTTCCACGGAGTGGGAAAATAAAAAAGTTTAAATCGCACAAAGGCAAATTCCCCATCACAATCTGCAAGCGGCAAGCCATCGGAAGGCATCACAGGTATTCCACACTGGCTGCCTTGCGCCGTAGCCACAAAACGATAAGTCGGCTGATTATCTCCTGATGAGAACCTCACCATTTGCTGATAAGGGCTATTCAGCCCATTTAAAAATGTGTTTAGAGCCACAGTTCCATTATCATCAATTACTCTGGCTCTCAGCAATTGTGCAGTTGCCGGCTTGGTATTTAGCTCATAAAAATTTTTGAGGTCATCCATTTTGTCTTTAATCTTATTTCCTAAAATTTTTGAGTTGCCCAAATCATACAAAAAATGCTGAAAGGCAAGGGGCACGTTGGCGCCCTGGTGCGGGCTGTCGTGTGTGATGAGCAAGCGGGTGTCCGTGCTTGCAGGGCTGATGTATTTGGTCATTCTTGCCAAAGTATATCGCGCCAACACCCCGCCGGCGCTCACTCCCAAAACAACATTTTTTTCGGCAGAGCCTCCGGCGGTCTTGTCGGCCTTCACCCATTCTATCACGTGTTGCAGCATCTTACTGTTGTCTTCAAAACTGCGAAGGGTATTGTATTTTACAAAAACCAAATCATATCCGGCAACGTCGTCAAGATAATGCATGAAATCGTAGCCATTTAAGATTTGTGCCAAGTTTACCCATTCTCCTGGCTTTTCAGTATTACTCCCTTGTCTGATTAAATTCATAATATTATATTCTCCACTTACATCATATCCCTCCACGTATATCAGCGGTTTGCGAAGGTGTGGCGCAGCGCCTGTCCGGGAAGGATTGTTTATGCTGTATCGTATTTGCATCACATCATCGCCAAGCCCTTCACCGGGCACAACGGGTATGGACACTTCGCGTGCATACGGGTCATTGCCGGCATAGCGGCCGGCTATACCCGTATTCGTTACATACACATCTACGCTGCTATGACAATACACATAGGCACCGGTATTTAATTTGGCCCTAAAATCAATCAGCTTGGTGCCGCTGCTATCATAGTATGTGTTGCTTACCGTTCCATTTACCGGAATGACTTGATAGCCGCTCCCATCCTTAAAGTCAACACCAAGCTCAGTAATAGTTACGTTGTTATTGGAAAAATACAATACCGGCTTATAGGTAAAAGTGACGGTATTGGCAAACTCTTTAATAATGCTTGCCGCAGCAAAAACCATATTCGTCTGGTAAGGACTTTGCGCCCTGCCAGGCACATCATATATCTGCTGATTGCTGATGGTAAAAAGATTCAGGCTCAACGCATCCTCCCTCAGGCTGGCATAATTTCCAAAAAGCAAGGCGACTGATGAAGCCGCACTTGCATTTCTTAAACTATCTATTCTTGTATTTATCATAAGCAGGTCAGGCATCATTGGTAAAGCCGACTGAATTTTTGCTGTAGCCAAGTCATCATAAATGAAACGGAATGCATCTATGTTTGTAACAACGTTGCTATCCGTAATGACACCATTGAACCAATGCAATGGCATAAACTCTGCGCCATATTCCTTAAGATACCCGGTTGGAATCTGAGATTTATCAACGTGTTGAAAAACAGAATCTAATTTTTGCCTCACGGGGTCTGTCTGGCTAAATGATTGCAAAGCAATAATTGTAATGAATGCAAAAAGTAAAATTTGTTTCATGATGATTAATTTAAAATTTAAAATCAAAACGACCTTGGGTTATATATACTGTATCGCAATTTTGTCCTTTGAATTTGCAGTCAAAAGTTCCACTAATGATTCTATCCACCTTATCGTATCTGGTTATAATGCCCGAACCTAATTTATTCAAAGAAGAATCAAACGCTGGAGTAAAACAATTATGCAAAACTTTTTCCCAGCCTATTAGAAAATTAAAAGTTGGCAAATCGTAAATACCAGTAGCTGTTATATTAGCGAAACTTACAATAATGTATCCTTCAGACTTATGGTCATAGTTTAATTGCTCAGATTCAATTTGTAGGTATGGCAATCCATTTAATCCAACATCAAACCGCACTTTCGGGTTTGGTGTCCCTGTTCCGTTATATCCTTTTGGAATAAAAACTTTTCCATTCACTAAACATCCAAAAGTGTTGGCTCCGGTCTGGGTTATAGGTGGTAGCTCGTCTTTTTGGTTGTCCTTATCTTTCCTGCATTGGGCGAAAGAGAAGCACAATAGCAGAAGCGGCGCTATCAGCCAGGTGATTTTGTTTTTCATAAAGAAAGGTTTAGGGTTGTGAAGGTTTTATTTTGAAATGTATCGGTTTTGTAAGGAAAAGATTAAGGTCAGCAGAGTCGTAATAATGAATCCTAATTTCATAATGATTTAAAATTTATTTCAATATCAAACTTATGAATTAATTTTTTCATTCCCTGTACTTTTCTTTCGCTTCTGGCCACTTTATAAAGAACCCTTTTTGACAATTATGCATTGCCTCCAGGCTGCTTCGCAATTGTCTGGAGTAAGGTTTTTAAGAACGCCTGAAACTTGTCACCTGGCTCCTCAAACCTAACACCTTGCCGCGAACTTCTGCCCGAAACCTTTCAAAACAAGGAAGGCAGCTTTTTAATTCTTACTTTTGCGGCTTCAAAAAAATACAGGAGAATGATAAGTGTAAATAATGTAACCCTTGCCTATGGCAAAAGGGTTTTGTTCGATGAAGTAAATATCAATTTTACCAAAGGAAATTGTTATGGTATTATTGGTGCCAATGGTGCAGGTAAATCAACTTTTCTAAAAATAATAAGTGGTGAAATTGAACCCAATAAAGGTACTGTGAGTATTACTCCCGGTGAGCGTATGGCGGTTTTAAGGCAGGACCAGTTTGAGTTTGACGAAGTAACTGTGTTGAATACCGTAATGATGGGGCATAAAAAAATGTGGAACGTGATGCAGGAGAAAGATGCCATTTATATGAAAGAAGATTTTACCGAAGCAGATGGTATGAAGGCGGGCGAACTGGAAGCAGAATTTGGAGAAATGGGTGGTTATACTGCCGAAAGTGATGCGGCCACATTATTAAATGAATTGGGCGTTAAAGATGATTTGCACCAAATGCTGATGAAAGATATTGGGGCCAATATTAAAGTAAGGGTATTGCTGGCGCAGGCGCTTTTTGGTAATCCTGATATTTTGTTATTGGATGAGCCTACCAATAACCTGGATGTGGAAACCATTTCCTGGCTAGAAAATTTTCTGGCCGATTATGAAAATATTGTATTGGTGGTAAGTCATGACCGTCACTTTTTGGATGCAGTTTGTACGCATGTTGCTGACGTTGATAAGCAAAAAATAAAGATCTATACCGGTAACTATACTTTCTGGTACGAAAGCTGTCAATTGGCAGCAAGGCAGGCGAGCTGACAAGAATAAAAAGACGGAGGAGAAGAAAAAAGACCTGCTGGAATTTATTGCACGTTTTAGCGCTAATGCCTCCAAATCCAAACAGGCCACCTCGCGTAAAAAAGCATTGGATAAACTGGTGTTTGAAGACATTACACCGAGTAACAGGAAATATCCCGGAATTATTTTTAAACCTGAAAGAGATGCTGGAAACCAAATACTCAATGTGGAGAAACTATCTAAAAGCATTGATGGAAGAACTGTTTTCAGCAATGTTAATTTTGATGTTGTAAAGGGACAAAAAATTGCTTTCTTAAGCAGAGATCCTGTTGCACTTACTTCTTTTTTTGAAATCATCAATAACAGGATGAAGCGCCGATCATGGAAAATATGAATGGGGAACAACCATTACAACGGCATATTTACCCAATGATAATACAGAATTTTTTACAGGGTCAACTTACTTTGATGGATTGGCTGCGCCAATTTGTTCCCCGATCATTAAACGATGTGGATGAAGATTTTTTAAGTGGATTTTTAGGCAAAATGCTTTTTAGCGGCGATGAGATTATGAAGAAAACAAATGTGCTGAGTGGTGGTGAAAAAGTACGGTGTATGATCAGCAAAATGATGTTGCAAAATCCTAATGTGGTTATTTTGGATGAACCAACCAACCACCTTGATCTGGAAAGCATTACCGCCTTTAATGATGGAATGATTGACCTTTCCGGGAATTGTTTTATTGACAACGCATGATCACCAGTTTATGGATACTGTTGCCAACCGGATCATTGAAATAACTCCTAAAGGAATGATTGACAGGCTGATGACCTACGATGAATACCTGGCAGATGAAAGAATAAAAACTTTGCAGGAAGAATTGTATAATTAGTAAATAACTATTCTCTGTTACTGTAATTTTCGCTGTTAGTTGCTAAAGCTTCAATCAAGAGTTAAAAATTTGATACAAGGATACTGGCATGAATTTGATGAAGCTTAACATTTTATTTGCAGTAATCATTTTGTTATCAGGCTTTTGCAACGATCTATTACATTAAAATGCATTTTTTAACAAATTAAAATAAATATGATGAAAAGATAAGTTTATTATTTGCATCATGTATTTTTTGATAGCATATCTGTTACCTGTGTAAATGCCCAACAAAGTATAGATTCTTTGCCTAATTGCGCTGCCAGATTACAAACAGCGATTGGAGTAAAATTTTATCCCGGAGCACGTCACTGTTAAGCATCAACATCGTACAATCCGACAATACCGCCCTCGAAGGCTCTTTGCTTTTTCTTTAGCGGAGGTATTGGATTGAACGGTTTGTATGAATTCCAGGTTCCGATATACAGGTGCTGAAGGGTTACAATATTTTGTTGGCGGTGGTGGCATCCTTGGTTTTGGATACTGGACGATACAATGACAACAGCACGACTTTTGCTTTGCGCCTTGACGGGAGGGGTTGGATTATAAATTTGCTGATGCGCCGATTAATGTTAGTCCTGGATTTGGCATCCGTTCTTTTAATCTGGCGCCGCGACTACAGGATTCTAATCTTGCGCTCGGTATCGGGTTGCGGTATGTAATTAAATAATCAATTTAAAAATTAATATAAAAAATATCCCGGCTCGTTGGCGGGAATTTTGGTTTTAAACGTTCAAATTAAAATTACCTAGCGGCTAATGCGAAAAAAGAATAATTTCGTCTTCATTGATTTTTTTTATCCTCCTTTTCAAAAGGATGATGCCTTTGCAAACTTTTCGATATGCAGCCTGTGGTGGAAGTCAATATGCTGCTTGATATTGTCCTTTTTTATATTAGTCTTATAATTTTATTCTTCACAAAGCAAATTCTTAATTTCGGATTTATTGCGTTTCAAACCCTATAATGCCGCTTTGTGCATGGCATTTTGTATCACGTTTCCCGTTGGTTTTCTATTGAACAAAATACATCGTTTTTAACTCACTCTGTATTTGCGAAGGCATATTCAGTTATTCAGGTATATTTTGATTGTTGCTATTAATCTTTTCTTGAATTATGTATTCATGAAATTATTGGTTCAATATATGCATTTTTATCCAACTATTGCCAAAATTTTTGCTACAGTCTCATTGTCGTTACCTTTAGTTATTTATCTCAAAAGCACTTCACTTTTAAAGTAAAGGCTGCAATAAGCACGTAGTCCGATTGGCGAATCAAAACTACGTAATCATAAGTATTGAATTTTCAGTCACCGTGCCATTGTTAATGTCGGATTCAATTATTGCTACATTTTTCTATCCGAACTTTTCTTGTCACCTAACACCTTGTCACCCTAAATTCATTGGCACAATCATTGATCACTAAATGAACAATAAAATAATATAATCATGGGAAAAATAATAGGAATTGACTTAGGAACTACCAATAGTTGCGTTGCAGTAATGGAAGGTAACGAACCCGTTGTAATTGCAAATGATGAAGGCCGCCGTACAACACCTTCAGTTGTGGCTTTTCTTAAAAATGGTGAACGTAAAGTAGGTGATCCTGCCAAACGTCAGGCCATTACCAATCCGCATAACACCATCATGAGTGTAAAACGTTTTATGGGGCATAAATGGGATGAAGTAACAGACAGAAGCAAGTCACTGGAGTTATAAAGTAGTAAAAGGTGACAATAATACAGTTCGTATTGACATAGATGGCAGGCTATATACGCCACAGGAAATTTCGTGCAATGATTCTTCAGAAAATGAAAAAAACTGCTGAAGATTATCTGGGACAGGAAGTAACTGAAGCAGTAATTACCGTTCCTGCATATTTTAATGATGCGCAACGCCAGGCTACCAAAGAAGCCGGTGAAATTGCCGGTTTAAATGTTCGCCGTATCATCAACGAACCAACCGCTGCAGCACTGGCTTATGGTCTGGATAAAAAAAGCATTGATCAAAAAATTGCAGTATTTGACCTTGGTGGTGGTACATTTGATATTTCCATTCTTGAATTGGGTGAAGGTGTTTTTGAAGTAAAATCAACCAATGGTGATACGCATTTGGGTGGTGATGATTTTGATAAAGTGATCATGGATTGGCTGGCTGATGAATTTAAAAAAGATGAAGCCATTGATCTGCGTAAAGATCCAATGAGCTGGCAGCGTTTGAAAGAAGCTGCTGAAAAAGCAAAGATTGAATTGTCTTCTTCAACTGAAACAGAAATCAACCTTCCTTATATAACAGCTGTGGATGGTGTTCCTAAAGCATTTGGTGAAAAAATTATCCCGGGCACAGTTTGAAAAATTAGCTGATGATTTATTTGCAAGATGTTTAAAACCATGCGAAGCTAGCATTGAAAGATGCAGGTTTAAGCAAATCAATGATATTAATGAAGTGATTCTGGTGGGTGGTTGTACCCGTATTCCAAAAGTGCAGGAAATAGTAGAAAAATTCTTTGGAAGAAAACCACATAAAGGTGTTAATCCTGATGAAGTTGTTGCAATTGGTGCAGCTATACAGGGTGGTGTATTAACCGGTGAAGTAAAAGATGTATTGTTGCTTGATGTTACTCCGCTTTCTTTGGGTATTGAAACAATGGGTGGTGTAATGACAAGATTAATTGAAAGCAATACAACCATTCCAACAAAAAAATCAGAAACATTTTCTACAGCCAGTGATAACCAGCCAGGTGTTCAAATTCATGTATTGCAGGGAGAAAGACCTTTGGCAACATCAAAATAAAAGTTTGGGTACGTTTAATCTTGATGGTATTCCACCAGCACCACGAGGTGTTCCGCAGGTTGAAGTAACTTTTGATATTGATGCCAATGGTATTTTGCATGTAACTGCAAAAGATAAAGGAACCGGAAAAGCTCACAATATCCGCATTGAAGCAGGTAGCGGCTTAAGCAAAGAAGAAATTGAAAAAATGAAAAATGAAGCTAAAGCCAATGAAGCAAGCGATAAAGCGGCAAAAGAAAAAATAGAAAAAATAAACCAGGCAGACAGCTTGATATTCCAGACAGAAAAACAATTGAAAGAATATGGTGATAAAATTTCTGCTGATAAAAAAGCGCCGATTGAAGCAGCTCTGACTAAATTGAAAGAAGCACACAAACTACAGGATGTTGCTGCAATTGATCACTGCAGTTAGCAGAAATGAATGCAGCATGGACAGCAGCCAGTGAAGAAATGTACAAAGCACAGGAAGGCGCAGGGAAATGGGCAGCAAGAAAATGCCAGCAACAACCGCATGAAGAAGGAGCCGGAGCAAATGCAAATGAAAATGTTACCGATGCTGAATTTGAAGAAGTAAAATAAGTTGGTTTAATAATGAAAAAAGAGGTTGAAGAAATTCGGCCTCTTTTTTTATGAGCTAAACTTTTCAATGACTGTGCTTCTTTAGTTGTTGAGCAGGAACTGCATCCTAAATTACTGAAGCGGGTGTTGATGAAGCTGTTGGGGTTGTTCCTGACGAAGCTGCTGACCCGGTTGAAGCATCAGTGGTGATGGGGGCATCTTTTTCTTTCATGCCGGCATCCAGTTCATCCTTGAGGTGTTGCTTGGCATCGCTGAATTCCCTTATACCTCTTCCAATCCCTTTCATGAGTTCAGGGATTTTCTTGCCTCCAAAAAAAAGTAAAAATACCAGCAGGATCAATAACCATTCTGATTCACCTGGCATGGAAAGCAGCAGGATGTGATGGTTATAAAATAAAGGTGACATGGGCGCTTGCTATTTTCTTGAATGCAAAGTTATCGGATAGCATGTCAGGCCATTGTAAATATTTTTGAACGGAAACTCACAAAATGTTTCGTCTTACAAATTGGCCTTTAACTCAAAACCTGGTTTTCCTGTAAGTACCAAAAAAATCCCTGAAAATTCAGGGATTTTAAAAGAAGATGTTGAAAGTTTTATGGATTTTTTATTGCATCCTTTTCTTTCATTCCTGCTTCCAGTTCATTTTTCACGTGCTCTTTCGCATCATTGAATTCTCTTACGCCTTTTCCAATTCCGCGCATCAGATCAGGTATTTTCTTGCCTCCGAAAAATAATAAAATTACAAGCAGGATCAGGATCCATTCAGAGCCCCCGGGCATTGAAAGAAGCAAGGCCGGTTTAAGGAGAATGCAAAACATGTTTAGTGGTTTAAAGTTGTTTAAATTGGCGGCAAAGTTAAGGTAATAGAAAAACAAAAACATACAACAAGGTTTTTAATACCCATTAAATTTTTGGTAATTTGGCCCTTTAAAACGAACGAAATATGAATTATTGGCTTGTAAAGTCTGAACCATCCGTTTATAGCTGGTCTCAATTGGAAAAAGATAAGAGAACATTCTGGAACGGCGTCAGAAATTATGCCGCCAGGAATAACCTGCGGGAGATGAAAAAAGGGGACGAAGTTTTGTATTATCATAGTAACGAAGGGATGGAAATTGTCGGTATCGCGAAAATTGTAAAGGAGCATTACCAGGATCCTACTACCGAAGATAAAAATTGGGTGGTGGTTGATTTGAAACCTGTAAAAAAATTAAAGCAACCTGTAAAGCTGGCTGAAATAAAAAAGGAACCCGCCCTTGCAGAAATGGAATTGGTAAAAAATTCAAGGTTGTCAGTTCAGAAAGTAAAACCCGAAGAGTGGAAGGTTGTTATGGAAATGGGAGGAGAATGAATTAAAAAGTAAGAAGAAGCAAAATTTTTCATTTCTACACTTCCTAAGATTTTTTAACATCTCAACTCCTAAACTTTATTCACCCTAAACTTTTGTCCTTGAAACCCCATCTTGTCATTCTCACCGGCGCAGGCATCAGCGCGGAAAGTGGTTTAAAAACTTTTCGTGACAGCGATGGTTTATGGATGGGTATATGATGTGTATGAAGTGGCTTCGCCGCAAGGCTGGAAAAAAAATCCTGCACTTGTTTTAGATTTTTATAATCAGCGTAGAAAAGAAGTTTTAAAAGCACTTCCCAATATTGCCCATAAAGGAATAGCTGCACTTGAAGACAGGTTTCGGTGTAACGCATCATCACCCAAAATATTGACGACCTGCATGAACGGGCTGGTTCAACGAATGTTGTTCACCTGCATGGTGAGATATTTAAAATGCGAAGTGAAAACGATGAACATAATTTGTATGAAATTAAGGGAGATATCTTGCCAGGCGACAAAGCCAGTGATGGTTTTCAGCTTCGGCCTCATGTGGTTTGGTTCGGAGAACCGGTTCCAATGATTTTAGAAGCGCGCAGCATAATGTCGGCAGCCGATGTATTTGCGCTCGCCGGCACTTCCCTCCAGGTTTATCCTGCTTCAGGTTTGATTGATTATTTGCCGGCAGGCATTCCAAAATATATTATTGACATAAATCCGCCATATATTCCTGCTCATCATAATTTTCATGTAATTAAAAAAAATGCCACAGAAGGGATGACAGAATTGAAAAAAATATTAACGGTTGAGGAAAAATAATTAATATTGGAAAACTAATTATTTATGAACCTCTCCGCACTGTATCAGTTCGTGTTCCTTGCCCTTTTTATTCTTCCCGCAGTTTTCTTTCTGCTGACCTTGCAAAAAACATTAAAAGTTATATCGCGTGAAAATCAAAAGATGCCTCCTTCTAATGTTTGGCTGATGCTGATCCCTTTCTTCAACATAATTTGGCAATTCATTGTCGTAAATAAGATCTCAAAGTCTATAGGAGCGGAGTGTTTTAAATTAAATATTCCCACCACTGACGATAAGCCTACTTATAGCAGCGGACTTGCATGGAATATCTGCAGCCTTCTATTTTTTATTCCATTAATTGGCGCCTTAGCCGCTCTGATAACCTTCATTATTTATTGGGTAAAAGTCAATGAGTATAAAAAGCTGCTGATGGCTAACCAGGGAAATTACCTGCTTGATGCGGAAAGGAATATTTTTTATGGAGACAAGGTTAGCTAACCAACTTAAAACTTCACCTTATGTTTTAAAATCCAACCCTTTGCCTTCCTGGAGATGACAATTCATTTTTATAGCAAACGCACTTTTTTCACGATTTGTTTTTGAAGCGTTCGGTGGAAACTTCGTCCCATGTTTTTAAATTTCGTCCATTCATGACTTGCATAAGGGAACAACTGTTTCATCTCGGGCAGACGTACTTTTTTTCATGTTTTTTTGGCCTTAGAGTTCACAGCATTGTGCTTCGCCCTATCTATTTAAATTCCGTCCTTACCGGACTTGCAGGAAAGTCCAAGACTGTATCATCTCCGGCAAACGTACTTTTTTTGAAATCATTTTGCAGAGCATTGGCCAAAAAAAAATGAAGAACTTTTCGTTCTTCATTTTTTAAAATTTATTCTAATTCCGGTCTGATTATTTCCCGGATTCTTTACTGATAAAATTTCCGGTTGCCTGGATATATTTACTATACCTGGCGTTGATTGCATCAGCTTGTTTTTCGCCATCTATATATAATTCCTGGTTTTGAACCGCTACTGAAAAAGTTTTTTTTGTGATGAGATTGTCTTTTTCCAAAACATCGATAAACCTCTTTACTTCCGGTTCAACCGCAGCGCGGTTTTCTTCGTTTGGCAGTGTTAATGTCCAGACGTTTTTATTTTTCTCAGCATGTTCTTTTACAGTTGTTTGTTCCAGAAGACGGAGCGTTTCCATTTTTGAATGGCGGTTTGCTTCAATTTTGCCCTGGTGCATAGTGGCGAGGGTAGGAGCTATCACCAATGAAATGATGCTCATCAATTTGATAAGAATATTCATGCTTGGTCCTGAAGTATCTTTGAACGGATCACCCACTGTATCACCGGTTACTGATGCTTTGTGAGGTTCTGAACCTTTATAATAAGTTTCATTATTGATAACAGCGCCTTTTTCAAAAGATTTTTTAGCATTGTCCCAGGCTCCGCCGGCGTTGTTTTGGAAAATTCCCATCAACACACCACTTACTGTCGCACCTGCTAAAAATCCTCCTAATACTTCAGGCCCGAAAATAAAGCCCATGATCAGTGGAGAAATTAAAGCAATAGCGCCTGGCAGCATCATTTTTTTGATAGATGCATCAGTTGAAATCGCCACACATTTTTCATATTCGGGTTTTCCTGTTCCTTCCATAATTCCTGGAATAGTCCTGAATTGCCTGCGAACTTCTTCAACCATTGCCATTGCGGCTTCTCCAACTGCGCGAATTGCGAGCGAAGAGAATATGAAAGGAATCATCGCACCAACAAATAAACCTGCGAGTACATCAGCACGATAAATATCGATTCCGTCAATTTTTGCGATACCCACAAAGGCTGCAAACAAAGCAAGTGCAGTTAAGGCCGCAGAAGCAATGGCAAATCCTTTTCCGGTTGCTGCAGTTGTATTTCCTACCGCATCCAGAATATCTGTTCTTTCACGTACTTCTTTTGGTAGTTCACACATTTCTGCGATACCACCTGCATTATCGGCGATAGGTCCAAAAGCATCTATCGCTAATTGCATGGCTGTAGTTGCCATCATACCGGCAGCAGCAATTGCCACACCGTATAAACCTGCGCAATAATAAGAGGAAAAAATACCAGCAGCTAAAACCAAAATTGGCAGCATGGTACTTTCCATACCAACTGCAAGTCCACCAATAATATTGGTAGCATGACCAGTAGAAGATTGGCGAACGATTGACATAACAGGGCGTCTTCCCATGGCTGTAAAATATTCTGTGATGATGCTCATCAACGTGCCTACTACAAGTCCAACGATAATTGCCCCAAAAACTCCGTATTTAGTGAAATGATAATTCCTTAAGACCATATCAGTATCAGGCATGATCCACATAACAAGAAAGTAAGAAGCGATAGCCGTTAAAACGATTGAACCCCAGTTGCCCATATTCAGCGCTTTCTGAACTACAGCGGTATGAAGTCCTGCGCTGTCTGAAATTTTTACAAATAAAGTTCCTACGATTGAAAATAAAATCCCAATAGAAGCGATCAGCATCGGCAACAAAATCGGAGACATTCCACCAAAAGCATCGGATGAAAAAGTTTCCCTTCCCAAAACCATGGTTGCTAAAACGGTAGCCACATAAGAACCGAAAAGATCTGCTCCCATTCCTGCTACATCTCCTACGTTATCGCCGACGTTATCTGCAATAGTTGCTGGATTGCGCGGATCATCTTCAGGAATTCCGGCTTCTACTTTTCCCACCAAATCGGCGCCTACATCGGCAGCTTTTGTATAAATTCCACCACCGACTCTCGCGAATAAAGCGATACTTTCTGCACCAAGACTGAAGCCGGTAAGGATTTCAATAGTGCGCTCCATTTCCAGGCTGTCAACACTTGCATGTGGAGCAAAAATGAATTTTAATATGATGAAGAGCCCGCCTAGTCCCAAAACTGCAAGGCCGGCAACTCCCAATCCCATAACGCTTCCTCCGGTAAAAGAAACCTGAAGGGCTTTTGCAAGGCTGGTACGTGCTGCCTGGGCGGTTCTTACATTGGCTTTTGTTGCCACTTTCATTCCAATAAAACCTGCCAATGCACTAAAAAATCCACCGCAAACAAATGCAATGGCAATGCTCCAATGACTGTTCTCACTGCTGAAGCCGAGAACTCCCAGCAACAAAGCCGCTATCATTACAAAATAGGAAAGGATTTTATATTCGGCTCTCAGGAAAGCCATTGCACCATCAGCAATGTGGGTGCTGATTTCCTTCATTTTTTCATTGCCGGCGTCCTGTTTGTTGACCCATCCGAATTTTACGAACGTGTAAAGCAAGCCAACAATACCCATTGCCGGAATAACATAAATCAAATTATCCATAACAGTTTTTACTTATTTTTTTGGGTGGCAAAAATAGGATAAAAAGGAGTAAGAAAATAGCGTAATAAGAAATTTATCCAATGTGAAATTCTTGCTTATGATGTGAAGAAGTAATTTGGTAATTCAAAAAGAAAAAAAGTGGCTTCCCACTCAACCTTAATTTTTCAGAAATGCTTCTGCACTACCTTTTAAGCGCAGCCTTGACGAGATACTTCTCAAAAAACTCTTCACTCCTTAAAACCTCAATTTTTGAAAAATAAAAATCATCGACATCTTCAGTGATGATGCAGTTGCATTTGTTTTCCAAAGCCGCATAATATTCCAGCCCATCCTCAAAATCATTGACTGCCGGATTTTCCAATGTTTTAGAAACGGCACTTTTATTCACATCCGCGATCTGAATATGTTTTGACAAAATTTCAATTTTCTTTTTCGCCGCCACGCTTCTGAATTTTTTTTCGGCAAAATAAAAAGCGATGGCAAGGCAAACAGGAGTTGTATAAATCTGGAATCTGTTTCTGTCTGAAAGACTTAAAATTCTTGATGTGTAAGTAAACAAAGGATATTCTTTGTTCAGAACAGAAACTAAAATATTAGCGTCAAGAAAAATTCTCATTCAATCAGTTTTAGACTATTTTTTCCTTGATTTAAAAAATTCGTCTTTAGATGATTTGCGGCTTCTTTTTTTGCTGGTTTGGTATTCAGCATCGCCTTCAGCAACCATCATTACCCATTCGGAAATAGGATAATCTTCCATGGTTTCATAGGAAGAAGTGGTAATTTTTTTCAATAGAAATTCGACCAGCCGGGAAAGGCTGATGTTATTGGCTTCGGCATATTTTTTCGCTTTGGCTATTACCGATTCATCAAAGCTCAAAGTGATTTTGCAGTCCATAAAATGATTTTAAATAACAAAGTTATTGTTTTTTGTACGACAAACAAATTTTTTTTATACGTATAATGTATCTTCTAATAATGGGAGCTGATTTTTATGAACCCCTTTCCCAGGTGGTTGATAATATCTTCAGCGATTAGGGCTTCCTGTGAAAGCGTTTCAGCAGCGAGATCGCCGGCAAGTCCATGAAGATAAACCCCAAGAATACAGGCATGTAAAGCTGAATATTTTTGTGCCACCAAAGCTGTTATAATTCCTGTCAGCACATCACCTGCACCGGCAGTAGCCATTCCCGCGTTTCCTGTTGAATTAAAATATCCTTTTCCCTTGGGAGTGGCAATAAAAGTGCGATGACCTTTTAAAACAATAAATATATTATGCAGTTCAGCCTTTTGTAAAGCGAGATCGATCCTCTCAAAATCGGACTGGGATTTTCCGAATAATCTTTCAAACTCTTTTGGATGCGGAGTTATAATGCTATGGACAGGCATCGCTTCCATTAATTGAGGATTTTCACTGATTACATTTAATGCGTCCGCATCAATCACAAGAGGATTTTTATATTTGGAAAACAGATCCTGAAGAAGTTGCTTGTGTGAAGGTTTTTTACCAATTCCAGGGCCGATTCCGATCACATCAAAGCTTTCAAAATTTTTAGGATCCTTGATAAAAGTATCACCAAAAGTTTGGCACATGGATTCCGGAACCGAAGACTGCATGATCTCATACCCTTTTTCGCATGTATAGCAGGTAAGTTTGCCAACTCCGCTCCTTAAGCATGCTTTACAACTAAGGACAGCAGCTCCCATCATTCCGTAGCTGCCGGCTAACAGGCATGCATACCCGAAGTTTCCCTTGTTGGAAAAAGCATTCCTTGGTTTGTAAATTCCGTTGATAAAGGTTTCCTCTACATATTCGAAAGGCGCATTTTCTTTTTCTTCAAATTCTTTTGAAAGCCCAATATTAAGCAAGGTGGCTTTGCCGAAAAAAGGCTGGTTTTCCGGCATCAAAAAAGCGAGTTTCTGGTTTTGAAAGGTTAGTGTGAAATCGGCTTTCACAATTTGAGCATCAGGATCACCAACTGTGCTTTTATCAATATATAATCCGCTTGGGACATCAACTGAGATAACCGTTTTAGAATATTCATTGATGTGGGCGATGAGATCCCGATAAAGTCCAGTGACGCTTTTATTCAATCCTGTTCCCAACATTGCGTCAACAACTATCTCGTCGGAAATTCCCGGAAAAGATGATGGCTTTTCGATAAAATAAATATCATTGGAAATCTTATCCAGCCTTTCGAGGTTAATTTCAAAATCCGGAGTGCTGGTCTCGCTATTTACTGCTATATAAACAATAACCTTGAAATTATTTTCTATTAAAATGCGAGCAATAGCAAGCCCATCGCCTCCATTATTTCCCTTTCCGCAGAAAATGATAAATGAATTTGAATTATTGAAGTGATCCAAAAGCCATTTGGAACAAGCCATTGCAGCACGCTCCATCAGTTCCACAGAGCTGACGGGCTCATTTTGAATCGTATGATTGTCCCAGGCCTTAATTTGTGGAACGGAGAATATTTTCATTGCAGCGAATTTTAATTATCAGGTATCAGGATCCACAATCCGCTATCTGCCCTCCTCCTTCAGCTTTCACTTTGCCGCTAAATATCTTTCCCTGATTATTTTAAAATGATGGGCGGCGTGGCCAGCAATTGTGTACCCAAGCGGTAGAATAGAAATTTCATAGTCACTTACTTTGCCTGAAGTGTTCAGGTCTTCCTGTGTGAAAGAATCGAACAAAAAAATAGTTGAATTTCTTACCGCGAGAAATTCTCCTATCAGATCTTTCCATTCTCTCCGGTTTGCGTTTGTATTGGCAGCATATTCAACTTCATCAAAAGAATGTAGAACACTTTTCTCTTTTCGAGCTATACATAAAGCCCTGTAAGCGAAAATTCTTTCAGCATCAATAATATGCTGCAAAACTTCCCTGATAGTCCATTTGCCTTCGGCATATTTTATAAGGGATTGTTCACCTGTTATTGAATTCAGAAATTTTTCAGCTTCCGGCATTTGATCTTTCAGTGCGGAAGCAATGTTATCCGACTCCACCAAATTAATGTAAGGAGCAAAATAAGAGGGAAATGTATTTGATTCCGGAATTGGCATTTGTTTATGTTTATAATTTGAGTAATAATTCTGTTCTGCAAATCTGCTAACAATATTTCAATTCCCGCTGATTCATATTGAATAATTCAGGTTTTTTTATCATGGTTTTTTGTAGCAAACGGACTTTTTTTTCACTTTTTTTATTCCCCTATGACAAGGGGCAAACCTTCTAACAAAAAAAACCGGTGTTTTTGCACCGGTTTTTTACAATTCAATTGAAAAGATTATTTTTTCTTGCGCTTTTCTTTCTTTCCCTCTTTTTCCGCCTTCATATTTCTTTCCCCTTTAAGAGTAGAAGCAAGTTTCACAGCATTAAATGCATTTACTTCACCGCCAGTTTTGCAAATTTCTGAAAGGCTTACCATATCATCGGTTCCGGGTATTTTTACCGGATCAGTAATTTTCCTCACAGAATTCTCTATCACGTATTTTAATTGCTGTGCGCTCAGGTCAGGAAAATATTCCAAAACCAAAGCTGCGATTCCTGCAACAACGGGACCAGCCATGCTTGTTCCGGAAAAGTTGCCATATTTATTTCCGCCTGGAAGCGTGGAGTAAATATTCACGCCCGGAGCAAATACATCTACCTCATTTTTGCCATAATTACTGAAACTGGCCGTAAAGCCGCCATTGCTCTCATCCCCGCTAGCTCCAACGGTTATGAAATTTTTTGCTCTCCCTGAACCGTCCAAAAAAACAGGATTTGGAAAGTTGTAGGCCGTGTCAATATTTTTTGCATCATTGCCAGCGGCATGAACAAGAAGTACATCTTTGCTTTCTGCATATTTTACCGCATCGTCCACCCAGTTTTTCTGTGGAGAGAAATCTTTTCCAAAACTCATGCTGATAACTTGTGCGCCATTGTCAACCGCATACCTGATCGCATTGGCGATATCCTTATCATGCTCGTCTCCATCAGGCACAGCGCGAATCATCATGATCCTCACATTATCAGCAATGCCGTCCATTCCAATCCCATTGTTTCTTACAGCACCGATGATACCTGAGCAATGCGTTCCATGAGATGGAGTTCCAGCCATTACATCATTGTTGCCATAATACCTATCATTGATATCGTTTGGATTATCCTTAACGATTTCATCCCTGAAATCTTCAGGAGGCGTACTGGCTGATTCACCTTTGCGGATCTGGCCCTTCAAATCATCCAAAACCTGTTGATTGGTGATGTCATAACTGTTATTCAGTTTGGCGATATTCAAATAGATTGCTGTCGCCATCTTTGCATCAGGAAGTGCCGGAGAATAAGTTTTCAAATCGTTGCCATTAAATTCAGCCTTGCCTAAATCCTTAGCTATTATAGAATCGCCTCTTTCCAATCCGGGCAAAATTCTTTTCATCATTAAAAATTCGGTAGGATCAACGCTGCCGACTACTTTATCTTTTGCGCGCAAAAAAGTCCTGTATTGTTCTTTTTGCACCGCCGTCATGCTTGATGAATCAGTCGCGTTTTCAAAGGAAGGTTTCAACTTCCAGTAAACCCTTGCTGCCTCGTAAGAATCTTCATGGACGTTCTTTCCATCCTTGCCCCCGATGAAATTCCATCCGTAATAGTCATTTATATACCCGTTCTTATCATTGTCAGTCCCGTTTTTTGGCTTTTCTCCCGGATTACGCCAGAGAATAGGTTTCAAATCTTCCTGCAAAGTATCAACCCCGCTATCGATCACCGCTACAACAACCGTTTTGCTTGGCTTGTTTTTTAAAAAATCGTAAGCTTTATCAAGACTAATGCCATTGTAACCGCTTTCTGCTTTATCCAACTGATACCAGTTATTGGGCGCAACTTTTTGTGTGTCGGCTTGCGCAAAAGCAGTGAAGGAGACAGTAAGGATGAACGATACTGCCAGAAAAAAACGCTTCAATCGTGTTATCATAGTTTGTGTTTGAATGTTAATGGAGCAAATATTTAAAAGAAAATTTTAAGTTGCATGCCATTTGCCATAATTAATGAATATTTAAGTTATTCATACAACAGCAAACGGACTTTTTCAAAAGAATTTTTTTTTATACAGTGAATTTTATTCCCTGGGCCAGAGGAAGCTTGTCGGAATAATTAATCGTGTTCGTTTGCCTGCGCATATAAACTTTCCATGCATCGCTGCCGCTTTCCCTGCCGCCGCCCGTTTCTTTCTCTCCGCCAAAAGCACCTCCAATTTCTGCTCCGGAAGTTCCGATATTTACATTTGCGATTCCGCAATCACTCCCGCGAACTGAAAGGAATGTTTCGGCTTCCAGCAGGTTCAGGGTAAAGATGGCGCTTGATAAGCCCTGCGGCACATCGTTATGCATAGCAATAGCCTCATCAAGGGTTTTATATTTCATTAAATACAAAATCGGTGCAAAAGTTTCATGTTGCACAATTTCCATTTCATTTGTTACTTCCGCTATGCAAGGTTTTACATAACATCCGCTTTCAAATCCTTTGCCGGAAAGGACGCCGCCTGCAACAACAAATTTACCACCCTGATTTTTGCATTGCTCAATAGCGTTCACATAAGCATTAACTGCATCTTTATCAATCAGCGGGCCAACATGGTTTTCTTCTTTCAAGGGATCACCAATCTTAAGCTGCTTATAAGCGTTCACCAATTTCTTTTTGAAACTGTCATAAATTTCCTCGTGAATGATCAGTCTGCGCGTTGTCGTGCAGCGCTGTCCGGCGGTTCCTGCAGCTCCAAATAAAGAGCCAATTAAAGCGATATCCAAATCAGCATATTTTGAAATAATAATGGCATTGTTTCCGCCGAGTTCCAGAAGCGCGCGCCCAAGTCTTGCGCCAACTGTCGAACTTACTGCTTTTCCCATTCGTGTGGATCCGGTTGCCGAAACGAGCGCAACTTTTGGATCTTCACAAAGCCATTGACCCACTTCGCGGCCGCCGGTAATTAAATTGCAAACTCCTTCAGGAACTTTGTTTTCCTTGAAAACTTTAGAGATGATCTGCTGGCAGGCTATGGCGCATAAAGGCGTTTTTTCTGAAGGTTTCCAAATGCAAACATCCCCGCAAACCATGGCAATCATGCTGTTCCAGCTCCAAACCGCAACAGGGAAGTTGAAAGCGGAAATAATGCCGACAATGCCAAGAGAATGATATTGCTCATACATCCTGTGGCCGGGCCGTTCGCTGTGCATCGTGAGCCCATATAACTGGCGCGAAAGGCCAAGAGCGAAATCGCAGATGTCAATCATTTCCTGCACTTCACCCATCCCTTCCTGGAGGCTTTTACCCATTTCATAACTCACCAGCTTGCCAAGAACCGCTTTGTTTTTTCTAAGCTCATTTCCTATTTGCCTTACAATTTCACCGCGTTTCGGTGCAGGCCACAAGCGCCACTCTAAAAACGCGTTTTGAGCGGTTTCAAGAACATAATCAAAACTTCTTTTGTCACAGGAATTTACCGTCGCAATCGCCTTTCCATCAACAGGAGAATAAGATTTTATTTTTTCTCCTGAAGCCGATATCCATTTAGTTCCGGTCGAAACACCTTTGTTCAATTCAGAGATTTTTAACTCCTTTAAAAAATTTGCCATAATGATGATTTTATATAAACTTTTTGTCTTGTGATTTCCCCTTAATTTATAGTTTTATAGTTCCAAATGATCTTTTTGCAGATTAAAAAAAATGAAGTTATAGGCTAATGTTTAATACTGCTCTTTTTCATTCGGGAAATCCCTGGTTTTTATGTCGTCGATATATTGCCGTACTGCGCCTGAAACAAGCTCATTCAAATTCAAATAGGTTCGTAGAAAACGCGGTTTGAATTCGGTTGTAATACCCAACAGGTCATGCATTACCAGCACTTGACCATCGCAACCGTTTCCTGCTCCAATGCCTATTGTCGGGATTGATAAATTTTTGGACACTTCTGCCGCCAATGCCGCCGGAATCTTTTCAAGAACCACTGCGAAGCAGCCGGCTTCCTGCAAAATGATTGCATCGCGTTTTAATTTTTCCGCTTCCGCCTCTTCTTTCGCTCTTACAGTATAGGTTCCGAATTTATAAATGGATTGAGGCGTTAATCCAAGATGTCCCATCACAGGAACTCCGGCACTAACAATGCGTTTTACAGAATCCAAAATTTCCTCGCCACCTTCAAGTTTGATCGCGTGGCCTCCGGTTTCTTTCATAATCCTTATGGTTGAACTCAGCGCTTCCTTGCTATTTCCCTGATAGCTTCCAAAGGGAAGATCGACAACAATCAGGGACCGATGGCAACCTCTTACGACCGATGAAGCATGGTAAATCATTTGATCAAGTGTAATAGGCAAAGTGGTTTCATGTCCGGCCATTACATTGCTGGCGCTGTCTCCAACTAAAATAATATCAATCCCAGCAGCATCAAAAATTTTTGCAAAGGAATAATCATAAGCGGTGATCATTGAAATCCTTTCACCCGCTTCTTTCATCTTTTGCAAAGTGTTGCGTCGTGATTTTTTTTACTTCTTTATTAACTGACATAATTGAAATTTTAAAGAAGCGAGTGGGGGAAATGGCTCTGCATTAGAATAAAACAATTCCTTCAGGCAATCGCCTGGCAAAAGTAAATTTTTTTTTATCAGGCTTGTTAAAAAAGCAAGGATTGCAAGAGTATACTGTTTTGAAGTATAATCTTTTTCTCAAAAAGAAGCACTCAAAAATGATCATACTTCCAGCAAGGGGACTTTTTTGAGCTTTATTTTTTTATTTTCAATCCTTAACCGGGTTAAGATTTAACCTGTTGCTCCGCCCATAAATGCTGAACCAATCCATCTGCAAGGCCGATTTTGGGAACATAGATTTCCGTTGCTCCCGCCCATCTCATTGCGTTTATGTATATCTGTAATGCAGGAACAATAACATCCGCGCGGTCGTCCCTTAATTTATAAACATTGATCCTGTCCTTCAAAGAAACGTTGCTTAATTCTTTATAATAATCCCGGAGCAATTCAAGGGATAAAGGTTTGCCTTCCTTTCGCTTGCTAAGGGCAAAAACTTTATTGATATTTCCTCCTGATCCGATTGCGGTAACCTGCTTATGGCCTTTTGTTTTTGCCTTTAGGTCCTCTTTCATTTCGTTCCAAATTTCATCATCCACCGCTTTTTTCAGCAGCCTAATGGTACCGATGTTGAATGAATCTTTAAAGACAAGTTTATTGTTGCTGAAAAAAGTTAGCTCTGTACTTCCGCCGCCTACATCAATGTATAAGTACGAATGATCCTTGTCCATATTTTCCGCAATGTGATTTTCAAACACAAGCGACGCTTCTTCACTTCCTGAAATGACGTCTATTTCAATGCCGGTTTCGTTCTTCACAAGTGAAATGATTTCTTTTGCGTTTGTTGCATCACGCATGGCAGAAGTGGCGCAGGCCCTGCTTGCCCTAACTTCAAAAGCCTGGATGAGATTTGAAAAACCTCGCATTGTTTTCAAAAGCAAATCAATTTTAAAATCAGAAATTCTGCCAGTTTCAAAAACATCAAAACCGAGGCGCAGGGGCACTCTGATCAGGCTGATCTTGTTGAAGGAGGCTTTGTTCTTGTCATCAACTATAACTTCCGTTATAAGAAGCCTCGCCGCATTGCTTCCAATATCAATTGCCGCTAGTTTCAAGGCTTAAATATTTTTTGTTTAAAAGGTAATTATAAATTTCAATCTGGGAACGGATTTTTTTAGGATTATCCGCATCCACATATTGATTGCTAAGCTCATTGTCGAGTATCCTTGCTTTTACATTATCGCTTAGCTGAATTTGCAGAATGTCTTTTAATTCCTGCTGTATTTCCTTGTCAAGAATCGGGCACGCAGCTTCCACCCGGTGATCGATGTTTCTTACCATCCAGTCTGCTGAAGAAATATAAACTTTTTCCTTTTCGTCATGATCAAAAATCATTACCCGTGCATGTTCCAGGTATTCATCAACGATGCTAATGGCTTTTACTTTTTTCTTGAATTTTTTATTTTCGGTGAACATGCAGCAAATCCCCCGAACAATCATTTTTAGTTTAACACCTGCACGTGCGGCGGCATAAAGTTTCTTGATCAATTCTTCATCACTGAGTGAATTCAATTTTAAAATAATTGAAGCAGGCTTGTTTTCCTTTGCGCTTTTAATTTCCTTGTCAATAAGGAGATTGAGTTCTTTGCGCATAGCCACCGGACTCACCAATAATTTTTTGCAATCTTTGAGGGGCTGAATATTTTTCGGGTTCTCGAGGTAGTTAAATATCCGGTTTACATCGGCCATGATATTCCTGTCGCTTGTGAGCAGGCAATGATCTCCATAAACAAGGCTTGTTTTTTCATTCAAATTGCCGGTGCTTACAAAACCATAATGGACCGTGTGGTTATTGACTCTCTTTTTTATCAGGCAGATTTTTGCGTGTACTTTTACGTTAGGTACACCAATAAAAACTTTTACACCGGCATCTTCCAGTACCTTTTTCCATTCAAGATTTGCTTCTTCATCAAATCTTGCCCTCAGTTCAAGAATTACAGTTACCGATTTACCATTTCTCACGGCATTGGTAAGGGCATTGATAATATTGGAACCAGGTGCCAGCCTGTAACAGGTAACTTTAATGCTTAAAACATCAGGCGAGATCGCCGCTTCTCGCAGGAGGTCTATCACAGAATCAAAAGAATGGTAAGGGAAATTCAACAGCACATCCCTTTCCAAAATCACTTTCGTAACACTATTCGCGTTTTGAAGAAGCGGATGAATAAAAGGTTTTTTTCTTTCATTCTTGTGCTCAAAAACAGCATCAGGGAAATCAATGAAATCCTTAAAATTATGAATGCGACCTCCGGACTGAAGATTGTCTTTGTCAGATAAGCCGAGTCTTTTGATCAGATAGTTCAAGACATCGCTGTCTATTTCTTTGTCGAACATAAAACTTACAGGTTTTCCTTTTTTGCGGTTCTTTAATCCTTTCTCAATTTTTTGGATTAAAGAGGTGGATATATCATTGTCAATATCAATTTCAGCATCGCGTGTAACTTTGATGATATGGGCGGAAAAAGTATCGTAACCAAAATAGGAAAAAATTTGTGGAAGGCAAAAACGAATAACATCCTCAAGCAAAATAATATAACGGTTTTCCCCTGAACCGGGGAGAATAATAAATCTTGGAAGCCTTGTTGGCACTGAAACCAAAGCGAACCGCTGGGGAATAGTTCCATCCGACTTAGACAATTTGCAGGCAAGATAAATTGACTTGTCATTAAGCGTAGGGAAAATCTCGATGCTTTCAATCATCAGGGGAACAATATTGCTTCTTACAAAATCATTGTAATAGGAAATAACAAATTTTTGCTGGTCCTTGTTTAGTTCGCTTTCCTTTACTAAAAATATTTTTTGTTGTTTTAATTCTGCGAGAATATTTATCCAGGTCCGGTTGAATTGATTTTGTTGATTGGTAACTTTAAAGTTAATCTCTTCAAGAATTTTTGCTGGTGCGACGTGCAGGTGCATATTCGCCTTTGAATCCAACTCTATCATACGTTTTAAAGTGGCTACCCTTACCCTGAAAAACTCATCAAGGTTGCTGGACGAAATTCCAAGAAAACGAATTCTTTCCCTTAAAGGAACTGTTTCGTCGCCGGCTTCCTGAAGCACTCTTCCGTTGAATGCAAGCCAGCTAATATCCCCTCTATAATATTTCGTTTATCCATAGACGTTAGATTCCTATCCGTGCATGATTTTTTCAATAATGCCTGTTGTTGAAAAACCTTCTTCAATTGGGAAAATTTCCACCTTGCCTCCGTTTGCCATCACTTCTTTTGCACCCACAATTGTATCAATGGTATAATCACCGCCTTTAATCAATACATCAGGTTTGATTTTCCTGATAAGTTCAAGTGGAGTGTCTTCATCGAAAATAACAACCGCATCAACCATAATTAAAGAAGCGAGTACCAAGGCTCTTGATTGTTCATTATTGACCGGACGGCTATTTCCTTTCAGTCTTTTTACCGAAGCATCAGAGTTGACGCCCACAATCAGCACGTCTGCAAATGAGGCGGCTTTTGCAAGAACGCCAATATGTCCCTGGTGAACGATGTCAAAAACTCCATTGGTAAAGGCAATGGTTTTACAATTAAGCCTCCATCGTATTACCTGCTGAATTATTTCTTCCACGTTGAAAATTCTTTCCCGGATTGAATCGCTTTTTTTCATTCTTGCTTTTATTTTGATAAATAATTAATCCAAAACAAATAATTCCTGCTACAATAATAATAGCTGTAGTAACGCCCCACATGAGCCATCCAAAAGATATATTATCAATATCATAGATCAGTAAAACCTGTTGTACCGCAACAGGAAAAGCACCTATGCCTCCGGGTGCTATAATCATCGCAAGTGTTGAAAGCGAAAGAACGCTGAAAGCAGCTCCAAGTCCAAGGGAAGAGGTGGCTGAAAGTGCTGAAAATCCAATATAAACTTCCAGCAGATACATGGCCCAGATAAAAATAGTGTGGCCAATGAAAGCCTTTCTTTTCTTTAGGTGGATGATGGTGGAAAATCCTTCTTTTAATCCTAAATGGAAGCCTTTTAGCTTTATAATATGCCGGTGGTTCGCATGTTTTTTAAAAATCCATTTTACCAGCAATATCAGCAGGAAGACAACTAAAATGAAAATCAGCAATTTCACCCATGCCGGCACAATGGCTTTTTGTCCTGCGATTTGTTCGAACTTTTCTTTTACAAAATCGCTTACTGTTTTAATCTGGATCAGAATAGTAAATATAATTACCAAAAAATAACAAAAAAGGTCAAAAACCCTTTCAACCAGGATGGTTCCGATTAATTTGGTGACTGGAATTTTTTCATAACGCCCAAGCAATGTGCACCTTAAAATTTCACCCGCTCGGGGCACAAAGGTGTTGGCAAAATAACCACACATGGTAGCATAAAAAGTATTGGATGTTGAGGGATGATAACCCATCGGCTCGATCAAAATCTTCCAGCGAATCGAGCGGCTTATGTGGCTGAGAATTGCGAGAACTGTAACAGGAATAATGAAGATGTAATTGGCATTTTTCAAAGATTCCCTGAACTGGATCGTTTGCTCTGCAGTCATTTTGCTAAATTGCCACCACATTAAAAAAACGCCTATGCCGAGAAAAACAATATATTTTAAAATGGAAAGTAGCTTTTTCTTCATATATTTTTACAAGATAATAAACAGGAATCAAATGTTTCCGTTTATTGGAAGATTATCGATTAATCTTACATGATTTAAAAATGCGGCGATTAAAATGATAAACCCTTCCTGATCATCAGATTCAGAAACTACTTCAAGATCATTCCTCCTGGCAAGTTCGAGATACTCGATTGTAAAACCAATGTTTTCAAGATGGGAAATCGCTTTCTTTTTTAATTCATTAAAATTAGTGCCGGAAAGATTCTTTTTTATTTCTTCCAAAGATGCATGCAATTCCGAAGCCAATTTTTTTTCCTCTGACGATAATCTCAAATTCCTGCTGCTCATGGCAAGGCCATTCGGTTCGCGAAGTGTGGGGCAGATTACCACTTGTATATCCTTCTTCATCAGTTCGATTAATTTCTTAATGACAATGCATTGCTGGTAATCTTTTTGCCCGATGAACAAAGCATCCGGTTCAATAATATTAAGTAATTTTTCAACTACAAGGCAAACTCCCTGAAAATGCCCTGGCCGGAATTTTCCTTCCAAAATGGTTTCAAGAAACCCAGATCAAAATGTTTTTTTTTCGATTCAGCGTCAGGATACATTTCTTTTTCATCAGGCAAGAAAAAGAATATCACAACCATTTTCTTCAAGAAGCAATATGTCTTTTTCAATCGTGGAAGGATATTTTTTAAAATCCTCCGGATTATTGAATTGAGTGGGATTGACAAAAATGCTGCAAACAGTTAGACTTGTTTGTTTTTTGCTTTCCTGAATAAGGGATAAATGCCCGGCATGAAGGGCACCCATTGTTGGAACAAAGCCTACAGAAATCTTTTCGGACCTTGCCTTATTTAGATAAGATTGCAAATCAGCGGAATGTTTAAATAGCATCATATCTGTGTTGTAATATGGCTCAACATTGAGTTTAGGTTGATAAAACGAAAAAAAAATGGTAACTTCGCCGCCTGTTAAAAAAAACGATAAAGCTAATTAACCATTTGTAAATGTCGACAAAGAAAAGAATTTTATTCATAGCCAACGAAATGTCTCCTTATCTGGAGATGACAGAATTTGCTGAAATTGTAAACAGACTGGCAGTTAAATCAAACGAAAGTGGAATGGAAGTTCGCTGCATTATGCCCCGTTTTGGAATGATAAATGAACGCAGTCACCGGCTTCACGAAGTAGTTCGCCTTTCAGGAATCAATGTATCTGTAGACGGAGATGATTATCCGCTGGTGATTAAAGTGGCTTCTCTTCCCAATGCGCGCCTGCAAATTTATTTTCTTGACAATGAAGACCTTTTTAAAAGAAAATCATTATTTCATGATGAAAATGAAAAATGGTTTGAAGACAATGCTTTGAGAACAGTTTTATTTTGCAAAGGCGCATTGGAAACGGTTAAAAAATTTGGATGGCCTCCTGACATTATTCATTGCAGCGGCTGGATGACAGGGCTTATTCCCATGTATATAAAAACTGCCTATAAAAAAGAACCTGTGTTTAGTAATTGCAAAGTAATCTATACGATCGGGCAAAACACTTACAAAGAAAAAATGGGAGCCGAGTTTAAAAAAATCAGTTACCATCAATTCAAACATAAAGGATAAAGACCTGGAATTTTTCAATGAAGGAAGCAATACGGCTATGTTCAGAGGAGGCGCTCATTTTGCGGATGCTATTACTTTTGGCGCTGAAAAAACGGATAAAAAACTAGCTGGATGAATTTGGAAAAGTGAAAGGTAAAAAAGTTTTAAAATACAATGCTGAATCAGATTTAACAGACTATTTACAATTGTATACCGACCTTGCCGGCAAATAATTTTCGTACTTAATTATCTATCCTCAAATTTTACTTTAAGTGTTAAAAAGCCAATTCAAAACTGCGGTAACAGGAATATTGATTTTATTTTTTTTCGTGATCTGGGATGTACTAAAATTGACACTACCAAGTCTGGGGCAAGGCCTGATTCCCGTAGTTGACAATATTCACACTTTTGATACAACCTTAAATGTAATTGCGAATAATTATGACGACATATGCCTGCGATTCGATTCATCGTACTGATTTGCATGCATTAGGTATTATTTCCAATGACCCTTATTTTGGAGCTAAAACAGCGAAGTATTTATGTTGAATTGAAGCCACAGGTTTTGCCTTTTACTATTTCCTGCCGCTGACAAAGACAGCCTGCTTTTAGATTCAGCAGTAATCGTTTTACAATACTCTCACACTTTTGGCGATACAACTGCTTTGCAAAAAGCACAAGGTTTATCAATTAGTCAATAATTTCAAATTCGATTCTATTTATACAACCTGCAATGTTTTTGGATTTAATAATACTTTGCTGGGTGAAAAATCCTATGTTCCGCACAATTTTAAAGATTCCATCCATGCATTCAGGGAGCAGGCAACTAACCAGCTTAGAATTCCGATTTCTAATTCACTCGTGCAAAGTTGGATGGCTAACGCGAGTACTTTCTTTACGAACGATTCTTCTTTTATTGCCAATTTTAAAGGATTTGCCATTGTTGCAGACCAGATGACCGGCGGACAGGCTTTAAATTATTTCGATCTAACCAGCACTAATACACGATTATCCCTCTACATGAGATCTTCAAAATCAAATGTAAAAGACACTTCTGTGATAGACTTTCCAATGACCGCTTATTCAGGGGAAGCCAACTCCATTGTTCGACGACAGGGGAACGTCGGAAATAACTCAACATCTTACTCATCCAGCGGCAGGGGATAGCCTCATCTATATTCAAACATCCCCCGGCAGCTATGCTCAATTAACGATTCCCGGACTTAATGGCTGGTCGAACCGGGTGATCCACCGTGCTGAACTGATTGTTCAACAAGTTTATTCGCCTTCATCTCTCGACAATATTTTTTCCACCCCGTTCAATCTTTATCTGGATGCAAAGGATTCATCAAACGGACCTTATTTGCCTATTCCATGCGATTTTACCAGCGGGGAATTGTCAACGAATTTTAACTACCTGGGTGGCGGTGCAAAACAGGTGAATGATGCAGCAGGGAATTTGGTAAGTCAATATACTTTCAATATTTCCAGGTATGTTCAATCGATAATAACAAAAGGAAAGAACAACGCCATATTACGTTTGAGTGCTCCTTATTATATAGTGAACAATGCCGCCTATATCGACCGCTGCGGACAGTGCATCCCCGCTTTCAGTTTCCCAAGAAATAATATTGCGGAGGGCAGGGTAAAATTAAACGGTACCAATAATACCGAAACAAGAATGAGGTTGCATGTGGTATATTCTACTTTGTAAGCTATTTCCTGATGCTCAAAAATTTTGTCCTCTACGATGAACTCATAATTTTGCCGCACAAAAAACCTAAAATATATAACATGCCCTATTTATTTACGTCTGAATCTGTTAGTGAAGGACATCCGGATAAAGTTGCCGATCAGATCAGTGATGCGCTAATTGATAATTTTTTAGCTTTTGATCCACAGAGCAAAGTTGCCTGTGAAACACTTGGTAACCACCGGACAGGTAGTGCTTGCCGGTGAAGTAAAATCAAAGGCTTATCTTGATGTACAGGAAATAGCACGCGGTGTGATCAGGAAAATCGGCTACACAAAAAGTGAATACATGTTTGAAGCCAATTCCTGCGGTATTTTTTCAGCTATTCATGAACAATCTTCAGACATCAACCAGGGTGTTGACAAGAAAAATAAGGAAGAACAGGGCGCCGGCGACCAGGGAATGATGTTTGGTTATGCAACCAACGAAACAGAAAATTATATGCCGTTGGCACTTGATCTGGCCCACAATCTCCTCATTGAACTTGCAGCGCTGAGAAGAGAAAACAAAGAAATTAAATACCTGCGCCCTGATGCCAAAAGCCAGGTTACTCTTGAATATGATGACAATAACAAACCAGTTAGAATTGACGCGATCGTGATTTCTACGCAGCATGATGATTTTGATAAAGAAGAAAAAATGCTGAAGAAAATCTCGATGATATAATGAAGATTTTGATTCCGCGCATGATAAAGAAATATCCAAAATATGCGCATCTTTTCAATAATAAAATCAAATACCACATTAACCCAACCGGTAAATTTGTAATCGGCGGACCGCATGGTGATACCGGGCTTACAGGCAGAAAAATCATCGTAGATACTTATGGTGGAAAAGGTGCTCACGGCGGTGGTGCTTTCAGCGGAAAAGATCCGAGCAAAGTAGACAGGAGCGCTGCTTATGCAGTAAGTCATATTGCTAAAAATCTGGTAGCTGCGGGAGTTTGTGATGAAGTACTGGTGCAGGTTTCTTATGCGATTGGTGTAGCACAGCCAACAAGTATCAATGTAAATACTTATGGCACTGCAAAAGTGGCATTAACAGATGGTGAAATTGCAAAAAAAGTGGAATGCTATTTTTGATATGCGTCCTTATTTTATTGAACAGCGTTTGAAATTGCGCAATCCGATTTATCAGGAAACTGCTGCTTACGGACACATGGGCACGACAAGAATGAAGTGGTTACAAAAACCTTTAAATTGCCAAACGGCCCTGATAAAAATATAAAAGTTGAATTATTTACCTGGGAAAAATTAGACTATGTACCGAAAGTGAAAAAAGCTTTTGGAATAAAATAAAACCATCTTTATTTACTAAAGAGTCCGAAGGATTATGTGTAAAAATTAGAGGGTACTATGCCGACAGAAGAAGGTTGAACTTTTTACAGTGTAAAGTCGGTATAAATTATATTTTTGGCGACATTTTTAATAAAAACCATAAGAATGAAAAACTTATGGTTTTTTTAATTTTGTATCTTTAAATAAAAAAAATGGAAGTATTTGAAAAAATAGTTCATCTTAATGAAGAAGGTAATACCACTTTAAAATTGGGTAAAAAATATTCCAAAAAAGAAGCGAAAGTAGTTGTATTAATAAAAAATGAGGAAACAATAACCGAAATATAACAATGTAAAAGTTGAAATTATCACAAGAAGTTGTTGATAAAAACCTACAACTTAAATACTTTTAAAACAAACAGATTTGAGACAACTAAATAAAACCTTTACCCAACAACACCGCCCAAAGAAAAATCTTTTGATTGGAGGAATTCCTTCCATTATTGATGCTATGAGAAATGGCGAACAATTAGAAAGAATCTATTTACAAAACACCATTGTTTCTCCAGAAGCGGATGAGTTAAAACGTGTGGCACTTGAATTTGAAGTGCCGGTAAATAAAGTGCCTTTTGAAAAGCTGCGCAATTTTAATTTAGAAAATAACAAAGGCTGCATCGCCTTAAAATCTAAAATAAAATACCAGAATCTGCAGGATGTTATTTCGTTCACAGTTGAAAACGGTGCAGTCCCTTTGTTGCTCCTGCTGGATGGAATTACTGATATCCGGAACATTGGCGCTTTGGCGAGAACAGCTTTCTGTTGCGGAGTTCATGCGATCGTTATCCCTGAAAAAGGAGTAGGTGCCCTGGGCGAAGATGCCATTACCACTTCTGCTGGCGCACTTGAAAATATCGCGGTTTGCCGGGTCAAAAGTTTACATACTGCTATTGATGAATTGCATTTAAACGGAATCAAAGTTTTTGCCAGCGAAATGACTGCGCCGGAAAACATTTTTGATATTGATTTAAAAGAACCATGTGCCATTATTATGGGAAGTGAAGACAAAGGAATTCAATCCTCTCTCTATAAATTATGTGATGGTAAATTCAAAATTCCTATGCAACGGGATTTCGAATCGCTGAATGTTTCTGTTGCTGCAGGAATGATCCTTTATGAAGCCATGCGGCAAAGGATGTAAAGTACTAATTTCAGGGAAAGGAAGTGTTTCACCCAAAGGGCCAAAGACGCACAAAGGCGAAGGTGCAAAAGGAGATATTTCACGCAAAGTCACAAGTGAACAAAGGAAAACCTAAGTACCTCTCTTCGTGCACCTTCCTGTCCTTCTTTTCCTGCAGAAATAAGAGCGACCAGGGAAGGTTCATTCTCCAGTTCTAAAAGCTACTTCCGTATGTTTGTACTGCATGCAAGTCCGGGATAAGTCCGGCATATGCCGGACTTATCCCGGACTTGAGTAGGGGATGATATAGGGAAGGGTGCCATCGTAGTAGGCTCATCTATACAAGTAAAGAGGGCAGGGTAGGAGTATTTCGTCATTGAAACTTTCAAGGGTTCATGGGGACACGAACCCGGGCGGCGGTGGGAATCTTTGACGCAAAGATGCGGAGGGAAATTTTTCACGCGAAGCAAAGGAGGAAAGGAGACTGTAAAATAAACTGTGTCAAAGTTCACAAGAATTAAGAACTTTAAAAACACAGGTTATAACATGCGAAACAAAAATGAAGCCTTCGATTACGAAGCATTAAAAAAGAAGACCCTTGAGCAATTTCGCTCGGGCAAGGATTTATTCAGCAAAGGAGGAGCCTTTGCACCCCTGCTAAAAGATTTTTTGGAAGCGGCTCTACAAGCAGAGTTGGACGAACACCTGGAACAGGAAGATCCAGAGCAAAACAACCGCAAAAACGGCTACAACACTAAACTGTTAAAGACAGGTGCCGGTAGTATTGAACTGGACACGCCACGCGACCGTAACAGTGATTTTTCTCCTGAGATCGTTAAAAAAAGAGAGACCATTCTGGCTAATTCCCTGGAATCTAAAATCATAGGGATGTATGGTCTTGGCATGAGTTTCAGGGACATTTCAGCTCATATCAAGGACATGTATGACACCGATATTTCCGCCGGCACTTTGTCAGCCATTACAGACAAAGTAATTCCACTGGTAAAAGAGTGGCAGGTACGGCCATTAGAAGACACCTACTGCATTGTTTGGCTTGACGCGAATGCATTACAAAGTAAAACAGGAAGGGCGTGTGCAAAGCCGTTGTGTTTACAATATTCTGGGCATAACAACCGAAGGAAGGAAAGAGATTTTGGGCATGTATGTTTCAGAAAGTGAAGGTGCCAATTTCTGGTTAAGCGTTTTGACTGACCTGCAAAACAGGGGCGTTAAAGATATCCTGATAGCCTGCATTGATAACCTGAAAGGCTTTGCAGAAGCCATCTCTACGGTTTTCGTAGATACAGAAGTACAAAGCTGCATCGTACATCAGATCCGTAACTCTTTGAAATATGTAGCCAGCAAAGACCAGAAAGTATTTATGGCCGATTTAAAGCCGGTATACCAGGCCATAAACATGGCTGAAGCTCAGGAAAAACTGGAATGCCTGAGTGAAAAATGGAATAAAAAATATCCGGTAGTAATCGAAAGCTGGAGACGAAATTGGGAAAAACTCACTACCTATTTTAAATATCCTGCTGCCATCCGAAAACTGGTTTATACTACCAATACTATTGAGGGATATCATCGTCAAATCCGTAAAGTGACTAAGACCAAAGGTGCTTTTACTTCTGATATAGCCCTCTTAAAACTGATGTACCTGGCTACAAAAAATATAGAAAAAAAATGGACCATGCCGCTGGCCAACTGGAGCATAACCGTTTCCCAGCTAAGCATCATTTTTGGAGACCGGCTCAAACTCAATTTATGAAATTTAAAAAAACGATAACTTTGGTTCAGCAAGAACGATGCAATGGCGACATGATGTCAACATCTGTATTAAAAAATAGCCGGGCATCGAGCCCGGCCATTTTTAGCAAGAACTTCGCTTCTGGCTCCATTCTGTCAATATCAAAAAATTATTTGACACAGTTTATTTTACACTCCCGAGGAAAGGTCTATTACCCAACTCCACCTTGAAAACAAATACGAACATTATCTCCGGCAAAAGCACGCTCAAAGTTCAACGCTGAAAGCAAATAGAAAATATTCAATATCCAATATCCAATATCCAATATTCAATATTCAATATTCAAGTTAAAACTCTCGACTCCAAACCCTCAATCTCAACTCCTCCCGGCATACCTTCTCCATTTTTCAATCACCCCGGTGATATCTGCGGGCAAGGGGCTTTCAAAATGCATTGGCTCTTTTGTAACAGGGTGAATAAAACCCAACTGCTGGGCATGCAGTGCGTGACGAGGACAAAGCGCGAAACAATTATCTACAAATTGTTTGTATTTCGTGAAAACCGTTCCTTTCACGATGCGGTCGCCGCCATAGGTATCATCATTAAAAAGGGGATGGCCTATGGATTGCATGTGCACGCGGATCTGGTGTGTGCGTCCCGTCTCAAGTCTGCATTCTACAAGAGTTACATAATTAAATTTCTCCAGCACTTTATAATGCGTTATAGCGTCCTTTCCATGCTCACCTTCAGGGTATGCGGTAAATAATTTTCTAAATCTCTGGTGTCGGCCTACATGAGCTACAACTGTTCCTTCTTCTTCTTCAAAGTCGCCCCAAACCAACGCAACATATCTCCTGTGAACGGTATGATCAAAAAATTGCTTAGCGAGATTCGTCATGGCTTTGGGCGTTTTCGCCATCACCAAAAGACCCGAAGTGTTTTTATCGATTCGATGCACCAATCCAAAACGCGCCAGTTCACTTTCATCAATATCCGGATTTTGCTGTTTCAGATACCAGGCCACCGCATTCACAAGCGTTCCACCAGGATTGCCGCTTCCGGGATGCACCACCATTCCGGGTTCTTTGTCAACCACCATGAGATCTTCATCCTCATAAACAATCTTGAACGGAATATTTTCAGGAACAATCTCGCTGCTTTCCGGTTCGTGAGTTTGATAAATAATTATATCGTCGAGCGGCCTAACTTTATAATTCGATTTGATTGGCTGTCCATTCACCAACACCCTTTCATTTTCAATTCCCTGTTGAATTTTGTTTCTTGTCGCTCCTTCAATCCGGTTCATTAGAAATTTATCAATCCGCAGTGGTTCCTGACCTTTAGCGCAAACAATATGCAATCTTTCAAACAGTTCTTCCCCTTCGTCGCTTCCTTCTTCAGAACCATTAAAAACAGGTTCAGACTTCTCTTCATGCAAATCAGCCATAAAATATATTTCAAAAATTTAAAAATTCGGTAAGATGATTGATTATTTAATAACGCCGCAATTTAATGCCCCAATAATTTAATAATCAAAATACCTTTGCAAATTAAAATCATTGATTTGGAAAAACAGCATGTCATTTTCGAAGACCTCGGAATAATCAATTATAAAGCCGCCTGGGATTACCAGGAAGAACTGGTACAAAAAAATCTTGCCATAAAATCGTCTTTGCGAAAAGGGCCAGATGCACAAGCGGAATTCCCGGAAAGTTTAATGAATTCCTTTCCTGACACTTCCCACTTCCTTCTCTTTTGTGAGCATCCTCCCGTTTATACACTCGGAAAAAGCGGACATATAGAAAACGTATTGCTGAATGAAAAGGAGATGGAAGAAAAAGAGATTGAATTCTTTAAAACCAACAGGGGCGGGGACATCACCTTTCATGGATTACAGCAAATTGTAGGTTACCCGATCCTTGATCTTGAGAAATTCTATACTGATATCGGAAAATATTTGAGGCAGCTTGAGGAAGTCATCCTGCTTACGATTGCCGAATATGGAATTCAAGGTGGTAGAAGCAAGGGTGAAACTGGCGTTTGGATTGATCCTGAAATCCCGGGAAAAGAAAGGAAGATCTGTGCCATGGGCATCCGTTGCAGCCGCTGGATTACCATGCATGGATTCGCTTTAAATGTGAATACTGACCTGAGTTTTTTCAATAACATCATTCCATGCGGAATCGTAAATAAGCAAGTCACCTCCATTGAAAAAGAACTTGGCCACACAGTTGATCTTGAAGAAGTGAAACAAAAATTAAAAAAGCACTTTGAAAACGTTTTTCAGGTGGAATTAGGAATTTAGAAACATGAGGGCAAGATTCTTTCTCGTTTGAAAAAACTATCTTTTCCCATTTTGTTTGATACGAAACCATCTTAGGTCATTCCTCATCAAGTCTAATGTGAGGAAAGAAAAAATGTAGGGATGGGCATTAAAAAATGTTAAATATAGATCTTTTTAATATGGGTTAATTAATTTTGCGTTCCAATTATTAAAATGAAACTAAATTTTTTACAAAAAGTTCCTGTCACGAGGTTTTTGGTAATATTTTTCAGCACTATTCTGATTTTTCTAATCATCTCAGAAGTTATTGATTATAAAAAATTCAGAAATGCCGAAACTACTCTTAACGAACTCATCCATAAATCTTTAAACCGACAACAACTTCTTACTTCCATAGCAAAAGGGAGTGTTTATATACGGGTAGATATTTTAAATAGCTTTTTATATCCTGAAAATAGGATCGCATCAGATAGCACCATACAGCAAAAAATTTTGGAAAATGACCAAAATCATTTAGAGTATCAACAATTAATCCTCGATCCTTATGAGCAACAGTTATTTGATAGCGTTCAACTTCTAAGAATATTAGGAAACAAAAGTGACAAAACGCTCACTGACATCCGCAATCTTGATCAAAACGAACTATCCCATCTGTTTGAAGATTTTCAGCGTGCCAGTTCATCCCTCGCAGAGTATGTAAAAAAGCGGGATGCCATCATGATAGACGAAGCAAATGCTCAGCTTTCAGCAATTGAAACATTGAACAGGGGAACTACCGTAGCATTAATTGTCTTACTCAGCCTTTTAGGTGGTATTATCGCCCGAACGGTAAAAATAATGAGGAATAAAACTTTGCATCTCGCTACCAGTGAGCGCAAATACAGGATCCTCACGGAACAAACTAATGAAATAATTGTAAAATGTATGCAAATGGCAAAATTATTTACGCAAATGATTCCTTTAAGAAAAGATTAGGCTATGATGATGAAGAACTTGCTAATTTGACGCTTAACGATATACTTGCAGATCCTTCGCAAAATTTAAATAAGCCCCTTCCCGGTTTTCAAGATGTAATCACCAATGTTCACAAAGTATTTGTAAGCAAAAGCGGAAAAAAAATTTATTTGGAAGGAAATATTCTCCTGGAATACAAAAACAAAAAGTTTGCAGGCTCTACCGGTTTTTTTAATGATGTAACAGAAAAAAAACAATTAGAGGAATCGCTTGTTGCTTCAGAAGTTAAATTCCGTAACCTGTTTAACCTCGCTCCTAATCCCATGTGGGTAATCGATTCAGTATCTTATCGGTTCCTTGTGGTCAACAACGCCGCCATCAAACATTACGGATATAGCCAGGAGGAATTTGCAGGCAAAACGATTTTTGATATCAGGCCAAAAGAAGATATTCCGGAAATTAAAGAAAATATATTGAGTTGGATCGATGAAATAAATGGTCCGGCCAAACAAAGCAAGGTTTACAGAGGTCTCTCCAGGCACATCAAAAAATCAAATGAAATAATTGAAGTGGAAATCTACAATACCCCAATTATTTTAAATGATAAAACGGATATTTTATCCATAGCCATAGATGTTACAGAGCGAAATTATAATGAACATAAAATTACCAGGGCGATCATAAAAGCACAGGAAGATGAGCGGTATGAAATAGGAGGGGAGTTGCATGATAATGTTTGCCAGATCCTTGCTGCCGCAAAAATGAGTCTTGGAATGTTAAAACGTTCTTTGGACCCCTCGGCTACAGGATTGTATAATCAATCGCAGGATGCTATCATACTGGCGACTGAGGAGATTCGAAACCTGTCTCACCGCCTGGCACCGGCGTTTTTCAACAATACGAGCCTGCAGGAAAGCTTTGAGAGTTTAATCAGGACGTTTAATTTGGATGATTCCTATCGTATCTCCTTCTATATTGATGAACAAATGGAAAAGTATCCGGTAAACCGCGATGTGCAGTTAAACCTATACAGGATCTTGCAGGAGCAATTAAGAAATATTATGAAATATGCAAAGGGAACTGTAGTAGAAATAGATGTGCTATTGCATAATGACAAACTTAAATTGCGCATAGCGGACAACGGTGTTGGATTCAATGTCAACGAAGTTAAAAGTGGCATCGGCCTTTCCAACATGAAAAGGCGCGCCGAATTGTTTGCCGGCAAAATACAAATAGAATCTTCTCCGGGCAAGGGCTGCGAGGTTTTGGTAACGATTCCGGCAAATGAAATTAATTAACTGCGATAATCTGCTGCTTTGCGGCGTCATCGCTAAGGTTAATACCCATAGAAAAATGACTGGACTATTTACTGTGTAAAGTCGGTACAAGCTGCATATCCGAAGTCTTTTGTATGGAATGGCGAACGAACCCTTGATTTTCTCTGCCATTAACTTCTTTCTAAAATTCGATTCACTTACATTCGCGCAAAAAAATTAATGAAGAAACCACTTCTGTCCCTGATTTATTTATTTTTAACCACAGGTTCGCTGTTCGCGCAAAACGAAGTTGCCAGGGATACTGCGGACATTCATTCTTTAAGCGAAATTGTTATTCAGCAAAGCAGGTTACAAATTCCATTTTCAAAACAAAACAGAAACATAACTATTCTCGACCAGGAAGTAATTAAGGCATTGCCGGTAAAATCTATCAATGAATTATTGACTTACGTGGCCGGAATAGATATGCGGCAGCGCGGGCCGTGGGGTATTCAGGCAGATGTAAGTATTGATGGCGGCACCTTTGATCAGACGCTTGTGTTATTAAATGGAATTAAAATTACGGATCCGCAAACCGGTCACAATATGATGCAAATACCGGTGAACGTAGATGCCATAGAAAGGATTGAAATTCTTAAGGGAGCGGCCGCCCGCATTTATGGAATAAATGCATTGAATGGCGCGATTAACATTATCACAAAAAAGCCACAGGAAAATAATATGCTGATTCATTCTTATGCCGGCAGCTCTTTCAAAAAGGACACAAGTAACAGAAGGCTTTTTGGCGGGTATGGAATGGAAGTAACTGCAAATCTATCCGGAAAAAATATCAGCCATCTGCTTTCAATCAGTCACAATCAATCTTCCGGTTACCGCTATAATACTTCCTTTCAAAATGAGAAGATTTTATATGAAAATAATATTCGTTTGCGGGGAAATAAAACAATCAATTTTTTAAGCGGTTTCAATTATAATGATTTTGGGGCGAATGGATTTTACGCTGCCCCTAAAGATGCGGAATCAAAAGAAAAGGTACAGGTGGCAATTGCGGGTATATCCGCCTCATTACCCATCAATAAATTTTGGACATTACGGCCCCGGATAAGTTATCGTTATAGTCATGATGATTATATTTTCATCCGGCAGAATCCGGATTATTACCATAATAAACATGCGACCCATGTTTGGGATGCTGAAGTAAACAACACTTTTTATACAGGAATCGGAAACTTTGGTTTGGGTGCAGAAGCGGCCGCTGAGTCAATCAACAGCAATAGTTTCGGGAAACATGAAAGAATAAATTCTGGCTTTTTTGCAGAATATAGTTTCAATAAAATTGAAAACCTTTTACTTAATGTGGGAGCGTATACCAATTATAATTCTGACTTTGGATGGCAGTTTTTACCCGGTGTGGATGTGGGATATACGCTTAAGAAAAATATCCGCCTATTCGCTAATGCAGGTACAGGTCAGCGTTTACCTACTTACACGGACCTGTATTACAAGGGACCTGTAAACATTGGAAATGACCAATTGCAACCGGAGCATTCTGTGCAAACAGAAGCCGGCATAAAATACAACAACAGTTTATTAAATGCCTCTGTAAGTTATTTTAAAAGGAACACTGCTGATTTTATAGATTGGGTAAAAGATAGCATTAACGAGCCATGGCAGCCGCAGAATTTTAGCAAAATAAAAACCAACGGCCTATCATTTATGGCCGATTATCGCCTGTTAGATGCCCCGGAATCTTTGCTGAAAATGCTGGTGGGCGTTTCATATACCTGGTTACATCTGCAAATAGAGCCTTCAGCAAAATCAACTAAAATTTCACAATATGCTTTGGAAAATTTAAGAAATCAACTTGCGGCACGCGTAAACCTGCGGTATAAAGATCAATATGAATTTACCTTGACAGGAAAATACCAGCAACGGGTGAATTCAAGAGATTATACGGTATTAGATACCCGTTTTGCTTTAACCGCAAACCGTTTTAAAATTTATAGCGATTTGAATAACATTAGCAATGTTACTTACATAGAAGCCGGAGCCGTGCCAATGGTGGGAAGATGGATGACTGTTGGGGTGAAGTGGCGGATGTTTTAGAAAACCTTTTGCATCGGTAACGGTTGATTTAACGGTGTTATTTCTCCCTTTCGCCTCTTCGCATCTTTATGCCTTGGGGAATACAAAAATTTCTTCAAAGAAGTCCGTTTGCTGATTTATTTGTTTCTTTCGTGTCTTTGCATCTTCGCGCCTTTGCGTGACATTTTGCAAACAAAAATTTCTTCAAAAAAGTCCGTTTGCTGATCTATTTGTTCCTTTCGTGTCTTTGCATCTTCGCGCCTGATATTTTGCAAATAAAAATTTCTTCAAAAAAGTCCGTTTGCTGATCTATTTGTTCCTTTCGTGTCTTTGCATCTTCGCGCCTTTGCGTGACATTTTGCAATAAAACTTTCTTCAAAAAAGTCCGTTTGCTGATCTATTTGTTCCTTTCGTGTCTTTGTATCTTCGCACCTTTGCGTAACATTTTCTTGGTGTCATTTCTCCCTTTTGCGTCTTTGCATCTTCGCGCCTTTGCGTGACATTTTTAAAACAAAAATTTCTTCAAAAAAGTCCGTTTGCTGATCTATTTGTTTCTTTCGCGTCTTTGCATCTTCACACCTTTGGGTGACATGTTTGCAAATAAAAATTTCTTCAAAAAAGTCCGTTTGCTGATCTATTTCTCCCTTTCCCTTCTTTCTTTCTTCACCCCGTTGTGTGATATTTTCTTGGTGTCATTTCGCCCTTTTGCGTCATTGCATCTTCGCTCCTTTGCGTGACAAATTTTCAATCATCGAATAATTTCATTTCCTTCCTGATCCAAAGCGGGTATGGGTTTTCCGTCCCTGGGGATATAGACTTTATGCTTCTCAATGATGACTCTGTTTTCATATATTTCAAAATTGAAAAGTCCGGAATGCATAAAATTCACCTTATCGAGGGTAAGATAAGGTTCAGAAATCTTCTTGAGTTCAAAGAGGAAAGTGCCATCCTGTTCAAAAAATTTGATGGAATATTTATTCTTATCCGCATCAGGCAAAGAAATGATCACATTGTTATCGCGCCCGGTGTAAACATGCTTCGAGGGAGTGAACCAGGTTTTTACCGGCTGCTGGATTTCCTGGATTACAGGCAGGCTTTTCAAAGTGTCTGGGCCTGGTTTGTGCGATTCAGTAAAAATATAGGAACCGCCTTCAAACGAAATAAACAAGCGGTAATATTGAGCGGGTATAAAAGCTTTGGTATCTGCCAAACCATTGGTCGCCGCCTTCACATTCAATACAGTTCCGATTGTTTTAAAATTATTGAGGCTGTCCGACGAACGCTGGAGATTGATAGTAGTGACAGAAGTATAAGGATTGGTCCATGAAATCAAAACCTTGCCACCTAATTGGGTGACGGTGATTTTTGGAAGTGTATCCTGTGCAAATGAAACTTTTTGCAAGGCAAAAAATAAGAATAAAGTAAAAAATATTTTATACATGACAATTGAAGCGAAGCTATTAGTTTTTTTGAAACACAAATATAAAACGGTTGTTAACTTATTCCTTAAAATGAGTTTTGATAGTTGAACCCTTAACAACTCTCCCTCAACACATATGTCTATACTCTAAACTCCTTACATTTGTCCGGTTAAGAAAAACTATGACATATAATTATTTGCCGCTTGATAAAAGCCTGCTAACTTTTCAACAGGTAAAGCACTTATTAAAACACAAGCAACTCGTCTCAATTACCTATGCCGCTCACGAAGCGATTCTGAACTGCCGGGAATATTTGGATCAAAAAGTGAATACATCGGACGACCTTTTTTACGGCATCAATACCGGATTTGGCTTTTTGCAAAATGTAAAAATCGAGCGCGATCAACTGAATACCCTTCAAAGAAATTTACTCCTTTCGCATGCCTGCGGCATGGGGGAAGAAGTGCCCCGCGATATTGTAAAGCTGATGATGGCACTCAAAATAAAATCTTTAAGTTATGGTCATTCGGGAATCGGGATAGAAGTAGTGAAGCGGCTAATGGAAATGCATAATAATGACGTTATCCCAATTATTTATACCCAGGGATCATTAGGCGCTTCCGGTGATCTGGCGCCTCTTTCTCATTTATGCCTTCCACTTATTGGCAGGGGAGAAGTGACGGTAAATGAAGAAAGAATGGATGCAGCCCGCGCGCTGCGACTTTTTGGTTGGGAACCGTTGGAATTGCAAAGCAAGGAAGGACTGGCATTAATCAATGGAACGCAATTCATGAGTGCGTATGGGCTTTACAATCTTATTCAATCCGAAAAACTGATGGGGTGGGCCAATACCATTGCCGCCATTTCCTTCGACGCGTTTGATTGCAATCCTGATTGCCTCTATGCAGGCTTACACGCTATTCGTCCGCATGCAGGGCAAATGTCCACCGCGGCCACTTTACGCACATTGCTGGCCCAAAGTGAGATCAGGTCGAAGAAGAAATCACAGGTACAGGATCCCTATTCCTTCCGTTGCATTCCCCAGGTTCATGGCGCAACAAAAGATGCATTTGAATTTGTGTTGCAAACTTTTTTGATTGAAATTAATTCGGTTACCGACAATCCCAATATTTTCCCTGCAGAAGACCGGATCGTCAGCGGGGGAAATTTCCATGGCCAGCCTTTGGCGCTGGGTTTAGACTTTCTTGCCATCGCTATGAGTGAATTGGGGAATATTTCTGAAAGAAGAACTTTTCAATTGTTGAGTGGTCAGAGGGAGTTACCCTTGTTTCTGGTTAAAAACTCCGGACTCAATTCTGGATTGATGATTCCACAATACACTGCCGCTGGCATCGTTAGTGAAAACAAACAATTATGCACCCCTGCCTCGGTGGATTCCATTTCTTCTTCCAATAACCAGGAGGATCATGTGAGCATGGGCGCCAACGCCGCCACCAAATGTTATCGGGTAATTCAAAATATAGAAAAAGTTTTGGCGATCGAATTGCTGACCGCAGTACAGGCATTGGAATTCCGGCGTCCATTGAAATCATCGCCGGAAATTGAAAGATTGGTAACTGCATTCCGCGAAAGGGTTTCATTCAATGAAAGCGATCGCTTTTTGCATGATGATATGATGAAGGCGGTTCAGTTCATGCGAGAGTATGAGTGAGGTCAGCAACTACCTTTGAAACCCTACCTTTGATCAGGAAGTCTTCCCGTATTTGCGCAGAAATTTTCGCAGGAACGATACCTGTCAGAAAATAAAAAAACATGAAAGAAATGGAACAAAAACAGTATGATCCGATAAAATATAAGACGCCAACCGGTTCCACCCTCACCTGTAAAGGCTGGACACAGGAAGCGGCCTTACGAATGTTATTGAACAACCTCAATCCTGAGGTAGCCGAAAAGCCGGATGAATTGATTGTGTATGGAGGCCGAGGAAAAGCAGCGAGAAATTTCGAAAGTCTTGATCTCATTATTAAAGCACTGAAAGAATTAGAAAACGATGAATCTCTTTTGATTCAAAGCGGAAAGCCGGTAGCAATGCTAAAAACCCATGAAAATGCCCCGAGGGTTTTAATTTCTAATTCCCAGTTGGTTCCAAAATGGGCCACGTGGGAAGTTTTTGATGAATTGGAAAAAAAAGGTTTGATGATGTATGGTCAAATGACCGCAGGATCGTGGATATATATCGGCAGCCAGGGAATTGTACAGGGGACTTATGAAACGTTTGGTGCTGTTGCCAAAAAGCATTTTAATAATTCTTTGAAGAATACCTTAAGCGTTACCGCCGGACTTGGCGGAATGGGCGGGGCTCAACCCTTATCCATCACCATGAATAACGGTGTCTGCCTGGCTGCGGAAGTTGAAAAATGGAGAATTCAAAAACGAATAGAAACCAGGTATCTCGATGAGATGGCCGAAGATATTGATGAGGCGATTGATAAAGCTCTCAAGGCAAAGGAGGAAGGAAAAGCCTGGAGTATTGGGGTTCACTGCAATGCTGTTAATTTATTGCAAAGGTTAATAGAAAGAAATATTACAGTGGATGTGCTGACAGACCAGACTTCCGCCCACGATCCGTTAATTGGTTACGTTCCTCATTCCATTTCGCTTCAGGAAGCCAATGAATTAAGAACATCGAATCCTGAAAAATATCTTGAACTTTCTTATCAAAGCATGAAAAAGCATGTGGAATTAATGCTTGAATTGCAAAAGCAGGGGGCGGTAACTTTTGATTACGGAAACAATTTGCGCGCCCGTGCTTACGAAGCAGGATTGAAAAACGCTTTCGATTTTCCAGGTTTTGTGCCTGCTTATATCCGTCCTCTTTTCTGTGAGGGAAAAGGTCCTTTCCGGTGGGCGGCTCTTAGCGGAGATCCGGAAGATATTCGTGTTACAGATCAACTAATGATGGAACTGTTTCCTGAAAATGAAGCAATGATCCGCTGGATAAGAATGGCACAGGAAAAAATTGCCTTCCAGGGATTGCCGGCCAGAATTTGCTGGATCGGGCAGGGAGAAAGAGAAAAAGCGGGATTGGCATTTAATGAACTGGTGAGAACTGGAAAAGTAAAAGCGCCAATTGTAATTGGCCGCGATCATCTTGACACCGGATCTGTTGCGAGTCCGAACCGCGAAACTGAATCAATGCTTGATGGCAGTGATGCTGTAGCCGATTGGCCCATCTTAAATGCATTGGTAAATACAGCAGCAGGAGCCGGGTGGGTTAGTCTTCATCATGGTGGCGGCGTTGGTATGGGCTATAGTATTCATGCGGGGATGGTAATTGTTGCTGATGGAACCGACGAGGCAGCAGGAAAATTGGGCCGTGTACTTCGCAATGATCCGGGAATGGGCGTCATTCGTCATGCAGACGCAGGCTATGATGTGGCAAAGGATTATGCAAGAAAGTATCACCTGGATATAAAAGAGAGGTTGGGATAAAAGAATAAATGAGACAGGAATAGGCTAATTTTAATGCTGCGAAGCTTTGCATTTTTTATCCTGAAAATATCTGTTTGTTATATGTAAATGACAATTAGAGCGAACGATAAAAGTTTAGAAGGTACGGTCAAAAAATAAATCCTACAATTATGGGAGTATGGAGGCAAATAGGTGAATATTTATGGCTCGTAAAAAAAGATCCCAACGCGCCAAAATCCAAATGGATCGGCTATATGCATTTCATAAACCGGTTGTCCATTCTGCTTTTTTTGGTTGCGATCATTATCATCATTATTGAATTGCTTATGAGGAAATAATGCATGCCTGAAGTAAAATTTTACTAAGCTTATTTCTAACTTTTAGCCGGCTTTTTATTTAACTGTAAAATCATAAATACTTTTAGCCGCATTGAAAGAGGCGTCGCCACCTTCCGACAGTAATTGTTTCAATTCATCGTAATCCTTCTTCATTTTTTCTCTTTTTCCAGAATCGGACAATATCTTTTTTAATTCAATGGTAATTTTTTCGGGTGTTAGGTCCTTCTGTATTAATTCTTTTACAACTTCCCTGTCCATGATCAGGTTTACAAGGCAAATGTATTTTAGGTTCACAAGCCTCTTGGCGATCTCATACGAAATGTTCCCTGCTTTATAGCAAACAATTTCAGGAACGCCAAATAAAGCCGTTTCGAGTGTGGCGGTTCCGGATGTCACCAAAGCGGCTCCAGACTGCATCAAAACGGCATAGGTGCCGTTGGAAACCACCTTCACATTTTCATAACCCCTTAGGAAATCTTCATAAAACTCATCATCAATAGAGGGCGCTTTGGCAACAATAAAAGTGCAGGCGGGAAAATTTTTTGCAGCCTCGAGCATCACAGGAAGCTTTGCATTGATTTCCTGTTTGCGGCTGCCGGGAAGCAGCGCAACCATGCAGGGATCGGTGTGAAGATCCTGATGTTCTTTCTTGTAATTTTCAATCACATTAACCAGTGGATGTCCCACATATTCTACTTCATGATCCCACTTATTGTAAAATTGTTTTTCGAAGGGAAGTATCACTATCATCTTATCGACAAATTTTTTAATCGCTTTCACCCGGTTTTCTTTCCAGGCCCAAACCTGTGGTGAAATATAAAAAACGGTTTTATAATGATGCTGCTTCGTCCACTTGGCCATGCGCAAGTTGAAACCCGGATAATCAATAAGAATCACCACATCTGGATGAAATTCAGAAATATCTTTTTTGCAGAATTTAAAATTTCTGAAAATAGCCGGAAGATTTTTTACTACTTCTGCAAAGCCCATAAAAGCGAGTTCTTTGTAATGCTTTACGAGCGTCGCGCCTGTTGCCTGCATTTTATCGCCACCCCAACACCTGATATTTGCGGAAGGATCTAATTTCTGAAGTTCTCTGATCAGATTACTGCCATGCAAGTCGCCGGAAGCCTCGCCGGCAATGATGTAATATTTCATGTGCTTGCAAAATACGATGTTTGAAAAGGGAAAGAAAATAATTCACTTTTTTTTCTTTTGCCTGAAGAGGAAAAGCGGCATGATAAAAATAAAAAGCGAAAATTAATCAGGGTAAAAGGTTTCAGCAAACAGACATTTTTTCAACATTTATTTCTGTTTCCAGGTGCATTGTGTAAAAATTACCGGTCACTTTACGGATTGAAATTCAACATTCTAAAAATAAATTCGTTTATTCGCTGTTTAAAAATTTTCATGCGTCAAAAATTAAGTTGATGCAATAATTTTGCTTAAAAATCTCTTATGCCCTTAACGAAAATTACTGAACAAACTTCTCATTATCACCATCTTGAAAAAATGTCCGTCGATGAAATTATTAGCAATATCAATAAGGAGGATGCAGGTGTCGCTGGCGCGGTAAAGGAAGCGCTCCCCGAAATTTCAAAATTGATAGGAGCCATTTCCGATAAGATGATTGCGGGTGGCAGGCTCTTTTATATCGGTGCCGGAACCAGCGGCAGGCTCGGAATTCTGGACGCCAGCGAGTGCCCGCCCACATTTGGCGTTCCGCAAGGAATGGTGATCGGCCTGATTGCCGGTGGTGAAAAAGCTTTAATCAATGCCATTGAAAATGCTGAAGACAATGCCGGCCAGGGATGGGAAGATCTTTTAGCGCATAATATTACCGACGCCGACTTTGTTGTTGGCATTGCATCCAGCGGAACAACCCCTTATGTAATAGGTGCACTTCAGAAATGCAAGGAAAATAATATCCTTACCGGGAGCATAGCCTGCAATCCCGGTTCTCCTGTAAGTTCTGTGGCCGATTATCCGGTGGAAGTTATTGTAGGCCCTGAATTTGTTACCGGAAGCACCCGGATGAAAAGCGGAACTGCTCAAAAAATGGTGCTGAACATGATTTCCACAACTGCCATGATTCAGTTGGGAAGGGTAGAGGACAACAAGATGGTTAACATGCAGCTAACCAATGCGAAAGTGGTGAATCGCGGTGTTAGGATGGTAATGGAAAAAACCGGCATCAGGGATGCTGATTCTGCGAAAAGTTTGCTGCTGAAATACAAGAGCGTGAAAAAAGCGGTAGAGCATTATAAATAGCCGTTTAAGCTAAGCAAAAAAGGGCCGTTGGTAGATCCAGCGGCCCTTTTTTGCTTTTAAAAAATAAAGTCCTGTCCGGTTTATAAATATTTTATTTTACTATCCGGTATTAACGTAAATTTAATGTTCAAAACATCATAGTAACATTTTAAACTTCTCGCTATGAAATTCAATTTTTTACTCTCGCTAATTTTTACAACTTTTTTTCTTAACGGCTTTTCCCAAAAAAACCGGGCCTTTGCCATCACTGGCCAGGTGAGTGGCAATTTCAACTGGACTGATCTTCGCAGTTTAGACATGGCCTCAGGGAATATCAACTCCGTTCTTTTCGAGGATGGAAAAACGAAATTCTCTTTTCTTGACGCGGAAACAAGAAGGCCGGTTGAGCAGATTTCGATAAAGGGAACTCCGGCACCAGCTGTGAATACAGGAGGAACAACCATTACAGCGCAGGAAATAAAATTTAAAAACCCATCGCCTACTTTTCTAATGAGCGCTGCTATCGCTTATGACAAAAAACACGACAAACTTTTTTTTGCGTCTATGCATACCGGTAAGCTCATGTGGCTCGACCTTTCCGCGGGCGGGAAAACTGCCTCTTTTTACACGCTTGAAAAACCGCTTGTAGAGAATGAAAATTTTAATGACGAGGCTTTTAATATTACGCGAATGGCGATTGGCTCTGATGGAAATGGATATGCAATAACGAACGATGCCAATCATCTGGTACGTTTTACGACGGGCAAAAAAACCATCATCACAGATCTTGGCAACCTGATTGATGCAGAATCAAACAAAAGCATTTCTATTCATAATAAATGCAGTAGCTGGGGCGGCGATATTGTGGCCGATGCCTTTGGAAAACTGATTCTCTTTACAGCAGCGCAACAAATTTTTGAGATTGATATATCAACCAGGATCGCCACTTACAAAGGCGCTGTTTTGAATTTGCCGGCAACTTTTTCACTGAATGGCGCGGCGGTTGACCAGGATGAAAATGTGATCGTTAGCAGCGCCAATACCTTTGAAGGTTTTTACAAGGTTAGTATGAAAAATTTTTCAGCAACAAAATTAAATTCAACTGGGCAGATATTTAATGCATCTGACCTCGCAAGTGGAAATCTATTGAAGGAAGCGCAGGCAAAAGCCGGCGTCGCTACCTTGCCTCAAACGGAGATTTTGGGAAATAAATTCATATCCGTCTATCCAAATCCTGTCAGCGACGGGCAGATAAAGGTTTCATTTGACAATAATGCAGCCGGTGAATATCAAATATCGCTGGTAGATCTGCAGGGCCGCGTTATAGCAAATAAGACAGTTTTTATTAAGTATCCGGGCCAGTTGGAAAATTTTAAATTGAAAACAAAACCTGTGCGGGGAATGTATTTGATTAAGATCACCGATGTGCTGAATAAAAATATTTTCTCCGACAAGCTGGTAATAAACTAAGACTACTTATTTAAAATAAATCCTTGTATAGCAAACGAACAAATTCGGACATTTTTCTTATTTCCCTATAAAACCCTTGCTTCTTTATTGTATTTATTTTTATATTCCACCGGCGAGAGGCCGGTGATTTTTTTAAATACTGTCCTGAAAGCTTTTGTGTCGGAATAGCCCGTATCATACATCACCTCGTTGATGTTTTTCTGATTGGTTTCAAGGCTTTTTTTCGCCGCCTCGATCTTTACGCGCTGAATATATTCTACAACGGTATTGGAAGTGGCTTTCTTGAAACGTCGCTCAAGGTTTCTTCTGCTCAGCGAGATTACTGATGCAAGTTGATCGACAGCGATTTTCTCTGAAATATTATTTTCAATAAATTCCTGAGCCTTTTTTATCGGTTCATCTTCATGATCTTTTTGTGCGTTAAAAATCATGAAGGCAGATTGATTGTTCCGGTCCAGTTCTATTTGAAAAACTTTTGAACAAAGTATGGCGAGCTCCCTGCCTGCAAACTTCTCTACCAGATATAAAATGAGGTTAAGAGATGAATAAGCCCCCCCGCTCGAATAAATTCCCTGCTCATCGGTTATGATCTTATCTGCAACCAGATTCACCCCGGGGAAACGACTTCGGAATTTATTTGCGGCTACCCAATGTGTAGCACAATTCTTCCCATCCAGCAGGCCGGTGGCTGCGAGTAAAAATGAACCAATACAAAGGCTGGCTATTTCTGCGCCCTGTTTGTATTGATGGACAAGCCATGGTATAAAATCACGATTGCGTTCCAGTTGCATTTCCATATCACCCTGCAAAGCGGGAATAATGATAAGATCTGTTCGTTCAATGTCACCAATTAGTGCGTCCGCATGGATGGTAAACATTTTTTTCATCAGACTTTCTCTTTCAATTCCAACCAACTGAATGTTGAATAAACGCTTGTTGCCACTGCTTTCCAAAAAAGAATTTACCTGCGAAAAGATCTGGTGTGTGCCTTCTATATTTGTCACACTGCAATCGCCGACTGGTACCAGGATTGATATATGTTTCATTGGATAAAATTTTTAAAAATATTGCATAAAAAATTCTTTCAGAAAACGGTGGTGCCAATGTACAAAAATCTAACCGATTATTGACGCAATCAACCCCTGAAATGCCGCATTTTACCCATTTAAATTAATCAAAACCTTGCATTTTTGTAAAAAACCGAAATACAAAATTTTATGAGTGAAGTACCTGTAAAAAACAAAACAAATAAGATAATTTATTGGATAGCGACTTCTTTACTGGCCCTGTTTATTCTATCCGGTTCATTTTTTATGAACAGCCAAATGGCGATAGAAGGAACAAGGCATTTGGGATTACCAGAATGGTTCCGCTGGGAGCTGAATATCGGCCATATAATTGGCGGTGTTTTATTATTAATTCCCATCAAAAGCCGGATTAAGGAATGGAATTATGTCGCTCTCGGCATTGAATATATTTCCGCAACGGTCGCGCACCTTTCAGTTGACGGCCCTGTAATAGCGTCTTTTTCACCCTTAGTTTCTTTTTGCTTACTGGTAGTGTCCTACATTTTTTATCACAAATTAAAAAGGGGTAACGATGGTAGAAATTTTTAAGACCAATGTAATTGATATTGGCACATCAAAAATGCTTACCCAAAAGCTTGAGCGGGCGTTCCCCGATAATAAAATCAACTTCGATCTTGAAGATTGTGATAGAATTTTAAGGATAGAAGGTGACAGGGTCATGTCGCCAGCCATCATTTCGGTACTGAATGCTTACGGGTTTTGGTGCGAGTTGCTTTGCTGAACAGAGGCTGGTTGATGTTACTATGCTAAAAAAGTTTGTAACTGATAAATGCTGCGGTATAATGAAAATTGCGGTCATGCCATAGTCCAGAAGAAGCGTTTTCAATTCCATGCGACATTTGATAGCGCACACCAAAATCAAAATTAGTAACAGACAAACCTGCACCAAAAGCCGCGAAGACTGCTGCTATTGAAGGCCTGGAATAATCGCCTTGCATATAAATTTTACCACTCATTTCCCCGAATCCAACTTGCGGTTGAATGTAAATTTTATTCCATGATCGTTTATATCCGAGCAGAAATGGAACAAGCCTGGTGGTTATTTTTTCTTTTTCAATCTTGGCTGATTTGAATTTTGAAATGCCTCCCGAAAGTGAAAGACCTGAAGATCTGCTCAATTTATAAAGTCCTTCCAAATTAAATCCAAATCCGGATTCATGCTGACAAAATGGAACAGTTCCTTCTGTCAGTATTCTTAATGATGTTTTAATTTGGGCTTCAGCGCTCCAGATTTTTCCTGTTAGCAGCAGGAGTAATAATATCGTTTTCTTCATCGTTTCTTTCAGACAAAAAAAAATTATGGAAGGCTGCATTTAAACAATTTTTCTTCCGTCAGCAAAAAACTTCAGTGAAATATACGTCCAATTTGTTTCTGGAAATTTCTTTACTGTAAAAGGCAAAAGGTTCGGTAATCTCTTCAATGAGATGAAAGTTTACGCATGGTTTGCTTAGTCCTTCAAAAACAAGCGTAAATCTGATAAAATCATGATAAACAAAATGGTGTGTCCAATCCGGGGCTAATGAAATATTAAAGGCTTTAATCAGTTCTACTTTTCGTCCATTGTCTTCGATCAAAAAGGTAGTTGGCCAAACCCTCACTCCGGTAGGTTCTTCCGTAAAGAGCCTGCAATGCACAATGGTGCAACGTTCCGTCTCGTGTTGGATCAGCTCTTTTATTTGCGCGTCAATCTCAATCAGGGGTTTGGCTATTGTTACGCTCATTGTTTTTGCTTTTGAAAACCTCGTATAGACTTTGGCAAAATTATTAAAAATGCAATGGGCTTCTTTCAGGTATAAGGCAGGATCTCAAAGGCTCATGAATACAAGTTTTTCATTTTTTCAATACTTTCTTTTATTTCGTTGCGTAGACATTCAGGTTCCAGCACTTTCACTTCAGCACCAAAGGAAAGTATGGTCATTTTTAATTCTGCAGTTACATAAACTTCCAACTGGATTTGAACTTCTTCATCTGATTCCAGTAAGATTTTTTGTGAATGATGCAAAGGCTGACTAAGAATATAAAAGGCCTGCTGAGGGGTAAAAGATAAAACGATCTTTTCGGCGGTAGCATTATGCAATTGAGTTATCCCAAGCGAGTATTTGAAAAAATCGTCGGCAGCAAAGTCTAAATCATTCACAAAATTGTTTCCGGAAAATTCAAGATCATTGATCCTGTCAAGGGCGAATACAGCAATTTTTTGTGCGCGTTCTGAATAGCCGGTTACATACCAGCGGTTGTGATATTCTTTCAACAAGTAAGGAGAAAGATCATGGATTTTCTCTTCCCTTCCAAAAGCCTGGTAAGCGATCTTGAGACACTTTTTCTCCACGATGGCTTTCAGGATCTGCTCAAGCCATTTGCTGTTTTCCGCACGCACAGGTTCTTCCACCTGCAGGATCTGATTCTCTGATTTCCCAAGGATTGCGCTGATGCGGTAGCCTTCAATCACCTTGTTGATCGCGCTTTCAAAATGATGAAAAATCCTTGTTCCTTTAAACTGATGAAGCAGTGCAGTGGAGTAATCGAGGGCGTCTATCTCATCATGAGTAAGAGGAAATTCTTTAATTGAAAAATCAGGTTCACTGTAATAATATCCTTTATTCAACCGGTGAAATTCGATAGGGGCATTATAAGTTGATTTCATCTGGCTGAGGTCTTTGCTAAACATGGAAGTAGAAATGGCGCTCCCCAATTGTTCCTCAATTTTTTTGATGATAAACTCCATGGTTGGATATTTTCTCATTGGATTGGTAAGGCATCCATCAATGATCCTGTAACGCAATAAAGCATTTTTGTTAACGGGCATGCAATCAGTTTTAAAAAGTCAAAAGATAATAATTTTTATTTTCAAAACCGGGAATTGAAATTAATTTTCAAATTAAAGCTCATTGTAAATAGGTTACTTTCCCACCTTTTAAGTTTGCAATATGATTGATGGAAAAGCGTAATTAGCAGGTTTTCCCTTTTCTGCAAATCCGTTGTTTTCGTTTTTGTTTTTTGGCTATTTTTTTTGAGTCTTTTTATTGTTTTTTTTTTGGTTTATGTTTTCAATTTACGTTGGTGGGTTTTTCAGTTGGACAAATTGAGTGGCTTTCGCCGCTCTTTTTGTTTTTAGAAAAAACTGATTTTTATGTTGGTGAACCTTTCTGCCAAAGCCAAAAAATAATCAGAAAAGGTGCGTTTGCTGGTGGCTGAGAAACTCTTTGCCGGAAAAAATAATGGTTTTGTGGTTTAATTGTTGTTGATTGCAACTCTTTCAAATGTTCTGAAATGCAGCAGTTAAAACTTATAGAATGTCCGCGAGACGCCATGCAAGGCTGGAAAACTTTTATACCTACTGAAACTAAAATCGCTTACCTCAACCAATTATTAAAAGTAGGTTTTGATACCCTTGATTTTGGAAGTTTTGTTTCCGCGAAAGCCATTCCGCAAATGGCAGATACTAAAGAAGTGATAAGGCATTTAGATGTAGATAACACAAGCACAAAGTTGCTGGCCATCATTGCCAATGTTCGTGGTGCGGTTGAAGCAGTTGAGTTTGATAAGAATTTTTACCTCGGCTTTCCTTTTTCTATTTCACCTACATTTCAAATGCGAAATGCGCACAGCACCATGGAAGAATCGCTCGACAGGGTGAAAGAAATTCAGGCTATCTGTGCAGGAAAAAACCGCCAGTTGGTCGTTTATATTTCGATGGCCTTTGGTAACCCTTATGGCGATGTGCATGATGAAAACATCGTTTTAGAATGGATTGAAAAGCTTGTGCAGTCTGGAATCCGTATTATCTCGCTCGCAGACACTGTTGGGGTTGCATCTCCTGCACAAATTTCTTCTTTGGTCAAAAAAGTGATTTCATGTTTTCCCGAAATTGAAACGGGTGTTCACCTGCACTCAGCCAACACCAATTGGAAAGAAAAAATTGATGCGGCATTGCAAAGTGGCTGCCTTCGTTTTGACGGCGCTTTGAAAGGAATTGGTGGTTGCCCGATGGCAAATGATGAATTGGTTGGAAACATGGACAGTGAATTAATGGTTCCTTATTTCCGGAAACTTGGGTTTTTAAAAAACATTAATGAAGCGGAATTTTTAAAAGCTTCACAGATGGCTTCTAAAATTTTTATCTGATGGACTTTTTTTTACCATTTGAAATTGAGCCCTTTCCGCTAACCCTTTCTTACCAGGATAAGATCCTCTTTCTTGGTTCCTGTTTTTCTGAAGAGATTGGAAAGAAAATGGTGGATTTGAAGTTTGATGTTATGCAAAATCCAAACGGCATTTTGTTTGATCCGCTCAGCATTGCTGATGCAATTTTTTCATACATTGAAAACAAGGCATTTGATGAATCACTTTTTTTTCAATTGAATGGTTTATGGCATAGCTGGAAACATCATTCATCCTTTTCTTCGACAAATAGAAATGAAGTTTTACAAAAAATTTTAAATGCTCAAAACGCAGCGCATGCGTTTTTAAAGGAGGCAAAAGTGCTTATCATCACTTTGGGGACAGCCTACAATTATGAATTGAAAAACACCAGCAAAAATGTCGCTAATTGCCATAAAGCTCCAAAAAACCTTTTCAACAAAAACCTCATTGCGACTGAAGAAATAAAGTCGGACCTGCTCAGCACTATTGCGGCTCTGGAAAGCTTCAATCCCTCTCTAAATATTATTTTTACGATTAGTCCGGTAAGGCATGTCCGGGATGGAGTTATTGAAAACAACCGCAGCAAAGCGAGGCTGATCGAAGCAGTACATTCCATCTCGGAACAAAAAGAGAATGCATTTTATTTTCCTTCTTATGAGTTGGTGATAGATGTTTTGCGCGATTACCGGTTTTATAAAAACGATTTTGTTCACCCCGATGAAACAGCAATTGACTTTGTATTTGAAAAATTTTCACAATCCTTTTTTGATGAGCAGTCTAAAAAAATCATGAAAGAAGTGAGCAAGATCCTGATAGCTGCCCGGCACAAACCCTTTGCTAAAGAAAGCGAGGCACATCAGCAATTTATTGCAGCTCAACTAAAAATTATTCTTGACCTAGAAAAGAGATTTCCATTTATTGATTTTTCCCGGGAGAAGAAAATCTACAACGAAAACCTGACAGCGAATTGATAAAGAATTTTTTCTGCCTCTGTCCATGACGAATTTTCATTTTTAATGTTGGTACAGAGTTTGACTAATGGGCGTGAACTAAACAATAAATGATGAGAAAATTGAAAGATCTGTATTTCGCAATACCAGTATTTGCGATTTTGGCCATGGGCTGTAATGCAACAAGGTCTCAAAAAGGAGCCGTGATCGGTGGTACGGCAGGTGCTATTGGCGGAACCATTATTGGAAAGGCTGCGGGAAATAAAACCCTCGGCACTATCATAGGCGCGGTGGTTGGCGGCACAGCGGGTGCCATTATCGGCCGTGATATGGACAAACAGGCAGAGCAAATTAAAAATGACATTCCAGGCGCAAAAGTTGAAAGAGTTGATGAAGGAATTAAAGTTGAATTTAATGAGAAAATCCTTTTCGCATTTTCAAAATCCGACATTGGGGATTCGGCGAAGAAAAATCTGAATGCATTGGTGGGGGTGCTCAACAAATACCCTAATACGAATATTGAAATTCAGGGACACACCGACAGCAGGGGAACAGAAGACTACAATCTCGGATTATCAATCCGTCGGGCAAGCACTGTTCGTGATTATCTCATGTCGCAAGGCATTGCAGCTTCCCGGATGACCATTAAGGGATATGGGAAAACCGCTCCTGCATACAGCAATGATACACCAGAAGGACAGGCGCAAAACCGCAGGGTTGAATTTATTATAACTGCAAATGAAAAAATGAAAGCAGACGCAGAAAAGCAGGCGGCAAACCAATAAAATATATTACAGTGATACTATCAAACGGGATGTCGGGAGGTATCCCGTTTTTGCTTCATTTTTTTTAGAGGTAGAAAAGGTCTGAAATATTATTTGTAATCCAATTCCTGGGTTAACCGTCCTCCTTTTAAATTGCGCATGTCATTTCTGGAAATGGCATTGCTGTGCTGGGCTTCCTCACTGCCAAGTAATTTGTTTCCAATGGCTCTCATTTTTTGATTCATCCCATCGAGCATGGCATAGTTCTTCAATTCATACATAAGCATCAGGTTCCAATCATTTTCTTCGGCGTTTGCAGCCTCCAGCACTTTATAATCCATAATCAACCCTTGATCTTTGGCTGCGCGCATTTCTTTTATCCAGCCGTCAGCAAGATTTTTTAAATAAATATCACTCATGCCTGGCTTCATATTCACAAATTGCACCTGCCATACCGGACCCTCCGTATAAGGAAGCGGTGCCTGGGCGGAAACTGAAAAGTTGAAAAGCAGCAAAGAGGCGAATGGAACGCATAAATTGATAATGATCTTTTTCATGTTTTTTATTTTTAAATGAATAATAATTTTAGAAAGAAAAAACGTGCAGCATCCTGCAAATAAAAGTCGCTATCAAAAAATATCTTCTGATGAATAACGAGCACGTATGGAATCCTTTGGGTAAATCATAATCGTGAAAAACTTATTTTTTTAGATTTATCTCAGCTCAAAACAGCTGGATTTCAAATCCGGATTCCGTTAATAATTGTTATGTAAATTTAATTCTTTATTTACCGGCAGGAGAAAAGGGGAAGGATTTTTATATGATTGTGACAAAACTTACCGCTGGCAAATAGAAAAATAAATATTGCGGCTTGAAAGCAATATTTATGACATACAAACTTTTTCAGTGTTTCAAATCTAAGCGTAGCGCTACATACCTATTATTGTTGTACTATTTTTCTTCACTGCCCGGTTGCGTTTCCTGGATTTTTAAATTTGGCAAAACAGACACAATTGCAAGAAGAATACAGCTCAGCATTAAAAGATAAAGGCCATATTCCTTTTTAGGGCATTCTGCAGCATAGCAGGTTGTAAAAAGGACGTAAGTTTTAATCAGGTATCCAATATTAAGGGCGGCGAAAAATATCAAGGTTCTTTTTGCCCAAATCTTGTCCAAAAAAATCAGGATGGCGGAGGCAACTGCGAAAAAAATAAAGACCTTACCGGGCTTCCCGTAAATGTTTTGTTCAGAATAAAAACCAGTGAAGGATTTTTGAAGATCCGCATAGAAAGCCCATGGCAAAAAACAACTTATTACCAGTAAAATGCAAGCCGAAAATCCGATTAACTTATAATATTTCATAAGAGGAAAGTCAAAAAAACGAAAGAAATTTCAAATGTTTGCAAGTATAGGCCAATATTTTTATTCACCTGATTTTTTGTTTACAAAAAGGCCACTGATTGTGGCATCCGTAAAAAAATTCTTGCAAGGCAAAACAGGATTTTTTAAATTGTCGCTCTGAATTTAAGTTGGCAAGTTTGGAGAAAAGGTGGTTTGAAGCCGAAATTGGACTTATTAGTGTTTTGGCTACTTTGCAACATTAGGACATGCGCTCGAAAATCATGTTAATGATGAAAATCATATATTTTTTGTAGTTTTAAAAAATCATTATCAAACCATTTCTAAACCAACTATTATCAACCGCTTATGAGCATCCCTTCTCAACTTAACCGCACTCTTGGCTTGCGGCTCGCTATTGTAATGGTAATTGGAAACATTATTGGTTCCGGAATTTATAAAAAAGTGGCTCCTATGGCCGCTGAACTTCATTCCTCAGGATGGGTGCTTCTCTGCTGGGTTTTAGGCGGGGTGATCACTTTGTTTGGCGCTCTAAGCAATGCTGAGATTGCCGGAATGCTTGCTGATACCGGCGGAGAATATGCTTATTATAAAAAGATCTACGGGCGCTTTTTTTCATTTTTATATGGATGGTCGAATTTCGCGGCGATCAAGACAGCGGCCATCGCTTCTATATCATATGTCTTCGCCCAATCCCTGAACAGCATGGTTCATCTTCCGCCACTGCTTACTTCCTGGGCGGACATAAATATTGCCGGCGTATTCTATCCTTTTGAGGGTTTCAATGTGAAGCTGACAGCTATTATTTTAATTATGCTCCTGACGAGTTTCAACAGCAAGGGGCTAAGGCTTGGCGCCGATCTCAGCACAATACTCCTGCTGCTGGTGCTGGCGGGTATTCTTTCTATCATTGTTTTTGGATCAACAAGCCCACAAGCCGATATGGCTGCTTCCTTTACAATGGCGACGGCTCCCTCGCAACCAGTTACCATCAGTGCGGTATTCACCGCTATGCTTGCCGCTTTCTGGGCTTATGAAGGTTGGAATTCAGTTGGTTTTTTGGGCGGCGAAATTAAAAATCCGCATCGGAATGTTCCTATCAGTATTGCCACCGGATTATTTATCGTCATTATTCTTTATCTACTTGCCAATATTACTTATTTGTCCCTTATTCCCGCCAGTTCCTTCGAGCAGATCCATGCCGCAGGAAATTCTATTGCCGCTGTTGAGTCCGTAAAAGTTTTCTGGGGAGCGGGCGGTGTATTTTTTATATCCATGCTCATTTTGCTTTCAACTTTGGGCTGCACCCATGCAACGATTTTAAGCAATTCAAGAACTTCATTCGCGATGGCGAAAGAAGGATTGTTCTTTCCGAAAATGGCGAAGATAAATTCAAGCCGGGTTCCTGGAAATGCGCTTTGGTATCAGGGAGTTTGGGCTTCCATCCTCGTTTTATCCGGCACTTTCGATCAGTTGACAGATATGCTCATTTTTGCTGCGTTCATTTATTATGGAGCCACAACGCTAGGTGTGTTTATCCTCCGAAAAAGAATGCCGCAGGCGGAACGTCCCTATAAGGTTTGGGGTTACCCTGTCGTTCCGGCCATCTTTATTGTTTTTTGTATTTTCCTGATCGGCAACACGCTCATGACGCGCCCGAGAGAAGCCGCAATTGGGCTCACTTTGATCTTACTGGGTATTCCGTTTTATTGGTGGTTTAACAGGAAAAATAAAACCGTAAATCCGGAAGAAGTTTTGGCTGATGACTTCCAGGAAATTACCGCTGAAAATTCCTGATCAGCAAACGGACTTTTTTCGAAAATTTATTTCAACAGGTTTTGAAGGGATTGTTCACCTTTAGATTTTTCTTTCCAAATCTTTCAAAACCTTATTCGTTTGCTATTCATTATTTCATTTATTTTGTTTCGATAAAGCAATGTCGCTAAAATTATTTTTAAAGAGAATTGATAACTATGAAAAAAAACCTTGCCTCACGGCTTTTGCTGTTTGTATGTTTTACCATGCTGACGGTTTTTTTCCTTTCGTGTAAAAAAGACGGATCCAATGGTTCAAATAACAAGAAATTGTCGGATGCTGATTCCTTGAAATACCTGATGTATAATATTATGCAGGCAAGCTTTGTAGAGGGTGGGAGAGATGTCAGCTATAACCTGCCGACTTATTACTGGTATTCGAAGGTCCCCAAATTAAATCCTTTAAGTTCTGCCTATGATTCCGCGGAAGTTTTGTTGAATAAAATGAAGGGGTATGCTATTAATCCGGCAACCTCAAAGCCTTTCGACAAATACAGTTTTTTAGATCGGGGAACTGTTGCCCAGGAAATCCAGCAAGGAGTTTCCGGGGATCTCGGTATGCAGGTAACATTTGCATCAGATGCCAGCAAGCAAACTTTTTTATACGTTTTATATGCTGATAAAAACTCGCCTGCGGGGCTGGCAGGTGTAACCCGCGGCTGCCAGATCACGGCAATCAACGGCGACCCGAATTTATCCTACGATGGAGCAAACGGAGCCAACGTAAATAAGGTAGTAAATGCTGTTTATTATGCGCCACAGGCTGCTTTCACTTTTAAAAAGCCGGATGGAACATCAATGACAGTAACGCTTTCCAGGACGAATTACCAGCTCAACCCGATCCTTTTTGATTCTGTTTACCAGGTTGGATCTAAGAAAGTCGGTTATTTTGTTTTTAATACTTTTTCAAGTGTTTTCAACAATTCAGGTCCAACTTTTACCAAACAGGAACTGGATCGCGTGTTCAATAAATTTGAGGCGCAGAATATTTCTTCGCTGATCGTCGATTTGAGATATAATGGCGGCGGATCCGTGCAGACAGCAGAATACCTGGACAGCCTTATTGCACCTTCCTCGGGTTACAGGAAAAGAAATGTACCGCTATGTATATAATGACAAGCTTACTCCTGTAGCAAGTCAGATTGGCCTCAACAATAAAGTTTTTTTCAAAGGAGGGGGAAATTTGCATTTGGAAAATCTGTTTTTCATTGGAAGCAATAGCACAGCTTCTGCAAGTGAGTTGACGCTCAATAATCTAAAGCCTTACATGCCGGTAAAATTGGTAGGCAGCAATACTTATGGCAAGCCTGTTGGCTTCTTTACCTTTAGCATTTATGCTCATGATGCAATGGGAAATGAAAAATATTTGGCTGATCTCTACGCCATCAACTTTGAAACCCGTAACGCCAATAATGATGGTGGATATTTTACGGGCCTTGTTCCGGATGTAGTAGCAGCAGATTATGTAAATATTCCCTGGGGTGACAATAACGATGACCACCTCGCAAAAATTTTCAAATATATTTCAACGGGAAGTTATAGCCGTGTTTCGGCTGCTGAGAGAATGGCGGCAGAACCCTCCCTTCGCCTGACGATTCCTGCATCAATTCATCCTTTACGGTTTGATGGAATGGTGGATTACCGGATCAGCAACAGGATAAAAGGTTCCATTGAAGCGGGTTTGCGTAGAGCCGTTCAATAGGATGAAGGAAGAATAGCTGTGAGAAATCTTCCAAAAAGGTTTGTCTGCTGGCAGGGGAATTTGCTTTTTGGATATTTCTTTTCATGAGGCTTTGCGGATAAAAGCGTTGTTGGCAAAGGCAGGAATCAAAGAAGCTGATTTAGAAAAGCCTCAGTTGAATATCCTTCTGTTTCTTCGGCGGTTTCGAATCGCCGAAAACGGTCTTTCCGCCATATTTCCATGATTCATCCCTTTCCTTTTGGATCAGCGCCTCAAAATTGTTATTGGGAACAAAATCTTTTTCCGCGGAAGCAGCAATTTGATGTAGTTTTTTTAAGGCGTCTGCCTTATCCGAATTGCCCAATTTGGATTTCTCAACAACGTTTTGCAAAACACCGATTGTTTCATCATAAACCTTTGTGGGAACAGGAAAAGGATGGCCGTCCTTGCCGCCATGCGCGAATGAAAACCGCGCCGGGTCCCTGAAGCGAACAGGACTTCCATGGATCACTTCGCTCACAAGGGAGAGGGATTGAAGCGTTCGCGGGCCAACTCCCTGCAGCAAAAGCAATTCTTCAAAATCTTTTGGCTGCTGTTCATGAGCGAGCCACAGGGTGGCGCCTAATCTTTTCATGTTCACATCTTCCGCCCTTACTTCATGATGGGCAGGCATTTTTAGATATTGAAATGCCTTGATGATTTCTTCGGGCTGCTCAGAGCTGATATTCAAAATTCCGGCTCTTGAAGTTTTCGCTTCAGCGGCTGTGAGATTGAGGATGCTGCCAAGATTTATACCGCAAACTCCCGTGTGAGGCTCTTCAACAAAGGATTTGATGTTTTCAGAATGCCAGTGATATCGGCGTGCGGTTTTCTGATCGGGCCTCATGCCTTGCTGGATCACTGTCCATTCGCCCGTATCAGTCACGATAAAATTATGGGTATATAATTGAAAGCCGTCTTGCACGGCGGTGTTATCTACTTTCGCACTCAGTTTGCTGCATCTTACTAATTCGTTTCCGTTTAACCCGGTTTTTTCAGCCATCTGCAACAACTCAGCAGGCGTTTGCCTCGAGTATTTTCCCTTTCCGCCGCAGATATAAATTCCCATTTCTTTTGAATGAGGATTTATTGCTTTTTTCAATGCGCCCATAACAGAAGTGGTGATCCCGGAAGAATGCCAGTCCATTCCCATTACTGCCCCAAGGCTCTGGAACCAAAAGGGATCCGAAAGCCGGCGAAGCACTTCTTCTTTGCCATATTCCCTAATGATCGATTCTGTTATGAGAAAACCAAGCCTGGCCATGCGTTCTGCCAGCCATTTTGGAACAGAACCATAATGTAGGGGGAGGTCGGCAGAGCCCGATCGTTTCATGGGGTAAAATTAAGAAGAAAGAGATAAGGGTTTAGTTAAAACCGGCGCCTGAAAATGAAAAATTGTCAAAAAAAGTACGTCTGCTGAATAATGCTCTGCAGTTTCCATTAAACCTCTTCAAGTGGCTACTTCTTTTAAGGCGTTATAATTTTTATCGCCTTATCTAATTGGGGATCATCCACAAAATTATTGGGGAGAAAAATATCGGTGAGCTTCACTTTGATATCAAAGTCTGGGGGAAATCCTTTGCCTTCATAGATTTTTCCATCAATATATTTAAACATCGTTGAAGAAGTGAAGGCATTGCCGTAATAAGTGGTGAATCCGGTAGTGATATCTGTACTTAATTTGCCGAAATTGAAAGAGCCGGCATTAAAAATCGTATTGTCTGTCAAAGGCCCATTGGCACCCCAGGTGGTGTCGCCAACAATCGTTGTATTGGGCAAAGTCTTTAGAGACATAGCGGTGATTTCAGACATGCTCACTGATTCCCCATCAGCCAGAACCACGATGGGTTTTGTAAAAGCGGTCGCACCAGCGGTTGGAGTAACGATTGCATTTGCCCAGGGAGTATAATCCAATCTCCCATTCCCGTTTTTGCTTCTTGTATAACCAATATGAAGCGGGCTGCCGATCAGGCTTCCTACTAAAAAATTCAGATCTCTTAAATCGCCGCCGCCATTTCCACGAACGTCGATGATTAGTCCCTTGATGGAGGAATTTTTCAATTGGGCGAAGAAATAATCGAGCGTCGTTTTCACCTTTGGAATCCCCCCTTGGTATTCGGAAACGAGATCAAAACTACTGAATGACAAATAAAGGATGGCGCCGCTATTGATGGTTCCGCAGGCAACCATGAAATCGTGGTTGCTGCTAACGGTGTCAATTGCTATGTGTTTGGAAGTAGAGTCGAGGTATAAAGTATCTATAAGATTTGTGTAATAAAATCTTCCATCGGCGCTTGGGCTGAAGGGGGCCGTCTTGAACAGGTTCTCAATAAATTGCGGATTTTGAAGCTTCCTGTTGTGCGCAGGCTGAATGAAATCGCCATCGGGAAAAAGGGTGAAATGGGAATCGATTAATCCGTTGACCATATTTCGGAAATAACCTTTGGCCGTGATTTCATTTGCCGAATCATACAGGTTCAGCTTTGCAAAAAGCGGGCTGTAGATCTTGTACATATTGTCCCAATTAGTGGTATCAAGGCTCCAGAAGACGTAATTGTTGTTCATGCTGTTCCAGAAATCATCAAACACCTGGCTAAAATTGCCAGTGAGCGTGGTTCCTGGCTGGTTTACGGTTTTGATCTCTTTCCTGCAAGCCGCAAAAGTGAACAGGATTAAAAGCAGGAACGCCAATTTTGAGGGGGAGCAACTTTTCATGTTGAAGGGTTTCTTAAGAGAATCCTGTTTATAGAATGTTTTCATTTGTAAGGTAAATTTCCTTTTCGCAAAAAAATCTTTACTACGCATCCTGCGCCAAAACTTACGGCCTCATTATAGAGCGGCACATGTCCCATCTGGTAATTCTTTTGCTGATCGGTCAAGGATCGGTAATACCTTGACTCAATGAAAAAGCGGTATTTTTCCTGCATCTCATAACTGATCCCAAGTCCTGCCAGCACGCCAAATTCCATCCTGTTATCTTTCGTCGTGCTGAATTGATATTTTTCACTGTAGTTGTAGGGAGTGAATTCGTCGAACACAGAATTTGGCTGGGCATTACTCATTGAATTGGTAAAGGCAGGTTGATCCAAAATGTTGGGCATTCTTCCTTTCAGGTGCGACGTTACCCAATAGGCGCCATAGCCACCGAGATTAATAAAGCCCCTTAATTGCCTGCCGCCAAAAGAAAGGTTTCCCATTAACGGCAATTGAATATAGGAATTACTGTTATCCTGGTAAACGCCCTGCAAAAAGCCGGTGCGCTGCAGTTGGTAGTTTTTTTGAAAATATCCGGGATCCGCCTGTACGGCAAGCCATTCAGTGATTTGATAAAGAACGGGAATGCCTGCATAAAAACCATAAGCAGGATTATATTGAGTGGAAACAAGATTGGAAACATTCGTTTGAAGATAGTTTTTGGTGGCCCCGCCTTCCAATCCAATATAAAGTTGCGCTTTCGCCATAGAAGGGAAAAGCGCGAAGAAAAAAATGCCGGCGTAGAAAATTTTACTTGGCCCCATAACTTTGATTGAAAATAACAGGTGTTAAAAGAAAGGAACAGTGATTGTGAATTTCCCTACCAAAAAACGAACCAATAAATAATGGTCTATGCCGACAGAAAAATGGTTTGACTATTTACTGTAAAGTCGGTATGATTAGCTTCGGCATTTCCGTCAAGCGGCGGAAAATAAAAAGGCGAAAAATGTTCGCCTGCTGAAGCAGGATGAATAAAATAGATCCTGTAAAAATGTGTGTTTGCTACCCTTAAATCCAATGAAATTTCTTGGCCACTGAATACAGGGAATGCCACGGATTGTTTTCGCCAGGCAAAATGGGTTGGCTGAAAAGCATAACCCTTTTATTGAATGGAAAGCCGGTTATTTTTTTTTTACCTTCGCACCCCTTAAAAAAATGACCGTACTATAAATAAAGATACTATGATAACCTATTCACCGATAGTTGCAGGAAAGCTGTCCATTCCTGAAAAACAAGTTGCCGCTGTGCTGGAGTTATTAGCCGAAGGCGCAACCATTCCTTTCATTGCCCGATACCGTAAAGATAAAACAGGCGCTTTGGACGAAGTCCAGATTCAAAAAATTGAGGAGGAAGCGAAGTTTCAACAGGAATTTGCAGACAGGAAAACATTCATTGAAAAGACAATCTCCGAGCAGGGAAAGATGACGGATTCTTTGCAGGAAAAGATCAACACGGCCACCACTTTGAATGAACTGGAAGATATTTATTTGCCTTATAAGCCCAAACGAAAAACCAAGGCCCAAACGGCGCGCGAAAACGGTTTGGAACCTCTTGCCCTCCTGTTGATGGAACAGGGAAACATCATTCCCGAAACGGAAGCGGGGAATTTTATAAACGAAAAAATTCCCGATGCAGCCACAGCCTTGCAGGGAGCCCGCGATATTATTGCAGAAACCATTAATGAGGATGCCGAAAACCGCGCCAAAATGAGAAGGTTATTTGAGCAGTCCGCAACAGTTCAAAGCAAGATCCTGGCGGGAAAGGAAGAAGAAGGAATAAAATACAAAGATTATTTTGACTTCTCGGAACCGGTTTCAAAAATTCCTTCACACAGGATGCTTGCGATCATGCGAGGATTCATGGAAGGATTTTTACGGATGAGCATTGCGCCGGAAGAAGAAACGGCCTTGCTTAGGATTGAAGAGCAATTTGTGAAAGCCTCCAACGACGCTGCCGAGCAGGTAAGGAAAGCAATCAAAGACGCTTATCGCCGCCTTTTGCAACCCAGTCTTGAAAGCGAATTTCGCCTGGCTTTGAAAACAAGCGCAGATGAGGAAGCGATCAGCGTATTTGCTGAAAATCTGCGCCAGTTACTTCTTTCATCGCCCCTGGGCAGCAAAAAAATCCTGGCAATAGATCCTGGCTACCGCACAGGATGCAAGGTGGTAGTACTGGATGAAAAAGGAGAATTGCAAAAGACAGATCTCATTTTTGTGCATGAAAAAAACTTCAAGCTGACTGATGCAGAACAAAAGATAAAAAATTATGTGAGCCAATTCGGTATTGAAGCATTTGCTATAGGCGATGGAACCGCGGGACGCGAAACCGAGCAATTCATCAAGGGCTTGCAAACCGGATTGCCGGTGTTTTTGGTGAACGAAGACGGCGCGTCAATTTATTCAGCATCAGAGATTGCGCGGGAAGAATTTCCCGAACAGGATATTACCGTGCGCGGAGCCGTGAGCATTGGACGGCGTCTGATGGATCCGCTGGCGGAACTGGTGAAAATTGATCCAAAAAGCATCGGGGTGGGGCAGTACCAGCATGACGTGAACCAAACAAGGTTGAAAGAAAAGCTCGATCAGACGGTCGTGAGCTGTGTAAACGCCGTTGGAGTGAATTTGAATACCGCCGGAAAATATTTGCTGAGTTATGTAAGTGGAATTGGTCCTTCTATCGCGGAAAACATCGTGAATTACCGGAAAGAAAAAGGGCGGTTCACCAATCGGAAACAATTGATGGAAGTGCCGCGGCTCGGCGGAAAGGCTTATGAGCAATGCGCCGGATTTTTAAGAATAAAAGGCGGGGACAATCCGCTGGATGAAAGCGGCGTTCATCCGGAAGCCTATAAGGTAGTGGAGCAAATGGCAAAAGATTCGGGCATTGGAATAAAAGAAATGATCGGCAATGAAACCATAGTAAATAAGATTCCTGCACAGCAATATGTAAATGAAAGTGTGGGATTACACACCTTGCAGGATATTTTGAAAGAGTTGAAAAAACCAGGACTTGATCCCCGCAACGAAGCACAGGTTTTTGAATTCGCGAATATTTATTCAATTGAAGACGTTCATGTGGGAATGATTGTTCCCGGGCAGGTAACCAATCTGACTCGTTTTGGCGCTTTTGTCGATATTGGAGTAAAGCAGGATGGGCTGGTTCATGTTTCCGAAATTGCTCACAAATACATTACCGATCCCGGAGAGGTTTTGAAATTGAACGACAAGGTGATGGTGAAGGTTCTGGAAGTGGATATTCCACGCAAGAGAATCGCACTTTCCATCAAGCAAACACAGGAAGCACCCAATTCCCGCCAGCAAAGAACTGCTGGTCCGAATCGCGGTTCCGAAAACCATCGTTCCGCGCCTAAAGCGGAAAATAAAAGTGAGTCCATGGAAGATGCGCTCAGTTTGCTGAAGAAGAAGTTCGGTAAATAGGTAAGTTTTTCTTATAAAATTTTGAACCCTTCCGGCTTGTTGAAACAGCTTTTTTTTAGCAGTTTTAAGAGCCCGAAGGGTTTTTCATTATGCATTTTTTTTATTTGTATTGAATTAAAAAAAATTCTTTTTTAGATTTTATAAATTTTATTTTTTGCCATTTGAATATTTACGATATTGCGCTTTCTTTCCATTCATCAAAAACTTTTAACATGAAAAAAATTCGACTTCTTCTTGCCATCCTACTGTTTAGCGGTGCAGGATTCGCACAAACCTGCCCAGATATTATTCTCGGGGGTGTAAATACAACTGCAACACCCGGAAACTACCAGTTGTATGTTTTTTATACAGCTTCAACTCAAAATCATATCGTTGATTCGATATTTTCGGGCACTACTTTAATATCCACTTCATGCACAACGGTGATGCCCACGGGGCCTTTTCCAGGTTCGTTTATCATCCCATTTTCATCCCCTGAAGGCAATCCACAGGTGATACTTACCATGGGGCCAGGCGCTTGTGGACCGGTTAATTCCGTTTGCAGCAGGGTTTTTATCTGCCCTTCCTGCAATCCAATGCCGGTTACATTGAGCGATTTCAATGCTACCCGTAAAAATAATAATGTGCTCCTGAGCTGGAAAACTCAATCTGAAATTAATTCAAGCCATTTCGATGTTTACAGATCTTATGATAATCAGAATTTTGATAAGATTGGTACCGTTGCCACTGCTTCCGCCAACAGCAATCTGGTTCATAATTACTCTTTTGCTGATAACAGCAACAATTCAGCATCCCTTTCCTACTACAAATTAAAAATTGTGGATCTGGACGATCGTTTCACCTATAGCGAAATCAAAACTGTGAAAGGAAGCGCATCAGGAAACTCTTTTATTGTTTACCCAAATCCTGCTTCCCGCAACTCCACTGTAACGATTTCAAACATTTCCGGACCTACCCAGGTGAGAATCCTGGATAATTCCGGCAGGGTTGTCAAAAATGTAACGTTAACATCGAATAGCCTCGATTTGTCAGGCATTCAAAAAGGAAACTATATTTTGATGATAAAAGGAAATGCTTCTGAACAGGTAAGGAAATTAACTGTTGTAGATTAATTATCTGACGGTCCTCCGCCTGATAATTAGAGACGGTTTCCGACATATAATTATTCCAGAAATGCAGGAACAAAGAACACACCTTCTTTGCTCCTGCATTTTTTATTTGTATGTTTGAAATATGAAGCCAAATACATCCTGCATCCTCTTAATCTCCATCGCATTTTTTCTTTCCTCATTCGCTAAGGCAGCCACTGTCGATACCGTCAGTGTTTTTAGTAAGGCCATGCAAAAAAGCTGGAAATGTGTCGTCATTGTCCCAGATTCCTATCAACAAAAAGCCGATCGCTTTCCGGTCGTTTATTTGTTGCATGGATATAGCGGCAAATACTCAAACTGGATTCAAAAGGTGCCGGAAATAAAAAATTATGCAGATAAATTTCAACTGATGATCGTTTGTCCAGATGGAAATTACGACAGTTGGTATATCAATAGTCCTGTAGATAATTCAAATCAGTTTGATACTTATATTTCAGATGAAGTGCCTCATTTTATTGATTCGGCTTACCGGACATTAAGTAATAGAGATTATCGGGCGATAACCGGTTTAAGCATGGGTGGTCATGGAGCCTTGTCCGTGGCATGGAAACATTCCGAATTTTTTAGCGCTGCCGGAAGTATGAGTGGAGTCATGGATCTTTCGCCCTATAAAGGCAAATATGACATTGTGAAATACTTTGGAGATACCTTAAATAATCAAAATTTTTATACTTATTCTGTAGTAAACCTCGTTAAGAAAGCGCCTGCGCAAACAATTTCCGTTATTTTTGATTGCGGGGTTTCAGATGCTTTTATAGAATCCAACCGCCAGCTTCACAAGGAATTATTACAACTTAAAATTCCGCACGATTATATCGAAAGAGCCGGAACTCATAATTGGGACTACTGGAGCAATGCGGTAGGATACCAATTGATGTTTTTTCATAAATACTTCTTGAAAGCAAGGGACAGTTCAGCAAATAAATAAGGGCAGCAATGGATGCTGCCCTAAATCTTTCGGGTTTTTCAATAATAATTTAAATTCAATAGTTTTTCAAAAGCATGGGAAATCAGGGATAAAACAGAGTTATTAGATTATAACGTGGGTTGTTCTATCCTTAATAAGGCTAAAATGATGCCAAAAAATAAATTGAGCTAATTGATTGAGGAACAATCTATTTTAAAATACACCTTTTCATATATTGCCTTCTTTCAAATGAAGTTGATTTGAAAAGCTCAGTAGTTGAAATGGTAGAAGACTTGAAGTTAACGTCCAAAAACCTACTCTTTTGCGAAAAAATGTTTAATACGACTTCAATAATTTTAAGCATCCAACAACTGGATGCCCGTTTTTGCAAAAGCGATTTTATGTTCTTTGTATAATTTTCCAGTAGTCATTTTAAAAGTTTTCTTGCTCATACCAAAGAACGAATAAATTTCTTCGGGAGATGATTTGTCATGATAAGGGAGATAACCGTCATTTTCTTTCAAGAGTCTCAAAACTTTTTCAGATTCGCCTTCAACGCGGTTATATCCCGGCTTACCTGCAGCGACATCTATTTTATTTTCCGGCAGGATATTTTTTATAAAACCGGTAAAACGATCACCCACAGAAATATTCCGATAGATTTCGTTGTTGTGCAGGATTCCTTTATGAATTTTGTTGATTATTACTTCGTAACCGATGTCTGTTTTCCTGTAAACTATAAGATCGACCTGGTCTTTTTCTTTAACTGTCAGGTTTTCGTTGGAAAGAAAAGGTTCCAGTTTTTCAGTTGCAGCCAGCCTTCCCGTCTGTTCATCTTTTACGATCTTGACAAGATATTCGCCGTTTGGGATCATGAAACCCTGCATCTTCGATTTTGGAATAAAAAGATCTTTCATTAGTCCCCAATCTAAAAAAGCGCCCTGCTGTGTTACGCTTACAGCCTTCAATTTTACAATGTCGCCAAGAACACCAAGGGGTTCCTGAGTCGTCGCAATAGGACGGTCTTCGCCGTCATGGTATAAAAAAACTTTCAGTTCATCTCCCATTTTTGTCCCCTGCGGAACAAACCGTTTAGGCAGCAGGATGCCAATATCCCCATCGTCAAGGAAAACTCCCATGGATTTTTCCTTGATTACCTTCAATACATTGTATTCACCCATTTTTACCATAACTGTTCAATTACATTTGAAGTGCAAAGGTACAAACTCCAACCTAAAAGGTTTGCCGCCGAACTTTTATTGAGAGGGCAAAACCTTGCAGTGTTTACAATTAGAGATGTGTACGGAAAGGAAATTGAAAAGTGCAAAATGGTGCTGGCCCAGGTTTTGTATTCACTATTTTTGCTATTTTGCAGTAATGAAAAAACTAACTCTTCTCCTACTGCTTCCTTTCTCGGTTTTGGCACAACAACCCTCTTGCGACATTCTAATCCGCAATGGCAAAATCATTGACGGCACAGGCAATAATTGGTTTTACGGCGATGTGGCCGTTAAAGGAGGAAAAATTATTGGCGTTGGAAGGTCCCTGAATTTTTCAGCAGCAAAAACAATTGACGCTTCCGGGCTGGTTGTGGCTCCCGGATTTATTGATGTGCATACCCACCTGGAAGGAGATGAAAGCAAAGAGCCATTGGCGCAGAGTTTCATCTACGATGGAGTAACTACCTGCATCACCGGCAACTGCGGTTCTTCCAACACCGATATCGGGAAATACCTGAACTGGATAGACTCCCTGAAACTTTCTATTAATGTGGCTTCGCTCATCGGACATAATGATGTACGGAAAGCGATAATGGGAAGAGCCAACCGGGATGCGAGCGCCAACGAACAACAACGGATGGACAGTCTTGTAGAAAAAGCGATGCAAAGTGGTGCCGTAGGTTTGTCCACAGGATTAATCTATATTCCCGGTACGTATTCAAAAACCCCGGAGATTGTTTCGCTTGCAAAAATGGCGGCGAAATATAAAGGCGTTTATGCTACGCACATGCGTGATGAAGGAGATAGTGTTGTGAATGCCATCAATGAAGCCTTGACCATTGGGCGGGAAGCCGGAATTCCCGTAGAGATATCGCACTTCAAGCTCAGCGGGCAACAAAACTGGGGACGCAGCGTGCAAACCATAGCGCTGGTAAAAGCAGCACGCGAAGAGGGTATTGAGGTAACAATTGACCAGTATCCTTACACAGCAAGCAGCACTTCGATAAGCACCTTAATACCTGATGAAATTTTAGCAGACGGCCAGGATTCGATTAAAGCACGATTGCAGAGGCCGGAAATTAAAAAATATGTTATCAATGAAATGCTCCGCAAGCTGAAAAAAAGAAAACTAAAACATTTCAGTTATGCAGTGGTGGCCTACTATAGTGCTGACACAACCTACAATGGCAAAAGCATTGAAGAGATCAATCTGGCGAAAGGGAATAAGCATACCGTGAAAGCTGAAGCCGAAACTGTAATTGACATCATGATGAATGGCGGTGCAGGTGCTGTTTTTCATGGCATGGGAGAAGAGGATGTAAAACGCATCATGCAGTATCCGTTCAATATGTTTGCCAGCGATGCCAGCATCCGGGTCTTCAATGCAGGTATGCCACATCCCCGGGGGTATGGTACCAACGCCAGAGTATTGGGGAAATATGTGCGGGAAGAAAAAGTACTTACATTAGAAGAAGCGATCCGCAGGATGACCTCGTTACCGGCGCAGAAGTTCCAGTTGCACGACAGAGGTTTGCTAAGAGAGGGCTACGCTGCCGATGTAGTGATTTTTGATCCGCAAACGGTTACCGATGCGGCTACCTTTCAAAAACCTCATGCCTATTCTAAAGGTTTTCATTTCGTAATTGTAAATGGAATACTGACGGTGGAGAATGAAAAACACAATGGTGCAAGAGCAGGCAAACCATTGTACGGACCGGGAAACAAGCAGATGTAGGAATGCCCGTTTTATTCAAGCCACCTTTTATGTAACCTAAAAAAACTAGCTAATTCTCCACGGGGATGCAGTAGTTGATGTTGAATGCTCCGGAATAGGATCGGGTCAAATATGTGTCTGATGAAATTCAAAATTCAAAACCGGAAACCGCATTGCCATTCCCGTTTTTATCTCTAAAGTCGTAATTTCAAAAACACAAAAGAAGATTGATTTTGCAACAGTCGTTTAAGGAAGTTTTGGGTTTTGGTGGATGGGGTTAGTTACTAGGATTACTCCTCTAACCTTGCAAAAAGGTTTAATCGAAGCTCTCAATCGCCATTTCCCGTTTTGGAATTGTTATTAAATACTTTGACAATTAGCTCGTCCCAGGTTGGTTAAAAGGAATTCCTCTTTTGTTAAGCGATATACATAATTCAATTTAGGTTGTTCTCCAAAATAAGTTACCTCTTGCTCTTCGATTTTAGTGGCACCTACTCGGTTGATTGCTATTTGAGAGCGAATGTTATCGGCACCAATATGGAAATACACTTTTGAAACGAATTGAAAAACATAATCCAACATTAAAGTCTTAACTGAATGATTGATACCTTTCCCCCAATATTGTGTGCCGTAAAATGTATATCCAATTAGTATGCTGTTTTCTTCCTCGTTATAGTCATAAAACCGGGTGCTACCTATAATATTGCCGTTGGTTTTATTTACAATTTTAAATGCTCCTTTACTTTGCATGGCTCCATCAAAAAAAACTTTGAATACTTCCCTTTTCCAACGGACTTTATTTGGATGTTGTTCCCATATTTTTGGATCTGCTGCAACAGCATATAAATCTTCAAAGTCTTGTTCCTGTAATGGATAAAGAATGGTGTTTTCGTTCTCTAATGTTGGTTGAATATTAAAGCTCATTTCTTCATTCTGTTTTTGAACTGTTTATTCGTTTGGGGAAGTCGTTTGCAATACTTCCCGCTTACAATCAATGGGTTGGATCAGGCTTGTAAATGGAGTACCATTTGCCGGAACCGTTGCCAAATATATAATTTAAAGCTCAATCTTACGTTCATCCGAGCAAAGTTGCGTAAATGCCCACAGCGACGTAATCTCTGGATTTAGTAAGGTTGGGCAAAAGCGGCAGGTCTGAGACGCTGTCTCAGTGATTAATACGAAGAATAACAGAATAACGATAACTCAGGAATACAATTAGGAATTTAATAGAACCAAAATATCATTCAATTCGTAATTTTATATGGGCATGTAAAAAGAGAGCGCCGTTGAAAAAAGATTACAATTAATCACCGCATCTACATTTCGACAATGCTTAACAATAAAACCATAGATGATCTTCTCAGGGTAAATGAAATTTACCTGGAACCTGAGATAAGAAATTATAAAAGGGGCCAGGAAATACTCGCAAAATACCCGGATGCTGTGCTTAAAGAAGTGCCCTCTCACTGGAAGATACCGGAGCTTCATGGCAACCAGGGTTCCATTGAGGACTGGATATCTAACAAGAAACACATCATAGTGCTGGGTATTAAAAAGTCATTAAATTGCCGCGCCAACACAAGAAGCTCGCATTGGGTGGCGCCTTCAGAATCTAATGGGTGCACAATGGCTTGTTCCTATTGCTACGTTCCGCGGCGTAAGGGATTTGCCAACCCCATCTCCATTTTTGTAAACATAGAACAGATCTGCAATTACCTCCGCAGGCATGCTGGGAGACAAGGACCTTTGCCAGCGCCGCGATCATATTGATCCGAAATATTGGGTGTATGAAATAGGGGAGAACAGCGATTGCAGTGCAGATGCAGCGATTTGCGATAATGTAAAAGATCTGATGAACCTCTTTAAAGAGATCCCGAATGCAAAACTCACCTTCGCAACGAAATTTGTGAACAGGGAAATGCTGACCTATGATCCTCAATTAAAAACGCGGATTCGTTTTAGCCTGATGCCGCATCACATCAGTAAGCTGGTGGATGTGCGCACTACGCCCATCAGCGACCGGATTGATGTTATGAATGAATTTACTGAGGCAGGTTATGAAGTAAATACCAATTTTTCTCCGGTCATTTTTTATGAAGGCTGGAAAGATGACTGGCGCATTCTTTTTGAAGAAATGAATGATAAGCTGAATGAGAAAACCAAAAAGCAATTGGTAGCAGAAATCATTTTCCTCACGCACAATGAACAGCTACACGAAGTGAATATGGGATGGCATCCAAAGGCAGAAGAGGTACTTTGGAAACCGGAAGTGCAGGAAGTAAAATATAGCCAGACAGGCGGACGAAATGTACGATACAAGCGGGGTTTTAAGAAAGAACTGGTAGATGAATTGCTTGATTTGGTGCAGGAGCAATTACCCTATTGTACCGTGAGATATGCTTTTTGAAAATTACAATAAAACTCACTCTCCTAAAATTGTTTTTCTTTCAATAAAGAGTACACATCTATTCAACCTAGTGGTATGCTCGACTGCCGGAAAAACACGCGGATGAATCGGCATTATGTGAGTGTGTAAAGTATCCAATATAAACAATCTTAAAAAACAATTTCTAATTTTTTCCCTTATGATCTCTTCATTTTTGTTAAGTTTACTTTTCCAAAACGATAACAACTGTTGGCAAAAGAAATTTATGATGATGAAAAATGGTTGCTCGAGCAACTGAAACAGGGAAGCACGGCGGCTTTCACGCAATTATTCCGGAAATATAGCGGCCCGATGTATTTCAATGTTTTAAAAATGGTTAAAGACGAGCAGATTTCTGAAGAAATAGTGCAGGATATTTTTGCGCGCATCTGGCAGAAAAGGGAAAGCATTGAAATTGAGCAGAGTTTCGCTTCTTATATTTATAGGATTGGACAAAACATGGTGATCGATTTTTATAGAAAATTGAAAAGAGACAGAAATCTTTATGCTCATTTCAAAGCAGTTGCTACTGAAAATTACAGCCACATTGAAGAAGAATTGCACGGAAAGGAATATGAGTCTTTTTTGAACAAGGCCATTGACACCTTGCCGCCCCAGCAAAAAAAAGTGTATCAGCTTTGCAAAATTGAGGGACGAACTTATAAAGAAGCAGCGATCCATCTCGGTATTTCTCCTTTTACTGTTAAAGAGCATTTTTCAAAAGCTAAGTCTTCCATTCAGAAATTTATCAACAAAAAAATGGATACCGCCTTAGGGCTAATGTTTATTGCGATCATCAGGGAAACAATGAAATGAGATTAGCAATTACTATTTATAGATAGAATTGATTTAGGTTGAGTTATTTATTGAGTTGTGAACTTTGAAACAAAATTAATCTTTGAAAAAAGTGCGTTTCCTGCTAACTGAACCACCATCATTGAGTTATTCCCATAAAATATAACAAGTTTTATTGCGCCCTACGACAGGAAAATTTTTCTAATCATGCAACTGGGGGAAGCAAGACAGCAAAGGGACTTTTTATAAAGGTTTTTAAACCTAAGGTTAAGGAACTGAAGGCAGCAAACGTGCCTTTTTAGAAGATTTTTTACATTGACTTGTCCCCATTGAAAAAATTCCTGAAACCCTGGAATTTATTCCCGATTTTGAAAATCATATTCCCGCTCCAAATCTTTTTTTGCAAAAATTTCTTTTCTAACCCCTCCATTTTTTTTTGGCGGCTCGTCTTTATAAAAAATTTTACGTTTGGAAAACCAGGAAAATTTTAGTGTTCTATTTCAAAAACTAATTGAAAATGAATGTTCTCCGCAAGAGACGGAGAGGTTATTGGATTTTTTGTCCTCAACAAAAAATAGAAAAGTCAGCAGCCGGCTAATTCAGGATCAGCTATCTCAATCAGTTCATCCAAATGAACTAAATGAAACAGTGAGGCAGCGAATGGAAAACCGGTTAGAAGCAATATTGAATCAGAAAGCAGACAGAAAAGCAAAAGTTCTTCCGCTCAAGTTCATGCGGTATGCCGCTGCCGCAGGAGTTATCATCGCAATGCTGGCGTCTTCCATCTATTTTTTCCGGGCAAAGGAGTCGGGAAAGCAAATTGCCAAATCAGAGCACGGATTTAAAAATGATATTTTACCGGGTGGAAACCGTGCAATCCTCACCCTTGCCGATGGAAACCAGATAGCCCTCGACAGCGCCGATAATGGAATGCTGGCCAGGCAAGGAAATACTCATGTGCTTAAACTTGATGGCGGCGAAATTTCCTATAAAGTAGAAGATTCACTTTTGACTAAATCGCAGGAGGTTTTTTATAACACCATTGCTACTCCCAGAGGAGGGCAGTACCAGGTTGTTTTGCCAGACGGAAGCAAGATCTGGTTAAATGCCGAATCCAGCCTTACATTCCCAACCGTGTTTTCAGGCAAGGAACGAAATGTTGAACTAACGGGTGAAGGATATTTCGAAATTGCCAAAAATGCTTCAAAACCTTTCAGGGTAAAGGTGAACGATGCGGTTGTTGAAGTGTTGGGAACGCATTTCAATATCAACTCCTATCATGAAGAACCAGGGCTGAAAACCACCTTGCTTGAAGGTTCTGTAAAAGTAATAAACGGTGAGAAAACCCGGCTATTACTACCAGGAGAACAACTGACCATTAAAAAGAACGGATTGCAAATCCTATCAGATGACGTGAACATAGAGCAGGTGTTGGCCTGGAAAAATGGACTTTTTGATTTCTCAGATGTGGATCTGCAATCCATTAGCCAGCAACTGTCAAGATGGTACAACGTGGATATAGCATTTGAAGGAAACATTCCCCCAAAGCATATTACCGGCATTATTTCCAGGAAGAATCAGATTTCGGCAGTTTTGGCTATGCTCGAATTCACGGCAGGAGTTCACTGGAAACTGGAAGGATCAAAAGTTACTTTTTACCAATAATTTTTTAGGAGAAATACAAACCACTTTTTACCATGACCTACATTTTACAACCAAAACTGTTTAAGAAAACTGCCGGCATTCAAGGCCGATCGCGTTTTGTTTTAAACCTCTACCTGAAATGCAGGCTTATTGTCCTGTTTCTTATTTTAAGCAATTTTCAACTTTATGCGACTGCCTTTTCTCAAACGGTAACCATCAATAAAAAGAATGTTCCGATTGATGAAGTATTGAGGGATATCCGAAAACAAACCAGTTATGAATTTATTTACAATAGTGATATCATCAGTCAAAAAAAGAAAATCGATATTAATGTGGTTAATGCAGCTGTAACTGATGTGCTGAACCAATGCCTTGCAGACCTGCCTGTAACTTTTTCCATTTCGGGTAAAACAATCATGATCAGGGAACAAAAAAGTTACTGACAGAAGCTTTCCTCCATTAAATCAGCAGTGTTTTGGCGGATATCATTAAAGGTAAGGTGATCAATTCAGAAGGTAAGCCCTTAGGATATGTATCTATCCAGGTGGCTCAAAACGGCGCAACCCTAATAAGTAAAGCCGATGGGACTTTTGAAATTCCGGTTAACGAAACATTGAATGAAATAACTTTTACCATGAGTTATGTTGGCAAAACATCAGTTAGCAAAACCTTGTCCCGCCAGCAATTTTCAGTTTTTCAACTTGTTACTTTGAGTGACCTTAGCCTCAAACTTTCACAGGTGGAGGTTAACGGAGTACGTAAGAAAACACTTGCCTCCAATTCCTCGATCGTTTTCGACCGAGAAGCAATTGAGCAGACGCAGGCTTTAAGCGTTAGTGACGTTTTGAAATACCTTCCGGGCCAATCCATGGTGAGGCCAGGTGCTACACTTCAAGGAGCTACGGTACTTAACATCAGGGACGTAACTCCACCGAATTCAATTCAATCGATGAATAACGCCTTTGGGGTTTCCGTTCAGATTGATGGTAATAGAATAAATAATAACGCGAACATGCAGGCAATGAATCCCGGTAGAATGGGATTCAATTCTTCTAATGACATTTCTACACCTAATACTTTGGGAGATTTAAGTTTCAAAAATGGGACGTTAAACTCAACTTATTCCGGAGATGTAGCCAATAGTGGGGTTGATTTGCGAGCACTTCAGGCGGAAAATATTGAAAGCATTGAAGTTATTTCAGGTGTTGCATCGGCTAAATACGGAGATTATAGTACTGGCATTGTAATTATTAACCGGCAGGCTGGAATCACTCCGTTAAGGTTCAATGTGCGGACCAATGAAGGAACTCAAAATTTTGGATTGAATAAAGGTTTTAATGTAAGTCCCAACCTGGGAGTGATAAATGTGAGTATGGATTTCCTGAACAGCAATGACGATCCTCGTAACAAACTGAAATCCTATAACCGTTTAGGGGGAGGATTTATCTGGACCTATCACAGGAAAAAAAGCACTTCCTTCAAAAACAACTTAAGCGTTGATTACAATACGACTCTCGACCAGACAAGGCGTGATCCTTACGACGGAAACGAGCGCATGACGAAATTCAATAACTGGAACCTGCGCTTGAGCAACCGGAGCGAACTCACCATAAAAAAATCCTGGTTAAACAGTATAAGTTTTCAGGCAAGCTACAACCGTGGACACCAGGATTCCTATTCTCAATATTATCTGAACCTGCGCCCTGTGATGGGAATTACCGATAGCGAAGTTTCAGGCACTTTTGAAGGCATTTTTGTTCCCGGATATTATTTGGCGGTTCAACAGGTGATTGGCGATCCTGTTAGTGCTTCGGCAAGAATTGAAACCAATTCTTTCTTCAAAATTAAGAAGATCAGTTATAAACTCACTTTGGGATCCAATTATAATTATGATGCGAACAAAGGGCCTGGAACGATCGTATTTGCCGACCGTCCCAGGTTCTATCAGACAGGAAACAAAAGCGACCGCGCAAGATCTTTTAATAATGTACCTACCCAGAACAACTATGGTTTTTATGCGGAAAACCTCTTCACCACCAAGATTTTTGATCGTCCTTATACATTAAACATTGGCGGCAGGGGAGATATTCAACACGGTTTCTTTAGTTTCTCGCCAAGGATTAACAGCAACTGGAAAATCGCGAAGAATGTAAACTGGAGCGCTTCTTTTGGATTAGCGACAAAAACGCCAAGTCTGATTCAAATAAGTCCCGGCAATGTGTATATCGACATTCCTTTGGTTAATGCTTATACAGGAAACGCAGATAAAAGTGTTTACCTGGTTCATACTGAGGTATTGAAGATGGACAATTCAACTTTGAAGGCTTATCAAAGCAAAACATTTGAAACCGGCTTCTCCTATGATACGAAACCGTTTCACGGTTCGATATATTTTTTCAACAGGGTGATGAACAATGGATTTTCCACACTTAATCAAATTAAACCAGTTGTTCTTCCTAATTATACCGTCACTAATGTTCCCAATGAAAAGCCTGAATATGCTCCAGATGGTACTACTAAAACCTACAATGTCACCTATAATAAAATCAACAATGGTGCTTATAATGATACAAAAGGTTTTGAGATCATGTTCTCAACAGACAAAATTAGTTCGATTGCCACATCCTTTAATATGAGTGTCGCTTATTACCACGGTTATTACAGGGATAACAATGAAGAGGTTTCACTGCCTTCTGATCAAACCAGCATAGATTATACAAGAAAGGCAGTGTACGGAGTGTACAAAAACAAGGAAACGAAATCGCAAAATATCAAATCCACTATAACCTCCACTACTCATATTCCCACTTTGAGAATGGCAGTTATGTTTTCCGGGGAGGTATTTATTTTAAACAAGCAGCAAAATCTAGCCAGTGCGGTATATCCTGTCGGCTATTTGAACAAGGATCTTGAATATTTTCCTATATCCTTAAAAGAGGCTCAATCCAGTGAGTATGAGCACTTATTGAAATCCAATCCGGCAGAAAGCGTAAAATATTTGCCTGGATTCGTTTATCCTAACATTCATTTAAGGATCAGTAAGGAAATTGGCGATTACCTGCGGTTTTCTTTTAACGCCTTTAATGCCTTTAATATACGGCCGATGGAAAATAAAAATTCTTCCATCTCTTATTATAACGGTCGTCCGGCTTTTGGTGCCGAATTAATTTTTACCATTAAATAGCTTTCATCATGAAAATACTTCGATATTTATTCGTTTGCCAGGTCTTAATTCTTGTTGTTTCTTCCTCCTGCAGAAAATTGGATTTGAAACCAGCCATCGGCCCGCTGGATATAAAATTAAATGTTGCTTATGATACTACCTACGGCAATTTCAAGTTACCAGTTCAGGGAATCAAGGTTAAATTGGTGAATCAATGGTTTGGTAAGGAGAATATATTGGTTTGCGATGAAACCGGCTCTTTCGATTTCAAAAATGTAAGCGCCGGAGTGTATGATATTATCGCCACCACAACCATTCCAAAAGACATTTTTAATTCCTTAACCGGGCAAAGCGTAGAGGAGGATGTTACCGTTAATGCATCTATGCCTAAAGTGAATATCAATAACACCTTGGATACCATCATAAAATTAAAGATGCAGGTAGGTCGAATCGGTGGCCTGGTTTTAAAACAGATTTATTATGCCGGAAGCCATACCACGAATGGTGCAAGTTTCCGCGACCAATTCATTGAGATTTACAACAATTCCAATGAAGTGATATTCGCCGATAGTCTGTATGTAGCAGAAGTTATCGGGTGTAATACAGTAAGTCCTAATTTATCAACCGGCTTTTTTATAACCTCCGGCCCAATGATCGGTCAATGGAATTGGATTAAATCTATCGGAATGCAATCCAACTTAAATCCAAATGAGGATTATATTTATGCCAAATCGCTGTACAGAATTCCGGGTACCGGAAATGAGTACCCTATTCAACCGGGAGAAAGTATCATATTGGCGCAAACGGCGGTAAATCACAAAGCCCCTTATTCCAATACGACAGGCGGAACTATTGCCATTAAAGATCCAAGTCTGACAGTAGATCTGAGCCATGCGGACTTTGAAGTTTATCTCGCCCCATATCTGGCCACCCCTTTAGCATCAGATGTGGAT